>NZ_JBITLP010000004.1:550240-821035 GCF_044465265.1 Actinoplanes sp. NPDC049681
ACGGCCCGAGTCCCGGATGGCCCGAGTCCCGGATGGCCCGAGTCCCGGATGGCCCGAGTCCCGGATGGCCCGAGTCCCGGATGGCCCGAGTCCCGGACGGCCGGAGTCCCGGACGGCCGGAGTCCCGGACGGCCGGAGGCTGGAGGACCGGAGTCTGGAGGACTGGAGTTCTCGAGCCCCGAGCCCGGGCCCGAAGTCACCGAGCCCGGACTGCGGGGGGCCGGATGCCCGGGGCCCGGGCCGGAAGTCCCCGAGCCGGGTCCGGAGTCGTCGCGCCCGGAGTGCCGGGGCCGGATGCCCGGAGCCCGGGGCCGGAAGTCCCCGAGCTGAGAGTGCCGGAGCCCGGAGCCCGGAGCCCCCGAGCCCGGGTCCCCGAGCCCGCAATGCCGGACCGCGGAGGCCCCGGCCCGGACTGCCGGAGTGCCGGGTCGGCATTCGTAGGGTCAGGCGGCCGTCGCGGTCCACATGGCCGTGAACGCCGCCGCCTCGCCGGCGAGCCAGCGTTCCACGTCGCCGGTCTTCGCCGCCGGGTCGAGGCGGTGGGTCGTGCCGCGGCGCAGGTCGACGAGGACTGGTTCCGCGTTCGGGAGGATCTCGTCCATGTGGCGGGCCATCAGGTGCAGGGTTGCCGTCACAGCTTCCGTGGTCGGGGGCTCCTCGTCGAAGTGGAGGCGGACGGCTTCGCGGCGGTTGTCCGCGTACCGGAGTCCGAAGTGGGGGTTGATCTTCACGGCCAGTGGGCCCACCGAGGCGAGGGCGTCGCGGGTCTGGGCGAGGCTCACGTCCTCGGGGTCGCCCAGGGAGTGCAGGTAGGTCAGGGCGCCGGCGCTCACGGACTCGTAGAGCGGCTTCCAGCGCTGCTTCACCAGGTCGACGACGCTGGTCAGGTAGGTGCCGCCGGTGCGGAAGGCGATGTCCGCCTTGAGGGCCTTGACGAGTTGGCTGTGGGGGTTGAAGCCGGTGCGGCGTTCACGCTGGCGGCGCAGGCCGCCCACGAACGTCGCCTTCGCCGGGCCGGTTCGCGCAACGTAGCGGGCGAAGCCGAGCATGGTCGCGTAAGGCGGAACGGTCGGCACTGAAGTGGACAAGGCAGGCCCGGTGGACAAAACAGGCCCGGTGGACAAAACAGGTGTCGTCACGTTGATCTCCCCGCAGCTCAGGCGCCGTTTTCGTACATACATTCTAATCGACGGGTACGACATTCCCAACCGACCGATGAGCGCCCGCAGGGCGCCGCTCCGCCCGGCAGAAGCGCGGACAGGCATCATCGGCTGATGCCAACTCCAGTGATCGTCATCCGCGACGGTGCTGTCCGCGCACACGGCTTCCGCGACGGCGACGCCGTCGTCTACGACTGGGGATTCACCTGGCAGGGCGTCGCCCAGGAGCAACGCATCGATGGCCCCTCGATGGGAGCTCCTGGAGAAGTGACTCCCGTCGGCCGAACGCTCAGTGATCGAGGGGGAGCGATACTGGTGCGATGGCATTGATCCGGTGTGACTTCTCCTCCGAGGCCCTGGCGCTGGGCACCTCCATGACCGTCCTCCTCCCGCAGCAGGCGAGCACCCAGATCGGCCTCGAAGGCCGCGCCGGTGATGCCGCTCCGCCCGTTCTCTATCTGCTGCACGGGCTGACCGACGACGACACCGCCTGGACCCGCTACACGTCGATCGAGCGCTACGCCGCCGCCAAGGGCATCGCCGTGGTCATGCCGCAGGTGCACCGCAGCTTCTACGCCGACGAGCGGCACGGCCTCAAGTTCTGGACGTTCCTCTCGGAGGAGCTGCCGTCCGTGGTCTCCAGCTTCTTCCGCGTCTCGACCCGCCGGGAGGACACCTTCGTCGCGGGGTTGTCGATGGGCGGCTACGGCGCCTTCAAGTGGGCGTTGCGCCGGCCGGAGCGCTTCGCCGCCGCGGCCAGCCTCTCCGGGGCGCTGGATCTGGTGTACATGGCCGAGCATGACCGTCGGCCCCACATCGCCGGGCTGATCGGCCGCGTCTTCGGGGATCGCCCGGTTGCCGGCGGCGATGACGATCTGCTGCACCTGCTGCAGGCGAACGACCGCGAGCTGCCCCGGCTCATGCTCCGGTGCGGGACCGAGGACCACCTCGTGGCGCACAACGAGCGCTTCGTCGCGGCCTGCCGCCGGTACGGGGTCGACATCGACGCCGAGTTCGGGCCGGGCGAGCACGAGTGGGGCTACTGGGATGCGCAGATCCAGGCGGTGCTGGACTGGCTGCCCCTGAAGAACTGAGGGTCAGGACTGGAGCGCGGACGCCATGCGGGCCTGCTCCTCGAGCACCTCGTTCATGCGGGCCTGCACGGCGTCCATCTGCCCGATCGTCTCGCTCGTCGTGTGGATGCCCGAGGAGACCGTACGCGCGCTGTTCTGGATCCCCGTGATCTGTTCGGCCACCCGCTGGGTGGCCTCCGCGGTCTCCCGGGCGAGGTCCTTGACCTCCCCGGCGACCACCGCGAAGCCGCGGCCGACCTCGCCGGCCCGGGCGGCCTCGATGGTGGCGTTGAGGGCGAGCAGGTTGGTCTGGTCCGCGATGGACGAGATGATTTTGATGACGTCGCCGATGGCGGTGGACGCCTGGCCCAGCGCCTCCACCTCCTGGGTCATCTCGGACGCGCGGGACACCGCGTCCTGGGCGACCCGGGTCGCGTCGTCGCTCGCCGCGCGCAGCCGCGAGACCGTGTCCAGCAGCTCGCGGGCGTTCACCGCGGCCGTCTCGTTGCCGCGGACGATGTCGAGGCGCTGGGAGACCAGCTGGGCGACGTTGCGCAGCGCGGACGCGCGTGACTCCGAGAGCTCGATGTACTCGCTCGTGAAGAAGTCCATGGTGCCGATGATCCGGCCGTGGCTGATGATCGGGAAGCAGACGCCGGAGCGGACGCCGGCCCGCTGCGCCGCCGGCGCGCGCACGCAGTCGGCAAGCTCACCGATGTCGCGGACGAAGACCAGGTCCCGGGTACGCCATGCGCGCCCGGACAGCCCCACGCCCTCGGCGAAGGTGGCCGCCAGGGTGACCTTGCGGAACTCGTCGCCGGCCGTACCGGACTCCACCTTGAACCGCAGCACGTTGTCGGCGTCGTCGATCTCCCAGTACGACCCGTACGCCCAGTCGAACGCGGCGCGCACCGAGTCCAGGGCGATCCGCAGCGTGGACGGCACGTCGGTGGCGTCGCCCAGGGCGGTGACCACGCTGGTCACGGCGAGGCGGTCGGCGGCGACCTGGCGCAGCTCGGCGGCGGCGACCGCGGAGAACCGGGCCCGCTCGGCGATCCGGGCGATGGACGCCCACTTCTCGGTGCGCGGCCCGTCGATGTACATCGGCTCGGCCGAGTAGTACTCGAGCACCGCGACGATCTCGCCGTCGCGCAGCACGGGCATGACGACCGCGGCCTCCATGCCGGCGTTCGCCGCCGCCTGGCAGCGCAGGCAGTCCTCGCACTCGGCCATGACGCCGACGTAGACCGGCTGCTTCGTGCGGACCGCGCGGCCGACGAGGCCGACGTCCATGGGCACCGGCTTGCCGGCGATGACGGCCTGCAGGTCGGGCGTGATGGCGCCGACCTCGTACGCGACCTCGATCTGACCGGTGCCGGTGGGCCGCCACACGGCGCCGTAGCTGAAGTTGTGCGAGGTCACCGTGCTGTCCACGGTGACCCGCCAGGCGGAGTCCTCGTCGGTCACGTTCTCCAGGTCGAGGATCAGCTTCTCGAGACTCTCGACGTCGCGCGGAATCGGACGCAGCGACGGGGTCTCCGCCACCCGCGATCGGAACGAGACCACCCGGCACTCCCGTCACTCGTCACCCCTGGACGAACCCATCATGGGGCAGGTTTGGGCCCGGGTGTGGCGGTTTGCCGGAACCGGCCACCCGGGCCCGACGGGTCACTCGCCGTCGCGGGCCTGCTCGGCGAGGAAGCGCTCCAGCTCCGCGCCGAGTTCGTCGGCGCTGGGCAGGGCGCCGCTCGGCTCGGCCAGCAGATTGCCCGCCCGGCCGCGCAGGAAGGCGTCGTACTGGGCCTCCAGGGACGTGACCAGGCGGCCGGCCTGCTCGTCGTCGGCGACCTGCTTGTCGATCTCCTCGCGGACCTCGGTGGCCGCCTCGTGCAGGGCCGCGGTGGGCAGGACCAGGCCGGTGGTGTTGGCGACCGACTCGACGAGCAGCTCGGCGGCCGCCGGGTACGTGGTCTGGGCGAGGTAGTGCGGTACGTGGGCGGCGTACCCCATGGCGTCGTGGCCGGCCTGGCCGAGGCGGAACTCGAGCAGGTTGCCGACGCTGGCCGGGACCTGCACCCGCTGCAGCCACGACTCCCGCTCGCCGAGGAGGCGCTGGTCGGTGGCGTGCGCGGTGACGCTCACCGGGCGGGTGTGCGGCACGGCCATGGGGATGGCGTTGAGGCCGATGGTCAGGCTGACACCGAAGCGTTCGATCAGGGCGCGGACGGCCTTGATGAAACGCTCCCAGTGCAGGTCCGGCTCGGGGCCGGCGAGCAGCAGGAACGGGGTGCCGGTCAGGTCGTTCAACAGGTGGAGCGCCAGGCTGGGCTGCTCGTAGCTCTCCCAGTGGTCCTCGACGAAGATCATCGGAGGTCGGCGCGACCGGTAGTCGAGGAGCTGGTCGAGGTCGAACGTCGCCAGGACGCGCCCCCCGAACTGCTCCAGAAGGTGTTCGCGGGCGAGCTGGATGGCGCTCCCCGCGTCGACGAACCCCGTGAGTGCCTGGACGAGTACCACGCCGTCCAGCTCAGGCAGGTCGTCGGCCAACTCGTAGAGCCCGTGTGGGTCGAGCACGCTGCGGACCTCCTCATGTACGTCGCCCGTGGACGCACGGGCGATAGAGGAGAAACACGCGGCCCCGCCGGGAAATTCCGGAGTCAGACCCGGAACTGTGCCACCAGCGACTGCAGCTCCTCGGCGAGCCGCGCCAGCTCGTCGGCGGTACGCCGGGATTCGGTCACGCCGTCGTTGGTGTTCTGCGCCGCCTCCGCCACGCCGGAGATGGTGCGGGCGATCTCGGTGGAACCGCCGGCCGCCTCGGCCACACTGCGTCCGATCTCGCTGGTGGTGGCGGTCTGCTCCTCCACCGCCGAGGCGATGGTGTCCGAGTACGCGTTGATCCGCTCGATGACCGCGGCGATCTCGCCGATGGCGTCCACCGCCGCCGACGTGTCGGTCTGGATGGCCTGGATCCGGTTGGAGATCTCCTCCGTCGCCTTCGCGGTCTCCTGCGCCAGGTCCTTGACCTCGCTCGCGACGACCGCGAAGCCCTTGCCGGCCTCGCCCGCCCGGGCCGCCTCGATGGTGGCGTTCAGGGCCAGCAGGTTGGTCTGCTCGGCGATCGAGGTGATCACCTTCACGATGTTGCCGACCTCGGCGGACGAGACGCCGAGCTTGGCGACGGTGGTGTTCGCCGACTGGGCCACCTCGACGGCGCCGCGCGCCACGGCCGCGGCGTCGGCGGCGCTGCTCGCGATCTCCTTGATCGAGGCGGTCATCTCCTCGCTGGCCGCGGCGACCGTGTCGACGTTGCTGCTGACCGTACCGGCCGCGACCGACACCAGGTCGGCGCGGGAGCTGGTCTGCTCCGCGTTCACGGCGATCCGGGTGCTCACCTCGGCCATCTCCTGCGCGGAGCCGGCCAGCGTGTGGCTGCTGCCGGTGATGCGGGAGATCGTGCTGCGCAGCGTGGCCGTCGCCCGGTCGAGCTGGTCCGCCATGCGGCCCACCTCGTCCTTCGACTTCATGCTCGCCGTGCGGGTGAGGTCGCCCGCGGCGATGCTGTCGATGACCTGTGAGACGCTGCGTACCCGCGACACGATGCCGCGGGCGATCGCCAGGCCCAGCAGCGTGGCCAGCGCGAGGCCGACGAGCAGGGTCACGATCACGAACGTCCGGGCCGATTCGTACGTCGATGCGGCGTCCGCGGCGCGGGCCCGGGCCGCGTCCTCCTCCTGCATGGCGAGCTGCTCGAGGTTGTACTTCGCCCGGATGATCGCCGGCTGGACCTGGGTGTCGCGTACCTGGAGCGTGGCCTGGGTGTTCCCGGCGTCGGCGGCGTTCAGGTAGGCGTCACGCGCCTCGACGTACTTGGTCCACAGGAACAGGGTCTGATCCATCAAGCGCGGGTTGACGGTGGTGGCCCGGTAAGCGGCGCCGTCCTGGACGATCTGGGCGTCCATCTTCTTGATCGCCGCCCTGATGTCCGGCGACGGGGACTGGCCGTACGTGAGCACGTAGGCGTGGACCGTGCCGGTGTCGGAGCTGATCTTGTTGAGCTGCTTCGAGGCGGTGAAGCTCTGTTTGAACAGGTTCTCGCCCACCGAGGCCATCTCGGCCAGGCGCGCGAGGGCGACGAGGCCGACGGCCGCTGCGACGAGCGTCATGGCTGCCACGATGATCAGGATCTTGGTGTTCAGCGACCGGTTGCCGAGCCAGTTCCCGAGCGGGCTGCGGAACGTGGGCAGGCGGAAGGACGGCGCTCTTCTGGCGGCAGACATTCGTGACGACCTCGTGGTAGCTCGGACGGGACGCTGTCGTCCCCTTCCTCACTATCGGTTGTCATTCGGGTGCGCTGAGGTGATATCGCGGAGTTCGACCTCACACGGTGAGCGGCCGGTGCTCGGCCAGGTGCTCACTGACCTGGTCGGCGGAGAGCGGCCGGGAGAAGTGGTAGCCCTGCGCGAAGCGGTAGCCGAGCCGGTAGAGCGTCTCCGCCTGCTCCGCGGTCTCGACGCCCTCGGCGATCGCCTGCAGGTGCAGGCCGTTGGTGATCTGGATCATCGCGGTGGCGATGACCGCCTCCTCCGAGCGGCCGCCGATCCCGTCGACGAACGACTTGTCGACCTTCAGCGTGTCGGCGGGGCAGGTCCGCAGCAGACCCAGCGACGAGTGGCCGGTGCCGAAGTCGTCCAGCGCGATCCGCACGCCGAGCGTGACCAGGTTCTGCAGCGCGTCCAGCGCGACGCCGCCGTCGAAGACCGCGGTCTCGGTGACCTCGACGACCAGCTTCTCCGGGTCGAAGCCGGTGTCGGCCAGCGCCGCCCGTACGTCCGCGGCGAAGCCGGGCTCACGCAGCTGGCGGGCCGACACGTTGACGCCGATCTCGCCGGGCGCGGCCGCGCCGAAGCGCTCCTGCCACTCCGCGGCCTGCCGCAGCGCGGTCCGCAGGATCCAGTCGCCGAGCGGCACGATGAGGCCGGTGCGCTCGGCGATCGGGATGAACACGTCCGGCCCGATGAAGCCGCGCTCGGGGTGCTTCCAGCGGATCAGCGTCTCCAGCGACGTCCACTCGCCGCCGGGCAGCGACACGATGGGCTGGTAGACGAGGGTGAAGTCGCCGTCGTCGAGGGCCCGGCGCAGCTCGGCGCCGAGCTGCGCGTCGGCGGCCTGGTCCTGCTCGAGCCGGGCGTCGTAGACGGCGTGCCGGCCCTTGCCGCGCTCCTTGGCGGCGTACATGGCGAGGTCGGCGCGGCGCAGAAGCTCCTGCGGGCTCGCCTCCGGCCACACCTCGGCGAGGCCGATGCTGGCCTTGACCAGCAGGTCGTAGCCGAGCGCGTGCACCGGCCGGGTCAGCGACTCCGCGATGCGGTCCAGCACCTCGGTCGCCTCGTCGCTGCGCAGGCCGTGCAGCAGCAGGCCGAATTCGTCGCCGCCGAGGCGGGCCACGACGTCGTCGGTGCGGACCGCCTCGCGCAGCCGGTCGGCGACGACCACCAGCATGGCGTCGCCCACCGCGTGGCCCAGCCGGTCGTTGATCGCCTTGAAGTCGTCGAGGTCGATCAGCGCGAGGCTGAGCGTCTCGGCGTCCTCGCCGGTCCGGTCCAGCGCCTCCTGGGTCTTCTGCTCGAAGAGCGTGCGGTTGGCGAGGTCGGTCAGGGCGTCGTGGTTGGCGCGGTGGGTGAGCTGGGTCTGGTAGCGGTTCAGCTCCAGCAGGTTCGCGTCGACCCGGCGCAGCAGACGTCCGTTCTCCGAGAGTGCGTTGATCTGGCGCGCCACCACCAGGGCGGTGAGCACGACCGCGGCGAGGGCGACGGTCAGCACCACCCCGCCCGCCGAGCTGCTGACGACCACCAGCAGGCCGTCCGTCGCGGCCACGGCCAGGTAGGGCGCGACACTGAACGGCCGGGCCCGCCGGTGCGGCACGTGCAGATGAGCGGCACGGCGCTGCCGGTCGGCGGCGAGGACGACGAACAGCAGGGTGCCGGGGATGTACGTCATGGCGCCGCTCAGGCCCGGGTGCACGTTGCCGGTGAGCGGGAACAGGGCACCGCCCAGCGCTCCGACCGCCGCGGCGCCGGCCAGCAGCCGCAGGGCGATCGGGTCGAGGCCGCCGAGCCCGGTGACCTTGACCTTGAGGAAGGCGAGCGAACCGAGCGTTCCCAGGACGGCCAGCATGAGCATCGGGCCGACCGCGACGCTGCCCACCGGGGCGGCGTCGAGGACGCTGATGGTGAAGTACCAGGAGAAGACGCCGAGGGTCACGGTGACCGTGGCGGCGTCCAGGACGAACCGCACCATGAGCCGGTCCCGCCGCTGGCGGGAGCCGATCGGCAGCCGCATCAGCGTCCAGAGCAGCACCATGATGGAGAGGCCGTACCCGATGGAGGCGACCACGTCGTGATCCCGGTCGCTCGCGCTGGGGTCGAGCACGTAGTGGCGGGCGTCGCCGGCGACGCCGAGCACGATGAAGGCGCAGACCACGGCGAGCGAGCGCCAGACACGCGAGGTGACGCGGTCGAGACCGGGGGAGAAGGCGGTACGCCGGCAGGCCCAGCCCGAGACGACCGCGCTGAGCAGCGCCGGGATCCAGCCCCACACCACGTGGGTGCGCTGCTCCGAGTAATTCACCACGAACAGGACGATCGACGCCACAAGGGTCGCGGCCGCCGTCAGCAGCAGCGGAGTCGGCCGCAGCCGATCCACCTGCCGTTCGTCGACCGTCATGCGGCACTGCCTTCCTGCCGGGTCCGGGGTGCTCCTGGGTGACTGATCGGTCGCACCGCGTGCGGCATGAGCAGAACGGGATGCCGGGTCGGTGCTCGCCTGACCGCGCGGCGTCGAATATTCCGGCAGCCATGTCGTGCACGTGCATCTGCAAGGCACAATGCAGTATCGTCGCGTCCCCCCCCTCGGAGTGATCTGGTGAATGACACCGAACAGGAACAGGCCGAACCGCCCGGGTCACTCTGGGCGCGCATGAAAGCCGACCCGCAGTACGCTCCCGAGCACCTGGCGCTCGAGGCGGTGCGCCGGCTCGGCCCGGAGGCGCGGCGGTGGGCCGAACGTGCCCGCGAGGACCAGCCCGAGGTCGCCGCCGACGCCCTCGCCGACCAGGCCGTCAAGCGCTTCATGAACCACGCCCGGCTCTCCGGCGCGGTCTCCGGGGCCACCGGGCTGCCCGGCGCGGTGGTCGACGTCGGCGTGCTGGCCTGGACGCAGTCGCGCATGGTCCTGCACATCGCCGCGGCGTACGGCGTCGATCCCACCAGCGCCGAGCGTGCCACCGATCTTCTGGTGCTCCAGCGGGTGCACAAGGTCGCCGAGACCGCGCGGGTCGCGCTGGGCGTCGCCGCGGGCCGGGAGCGGGCCAGCCGGCTCTTCGCGGGCGCCGCCGATCGGCCGCTCAGCGGCGTGATGCTCAAGCTGGGCGTGAAGCTGGCGCAGATGGCCGGCGTACGCGCGGCGAAGCGCATGTTCGCCAAGATCATCCCCGGCGCGGCGGTGGTGCTGGGCACCTGGGTCAACTCGGCCGCTACCAGAGACCTCGCTCACCGCACCCGGGAGCTGTACGGCCGCTCCTAAAGTGGCCCTCCCCGCTGTCGATCTACCCCGGGTAACGACCAGGATCCGGCGGCACGAGGGGAGGAACGCATGAAGAACGGCCGACGCTGGCTGCTGCTCTTCGCGCCCCTCCTGCTGGCCGGCTGCGGCGGGCTCGGCGGCTCCTCGACCACGGGCGCCCCGTCGCCCGCGGCGGGTACGGGCAACAGCAGCGGCAACTGGCTGGTGGTCGCCCAGGGCACGCCCACGCCCACGCCGAGGCCGAGCAGCGGCATCCCCCCGTACCCGATCCCGACCTCGACCGGATTCCTGGCGACCGCACCGGCCGCCACCCCCACGGCGTCGGCGACGCCGACCTGTCTGCCGGACACCGTGCACTTCTCCCGGATCCAGGCCCTGACCGTCACGCCGGGGACCACGAGCGCCAAGGCGAGCTGGTACAACGTCGGCGGGTACAACCTGGTGGAGTACCGGCTCACCGCGATCAGCCAGGACCTCCAGACGGGCAAGCAGCGTGACGTCGGCTGGGTGAAGGTCAAGCCTCAGCAGGCGTGCGGCCCGATGAGCGCCACTATCTCGAAGCTCGACCCCAAGACCGGCTACATCTTCTCGCTGGACGCCGTGGTCACCCGGCGCAGCGGTTCGGGCACCCACGCGGGCACGCTCATGCGCTCGTCCGTCGTCTACACCAAGTAGTCCGCCAGCTCCCGCCGCGGCCGGTAACCCTGTGCGCGGGCCCGGCCGAGGTCCAGCACCATGCCGTCGGTGAGCTGGTCGACCGCGTAGCGGGTGAGCGACGGCGTCACCGAGGCGATTCCCCGGATCAGGCCCGCCGGAACGTGCCTGACCGGCACGCCCAGGACTCGGCCCAGCACCTCGTCGCGCCGGTACGGCCGGTCGTCGGCGATGTTGTACGCCCCGCCCGGCCAGCTCAGCGCCGCGAGGCAGGCCGCCGCCAGGTTCTCCACCGCGGTCAGGCTCATCGGCACGTCGGGTCCCGGCAGCCAGGCCCGGCCGCCCCGGACCACCCGGCGCAGGCGGGGCAGCAGGTGCCGGTCGCCGTCGCCGTACACCGCCCGGGGGCGCAGCGCCACGGCGCCCGCCGCCAGCGCGAGACGTTCACCGGCGGCCTTGGTGCGGCCGTACGCGTTGCGCTGCCCGTCGGCCGGATGATCCTCGTCCACCGGTCCCGGATACGGGCCCGGCCGGTAGACGCTGGCGCTGCTCACCCACACGACGGGCCGGTCCCGGGCGGCCTCGAGCAACCGGGCCGTCCCGCCGACGTTCACCGCCCGGTACGCCGCCTCGGCCCGGCGCCCGGGTCGCGGGTCGCCCACGGCGGCGGCCAGATGCACGACGGCGTCGGCGCCCGCCAGGTCGGGCACCTCGCCGGCGGCGTCCCAGCGGACGTGCCGTCCCACCGGTCCCGGGCGCCGGCCCAGGCACACGACGTCGTGCCCGGCCGCGGCGGCGAGCCGCGCGACGGCCGCACCGCAGAAGCCGGACCCCCCGGTCACCGCGAGCCTCACGACGCCCGCACCACCAGCGAACGCCACGAGGGCAGCGCCGCGCCGCGGTCCACCCGGGCCCGCACGACGACCGGCCGGTACGGCGCCAGCGCCCGCAGGACGTCGGCGAGCTGCGTGCGGGCGAGCCGGGCGCCGGGGCAGGCGTGCGTCCCGACCCCGAACGCCAGCTGGGCGATCCGGGCGGGTGCCGGCCGCACGGGATCCGGGTCGAGCCGGTGCGCGTCCAGGACGTGCCGTGCGACCAGCAGCATCCGGTCCCCGGCGCGCACCGGGCATCCGCCGGGCACCGGCAGCTCGCCGGCGTCGGCCGCCACCCGGGGCAGCAGCGGGGTGGGGGCGGTGACCCGCAGCAGCTCGTCGGCGAGGGCCGGACGGTCCGCGTACGCCCAGAGCCCGGCGTCGCAAGCCCACGCCACCGCCCGGGGCACGGCGGCGACGGTGGTCGTGACCGCGGCCACCGCCAGCATGGTCGCCAGCGCCGCGCGGTCGTCGCCGTCGGGGGCGAGCAGCGCGGACAGCGTCGCGGTGGCCTCGCGGGCCGCGCGGGCCGTGCCGGGACGGCGGATGCCCGGCAGATGGGCGCGGGCGGCCGCCGCGGCCGCGTTCCGAGCCGCCGTGGCCAGCGTGACGGCGTCCACATCGACCTCCAGCAAAGCTGCCGCCGTGAGACCGGCCATCTCGGCCGCCACCGGGACCAGGTCGACGGCGCCCCCGTCGGCCAGCGGCTCGAGACGCCGGTCCAGCAGGCCGGTCCACGTCGGGCGGAGCCGGGCCACGCCGGCCGCGCCGAGCGCCTCGGCGGTGTCCCGGCGGGCCCGGCGATGCGCGTCGCCGATCTGGTCGAACAGCAGGTCGCCGCCGGTGAGCCGGCCGGCCGCCCCGCCCGTGGTGCCGGCCGCGGTGCGGTCGAGCGGGATCCGGGTCAGGCCGGCGACGAACGCCGCACGGTCGTGCACGAGCAGGGTGCGGCCGAGGCGCACGGCCGGGCGCCGGCGGGTGGCGGCGAGCAGGGCGAAGAGCAACGGGTGGCTGCCCAGGTACACGCGGCGGTCGCGGGTGCGCGCTCTCATCGGACGTGCACCGCCTCCGCCTGCGGCCGGTAGCGGCGATCCCAGTGCCACAGGAAAGTGCGGCGTGCTCCCCAGCCACGCAACCGGCGCAGGCTCGTCTCGACCACCAGCTCCTCGGCCCGGACGATGCGCTCGCTGTGCTGCCGGGCCCGGTTCAGCAGGGTCACGTCCTCGGCGCCGTCCTCCAGTGCTTCCCGGGGCGTGCCGCCGCAGCGCTCGTACAGATCCGCGGTGATGGCCAGGTTGTGGCCGTGGACCAGCACGAACGGGGCGCGCGCGGACGCCGACCGGTGCTGCCACCGTCCCGCGCGGGCGGCCAGGCGTACCACGGCGGGATAGATCCGGCGCTGCGCCCAGGTCGGGTTCTCGTCGCGGCGGGGCACGCTGCGGCCGCACACCAGATCATGGCGGTCCAGCAGGGCCCGGCCGGTGGCGACCCAGTCCGGGGCGGGCAGGCAGTCGGCATCCGTACGCAGCAGCTTCGTGGCGCCGTGCCGGATCGCATGGCGGAACCCGGTGTCGGCCGCCGTGCCCGCGCCCGGGGCAGGTTCGGTGACGACCTCGACCTCGCCGGAGAAGCCCGCGGCGACGGCGGCGGTGTCGTCCGTGGACGCGTTGTCCACGACGATCAGGGTGAAGTCCTGATCGGACTGGACCGCCAGCGCGGCGAGCGTGCCGGGCAGCAGCCGGGACTCGTTGTAGGCGGGAACCACCACGGCCAGGTCCCTCACGAGGCCGCCGCCAGCCGGGCCGCCGCGGCGCGGTCCGGTTTCCGGGACCGCCCGGCGAGCGGGACGTCCGCCAGCACCACCGAGTCCGGCCGTGCGGCGCCCATCCGGTCCAGCGGGGCGCGCAGAGCCGCCCGGACCGCCTCGGCGGAGACGCCGGCCGCCGGCTGCACGACGGCGACCACGCGCTCGTCGCCGTCGCCGGCCGGCACGCCCACCAGCACCGCCAGCTCGACGCCCGGTACGTGCAGCGCCGGCTCGTACAGGCCGGGATAGATGTTCTCCGCGCCGCGCAGGATCATGTCCTTGCAGCGGCCGCCGAGCACCACCCGGCCGTCACGCACCCGGCCGATGTCGCCGGTGGCGATCCACTCCCGTGGCTCCTCGCCGAGGTAGCGGTGGGCGGCGTTCGGGCCGGCGAGCAACAGCTGGCCGTGGGCATCCGTTCGGGCCCGCACGCCCGGGAGCAGCTCACCGGCCAGGTCGCCGTCGCCCTCGTGGCGGGCCTTCGCGGTGGCCTCGACGGCGGCCGCGGGGAAGACCTCGGTGAGGGCGTACACCCCCCAGGCCTCGTCCGCGCCGGCCCGCCGGACCCGAGCCAGCAGCTCCGCGCTGACCGGGGCGGAGCCACTGTAGACGCGGCCGGTGAAGCGGATGCCGGCGGCGAGCGCGGCGCGCAGCTGCGGCGGGGTCAGGTACGTCGCCTGTGGCGCCAGCCGGGCGGCCTGCCGGACCAGGCGCGCCGGCCGGCCCGCGGGCAGGGCCACCGGGGCACCACCGGACAGGGACGGGACGAGCACGAAGAACGTGCCGCCCAGCACCGGCCGCTCCGGCGCCGGGCGGACCAGGTCGTGCACCAGGCGCATCCCCGCGGTGACGCTGGCCCGGGTGTGCACGACGGCCCTCGGCTTGCTGGTCGTGCCGGAGGTGAAGACCACGACCGCGTCGCCGTCACCGTCGTGGCCGCGGGGGCGGGGGCCCGGGGCGGGCGGCAACGCGGGGGCGCTGCCGGGCAACCGCCGGCCGATGGTCACCGCGGGTGCCAGGGCGGCGAGATCGGGCAGGGCAAGGTGGGCGCGGCGGGCGAGCGGCGCGGCCCAGCCGGCGACCGCCTGCGCGGCCGCGTCCGCCAGCACCAGCCGCGGCTGCGCCAGGGTCAGCCGGGCGAGCAGTACGTCCGGGCCGGCGGTCGGGTCCAGCACCGCGACCCGCAGACCCAGGTGGTACGCCGCCAGCAGGACGGCCAGGGAGCGTGGCCCGGGGCGTACGGCCACGCCGACGGTGTCGCCGGCGACCAGCCCGCGGGCGTGCAGGGCCGCGGCATAGCCGGTGACGAGCCGGTGCAGGTCGCCGCGGGTGGCCCGGACGACCGTACGGCCGCCGCGCCGCGAACCGAGGACGGCGGCCCGCGGGTCGTCGTCGCGCAGGCTCGCGATCAGGTCGCCGAGCATCAGCGCGGATCCGCCGTGAGTTCGCCGCTGCCGCGGTCGAGGTACCACTTCGCGGTGCCGAGAATCCCGTACGCGCTCAGCCGCCGGGTCGAGTTCTCCACGACCATCGCCCGGCTGTGGCGGATGGCGGGAGTGGTCCGGCGTACCCGGTTGAGGAAGGTCCGGTCGGTCGGCGAGGGACGCCGGGGCATCCCGCCGCACGCCAGGTAGAGCTCCGCCGTGATCGCCATGTTGTTGCCCGCGTGCATCCGGTAGGGCGCCAGGTAACCGGCCTCGCGGTGCGCCGGCCGCAGCCGACCGAACGCCGCCGCCAGGCCCACCAGCGCGCGGAAGAACGCCCGCCCGGCCGGGCCGTGCTCGTCGCGGCGTGCGGTGATCCGCCCGCACATCAGCCCGGCGCCGCCGCGCAGCCCCGCTCGTGCCGCCGCCACCCACCCCGGGCGGGGGAGGCAGTCGGCGTCCGTACGCGCGAGCAGCGTCGCCCCCTGCGCGATGGCGTGCCGGAAACCGGTGTCCACCGCGCAGCCGACGCCCTTCTCCGGCTCGACGAGCACGTGCACCGGGAACGGGGCGGTGAACGCCCGCGCGATGTCCGCGGTGCCGTCGGTGGAGCCGTTGTCCACCACGAGCAGCTCGAAGCCGGTGTCCGTCTGCGCCGCCAGCGCCTCGAGGGTCTGCCGGATCCGCGCCGCCTCGTCGAACGCCGGCACGATCACCCAGAGCTCCGTCACGAGGAGACCTCCCAGACCATGGTCATCAGGCTGACGCCGCCGCCGAGCCCGACGAAGAGCACGCGGTCGCCGGGGGCGAGCCGGTCGCGGACCCGGGCGAGCTGGACGCCGAGCGTGGCGCTGGCGAGGTTGCCCAGCTCCGGCACGGTGATCTCGAGCTTGCCCGCGGGCACCCCGGCCACCTCGACGAAGCGCTGCAGGTACGGCATCGTCACCTGGTGCACCAGCACGCGGGCGTAGTCGTCCCAGCCGAGCCCGGTGCGGAAGGCGACCCGCTCGAGCAGGCCGAGGCCGATCTTCTCGAAGATGCCGCGCAGCTTGTGCCCGTCGCCGGTGAAGTAGGTGTGCTCGTCGCCGCGCGGGTGCCGGGAGCCGCCGCCGAAGATGCCGCCGACCGGCCAGTGCTCCGAGTGCGTCTCGCTGTCGACGTCCAGGATCCCGCCCGTGCGCACCGGCTCGACCAGCACCGCCGCGCCGGCGTCGCCGAAGGTGAAGCCGGCGAAGGCCTTGCGGGCCTGCGCCATGCCCTCGAGCCGGGGCCGCATGGACCGGGTCGGCGTCTCGCCGGTGACGACCAGCGCCCGCCGGGCCCGGCCCGCCACGATCATCGAGCGGGCCAGGTCGATGCCGTTGAGGAAGCTGTTGCAGGCATTCGTCACGTCGAGCGCGTGCGCCCGGCTGCCCAGCGCCGCCTGCACGACGTGGGCGGTGGCCGGCTCGACCATGTCGCGGGTGGCCGACGCGAACAGCAGCAGGTCGACGTCGAGGGCATCCAGGCCGGCCCGGTCGAGCACCGTCCGGGCGGCCCGTACGGCGAGGTCGGAGGCGTACTCATCGGTGGCGGCGACCCGGCGCCGGTCGATCCCGGTCGTCTGCGCGAACATGCCGGCCGGCAACGGCAGCCCGCTCGCGGCGGCGACCTGATCCTGCAGCTCGGCGGTGGTCACCTCGCGCTCGGGCAGCACGCTGGCCACCGCGGTGATGCCCACACGGGGAACGGTCAAGGTCATGAGCGCCAGCCTTCAGCAGTACGGGGGTGCGCGGCGTGAGTAGAACGGCTCATTCTTCCTAGGCCCGGCGGCTGCGGACAGCCCCGTGCGGCGTGGGTGGCGCCACAGGCCCCGGCGCGCGGATGTCTCTAAGCTTCCCGGCATGGAACCCATCGTCGACACGGTCGTGATCGTGGCGATCTGCGTGCTCGGCGCGGCCCTGGCCCGGCGGCTCGGCTTCATCGCACCGCTCGTGCTGCTGGTGGCCGGTCTCGGCCTGTCCTTCGTGCCCGGCATCCCCGAGGTGCACATCGAGCCCGAGCTGGTGCTGATCGGCATCCTGCCGCCGCTGCTCTACGTGGCCGCGCTGCAGACCAACCTCGTCGCCTTCCGCCGGGCGCTGCGGCCCATCCTGCTGCTCGCCGTCGGGCTGGTCATGTTCACCGCGTTCATCGTCGGCTTCGTCGTGCACGCCCTGCTGCCCGACGTGCCCCTGGCCGCCTGCATCGCCTTCGGTGCGGTCGTCGCGCCGCCCGACGCGGTGTCGGCGACGGCGATCGCCCGCCGCATCGGCCTGCCCCGGCGGGTGGTGGTCATCCTGGAGGGCGAGAGCCTCCTCAACGACGCCACCGCCCTGGTCATGGTGCGGATCGCGGCCGGCGCGCTCGGCGCGGCGGTCAGTTTCTGGACCATCGCCGGGCAGGTCGCGCTCAAGGCGGGCGTGGGGGTGCTGCTCGGCTGGGTGGCCGCCGTCGGGGCCGCCTGGCTGCACAGGCGGATCACCGACCCGCTGCTCGACGACGCCGTCTCCCTGCTCACCCCGTTCGTCGTCGTGATCGTCGCCGAGAAGCTGCAGTCCTCCAGCGTGGTCGCGGTCGTGGTGGCGGGTCTCTACCTCGGCCACCGGATCCCGTACCTGCTGTCGCCCACCTCCAGGCTGCAGATGGACGCCGTCTGGCGGCTCATCAACTTCCTGCTCGAGGGCGTCGTGTTCCTCCTGGTCGGCCTCCAGCTGCGGGATCTCGTCAGCCACCTGGAGTTCGACGTAGCGACCACCGTCCGGATCACCGGGTCCGTCTTCCTCACGCTGGTGGGGGTCCGGTTCGTGTGGATGTACCCGGCGACCTACCTGGCCCGGCTCTTTCCGCGGATCCGGGAACGGGAGGAACGCCCGCCGCCGGCGGTGCCGGCCGTCATCGCGTGGGCGGGCATGCGGGGTGTGGTGACGCTGGCGGCGGCGCTCACACTCCGGGGCATCGCAAAAGTGCCGGGGGACCTGTTCGTCTTCGTCGCGTTCGCGGTCATCGTGCTCACCCTGTTGGTCCAGGGCACCACGCTGCCGATGCTGTCGCGCCGGCTGGGGGTGCACGAGGACACCAGCGCCGAGGACGCGCTCGCCGAGGCAAGCGTGCAGCATGCGGCCAGCCGGGCCGCCCTGGAACGGCTGGAGGCGGCCGCCGACGGCGCGCCCGCCTCGGTGGTGGATCGGCTACGGGCGCTCACCGACAGCCGCTCCAACAACGCCTGGGAACGGCTGGGCAGCCAGGTGCAGGAGACCCCCTCGGCTGCGTACGGCCGCCTGCGGCGCGAGATGATTACCGCGGAGCGGCACGTCTTCAAGATCGCCCGGAACGAGGGGCGGATCTCGGAAGAGGTGCTCAACCGCGCCCAGCGCGAGCTCGACCTCGAGGAATCCCAGCTGAACCGGAGTGACGATTGACCTGCCAACACCTCAAGGACGCAGCCGAGCCCACCCCGCGGTCGCCGTACGAGGGCGGCTGCCCGGAATGCGTGCACGACGGCTACCAGGACTGGGTCCACCTGCGGGCCTGCCTGGACTGCGGCTACGTGGGCTGCTGCGACTCGTCGCCGCGGCGGCACATGTCCCGGCATCACGAGGAGACCGGGCATCCCGTGATGCGCTCGTACGAGCCGGGTGAGACCTGGAAGTGGTGCTTCGTCGACGAGCTGCTGGGAGCCTGACGTGCGCACGCTGGTCGTGGGCGCCGGGGCGACCGGCGGCTACTTCGGCGGCCTGCTGGCCGAGGCCGGCCGGGACATCACCTTCCTGGTCCGGCCGCGGCGCGCCGCCACGCTCGCCGAGCGGGGTCTGCGGATCCAGGCGCCCGGCGACGAGCGGGTGATCCGGGTCCGCACGGTCACCGCCGACGCGCTCGACGGGCCGTACGACCTGGTCGTCCTCGCCGTGAAGAGCTACGGCCTCGACCAGGCCGTCGCCGACATCGGGCCCGCCGTCGGCCCGGAGACGGTGATCGTGCCGCTGCTCAACGGCGTACGCCACATCGACACGCTGACCGCCGCGTTCGGCGCGGAACGGGTCTACGGCGGCGTGTGCATGATCGCGAGCACGCTCACCGAGGAGGGCGACGTCGTCCGGATGACCGGGCTGCACCGGCTCGCGTACGGCCCGCTGGATGGCGGCGGCGGTGACCGGCTCGACGCGGTGGCCCAGGCGCTCTCCGGCGCGGAGTTCGAGTCGCAGCCGTCGGCGCAGATCGTCCAGGAGATGTGGGAGAAGTGGGTCTTCCTGGCGAGCCTCGGCGTGGTGACGACGCTGATGCGCGCGACGGTCGCCGACGTGACCGCAGCGCCGGGTGGGGTGGCTTTCGCCGGTGCCGTCGCCGAGGAGGCCATCGCCGTCGCGTCGGCCGCGGGCCACCCGTCGCGGGAGTCCGCCCAGGCGTTCCTGCGCACGTCGCTCACCACCCGCGACGTGCCGCTGACCTCGTCGATGTACCGGGACATGGTGGCCGGAGCGCCGGTCGAGGCCGACGCCATCGTGGGCGATCTGGTCGCGTACGCGGAACGGCACGGTGTCGCGGTGCCGCTGATCTCCGCGGCCTGGACCAACCTGTCGATCTACATGCGCAACCGGACGGCCTAGGCCCAGGCCTCGGCGACGGCGGCGGCGACGGCGTCCGCCTGGGCCACGCCCGCCTCGAGGGCCGGCCCGCGGCGGCCCGGGTCCAGGATGTTGCCGCCGATGGCGGACCGTGCGGCGGCGTCCGGCGCGATGAGCAGGCTGCGCGTGGCTCCGAGGGCCGCGATCTCCGAAGCCGGTGACGCCCGGAACATTCCTCCGGTGGGTGCCAGCACCACGACGGCGTCGGCCCCCTCGGCGAGGTCGGCGTTCGTCACCGAGCGAACCCCGCCGTCCATGTAGTAGCCGGCACCGGCCCGTACCGGTGGGAAGACGCCCGGAAGCGCGCAGCTGGCCGCGACCGCGGCGGGCAACGGGATCCCGGCGTCCGCGTCCCAGGCGGCCAGGTCGCCGGTCGCGGTGTCGACCGCGGTGATGATCAGGCGCGGTGCCCGGGGCCACTCGTGCACCGGCAGCTGCTCGGCGAAGCGGGCCACGTGCGGGCCGTCCTCGCCCACCGGAGCCCGGCGGGCGAGCGCTCCCAGCCGGGCCCGGATCTCCCGCGGCGGCAGCGAGTGGTCACTGAGCACGGCGAAGCCCTGCGCGAGCAGGGTGGGATCGATGCGGGGCGACAACTCGATCTCGATGTCGGCCGTCCCCGCGACGGCCTCCTCGAGGTCCACGCCCGTGGCGAGCAGCGTGCCCACGTACGCCCCTGCGGAGGTGCCGACGATCAGGTCCGCCTTGCCCAGGTCGGTGCCGGCCCGGCGCAGGCCGCTGAGCACACCCAGCTCCCACGCGATGCCGGTGATGCCGCCGCCGCCGAGGACGAGCGCCCTCATGCGGTGAGCAGCCGGTCGGCCGCGAGCACCCGCTCGGCCTCCCGGGTCATCCCGCCGCTCGCCTGCGCCGCCTCGTACACGGCGTGGGTGCGGGCCGCGATCTCCGGCCACGCGAAGTCCTCACGGACCCGGCGGCGGCCGCGGCGGGCCAGGCCGCGGGCGAACTCGCGGTCGGTGAGCACCGAGCCCACCGACGCGGCCAGCGCCTCCGGATCCTGCGGCCGGAACGTGACGCCGGTGACCCCGTGCTCGACGATCTCCGCGAGGCCGCCGGTCGACGACACCGCCACCGGCGTGCCGGCCGCCGCGGCCTCCAGGGCCACCATGCCGAACGGCTCGTAGATGCTCGGCACCACGTAGCAGTCCGAGGCGCCCATGAGCGCGGTCAGGCTGTGCCCGGTCAGGAAGCCGGCGAAGCTCACGGCCGGGGAGGCCATGGCCTCCAGCTCCGCCCGGTACGGGCCGTCGCCGGCGATCACCACCCGCAGGCCGGGGCTGGTCTCGAGCAGCCGGGGCACCGCGGCGATCAGGTGCTGGACACCCTTCTCGTAGACGAGCCGGCCGGCGAAGGAGACCAGCGGTGCGTCCCCGGCGAACCGGCGGCGGGCGGCGGCGATCGCGCGGGGGCGGGCATACCAGCGCAGGACGTCGACGCCGTTGTGCACCACGTCGGTCTTGGCCACCGGTACGCCGAACTGCCGCACCACCTCGTCGCGCATGTACTCCGAGCACACGATCACCCGGGCGGCCTCGGCGGCCAGCCAGCGCTCGACGTCGTCGATCGTGCGGTTGTGCGGGTGCGGCAGATAACCCTGGTGCCGGCCGGCCTCGGTGGCGTGGATCGTGGCCACCAGCGGCACGTCGAGGTGCTCGCGCAGGGTCACGGCGGCGTGCGCCACCAGCCAGTCGTGGGCGTGCACGACGTCGTAGCCGGCCGTGCGGGCGGCGCGCAGGGCGGCCCGGGTGAGCGTGTGGTTGAACGCGGTGGCCCACCCGGCCATGTTGCCGTTCTCGACCGGGAAGGCGGGCGGGTCGTCGGGTGCCCGCACCACGTGCACGCCCTCGGCGTACTCCTCGCGCAGGGCGCCGGGGGTGTGCCGGGTGACGACCGTGACCTCGTGGCCGGCGGCGACCAGCGACGTCGCCAGCGCGTGCACGTGCCGGCCCAGGCCGCCCACCAGCAGCGGCGGGTATTCCCAGCTCAGCATCAGGATCCGGCTCATGAGGCGTACCCCCGTACCCGCAGTGTCTCGGCGACCGACCGGGCCGAGAACGGACTTCCCGTGGCCCGGTGCGGCGCGTCGCCGTCCGCCGTCTCGCTCAACGATCCCACCCCCGCCTCGCGCATGTGCGCCTCCAGTCCGGTCAGCAACCCCTCGGTGGGCAGTCCCGTGGCGGCGCAGGCGTCCGCGTACGGGCCGATCAGCCAGGGCCACACCGTGCCCTGGTGGTAGGCGATGTCCCGCTCGTCCCGGCCGCCGCGGTGGGTGCCCTGGTAGCCGTACTCGCTGGGGGCCAGCGTGCGCAGGCCCAGCGGGGTGAGCAGGGCGCCGCCGACGGCGCGCACCGCGGCGCGGTCGAGGTCGCGCCCGTCCGGCCCGGCCAGCGGGGCGTGCGGCAGCGACCAGGCGAGGAGCTGGTTGGGGCGCAGCGACGGGTCGTCGTCGAAGGCGCCGGCGCCCAGCGGGTACGTGGAGGCGGGCCCGTCGATGACGTCGTAGAGCCAGCCCTCCTGGGCGCGGAACCGGGCCGCGAACGATGCCGTCGCCCGGGCGTGCCTGGCGCGCAGGTCCGCGCTGTCCTTGCCGGCCTCGTCGAGCAGGTCGGCCATCGCGGCCAGGGCGTTCACCCACAGGGCGTTGATCTCGACCGGCTTGCCGATGCGCGGCGTGACCGGCCCGTCGTCGGTGTACGCGTTCATCCAGCTGCCGGCGTCGCCGTCGAGCCGGACCAGCTCGTCGGCGGGGTCGACGGCGAGCGTCCCGCGGCCGCCGAGATGTCCGCGCAGCAGCCGGCTGAGCGAGCCGACCAGTTCGGCCGCCAGGTCGCTGTCCCCGGTGCGGCGGACGTGCCGGTCGACGGCGTGCACCAGCCACAGCGGGGCGTCGAGCGAGCCGTGCGGGCCCCAGGGCCCGGTGTCCTCCCGTACGGCGCGGGTGGCCGCCCGGGTGCGGGCCAGGAGGAGTTCGCGGCCCTCCTCCGCGCGGCCGGTCTCCAGGAACAGCCCCTCGTACGCGGTCATGGTGTCGCCGAGGTAGCTGCCGAACCAGGGGTAGCCGGCGACCACGTCGGGGCCGTCCGTCCCGGTGACCACGAAATGATCCGCGGCCAGCACCAGGCCGGCCGCGGGTCCGTCGGCCTTGGCCGAGGTCACGAGCGCGTGGGCGCGTTCGCGGGCGGCCGCGACGACGGTGGCGGCAGCCGGCGGCCGGTCGTCCCGGGGACCCGCCCAGGCGCAGATCTCCATCGTGTCGCCGGCGTCGAGGCGGTCGACGAACGTGCCGGCCAGCCAGAGATCCTCGGTGGCGGGCAGCCCGCGGGCGGCCTCCTCCCGCTGGTACGCCCCCAGATGCCAGCCACCACCGGGCTGCCAGCCCGGCCCGGAGAGCCGGTACGCGTCCTCGACGACGACCCCGTCGGCGAGATGCTCGACCCGCGGGTCGCCGTCGCCGGCGCGCCGCTGCCCGTGCGCGTCGCGCCAGGTGCACATGGCCGCGACGGCCAGCCCCACGGGACCGGGCGCCGAGACCACCCGGTGCACGACGCCGAGGGCGCTGCGGCCGTGCATCATCGCCAGCTCCCGCTCGACGACGATGTCACCGACCCGCCAGCGCCACCGCGGCAGGCCGTCGGCCAGCGTGAACGTCTCCAGGTAACGGTGTCCCTCGGGCGACACGGCACCGGACTCCCACTGGTGCGTGTACAGCGGTACGTGTACCCCCGAGGGCAGCGTGAGGGTGAGGTCGAGGGCGGCAAGCGCGACGTGCCGGACAGCCGTGCCGGGGTCGGCCACGGCGAGCAGGGCGTGGTAGCGCCGGGTGCGCAGACCGGAGACGGTGCCGGTGGCGTAACCGCCGAGGCCGTCGGTCACCAGCCACTCGAGGGTGGCGCCGCCGTCGGGAGAGAGCGAACCGCAGGTCTGAGGACCCGCAACGATCGGCAGGGTCATGGGATGGACGACTCAGTCAGCGGCACGGTGCCCTCTATGCTCGTTTTCCCTCGTCTCAAACCACCCTGTCCGGTGATCGAACGCACATGGACAAGCGAAGTATCTGCGGGTAACCGGACAGTCGCGCAGACGTTATCAGCCGCGTCGGTGAGAATGACCGCTGACGCGGCCGCACAGGATTGAACCCCCGCTCGGCTGGGCACACGAGCCCCGCGCGGGGTCACTCCTCGTGACCGCGAGCACCGACGGTCGAGGGGGAGCATCACATGCAGGTGTGGCCGGGGCACCGGTATCCACTGGGCGCGACGTACGACGGGACGGGCACCAACTTCGCGATCTTCTCGGAGGTCGCCGAGGCCGTAGAGCTGTGTCTCTTCGACGCTTCGGGCAACGAGCGGAAGGTCCAGCTGCACGAGCAGGACGCTTTCGTCTGGCACGCGTACCTGCCGGGGGTGGAGCCGGGTCAGCGGTACGGCTATCGGGTGTACGGGCCCTACGACCCGTCGCGCGGCCTGCGGTGCAACCCGCACAAGCTGCTGCTGGACCCGTACGCCCGGGCGGTGGACTCGGACATCGACTGGCACCCGAGCCTGTACGCGTACGACTTCGACAACCCCGACCAGATGTCCGATCTGGACTCGGCGCCGCACATGGCGAAGGGCGTGGTCGTCAACCCGTACTTCGACTGGGGTAACGACCGGCGCCCGGACATCCCGTACCACCACTCGGTGATCTACGAGTCGCACGTCAAGGGCCTCACCGAGCGTCACCCCGACGTGCCCAAGGACATGCGGGGCACGTACGCGGCGATCGGCCACCCGGCGATCATCGACCACCTCGCGAAGCTGGGCGTGACGGCGCTCGAGCTGATGCCGGTGCACCAGTTCGTCCACGACAACCGCCTCGCCGACCTGGGGCTGCGCAACTACTGGGGCTACAACACCCTGGGCTTCTTCGCGCCGTACCACGGCTATTCGGCGATGGGCTCGCTCGGCCAGCAGACCCAGGAATTCCGGGGCATGGTCAAGGCGCTGCACGCCGCGGGCATGGAGGTCATCCTCGACGTCGTCTACAACCACACGGCGGAGGGCAACCACCTCGGCCCGACGATGAGCCTCAAGGGCATCGACAACCGGACCTACTACCGGCTCGTCGACGACCAGCCCAATTTCTACATGGATTACACGGGTACGGGTAACAGCCTCAACGTGCGCAGCCCGCAGAGCCTCCAGCTGATCATGGACTCGCTGCGGTACTGGGTCACCGAGATGCACGTCGACGGCTTCCGTTTCGACCTGGCGTCCACCCTCGCCCGGGAGTTCTACGACGTCGACCGCCTGTCCACCTTCTTCGAGGTGGTTCAGCAGGACCCGGTGGTCGGGCAGGTCAAGCTCATCGCCGAGCCCTGGGACGTCGGGCCGGGCGGCTACCAGGTCGGCAACTTCCCGCCGAACTGGACGGAGTGGAACGGCAAGTACCGCGACACCGTGCGCGACTTCTGGCGCGGCGAGCCCGCCACCCTCGCGGAGTTCGCCAGCCGGATCACCGGGTCCGCCGACCTCTACCAGGACGACGGCCGCAAGCCGTTCCACTCGATCAACTTCGTCACCGCGCACGACGGGTTCACGCTCAACGACCTGGTCTCGTACAACGACAAGCACAACGAGGCCAACGGGGAGGAGAACCGCGACGGCGAGAGCCACAACCGCTCGTGGAACTGCGGCACCGAGGGCCCGACCGACGACAAGGCCGTGCTCGCCCTGCGTGCCAAGCAGCGGCGCAACTTCCTCGCCACGCTCATGCTCAGCCAGGGCGTACCGATGATCTCGCACGGCGACGAGCTCGGCCGCACCCAGCAGGGCAACAACAACGCCTACTGCCAGGACAACGAGCTCAGCTGGATCGACTGGGAGAACGCCGACGAGACGCTGCTCGAGTTCACCCGCAAACTGACCGCGTTCCGCCACCGCCACCAGGTCTTCCAGCGGCGCCGGTTCTTCACCGGCCTGCCGGTCACCGCCCGCGGCGGCGGCGACCCGCTGCCCGACCTCGAATGGTTCACGCCGGACGGGCGCCAGATGGCCGGCGACGACTGGGGCAACGACTTCGGCCGCGCGGTCGCCCTCTTCGTCAACGGCGAGGGCATCCGCGAGCGCGGCCAGTACGGCCAGCGCCACGTCGACAGCTCGTTCCTGCTGTTCTTCAACGCCCACGACGCGCCGATCGAGTTCGCCACCCCGCCGGCCGAGTACGGCGAGAAGTGGGAGAAGGTCATCGAGACGGCCGAACCGTCGCCCGACCGCCCGAACGTGGTCGAGGCGGGCTCCAAGATCCTCGTACCGGACCGCTCGCTCATCGTCTTGGACAGGACGGTTTAATGGCCCCCCACCAGCCCACTGGTACGTACCGTGTGCAGATCCGCCCCGACTTCGGCTTCAAACCCACGGCTGAGCAGGCCGACTACCTGGCCGACCTCGGCGTCAGCGACCTCTACCTCGCACCGATCCTCACCGCCGCGCCCGGTTCCGAGCACGGCTACGACGTCGTGGACCACACCCGGGTCAGCCCGGCCCTCGGCGGCGAGGAGGGCCGGGTCGCGCTCAAGGCCGCCCTGGACGCGGCCGGGCTGGGGCTGGTCGTCGACATCGTGCCCAACCACGCCGGGGTGGCCGTGCCCGCCGCCAACCCGACGTGGTGGGACGTGCTGAAGAACGGGCAGGATTCGGCGTACGCGAAGTTCTACGACATCGACTGGTCCCGCGGGAGGCTGCTGATCCCGGTGCTGGCCGACGAGCCGGACGCACTCGACGACCTGCGCGTCGAGGACGGCGAGCTGCACTACTTCGACAAGCGCTACCCGATCGCCGACGGTACGGGCGAGGGCACCGCCCGGGAGGTGCACGACCGGCAGCACTACGAGCTCGTCAACTGGACCCGCGGCGACGCCGAGCTCAACTACCGCCGGTTCTTCGCCATCGTCGACCTCGCCGGGCTGCGCGTCGAGGATCCGGAGGTCTTCGAGGCCACCCATCGCGAGATCCTGCGCTGGTATGCCGAGGGCGCGGTCCAAGGCCTGCGCGTCGACCACCCGGACGGCCTGCGCGACCCGGGCGACTACCTGCGCCGGCTGCACGAGGCGGCACCGGACGCATGGCTCGTGGTGGAGAAGATCCTCGAGCCGGGGGAGGAGCTGCCCGACTGGCCGGTCGCCGGCACCACCGGCTACGACGCCCTCGCCGAGGTCTGCGGCGTCTTCGTCGACGCCACCACCGAGCGCTTCTTCGACACCCTCGACCACTACCTCACCGGCGGCGAGACCAGCTGGCAGGACCTCGTCCACCGGACGAAGTACCACCTCGCCACCACTCAGCTCGCCGCCGAGCTGGCCCGGATGTGCCGCCTGGTGCCCGAGATCGACGACGCCGCCGAGGCCCTCGCCGAGCTGGCCGCCTGCTTCCCGGTCTACCGCTCGTACCTACCGTTCGGTTCGCGGCACCTGGCCCGGGCCCGCTCCGAGGCCGGCCGCCGCCGCCCCGGGCTGACCGCGGCCCTGGACCTGCTCACCGCCCGGCTGCGCAACCCGGCCGACGAGCTGGCGATCCGCTTCCAGCAGTACACCGGCGCGGTGATGGCCAAGGGCGTGGAGGACACCGCCTTCTACCGGTGGACCCGCTTCACCGCCCGCAACGAGGTCGGCAACGACCCGTCGAAGTTCGGCGTCAACCTGGACGAGTTCCACGACACCGCCGGCGAGCGCCAGCGGCGCTGGCCGACCGGCATGACGTCGCTCTCCACCCACGACACCAAGCGCAGCGAGGACGTCCGCGCCCGGCTCGCCGTGCTCGCCGAGCTCCCCGGCGACTGGACCGAGGTGGTCCGCCGCTGGGTACGGACCGCGCCGCTGCCCGATCCGGCCCTCGCCCACCTGATCTGGCAGGCCGCGGTCGGCGCGTGGCCGATCGAGCGGGAACGGCTGCAGGCGTACGCCCTGAAGGCCGCCCGCGAGAGCGGCGTCGGCACCAGCTGGACCCGGCAGGACGAGAAGTTCGAGACCGCGCTGCGGACCATGGTCGACCGGATCTACGACGACCCCGCCCTGCACGGCGAGGTCGGCGACTTCGTCCGCTCGATCACCGCACCCGGGTGGTCGAACTCCCTCGGGCAGAAGCTGGTGCAGCTCACCATGCCCGGCGTGCCGGACGTCTACCAGGGCACCGAGCTGTGGGACTACTCGCTGGTGGACCCGGACAACCGGCGCCCGGTCGACTTCGGCCTGCGCCGCGAGCTGCTCGCCCGCATCGACGACGGCTGGCAGCCGCCGATCGACGAGAGCGGCGCCGCCAAGCTGCTGGTCACCAGCCGGACCCTGCGCCTGCGCCGGCAGCGCCCGGAACTCTTCCGCGACTACCGGCCGGTGTTCGCCGACGGCCGGGCCGCCGAGCACGTGATCGCCTTCGACCGTGGTGGGGTGGTCGCGGTGGCGACGCGCCTGCCGTTGGGATTGTCACGCCACGGCGGCTGGCACGACACCACGCTGACACTCGACGGCCACACCTGGACGGAAGTCTTCACCAACACCAGCTACGGCGGGAACCGCCTGGCCGTGGCCGATCTGCTGCACACGTACCCCGTCGCTCTGCTGGTGAAAGAGTAACCATGACCCTGTTCGAGGTATGGGTGCCCGAGAAGACCGTCAAGCTGCGGATCGACGGGGCCGAGCGGGACATGGAACGCGGCGACGACGGGTGGTGGCGCCTGGACGTGGCCGAGGCCGGGCCCGGCACCGACTATGCGTACCTTTTGCCGGATCACGACAGCCCGCTTCCCGACCCGCGCTCGAGATGGCAGCCTGAGGGCGTGCACGGCCCCAGCCGGGTGTACGACCACGCGGCCTTCTCCTGGACGGACGGCGCCTGGACCGGGCGTCAGCTCCCCGGTTCCGTCCTCTACGAGCTGCACGTCGGCACCTTCACCCCGGAAGGCACCTTCGAGGCCGCCATCGAGCGCCTCGACCACCTCGTCGAGCTCGGCGTCGACCTGGTGGAGCTGCTGCCCGTCAACGCGTTCAACGGCGAGTACAACTGGGGCTACGACGGCGTCTGCTGGTACGCGCCGCACGAGGCGTACGGCGGCCCCGACGGGCTCAAGCGTTTCGTCGACGCGGCCCACGCCAAGGGCCTCGGCGTGGTGCTGGACGTGGTCTACAACCACTTCGGGCCCAGCGGCGCGTACGCCCCCATGTTCGCGCCGTACCTCAGCGCGGCGGGCGCCAACCCGTGGGGCGCCTCGGTCAACCTGGACGGCCCGCTCTCCGACGAGGTACGCCGGTACATCATCGACAGCGTCCTGGCCTGGCTGCGCGACTACCACGTCGACGGCCTGCGGCTGGACGCCGTGCACGCCCTGGTCGACCACAACGCGATCCACCTGCTCGAGCAGATGGCGACCGAGGTCGAGAGTCTGTCGACGCACCTGGGCCGCCCGCTGTCGCTGATCGCCGAGTCCGACCTCAACGACCCGACGCTGATCACCCCACGCGAGGCCGGCGGGTACGGCCTGCAGGCCCAGTGGGACGACGACGTGCACCACGCCCTGCACGCCCTGCTCACCGGGGAACGGCAGGGGTACTACGACGACTTCGGCTCGCTCGAATGCCTGGAGACGGTGCTGACCGGCGCCTTCTTCCACGCGAACACGTGGTCGAGCTTCCGCCGGCGCCACCACGGCCGGCCGGTCGACCGCAACCGGGTGCCGGGGCACCGCTTCGTCGCGTACCTGCAGAACCATGACCAGATCGGCAACCGGGCCATCGGCGACCGGCTGTCGGCGACCCTGTCGCCGGGCCTGCTGAAGATCGGCGCGACGCTGCTGCTGACCTCACCGTTCACGCCGATGCTGTTCATGGGCGAGGAATGGGCGGCCAGCAACCCCTGGCAGTTCTTCACCAGCCACCCCGAGCCCGAGCTGGCGGCCGCGGTGCAGACCGGCCGGCGGCGCGAGTTCGCCTCTCACGGGTGGGCCGAGGCCGAGGTGCCGGACCCGCAGGACCCGGCCACCTTCGAACGCTCCAAGCTCGACTGGTCCGAACGCGACAAGCCGGGCCACGCCGAGATGCTCGACCTGCACAAGCGGCTGATCGCCCTGCGCCGCGAGCACCCCGACCTGTCCGACCCGCGCCTCGACCGCGTGGAGGTCTGGCACGGCGACCACTTCGTCGTGATGCGCCGCGGCCGGTGCGTGGTGGCGGCCAACCTGGCGCCGGTGCCGCAGACGGTCAGCCTGCGCTCGGTGCCGACCAAGGTGCTGCTCGCCACCGAACCCGGCGTGGTCCTGCAGCGCGACCGGGTGGAGCTGCCGGCAGAGGCCGCGGTGGTGGTGTTCGCGCGCTGATCAGCGATGCGCGTTGGTGCGCGCCACCGCCGCCGGGTCCGGTGCGGCGGGGCGTGCGCCGCGCCAGCGCTGGCCGATCCGGTAGGCGAAGGCGCGCGAGCCGTGGATGAAGCCGGTCGGGTGCAGGTCGGCCGGGACGTTGCGCACCGGGTCGAACGCCAGCGCCGCGTCGGTGGTCGCCGGCAGCGCCCGGCCGAAGCGCACCCGGCCGACGAGCCTGGTGGGGCCGTCGCCGTCGGCGGCTGCGAGCATCAGTCGCGCGCCGTCGTCGACTGCGGCCGCGGTGACCGATTCGAGGGTACGGCCCAGCGCGCGGCCGTCCAGATCCGGCTGGATGCTGAGGTGGAGCTTCGCGCCGGTGCCCGTGCGGTAGGGCAGGATCGTGCCGTACCGGCTGTCGAAGCTGGGCCGTGGCACCGGCACGTGCCGGAGCCATCGCCCCCGGCCGGCCGTCGAGAAGAGCAGGTCGGTCCGGTGCCCGGCGACCGGCCCGTGGATCCGCAGCGCGACCCCGAGCACGTCCGGGTAGCCCGGTGGGGTGCCGGCGCCCTTGGAGATCCGCAAGGTCACCGGGTGGCGGCCGGGGCGATCGAGCAGGGCCGCGCCGGTCGGCGTACCGAGGCCCCAGATCTCCAGCTCGCCGGTGAACGAGCGGCCGTCCGGATGCAGGAAACGACGGGTGCGGGAGCGTACGACCCGCACCCCGGCGGCGATCACACCGGCCGTCACGAGGGCACGCGCGAGTCTCATGGTCGCCCGGGTACCCGGTGATGTCGCGCTCATGCTTCACCATGGTCGGCATGTGGGGCAGGAAGCGGCGGCGGAAGCGCAGGGGCGGAGCGATCGACGCCTGCGACTGTGACTGCGATGTCTGTGACATCCCTGGGTGCGACTTCGGTCTGCTCAGCATGACTCTGCTGGCCTTCGCCCGGATCGGTGGTGCAGCACGCGGCTCGGGCAGCGCCCGTGCGGTCACCGCGGCGATCCGGGGCTATCGCCGGGTGTCGCCCCGGCTGCCGACCCGCTGCCGTTTCACGCCGACGTGCAGCGCGTACGGGCTGGAGGCGGTGCAGCGCTACGGGACCCGCCGGGGGCTGATCCTGACCGCCGGGCGGCTGCGCCGGTGCCGGCCGGGTGTCGCGTACGGGACCGCCGACCCCGTTCCGTGACCTTGATCAGGCACGATGGTCGCGCCGCGAGGGGAACGGGAGAGCTGTGTCGACGATGGACGGGGAACGGACGCCGGTCCGCAAGGTGGTGGTGCGCCGGCCGCCGAAGCAGCGCGGTGTGCCCCGGCAGCGTGCGCGGGAACGCCGCGGCGAGCGCGCCCTGACCGGGCTTCGCCGAACTTTCGCACTGCCTGCCGAGACGGTCCGGCCGTGGGGTTCCTCGCTGGCACCGTGGCGGCTCGCCGCGCTCGGTGTGGTGCTGATCGTCGTGCTGGCCTTCTCCTGGGTGTCGCTGTTCCACGTCGGGCCGCCGTCGGTGGAGGACCTGCGCCGTGCGGCCGGCGTCGACGAGTGGCGCACCCTGCCGATCGGCGTCAAGGACGACCAGCCGGGCATCGCCTACCGCGACAAGGACGGCAGCTGGAGCGGGTTCGACATCGACATCGCGTACATGATCGCGGAGGATCTCGGTTTCCGCCGGGACGACGTGCGCTTCTACGGCATCGAGAGCGAGGACCGGGCCCGCATGGAGGCCAGCGATCTCAAGGGCAACCCGGTGCCGGTGAAGATGGTGATCGCGAGTTACAGCATCACCGCGAAGCGCGAGGAGATGCCCAACGTCATGTTCTCCTCCTCCTACCTGCACACCGAGCAGTCCGTCATCACCCTGCGCGGGCACGCGAAGGTCGCCAGCCTCGAGGAGTTCAAGGGCAAGAAGGTCTGCACCCTCTCGGCTTCGACCAGCGCGATCACCGCGTCGGTCTCGGGCGCCGAACTGGTCCGGCGTAACCGCGTCTCGCAGTGCTTCGACGAACTGGACAACCCCTCGAGCGGGGTTGACGCGATCAGCACCGATGCGGCCATCCTGGGGGGATTCAAGGCGAAATTCCCCGACAAGTACGACCATTGGGACCTCGGCGACGACAACACCGAGGCGTGGGGCGTCAGTGTCGGGGACAACAAGGCGCTGCGGGACCTGGTGAACCTGACCCTCTACCGGTCCTACGCCGATCCGAAGGACGCCCGGTGGGAGCAGGCCTATCAGAAGAACATCGCTCCCGAGGCGAGCTCGAACGTCGAGCCCGACAAGACGCCCGTTCCGCTCGCACGCCCGCAGCAGCCGGAGACGCCCCGGCCGTACGTGCGTGAGCTGCCGTGGGAGGACCTCACCTCGTGACCACGGTGCGAACCTACGATCGCCGGCCGAAGTTGCGGCGGGCTCAGCTGAACTGGCTCCTGACCGCGCTCCCCGCGTTCCCCTTGGTGCTGCTCGTACTGCGGCTCTGGTATCTGAGCCGCCAGGACCTGCCGACGATGCTGCTCCTGGTGCAGTACATCAGCCCGCTCGGCATGATCAGCGCCCTGGTCATCACGCTGGTCTGGATCGTGCCCGCCGTGGTGCTGGTCCTGCGGACGCTGGGCGGCATCCTGCTGGTGAGCACGCCCGACGAGGACGAGACGGCGCGCCGTTCGCTGCTCGCGCTCACCGTCCTGCGGATGCCCGACTGGGTCGTGCTGCTGGCGGTCGCGCTGGCCGGCTTCACCTGGCAGATGCGGATGCTGCCGACGCTGCTGATGCTCGTGATCGCGATCCTCGGGCTCACGGCGGTGCAGCGCTATCCGACCGAGCACCGCATGCTCGTCGTGGTCACCCTGGTGATCCCCGTCGTGCTCGGCCTGCTCGAGCTGATCTGGTTGCGGCCCGGCATCCGCGTCGCGTGGTCCGCCGGTGAGGCCGGCACCGCGGTGCTGCTCATCGCGCCGCCGCTGCTGGGCTGGCTGCTCACCGGCCCGGTCCCGGCCCGCGCGGCCCGGCTGGCGACGCACTGGCCGGCGGTGGCGGGGGCGTTGATCGCACCCTTCGTCATCGGCGTCGTCTTCCTGCGGGCGCCCGTGCTGCCGAACAGTGCGGTCGAGGTGCGCGACGGGGACGCTCCGGTGCGGGTGATCCGCGGCCAGCTCATCACCGTCGACGACACGGCCACCACGATCCTGCAGCGCGGCGGCGAGGTCGTCTTCGTCCCGAACGCGCAGGTGCAGTCCAAGACCCTCTGCGCCGACCCCGTACGCACCCAGCACAGCCGGATCACCGTGCGGGGGTGGGCGGTCGACGAGTCCGCGCTGGAGTGGGTCGCACCCACCAGACCGCTCTCGGACGTCGATCCGCGATGCGTCGGCCGGCCGCTCGTTCCGTGACGGGATGCCCTTTTCCGCAGTTCGCGAGCGATCGATGATGGTTCACCCCCTACCTTGGGTCGCGCCCACGGCAAGTGGTGCCGGTAGCCTTCACCGTCGTGAACAAGTCTCGCTGTGACGGCGCGCCGCCGACCGCGTGCAGACAGGCTGGACCCGACCTGGCAGGCTGCACGCCATGACCTTGCACCTGCGGTGGGCGGCCGTCACCGATAAAGGCCACGTGCGAAGCAGCAATCAGGACTGCTACTACGCCGGTGACCGGCTTCTGGTCGTCGCCGACGGCATGGGTGGAATGGCCGCCGGGGACGTCGCCAGCCGTCTCGCCGTCGAGGCCATGGCGTCGCTGGACGTCCCGATCGACAACGATCATCAGATGGACGCGCTGCACAAGGCCCTCGAGGTCGCCAACGGGCGGATCGCCGAGACCGTCGCCGGCGACGCCGCCCTGCAGGGCATGGGCACCACGCTGACCGCGGTCATCTTCTCCGCCGACCGGGCCGCCCTCGCCCACGTCGGCGACAGCCGCGCCTACCTGTTGCGCGACGGCCGGCTCAACCAGCTCACCAAGGACGACACGTACGTCCAGATGCTCGTCGACCAGGGGCTGATCCGGCCCGAGGAGGCGGGCAGCCACCCGCGGCGCGCGGTCGTGACGCAGGCGCTGCAGGGTGAGCCGGTCAGCCCGTCGTACGTGATCGTCGAGCCCGAGCAGGGCGACCGCTGGCTGCTCTGCAGCGACGGCCTGACCACGGTGGTGGCCGCCGACCAGATCGAGGCCGAGCTGCTCGCCGGCGACGCGCCGCAGGTGTGCGCCGAGCGCCTGACCGACCTCGCGCTGCGCGGCGGTGGCCCCGACAACGTCACCGTGATTGTCGCGGATCTGACAGTCGAGGACTGAGCGCCCGGGTTGTCCGGCGGCGCACGCTTCTTGCAGGTGGCCGCGGCTGCGGTACCTTACTCCGGTCGCTCGGCGGTGGATGATCCCGTCGACGACCGGTTCGTTCCAGGGCGCTGCGGGTGGTGATGACGACGGGACTGCCGGCACGGTTGCCCGTGACGCTGGTGCTCGTCGCCGTCGTCGCGGCCGTCGGCGCGTCGGTCGTCCCCGCCGGCACCGCGCAGCGGCTCTACGACGACACCACCCAGTTCGCGGCCGGCGCCGCGGCCGCGATCGCCTGCTTCCACGCGGCTCGCGGCCACACCGGCGTCCGCATCGTGTGGCGCGTGCTGCTCGGCGCTGCCCTGGCGACGTGGGCGCTGGTGCGGCTCTGGTGGACGATCCGCGACATCGCCGGCCCCACCACGGTTCCCGCCGTCTCGGTCGCCGACGTGGCCCTGCTGACCCTGCCGCTGCTGACCTTCGTGGCGCTGGTCGCCGGCTCCATGGCGCTGCCCCGGCCGGTGCAGGCGTCGCTGCGGCGCGACCGCACGGTGCTGGTCATCGACAGTGTGCTGATCACCGGTTCGCTGCTGGCGATCGTGTGGCCGGCGCTGCCCGTCCGGCTGTTCGACGAGGCCGGGCGCGACCCGTGGGCCGTGGCGGTGGCGGCCGCGTACCCGGTCGTCGACCTGGTGCTGATCGTCATGGGTGTGCTGCTGCTGATCACCCGGCCCTCGTCGCGGGCCGCGCTGGCGCCGCTGCGGCTGATGGTGTGCGCGATGATCGCTCTCGGCTGCTCGGACACCCTGCGGCTGCTGCGTCCCGGCGACGGGCTGCCCGCCTCGCTCGTGTCGGCCGGATACCTGCTCGGGCCGGCGTTGCTCGCGCTCGCCGCGGCGAGCAACAAGGGGCTGGGCGAGGTACGGCCGCTGGACCGGGTGGAACGGGACTGGCTGCACCTGCTGCTGCCGTACGTGCCCGTGGTGGCCACCGGTGTCTTCATCGCGGTGCGCACCGGCAGCGGCGGGCAGCTGACGTCGTACGAGGCCTATCTCGGCTGGCTGGTGCTCGGCCTGGTCGTGGCGCGGCAGATGTTCACCATCGTGGACAACACCGTGCTGCTGGCGCGGGTCTCCGAGGGCCAGCAGGAGCTGCACCACCTGGCGTACCACGATCCGCTGACCGGGCTCGCCAACCGCGCGCTGTTCCAGGAGCGGCTGGTGCTCGCGCTGGACGCGTACCGTCATCGCCGGGTGCCCGTGGCCCTGCTCTTCGCCGACCTGGACGATTTCAAGCTGATCAACGACGGTTTCGGCCACGCGATGGGTGACCGGTTGCTGCGGATCGTCGCCGACCGCCTGCGCGCCGCCGTCGGCCCGGGTGATCTGGTGGCCCGGCTCGGCGGCGACGAGTTCGCGGTCCTGCTGGAACGGCGCGGACCCGAGACCGAGGAGACCGGCCACCGGATCCTGGCGGCGCTGCGCGAGCCCTACGTGATCGACGGGCACACCGTCGCGGTCAGCGCCAGCCTCGGCCTGGTGCTGCCGGAGCCGGACGATCAAGAGCTCTCCGCGGACGTGCTGCTGCGCCGGGCGGACGCGGCCATGTACGTCAGCAAGCGCCGCGGCAAGAACGCCATGGCCCGCTACTCCGCGGGCGCCGGTGGCGGGCCCAACGCCGACCTGCCGCACCTGCTGGCCCGGGCCGTGGGGGCGCCGGCCGAGTTTGGCTTCGAGACGTACTACCAGCCGATCGTCCGGTTCTCCGACGGCGCCGTGGTGGCGGTGGAGGCGCTGGCCCGGTGGACCGATCCGATCGCCGGGCCGGTGGACCCGGAGGTGTTCGTGACGGTCGCCGAGCGCACCGGGCTGGTCGCGGCCATCGACGACTTCGTGCTCGACCGGGCGTGCGCGGACGCGGCGGCGCTGGCCAACGCGTACGGCCGCCCGATCGACGTGCACGTCAACGTCTCGGCCGCGCGGCTCGGGCAGCACGGGCTCGAGGAGGCGGTGCTGTGCGCGCTGGAGCGGCACGCCGTACGCCCGTCGCGCCTCGTCGTCGAGATCACCGAGACCCGCCGGATTCCCGAGCTGCCACCGGCCGTGGAAGTGCTGCACCGGTTGCGGCAGCACGGCGTACGGGTAGCCCTCGACGACTTCGGCAGCGGCTACAACGCCCTGGCCCAGCTGCACTCGCTGCCCGTGGACATCGTCAAGCTGGACTCCACACTGACCGATGTGGACGTCGCACCCGAGCGGGCGGGCGCACTGTGCCGCTCGGTGCTGCGGATCTGCGCCGAGCTGGGCGTGTCCGTGGTGGCCGAGGGGGTGGAGACCCCGGCCCGGGCCCGGGCGCTGGTGGACCTCGGCTGCGATCTCGGCCAGGGATACCTGTTCGGCCAGCCCGCGCCGGCCCGCAGCCTGACCCGGGCGATCCCCACGCAGTCCGGTCCCGGAATGATGATCGCGCCCTAGCTTCTCCGCCGGTTGGTGTGCCGGGTCGGCGCGGCGGCCGCCGGGTCCTCGGGCCACGGATGGCGCGGATACCGGCCGCGCATCTCGGCGCGCACCTGCGGGTAGGCGTTGACCCAGAACGAGGCCAGGTCGCCCGTGACGGCGAGCGGGCGGCCGGCGGGGGAGAGCAGGTGCAGCACGACCGGCACCCGGCCGCCGGCCAGCCGCGGGGTGTCCTGCCAGCCGAAGGTCTCCTGCAGCTTCACCGCCAGCACCGGGGCGGCCGGTTCGCCGTAGTCGACCCGGATCGCGGATCCGCTCGGCACCGGCAGGCGCTCGGGCGCCATCTCGTCGAGGCGACCCGCGATCTCCCACGGCAGCAGCCGCCGCAGCGCCGTGGCAACGTCGATCCGCGCCAGGTCGGCGCGGCGGCGGGCCCGGCCCAGGTCCAGCCAGTCGGCGCCGGCCAGCGCCGCGTCCGACACGTCGGGCCAGGGCTCGCCCAGCGTCGCGTGGAGGAAGGCGAGCCGCTGCCGCAGCGCCGTCGCAGCCGGTGACCAGCTGAGCAGCCCGAGCCCCTCCCGGCGCAGGCCCTCGAGCAGGGCCGCCCGCACCAGCGCCGGATCCGGGTCCTCGATCCGGCGCTCCGCCAGGGTGATCGCGCCCAGCCGCTCGATCCGCCGGGCCACCACGTCACCGTCGATCCAGCCGATCTCGGTCGCGGAGGCGACGAGGGTCTGCGCCGCGGTCCGGGCCGTCGTCTCGTCGAGCGGGGCCGCACTGCGGATGCGCGCGGTCCGTGCCCCCGGCGCGCGGTCCGCGTCGGCGACGGCCAGCCAGGTCGTTCCGGCCAGGCCGCTGCCGCCGGCCAGCTCCGCGGCGGTCCCGCCGGCCATCAGGTACGCCGGGGAGCCGGCCTCCCGCGCCCGGGCCACCCGTTCGGGGTACGCGAGGCCGACGACGAGTCCCGCCGCCAGGTCGTCGCCGAGGCGTGGCCCGCCGCTGCGGGCCGGTTGCCGGTCGAGGGCCGCGGTGAGCCGGCGTACCTCCGCGGTCCACGCCCCGTCCGGCTCGGACCGCGCCCGGCGCCACGCCGCGACCACGTCGTCGCCGGTGCGTCCGGCGTCGAGCAGGGCGACGATCTCGGCCGTCCGCCGGGCCCCGGCCAGCGGTGCACCGTCGAGCAACGCCCGGGCCAGGCGCGGGTGCAGCCCGGCGTCGGCCAGACTGCGCCCGCGTGCCGTCACCCGGCCCTCCTCGCCGGTGGCGCCCAGCGCCCGCAGGGTGCTCATCGCCGCCTGCAGGGCGCCCGGTGGCGGCGGGTCCGGCAGCGCCAGGCCGGTGCCGTCCGGGTGCCCCCACAGGGCGAGGTCGAGCGCGAAGCCGGTCAGGTCGGCCGCCGCCACCTCCGGCTCCGGCTGCGCGGGCAGGCGCTCGTGCTGGGCCTCGGACCAGCAGCGGTACACCCGCCCCGGAGCCTCGCGGCCCGCACGCCCCGCGCGCTGCACGGCCGCCGCCCGCGACACCGGCACGGTGACCAGGGCGCCCAAGCCGCGGGCGTGGTCCATCCGGGGCACCCGGCTGAGCCCGGCGTCGACCACCGCCCGTACCCCCGGAACCGTCAGGCTGCTCTCCGCGACCGCCGTGGCCAGCACGACCCGCCGCTGCGCCGACGGGCGCAGCGCGGCGTCCTGAATGGACCCCGGCTGCCGGCCGTGCAAGGGCACCACCGTGGCACCGACGTCACGCAGCCGCCCCGCCACCGCCTCGATCTCGCGGGCACCCGGCAGGAACACCAGCACGTCACCGTCGCCGTCGGCCAGAGCCCGGCGCACCGTCGCTGCGACGTGCTCCAGCAGCCGCGGGTCGACGCGCAGCCCGTGCGGCGGCGTGATCGGCTGCTTCGGCGGGCACCAGCGCACCTCCACCGGGTGCAGCGCCGCGCCGGCCGTGATTACCGGTACGTCGCCGAGCAGGGTCGCGAAGCGCTGCGCCTCGGCGGTCGCGGAGGTGGCCAGCACGTGCAGGTCGGGTCGCAGGGCGGCGCGTACCTCCACGAGGAAGGCCAGCGCCAGGTCGGAGTCCAGATGCCGCTCGTGGCACTCGTCCAGCACGACGACCGCCGTGCCGGCCAGCTCCGGGTCCCGGTGCAGCCGCCGGACCAGGACGCCGGTGGTCACCACCTCGACCCGGGTGCGCGCGGACACCCGGCGGTCGCCGCGCACGGTGTAGCCGACGCGCTCGCCCACGTCCTCGCCCAGCAGCGCGGCCATCCGCCTGGCCGCCGCGCGTGCCGCCACCCGCCGGGGCTCGGCCACGATCACCCGCCCCCGGTCGCCCGGGGCCAGCGCCAGCGGCACGACCGTGGTCTTGCCGGTTCCAGGCGGCGCCACCAGCACCGCCGCGCCGTGCGCCGCCAGCGCCGCGGACACGTCCGGCAGGGCCGGCCGGATCGGCAGGTCGGGAAGGGCGGCGGCGGAGATCAGCACCGGCCCAGTCTCGCGTACGGGATGTGGTGTGTTGAACACCCCCGCGGTGCCCCCCGGACTGGTTGACTGATCTCGTGAAGGCGTTTCATGCACTCCCCGCCGACGAGCTGGAGGCCACGCTGCTCGCCGTGTGCGCCGTTCCGGCATGGGCGCGGGCCGTCGCGGACGGGCGGCCGTACCCGTCGCGGGCGGCCCTGCTCTCCGCCGCCGATGCCGCCGCGCGCGACCTCACCTGGGAGCAGGTCTGCCAGGGGCTGGCCGCGCACCCGCGCATCGGGGAGCGGGCGGAGGGCGACTCGAGGGAGGCGGCCTGGTCCCGCCGCGAGCAGTCCACGGCGGCCGGTGGCACGGACGAGCGGGTCCGGGCCGCGCTGGTCGAGGCCAACCGGGCGTACGAGGAGAAGTTCGGTCACGTCTTCCTCATCTTCGCGAGCGGCCGGACCCAGGAGGAGATCCTCGCCGCGGCCCGCGAACGCCTCGGCAACGACGAGGAGACCGAGCGCGCGATCGTGGCCGGAGAGCTGCGCAAGATCGCCCTGCTGCGGCTGGAGAGGGTGCTCGATGGGCTCGAGTGAGCGGTCCGAGGCGGAGTCCGGTGCGGCGATCTCCACCCACGTCCTCGACACGATCACCGGCGATCCGGCCCGGGACGTGCCCGTACGCCTGGAACGCCGCGACGCGGACGGCTGGCGGCTGATCGCCGAGGGGCGTACGGACGGCGACGGCCGGCTCAAGCACCGGGTACCGCCGCACGACTGGCAGGCGGGCGGCTACCGCCTGGTGTTCGCCGTGGAGCCCTATCTCGGCGGGGACGCGTTCTTCCCGGAGATCACCATTGCCTTCCACATCCACGACACCGAGCGGGACTATCACGTGCCGCTGCTGCTGAGCCGATACGGCTACACCACCTACCGAGGGAGCTGACGCGTGGCGATCGTGCTGGGACCCAACCGATACGGCAAGGCGGAGACCCGGCTCGTGCACGTCACGCGCGGCGGCGACACGCACGGGCTGACCGACCTCAACGTGAGCGTCGCGCTTTCCGGCGACCTGTCGGCGACCCACCTGACGGGGGAGAACTCGGGCGTCCTGCCCACCGACACGATGAAGAACACCGTGTACGCCTTCGCCCGCGAGCACGGCGTCGGCGAGCCCGAGGCGTTCGCGTTGCGGCTGGGCCGGCACTTCGTCGCCACGCAGCCGCAGATCGTCACGGCGCGGGTGAGCATCGAGGCGTACGGCTGGGAACGTCTCGGCCCGCACTCGTTCCGGCGCAAGGGCGACTTCACCCGGCTGTGCACGGTCACCGTGGGAGAGGGCGTCACGCAGGTCGTGTCCGGATTGAAGGACTTCGTGGTGCTCAACACCACCGCGTCGGAGTTCCACGGTTTCGCCCGCGACCGCTACACGACGCTGTCCGAGACCACGGACCGCATCCTGGCCACGGCCGTCGACGCCCGCTGGCGGCACCTGTCGGACACCACGGCGTGGGGCGAGTCGTTCGAGAAGGCCAAGGACGCGCTCGTCAACGCGTTCGTCAACACGTACAGCTACTCGCTGCAGCAGACGCTGTTCTCGATGGGCACCCGGGTGCTGGACAGCCGGCCCGAGATCGCCGAGATCCGCCTGACGCTGCCCAACAAGCACCACTACCTGGTCGACCTGTCGCCGTTCCAGCTCGAGAACCCGGGCGAGGTGTTCATCGCCGGCGACCGCCCGTACGGGCTCATCGAAGGAACGGTGACCCGCGACGACGTGCCGCCCGCCGACGCGGAGTGGTACCTCTGATCAATTGCGAGGTTGTCCACAGCCCGGTCCGTGGCCGGGCCCGGACCGCTACGGTACGGGAAGCCATCTGTGAAGGGAGTCGCCGCCCGTGACCGAGATCCTCTCCGACGAGGCCGTGGCGTTCGTCGCCGACCTCAACCGCCGGTTCCGCCCGCGCCGCAACGAGCTGCTGGCCCGGCGTGCCGAGCGGCGTGCCGAGATCGCCGCCGGAGGCAGCCTCGGCTTCCTGCCGGAGACCGCGGAGATCCGTGCCGGTGACTGGACGGTGCCGCCCGCGCCGGCCGACCTGACCGACCGCCGGGTGGAGATCACCGGGCCGACCGAGCGCAAGATGACGATCAACGCGCTCAACTCCGGCGCCAAGGTCTGGCTCGCCGACCTGGAGGACGCGAACACCCCGCACTGGGCGAACGTCGTCGCCGGCCAGCAGAACCTCTACGACGCCATCCGCCGCACCATCCGGCTCGAGACCGACAAGAAGACCTACGAGCTGGGCGAGGGCCCGTACCCGACGATCGTCATGCGTCCCCGCGGCTGGCACCTCGACGAGCGCCACCTGCCCGTCGACGGCGAGCCGGCGGTCGGCGCGCTCGTCGACTTCGGGCTCTACTTCTTCCACAACGCCGCCGAGCTCCTCGCGCGTGGCAGCGGGCCGTATTTCTACCTGCCCAAGATGGAGTCGCACCACGAGGCGGCGCTCTGGAACGACGTCTTCACCCACGCCCAGGAGGCCCTCGGCATCCCGGTGGGGACCATCCGTGCGACGGTGCTGATCGAGACCATCCCGGCCGCCTTCGAGATGGACGAGATCCTCTGGGCGCTGCGACCGCACATCTCCGGCCTCAACGCCGGCCGCTGGGACTACCTGTTCAGCATCATCAAGTATTTCCGCGACAACCCGGCCATGGTGCTGCCGGACCGCGCCTCGGTGACGATGACCGCGCCGTTCATGCGGGCGTACACGGAGCTGCTGGTCTCGACCTGCCACCGCCGGGGCGCGTTCGCGATGGGCGGCATGGCGGCCTTCATCCCCAGCCGGCGCGACCCGGCCGTCAACGAGGTCGCCCTCGCCAAGGTCCGCGAGGACAAGGAGCGGGAGGCGGGCGACGGCTTCGACGGCTCGTGGGTGGCCCACCCCGACCTGGTGCCGGTGTGCCGCGAGATCTTCGACCGGGTGCTGGGCGACCGTCCCAACCAGCTCGGCAAGCTGCGCGACGACGTCGAGGTCGAGGCGGCCCAGCTGCTCGACGTGGCCGCGACCGGCGGCGCCGTCACCGAGGCGGGCCTGCGGTCCAACGTCTCGGTCGCCCTGCAGTATCTGGAGGCCTGGCTGCGCGGCAACGGCGCGGTCGCCATCTTCAACCTGATGGAGGACGCGGCCACCGCCGAGATCTCCCGCTCGCAGGTGTGGCAGTGGATCCACAACGGCGTGCGCCTCGACGACGGCACCCCGATCACGGCGGACCTCGTCGGCCGTATCGAGGACGAGGAGCTGGCGAAGATCCGCGAGACCCTCGGCGACGAGGCCTGGACGTCGAGCCGCTTCGACGACGCCCGCAAGCTGTTCGAGCGGGTGGCGCTCGCCGACGACTTCGCCGACTTCCTCACCACCGCCGCCTACGACTCGATCGACTGATCGTGCGGCTCCGCGACGACGACTACGCCGCGATCGACGCCCGGCTGGCCGCCCACGACGCGTTCCTCGCCGCTCGCTATCCCGGCGAGCGGCCCGGGCGGCAGCCGGTGCACACGGTCTACATCCCCGCCGACCGGATCACCGGCTTCCGGGAGTGGGGGGCGCAGGCGCTCGCCGTGCTCGACGAGCACCCGCCGCTGCCGTTCCCGGCCGCGCTCGCCGACCGGGTCCGGGCCAAGCTCGTCGCGGAGCCCATCGAAGACCTGCGCATCGATTTCGAGGACGGGTACGGCGTCCGGGACGACGACGTGGAGGACGCGGCGGTGAAACAGGCCGCCGCGGTCCTGCTCGACGGTCCCCGCCCGCCGTTCGTGGGGATCCGCGTCAAGTCCCTCGAGGCGCCCACGCGGCACCGGGCGCTGCGCACCCTCGACCTGTGGCTCTCGCTGTACCCGGAGCCGTTCGTCATCACCGTGCCCAAGGTGAGCGGCCCGGCCCAGGTCGAGGCGGCGGTCGCCCTCTGCGAACGGCTGGAGACGGCGTACGGGCTGCCCGGCGGCAGCCTGCGCTTCGAGATCCAGATCGAGCTCCCGTCGGCGATCCTCGGCGCGGACGGTACGGCCACCGTCGCCCGCCTCATCACGGCCGCGGCGGGACGCTGCACAGGCCTGCACTACGGCACCTACGACTACAGTGCCGCGGCCGGGGTGGCGGCCGCCTACCAGGCGATGGACCACCCGGTCGCGGACTACGCCAAGGCCGTGATGCAGGCCGCGGCCGCCGGCACGGGGGTGCGCCTCTCCGACGGCTCCACCAACATCCTGCCGGTCGGCACCGGCGTGGCGATCCAGGACGCGTGGGCGCTGCACCACCGGCTCGTGCGCCGCTCCCTGGAACGCGGCTTCTATCAGGGCTGGGACCTGCACCCGGCACAGCTGCCGACCCGCTTCGCGGCCACGTACGCCTTCTTCGCCGACGGCATGGACGCGGCGACGACCCGTCTGCGCCGCTACCTGGACCGCCAGGCGGGCGGCATTCTCGACGAGCCGGCCACGGCCCGCGCCCTGGCCGGATATCTCCTGCGCGGCCTCGACTGCGGGGCGCTGCCGCCGGAGTCGGTCGGGTTCACGCGGGACGAGCTGCTGGCAATCGCCTGAGGAGTCCCTCGCGCTCGGCGGAGGACGGCTTCCGGTCGCGGGCGGCGCCGGTGCGATCGCGGACGTTCCGGCGGCGGCTTGGCGTGACGTGACCGCCCGGGGACGCCGGGCGGTTAGGCTCGCTTCATGGTCGATCTCGTGCTGCGATCCCGCCGCGCCGTCACGCCCGACGGTGAGCGGCCCGCCGCGGTCTCGGTCAGCGGCGGCCGGATCGTGGCCGTCGGCGGCTACGACGCGCCGGCCGGCGGCGCCGAGGAGATCGACCTCGGGGACGTCGCGCTGCTGCCCGGCCTGGTCGACACACACGTGCACGTCAACGAGCCCGGCCGCACCGAGTGGGAGGGCTTCGCCACCGCCACCCGGGCCGCCGCGGCCGGCGGGGTCACCGCCATCGTGGACATGCCGCTGAACAGCCTGCCGCCCACCGTGAACGCCGAGGCGCTCGAGATCAAGCAGGCCGCCGCCACCGGGCAGATCCACGTGGATGTGGGGTTCTGGGGCGGGGCGATCCCCGGCAACGCCGCGGACCTGCCCGGGTTGCACGCCGCCGGGGTGTTCGGCTTCAAGGCCTTCCTCGCCGACTCCGGCGTGCCCGAGTTCCCGCCGTTGGATCCCGGTCAGCTGGCCGAGGCTCTCGCGGCCGTGGACGCCCTCTTCGTCATCCACGCCGAGGACCCCGACCACCTGCATGCGGCGGTGCCGTCCCCGGCGTACGCGGACTTCCTGGCCTCGCGTCCCCCGGAGGCCGAGCACGCCGCGGTCGCTACCGCGATCGAGGCGGCCCGGGCCGCCGGGGCGCGCGTCCACATCCTGCACCTGTCGGCGGCGAGCGCCCTGCCGCTCATCGCCGCCGCGCGGGCGGACGGCCTGCGGGTGACCGCCGAGACCTGTCCCCACTACCTGACGCTCGACGCGGCGGAGATCCCGGCCGGCGCCACCGAGTTCAAGTGCTGCCCGCCCATCCGCGACTCCGCCAACCGCGACCGCCTGTGGACCGCGCTCGCGGACGGGCTCATCACCTGCGTCGTGAGCGACCACTCGCCGTGCACCCCCGACCTGAAGCGCCGCGACACCGGCGATTTCGCGGCCGCGTGGGGCGGCATCGCCTCGGTGCAGCTCGGGCTGCCGGTGATCTGGACGGCGGCGCGCGAGCGGGGCTACGGCCTCGCCGACGTCGCCAACTGGATGGCGCGGCGCCCCGCCGACCTGGTCGGGCTCACCGGCAAGGGCCGCATCGCCGTCGGCGCCGACGCCGACCTCGTCGCCTTCGACCCGGACGAGACCTTCGTCGTCGACCCCGGGCGGCTGCACCACAAGAACCCCGTCACGCCGTACGCGCACAGGACCCTGACCGGGGTGGTCCGCACGACCTGGCTCCGCGGCCGGACGGTGACCGGCGCGGCACCGCACGGCCGTTTCCTCATCCGGGAGGTCTCCTGATGGAAGAGTTCACGCTGCTGCCCGACCTGGCGTCGCGCACGTTCGGCGGCGGGGTGATCCACGCCAACGACGAGTTCTTCGCCGCGGCCGACCATCTCGTCGAACCCGCCTCGCCGGTGTTCGCGCCGAAGACGTTCGGGCAGAAGGGCCAGGTGTACGACGGCTGGGAGACCCGGCGCCGCCGCGAACCCGGGCACGACCACGCGATCATCCGGCTGGGCGCCCCCGGGGTGGTGCACGGCATCGACATCGACACCGCGTTCTTCACCGGCAACTATCCGCCGTACGCCTCGGTCGAGGGCTGCGCGTTCGACTTCCATCCGGACGCCGCCCAGCTCGCCGAGGCGCAGTGGGTGCCGCTGGTGCCGCGATCCCCGCTCTCGGGGGACAGCCAGAACCTGTTCGCCGTGGATTCCCGCCAGCGCTTCACCCACGTACGCCTGAACATCTACCCGGACGGCGGCGTGGCCCGCCTGCGGGTGCACGGCGAGGTGGTGCCCGACCCGCGGCTGCTGCCGAGCGTCTTCGACGTGGCCGCCGCCGAGTACGGCGCCCGCATCGTCAGCTGCAGCAACATGTTCTACGGCCACCCCCAGAACATGCTCAACCCGGGCCTGGCCCGCTCCATGGGCGACGGCTGGGAGACGTCCCGCCGCCGCGACGACGGCAACGACTGGGTCCTGGTGCAGCTCGCCGCCCCCGCCGTGATCGAGCTGGCCGAGCTGGACACCAGCCACTTCAAGGGCAACGCCCCGGGCAGCGCGACCCTGCGCGGCATCGACGCGCGCACCGGCCTGCTCGACGACCCGGACGACTGGTTCGAGCTGCTGCCGCAGATCCGGCTGAGCCCGGACACCCGGCACCGCTTCCCGGTCGCCGTGGTCCCGGTCGCCACCCACGTGCGGCTGGACATCTTCCCGGACGGCGGCATGGCCCGGCTGCACCTCTACGGCCGCCCCGACGGCGCGGCGCTGCGCGCCCGCTACGAAGCCGTCACCTGATCGGCCGTGGGTACCGAGCGTCCCTGGGTACGCGGCGAACTCCCCTGGCTCCGGTCGGGCCCGTTGTTCCGGGTGCACCGCAGCGCATTCGACGACCTCGACGCCTACCTGGACCGGTTTCCGTACCGGCGATTCCGCCTCGACGGCCGCGCCATGACGTCCCGGCTGGAGGCTCACGGGGAGATCGCCCGGACCTTCGGCTTTCCGGACCACTACGGCAGGAACTGGGACGCCTTCGAAGACTGTTTCGGTGACTTCCTGGCGTTGCACTCCGGCGAGTTGATCGCGATCGTCTGGGACCACCTCGACGTCACTGCCCGGGAGGCACCGGCTACCGCCGCGGAGGTGGGCTGGGCCCTGCTGAACGGCAGCCGGCAGGACGTCGCGCTCGACCTCTTCGGCGTCGGCGAGGGCGACGACTTCGACTGTCCTTGAGGAAGGATGTCGAGAATCGGGCCTCGGCTCCGTCCCCGGGGCACACCCGAGACAAGGAGTGAGAACCATGGCCAAGGTCGTCGCGGACATGTCGATGTCGCTGGACGGATTCATCGCGGACACCCAGGACCGCACCGAGGAGCTCTTCGGCTGGTACGGCAACGGTGACGTCGAGGTGCCGACCGCCGATCCGGCCATGACGTTCACGGTCTCCGAGGCGAGCGCCGGGCACCTGCGTCCCGCGTTGAACGGCGGGGTGGGGGCGCTGATCGCCGGGCGGCGGATCTTCGATCAGACCGGCGGGTGGGGCGGGCGGCACCCGCTCGGCGTACCGGTCTTCGTGGTGAGCCACTCGGTGCCCGACGGCTGGCCGCGGGCGGACTCCGACACCACCTTCCACACCGACGCGATCGCGGCGCTGGAGGCGGCGAAGAAGGTCGCCGGCGACCGGATCGTCGCGGTGTCCACTCCGACGCTGACCCGGCAGTATCTCGACGCCGGGCTGCTCGACGAGATCGTGGTCTCGCTGGTGCCGGTGCTGCTGGGCAGTGGCGTCCCGTACTTCGCCGACCTCGCGAAGACGCCGGTGCGCCTCGGCGACCCGACGGTGGTGCCCGGCAGGGGTGTCACCCACCTGACCTACCCCGTGAAGCGGTAGGGGGACGGCGTTACGGTTCCTCGCGTGGGCCGGACCGTGACTCTCGTACTCGTCGACGCCGCCGGTGAGGTGCTCGGCGCGTTGCCGCCCTTCGAGCTCGACCTGCCGTGGTGGCAGGAGACGGCGGACGTCGTGGAGGCGGTGCGCGCTCGGCACGGCGTACACGTGACCGTTCTTCGTCTGCTGTCCGCGGCGAACGCCGCGCCACCGGGCGGAGCGGTCACCCTGCTCGCGCAGGTCTTCGAGCCGGTGGCCGCGGAGCTGAAGCCGTGGGAGGTCGCCGGGGAGCCCGCGCCGCGGCGAGCTCCCTGGGCGGTGCCCGGCGGACCGGCCGCCTCCCTGCACTGGGCCGCCGAGACGCTGGGGCGCGACGACCTCGTGGCCGTGCAGCACCGCACGTGGAACCTCTCGGCGATCTGGCGCCTGGACGGCGGCGGTGAGCCCGTGGCCTGGCTCAAGCAGGTCCCGGCCTTCCTCGCCCACGAGGCGGCGGTGCTGCGCCTGGTCGAGGCGGTGGCGCCGGGCCTCGTGCCCACCGTGCTCGCCGCCGGCGACGCGGGTCGTACGCTGCTCGCCCACGTGCCGGGGGAGGACCGGTACGGCGCAGACGCGTCCTTCTGTGCCCAGGTCGCGCGCGACTTCCACCCCGTACAGGCGCACTTCGCGATCCGGGTCCCGGACCTGGTGGCGGCCGGCGTGCCGGACCGGCGGCTGAGCTTCGAGCCGTTCGCGCGGGTGGCGCAGCCGTGGCTGGACAGAGTGGACGGTCTCGAGGAGCTGATGGCTGAGCTGCCGGCCCGGCTCGCCGCCGTCGACGCCTGCGGGCTGCCCGGCACGCTCGTGCACGGCGATCTCCATCCCGGGAACGTCCGTGCGACGCGCACGCGCCGGGTGATCGTCGACTGGGGCGACTCGACCGTCTCGCATCCGGCGTTCGACATCCTGCGGCTCACCGGTGGCCTGCCGGAAGCCGACGCGGCCCGGCTCGTCGCCGAGTGGGCGGCCCGGTGGCGGGAGACGGCGCCGGACAGCGATCCGGAGACGGCGGTCGCGCTGATCCGCCCGGTGGCGGCACTTCGCGCGGCCGTGGTCTACCAGGACTTCGTCGACCACATCGAGGACTCGGAGCGGCCGTACCACGAGGCCGACGTGCCCGAGCGGCTGACGGCGGCGGTGGTGGCGGCCCACCTGCCCTGAACGCCGGGCACGACTACGGTGGAGCGGTGACCGACCTGCGCCGCCGTTTCGTCGAGCAGATCCGGCGCCACGGTGCGCCGTTGACGCCCGAGCTCGCCGAGGCCTTCGGGGCGGTGCCGCGCGAGATCTTCGTGGCCCAGGGGTTCCAGCGGCGCGACGGCACCTGGGCGGAGCCGGGCGCCGCGGGGTTTCTGGAGACGGTCTACCAGGACGACGTGCTCGTCACCAAGGTCCACGAAGGACTGCCGGTCAGCTCCTCCAGCCAGCCGTCGCTGATGGCCGTCATGCTGGCCGCGCTGGACGTGCGGCCCGGTCACCGGGTTCTCGAGATCGGCGCCGGCACCGGCTACAACGCCGCCCTGCTCACCGCGCTCGGCGCCGAGGTGACCAGCGTCGACGTGCAGGCCGACGTCGCCGCCAGGGCACGCGCCGCGCTAACCCGGGCCAGGATCGAGACGGTACGGGTCCTCGCGGGCGACGGCTACGCGGGCGCACCGGGGGAGCGCTTCGACCGGGCGATCGTGACGGTCGGCGTCGCCGGCGTGTCACCGCACTGGCTGCGGCAGGCCGGCCCGGGCCCGATCGTGGCACCCGTCGAGCACGCCGGCACTCACCCCGTCCTCGCGATCCGGGGTGCCGCGGAGGGCCCGGTCACCGCCACGGTCGTCTGCCCGTCCGGCTTCATGACCGCGGCCGGCCCGCTGACCGCGCGGCACGCCCGCGCCCACCCGCACCCCGTCCCGCCGGACACCCTCGCCGCCTTCGCGGAGACAGCCCCGGCCCGGTGGGCCGAACCGCTCGACGCCTACGGCTACCGGGATCTCTGGTACGCCGCCGGCGTCTGGAACACCCGCGCCACCCACGCCGCCATCCCGGGACGCGACGGCAGCACGCTCGTCCTGCTGGACGACACGGGTACGGGCGGAGCGGCGATCCTGTCCGACGGCTCGGTCATGGCCGGCGGTGATCACGCCCCGCGCTACGCCGCGGAGGCCGCCGAGGTGCTGGACCGCTGGGACGCGGCCGGCCACCCGCCGATGCAGGCCTGGCGGATCACCCTGCGCCGCGCCGGCGACCCGGAGGCCCCCATCTGGTGCCCCGCCGTCTGGGAGCTCGATCAGGCTCCGGCGCGGTAGCTCAGCAGCGCCCGCGCCGTGGCGGCCTGCCCGGCGGCGATCAGACCCAGCAGATACACGAGTACGGGTGCCAGCAGCGCACCCAGGACCGCCAGCGGGACGGCGCCGGCGGTCGAGTGCACCGTGAACGCCCCGAAGGTCCAGCCGGCGGTGCCGGTGCTCGCCAGGACCGGGCTCAGCAGGAACGCGACGTCGAGGAGCACGAGCAGGCCGTACCCGAGGTAGACGGCGGGGACGACGAGGCCCAGGAAGGCCGGATAGAGCAGCTCGCGCCAGGTGGCGGTCTCGGCGTAGCGGACCCGCAGCCAGAAGACGGGGCCGGCGGAGGCGGGCGGGTGCGGCGACGGCGCCGGGCGCTCGTCGACCAGGCCGAGCCGGGCCCGCTCGACCGCGCCGAGCGGGATCGCGGCCAGCGGCCCGAAACCGGCGAACAGCACCAGCGACACGAGCATCAGGAAGAGCACGCTGCTGGAGGGCGCGACGTGCTCGGTCAGCCGCGACAGCGCGGCGACCCACGGCAGGGCGAGCACCGTCATCGCCGCGGCGACCGGTGCGGCTACGGGCAGAGTGGTCAGGACGTACAGGAAGGCGCGCCAGGGATCGATGATGGACACACCGTCACGGTAGGTGCGCGGTCCGGGCCGTCCCAGCCGTCCAGGAATAGTTCCGGGGGTATACCCAGCACTACCACGTGCGCGCGCGGCGATCCCGCCACGGACGGCCGTCGGGGTCGTAGATCAGGCGGTACGCCGGCACGGCCCAGAGCCGCTGGTGCCAGGGGAGCGGCTCGGTCTCGTGCGGCACCAGGCGGCCCGGCGGGCGCGGACCCTTCTCGCCGCTGTCGTGCCAGTCACGCAGGGTGTCGGCAGCCTGGCGCACCGCCCGTACGGTGTCATCCGGGTCGAGCAGCCCCTCGTCGCTGTCCCGATCGAGGTGCTCGCGCAGCAGCGCGAGCCGCAGATTCCGGGCGTAGACGCGGGCGCCGTCACCCAGCCCGGCCGGATCGGCGGGCGCCCGGTCGTCCCGGGTCCGGTCCACCACCGCGCAGGACAACTCGCTGTCGTGCGTCCACGACCGGCGGTTGAAGTTGTCACTGCCCGTGCTGGCCCACACGTCGTCCACCACACACACCTTCGCGTGCACGTAGACGGGCGTACCCTCATGGTTCTCGACGTCGAAGACGTGCACCCGGTCCGGCGCCGCCCTGCGGCACAGCGAGATCGCCTCCGCCCGCCCGACCTGGTTCGGCGGCAGCGCGAACCGGCCGTCGACATCCGGGTAGCGGGGCACGACCGCGATCAGATGCAGCCCCGAGTTGTCGTTCAACGCGTCCGCGAACAGCTGCGCGACCTCCTTGGACCACAGGTACTGGTCCTCCAGGTAGATCAGCCGACGGGCCCGCTTGATCGCCTTCGTGTAGCCGCGCGCGATGCTCTGCTCACCCTTCGGCGCGAACCCGTACGGCGGCCGCATCGCCGGATACGTCCGCAGCACCTGGATGTCGTGCGGCCCGCATTCGGGCGGATCCGGCGGCTGCGGCGGAAGCCGGTCGGCGCGCAGGTCGGCGTGTCGGAGCTTGTCGGTGAGCGTACTGATCGGGCCGTGCTGATCCAGCGGGGTCGGATCGTTCCAACGCTCCCGGAACGACAGATCAAGCGCCCCGACCACCGGCCCCCGCATGGCCAGCTGCACGTCGTGCCAGGGCGGATTCTTTCCGTACGCCTTGGCCATGGCCACCGCCTGCGGATCGCCCAGATGCCCGGCGTCGTCGCGCCGGCTGTGGCACAGATCGATGCCGCCGGCGAACGCGATGTCCTTCTCCGGCGCCTCCGGATGCCGCAGGATCACCACCTTCTGGTGGTGCGAGCCGCCGCGGCGTACCCGCTGGTCGAGCAGCACCTCGCCCCCGGCGGCCTCGACGCCCTCACCGAGGTTCCGGTTCTCCTCCTCGCTGTACGCCAGCTTGTCGAGGTGCGAGCGCCACAGCAGGCCCTTGACCACGACACCCCGCTTGGCGGCCGCGGCGAACAGCTCGGCGATGGTCGGGCCGTGCTCGCGCAGCCGCTCGTCGGGATCGCCCCGCCAATCGGTGAAGAACAGATAGTCACCGTCACCGAGCGTTTCCACCTCGGTCACCAACCGGTCGAAATAGGTTCCACCGTGAAAGAGGGGCTCGACGGTGTTTCCTCGAGTCCAGGTGGGTATCTGTGAGTCCGGGTTGCCGCGCTCGTCGGCGGTCAGGAACCAGTCCTCCAGTGACACGGGCAGCCCTTCCGAGGTCGACGACGCCCTCACGGTAGGCCCCTTGACGCCTGCCCGCACCCTGAGCCCGTAGCCAACCCTCGCGAAGGACCCCTCATGAGCAGCGAGCCCCTGACCACGACCGCCGTACCGACCGACGCCGCCGCCTCGTCCGAGCGCGGGCTGCTGATCGCCATGCTGGTCATGGTCCTCATGGGCGTGGGAGCAATGTTCCTGATGTCGTGACCGGCTTCCTGCTGGGACATGCCTGACATGGTCGGTTTCGTGTCGATGATCTTAAGGTGAGCCGCCTCACTGAGGGCCGTTTCGTGACGGAAAGCGGGCAGCGCAGATCCACCCCGCTCATTCATACTCGTCGGCATGACGGGGGAGCCGGTTTTCAGCAACGCCACGATCGAGATCCCGCCCGGCGAAGCAGCCACGGGCGCGACGAAGGTGGTGTGGACGCCGACGCACGGGCCGCTGACCGTGACGGTGCCTCCGGGGACGGTGGACGGGGCGGTCGTCTGGGTGCAGACGGCGGCCGGGATCGTTTCGGTGACCGTACGGGTGGCGTCGCCGTTCACTGCTCCGCCGCCTTTTCCTGGCGCTTCCGCGCCGCCGGCTTCCGCGCCTCCCGCTTCTGCGCCGCCGGCTTCCGCGCCTCCCGCTTCCGGTCCTCCTGCTTCCGCGCCGCCGGCTTCCGGTCCTCCTGCTTCCGGTCCGCCGGTTTCCGGGGCTGGGGCTCCCGGGTTTCCCGCTCCTGGCTTTCCCGCTACCGGGGTTCCTCCTCAGGGCTTTCCGCCCCCTGGCGTGGCCGGACCGGGGTATCCGGCTCCTGGCGCTGCCGGACCGGGCTTTCCGGCGCCGGGCGGATTTCCCCCGCCTGCGGCGGGCTATGCACCGGCCGGCGCCCACCCGGCCGGGGGATTCCCGCCCGGCGCCCACCCGGCCGGGGGATTCCCGCCCGGGGCCTACCCGCCGCCGGGCGGCTATCCGTCAGCTGACGGCTCCCCGGAGCCCGGGCCTCACCCGGCCTCCGGCGGCTTTCCGGCGCCTGGCGCGCAACCCGGTTTCCCGGCGTCTGGCGCTCAGCCCGGTTTCCCGGCGTCTGGCGCCCAGCCCGGTTTCCCGGCGCCCGGCGCTCACCCCGGGTTTCCCGCGCCCGGCGGTTTTCCGGTCCCCGGCGGCTATCCGGGCGGCCCGGCTTTCGCCGGTCCCCCCACGGCGGCGCCCCGCACCGGCCGCCGCAATGTGATCATCGGCTCGGTCCTCGCCGCCGCCCTGGTGCTCGGCTGCTGCGGCGTGATCCGCGTCTTCTCCGGCGGCGACGATGACGGGGCCACGCAGGCCGGCAAGCGCAACGGCGTCGCGGCGACGACGGTGCCGGCGAACGCCGGACCGGTCAGCCCGGAGCAGTACGCGCAGCTGCTGGCCGCCTCCGACAGCGCCATCAAGGTGCCTTTCGCCAAGCTGAACACGAGCAGCAGCGCCGCGTTCGCCAAGGCGGCCCCGGCGGCGGCGACCACGATCCGCGCCGAGGCCGGCAAGCTGCGCTCGACCAAGCCGCCCGCGGGCGCGGAGGGCGTCCACGGGCAGCTCGCGCTGGAGCTCGAGAGCCTCGGCGACATGGTCGAGCAGACGGCCGGCGCGAAGCAGGAGTGCCCGGCTGCCTCGCCGTACGCCACGATCCTCCAGTCCGGCTGGGCCGACGGCCTCCGCGAGGACGCCAGGAAGCTCGCGGCGGCGGACTCCACCTTCAAGTTCGGCACGTTCCTGCCGGGCGCCCCGAAGGAGCAGAACCGGCGGCTCAAGACCGGTACGTACGTCAAGCGCACCGGCTCCGGCGGCCTCGGCCACCTGAAGATCAAGAATGGCGCCTCGGACACGACGATCTCGCTGGTCCCGAACAAGGGCAAGAAACCCAAGCCGGTCTTCACCGTCTACGTCCGTAGCGGCGGCACCTACACGGCCAAGGGCATCCGCGACGGGACGTACCGGATCTACACGGCTTCGGGCAAGGACTGGAACGCCGGCGGGAAGGGCTTCACGCGGGACTGCTCGTTCACCAAGTTCGACGACACGTTCAAGTTCACGACCACGTCGTACTCGTCGTCGATCTGGACGATCACCCTCACCCCGATGATCGGCGGCAACGCGTCCACCAGCGACGTCGACCCGAACTCCTTCCCCAACTGACGGAGCCTCGCGAGGACGCCGACCGCTGCCGGCCCAGACCGGCGGCGGTCGTCCCCATCGGGACGCCGCGAGCAGCAAAGGCCGGGGCAGTCGGCTGTGCACGGCCCACCCCGGCCCCGGGCGCGACGACGGGCTCCGGCCGGAGTCAGATCACGCGGAAGTCAGTGACGAAGGCGGCCACCTCCCCACGAGCGGTCCGCCCGACGAACGTCGCGTAGCCCCCGTCCTCCCACCCCGTTCCCACCGCCACGACATTCGCGCCCGTGGCGGGGTCGGTCACCGCGCCGAGGGCGGCCGGGGCGGGTGGGCTCGGATCGGGCAGGTACGTCTCCTCGACCCGCTCGTAGGGCCATGCCTCCAGGGCGGTCAACGCCCGCTGGTCGGCCAGCGTCGCGGCGCCGCAGTCCGCCGGGTACGCGAAGAAGCCGTCTTCGTCGCGGAAGGACGGACCTGCCTCCGCGGGGATCGCCGGCTCCCAGCTGGCCACCGGCTCGTCGCGGACCACCAGCTGCAGTGCAGCCGTCCGCCGGTCCGCCTCGGGACCGTGGCGGACGGACGGATCGCCGGCGCTCGTTCTCGGCGAAGCGCCGCGGTGGCCCGGTGACCGCGGGGACCCGGCGTGCTGCCCGGTGCGGTCCCGGACCGGTGCCGCAGCCGCCCGGCCGGGACCGGGCGCCGGCGTGCCGGCGGAACGGCGGGCGGGCTGGGACACGGCCACCCAGGCCCGCAGGTTGTAGCGGCCCGGCGGCACGGTGACCGTGAAGGGCGGCATCTCGCCCGGACGGCTGAGCGGATCGCAGGCGACGACATGACCCGTGGGCAGGGCCACCGTGCCGAGCGGGATCATGGTGAGGCGGTAGTCGTGGGTGTCGTCGAAGTGGTGCGCGCCCTCGGTCAGCAGCCGATCCAGCATCTCGCCGATGTCCACAGCCATGCCCGGAGGATATCGGCGACCACCGACAAAACCGCTGCATGCGCGGAAGGGCTCCGCTCAGTCCGTGTGCGGAAGCCGCTCCGCCGGGATGACGCCCAGCCGTCCCTTCTGGAAGTCCTCGAACGCCTGCATGAGCTCCTCCCGGGTGTTCATCACGAAGGGCCCGTAGTGCGCCACCGGCTCCCGGATCGGCTGACCGCCCATGATGAAGAGCTCCAGCGCCGGGGTGTTCGAATCCTGCGCGGCGTCCGCGTCGACCAGGATCGCGTCGCCCGGCGCGTGGGTGGCGAGCTGGCCGATCCGGATCGGCCGCCGGTCCGTGCCGACCGTGCCGCGGCCTGCCAGGACGTACACGAGGGCGTTGTACTCGGGCTGCCAGGGGAGTTCCAGGCGGGCGCCGGGCTGCAGGGTGACGTGGGCGAGGTTGATCGGGGTGTGGGTCGAGCCGGGTCCGGCGTGGCCGGCGATCGTGCCGGCGATGACGCGGATGAGGCCGCCGCCGTCCGGGGTGGTCAGCAGGGCCGACTCCCGGCCGCGGATGTCCTGGTATTTGGGCGCGATCATCTTGGCGACCCTCGGCAGGTTGACCCAGAGCTGGAGGCCGTGGAACAGGCCGCCGCTCATGACCAGCTTCTCCGGTGGCGCCTCGATGTGCAGGATGCCGCCGCCCGCCGTCATCCACTGGGTGTCGCCGTTGGTGATCGTGCCGCCGCCACCCAGGGAGTCCTGGTGGTCCATGGTGCCGTCGATCATGTACGTGACGGTCTCGAAGCCGCGGTGCGGGTGCCACGGCGTACCCTTCGGCTCGCCCGGCGCGTAGTCCACCTCGCCCATCTGGTCCAGGTGGATGAAGGGGTCGAGCTCCGGCAGGGGCACGCCGGCGAAGGCCCGCCGGACCGGGAAGCCCTCGCCCTCGTAGCCGGAGGGTGCGGTGGTCAGCCTGCGGACCGGCCGGTAGGTCGTGGTGGCGGGGTCGAGCCGGGGCAGACGCGGCAGGACCAGGACGTCGTCGACGGTGATCGCGGGCATGGCGGTCCCCTTCAGGAGATGGCGGGGCGCAGGCGCGCTCCGAGCCGGGTGAAGACGCGGGCGAGGACGGCGATCTCGGCGTCGTCGAGGTCGTCGATGAAGCTGTCGCGGACGGTGGCCAGGTGCAGCGGGGCGGCGGCGACCAGCGCCGCCATGCCCTCGTCGGTGAGTACGGCCTCCTGGCCGCGGCCGTCGTCGGGGCAGCTCTGCTTGCGGACGAGGCCGCGTTTGACCATGGAAGTGATCTGGTACGTGACCCGGCTGGGCGAGAAGACCATGAAGCCGGCCAGTTCACCCATGCGGAGCCGGTGCCCCGGTGCCTCGGAGAGCACCACGAGCACGTGGTAGTCGGCCATGCTCAGCCCGGTCCGCGCCCGCAACTCGTCCTCGAGGCGGGTCTGCAGCGCCCAGCTGCTCTCGATGTACGCCCGCCAGCACGTCTGCTGCCCGGCGTCGAGTGGTTCGGCCATGACACAGACGCTAACTCTTTCAAATCTGAAATACCAGGGGTACGCGCATGACGCGGCTCACGCCAAAAGGCGCGCGAGCTCGCCCAGGTCCGAGATCGGGATGTCGCCCGAGACACCCTTCAGGGCGGCGACGGTGGCCCCGGCCGCGCGACCGGCGGCGACGCCCACCTCGGCGTCCTCCACCACGAGGCAGCGAGCGGCCGGTACGCCGAGCAGCTCCGCGCCCCGCAGATAGCCCTCGGGATCCGGCTTGCCGGCGCGGATGTCCTCCACCGTCACGAGCACCCGTACGTCGATGCCCGCGGCCCCGAGCCGGGCCTCGGCCAGGCGCGCGTCGGCGCTGGTCACGACCGCCCATGGCAACCGGAGGCCGGCCAGCAGCTCGAGGGCGCCCGGTGTGGCCACCACGTCGGCGAGGTCCTCGTACTGCAGCTCGAGCTGGCGGGCCGCCGCGACCGCCACCGCCGCGTCGTCGAGGTCCGGGCGGGTCAGCCGTACGGTGCGCTCGGCCGGCGCGCCGTGTGCGACCGCGAGCACGGCGTCCGGGTCGGTGTCGTACTCGGCGGCCCAGGTGAGCCAGGCCCGCTCGACGGCCGCGTCGGAGTCGACGAGGGTGCCGTCCATGTCGAAGAGGACGCCCTCGACGCCGGAGAGGTCCACGTCAGGCACGGTAGTAGACGCGTACCTCGTATCCCGTTCGGGTGAGGTGCCAGCCGAGGTCGTCGACGTCGAGGATCTGCGGCCGGCCGGCGAGCCAGGCCGCCGCCATGTCCAGCGTCTCCGCGGGGGTCGCGCCGGTGAAGGTCATGCAGCGGGCGGCGGTGTCGCCGGCGGCGGGTGCGTGCCGGGGCAGTGCCTCGGCTGTCATGGTCGGCTCGGGGCCGGTCACCACGGCGGTCGCACCCACCGCCTCGCCGTCGCGCACGCCTTGGACGAACCAGTCGTTGATCGTCTCGTCGTGCTCGACGGCCCAGCCGCTGACCGGGCCGACGTCGGCGGCGATCGCGTGCTTGGCGTTGTCGAGGGCGGCGTCCAGCGTGGCGAGCTCGAGGTCCTCGCCGTTGTACTCGACCCGGTACGTCATGGCGGCCTCGTTACCCAGCCCGGCCCGCTCCTACGCCGCCGCGGACTTGAGCGACCGCGTCACGTCCGCGCGCAGTTCGTCGAAGTCGACCCCGCGTTCGGTGAGGATCTGCACGCCGAGCCCGCGGCCCTCGCGCACCAGGCCCAGCATGAGGTGCTCAGGGGCGATGAAGTTGTGCTTGAGCCGGATCGCCTCCCGCAGGGACAGCTCGAGGATCTTCTTGTTGCGGTCGGAGAACGGGCTGTGCCCGCTGCCGTAGAAGCGCCGCATGAACCCCTTGCGCTTCGACGAGGCCGGCCGGGGCAGGTTGAGGGCGCCGGGCCCGAAGTTCTCCTCGATCGCCCGGCGCACAGCGTCCAGGTCGATGCCGATGGCCTTGAGCGCCTCCCGGTCGGCGTCGTCGGGATCCGCGACGGCGGCCGCTCCGGTGGCGCTGCTGCCGGCCCGGCGGATGATCTCGGATCGTACGAAGGCGGCGTCGACGCCCTTGCCGCGCAGTGCCGGGGCGGAGGCGATGGGTCCGGCCGGGTCGGAGAGCAGGGCCAGCAGGACGTGTTCGGTGTCGACCGGCGCCTGCCCGAGGTCGCGGGCCTCGATCTTGGCGCGGACGACGACCTCGCGGGCCGCGTGGGTGAATCGCTCGAACATCTCAGTCCTCCCGGGGATCCTGCATCGGCATGCGGTTCGCGTGCTTCTTGTGTACGCCCTGGCGGGTCACCTCGAGGGCGTCCGCGATTTCCTGCCAGGACCAGCCTTTCCGGCGGGCGTTGGCGACCTGGAGGTGCTCGAGGCCCTCCAGCAGGCGGCGCAGCGCCACGACCGCCCGCAGGCCGACCCGTGGATCGGCGCTGCCCGCGGCGGCGGCGAGATCGGTTGCTTCGGTCATGGCTGTCAACCTACGTTGACAACAAGGGTGTGTCAACCCCGGTTGACACGGCCCGCGTGAAAAAGGGCCAGCCGGACGGCTGGCCCTTTTCGGAGCGATCCCTACCGGCCGCGGCCGGTCTTCTCCTGCAGTTCGTCGATGCGCTCGGACGCCTCCGCCTTGGTCAGGTCCTCGGGCACTTCCTCGTGGGCCTCGGAGGCCAGGGTGTGCAGATACGACTGCTGTGCTCCCGTGGCCGGCTCGTCCCCGGTGGTCCAGTCGGCCGGGTCCTTGATCGTGTTCGATGCCGGATCCTGCTGCTTCGCCGCCATGGCGCCGCCTCCTCGAATGACATGTCTTCGAACAGACGTACCATTACCCGCCGAACGTCAGCTCCATGCCTGAGTTCGGGGTGAACGACATGGTGAGCTCGATCGGGATCGCCGCCGGCGCCGCGATCGAGAACGGTACGCCCCAGGGGTCGAGCAGCTCCGCGTACGTGCCGAAGCCCATGGACCGGGCGCCGGAGACGACGGTGGCACCGTAGGCACGGGCGTCCTCGAGCGTCTCCGCACAGTCGGCCACCTGGAACGCGGCGCGCCACCAGCTGCCGCCGTGGCTGGGGGCGAGGCCCGCCATCGCGTCGTGCGCGGTGGTGATCCACTCGCCCCGCGTGCCGTCGCTGCCGTACTCGTCGCGCAGCAGCCAGCCGAACGCCTGGCCGTAGAAGTTGGCGGCGGCGACCGCGTCGTCGGTGAGCAGCTCGGGGAAGGTCATCGTGCCGGGCTCGCCGCCGATCTGTGCGCCGGTGAAGTCACGCGGCTCCCAGATGCCCAGAACCGCGCCGGCCGGGTCGGCGATGACCGCGGAGCGGCCGCCGTGTCCTTCGGCCGGCTCGCTGACCAAGCGGCCGCCGGCCTCGCGCACCCGCATGACGGAGGCCTCGAGATTGTGCTCGGTGAGGTAGGTGAGCCAGCCGGCGGGGCGGTCGGCGCGGACGCGGGTCAGGCCGGCGACGGCGCGCCCGTCGAGCTTGAAGCGGTCACCCGCCGGTTCCCAGCCCAGCAGGCGGGCGTAGAAGTCCGCCGCCTTGGCGGGATCCGCGCTCGCCAGCTCGACCCAGCAGGGTGTCCCCGGCGCAAAGCCCCGTATACGCATCGGCCGCACCTTTCGTCGCTCCATCGTGGATAACCGGCCTGGGGGAAGGTGCCGCTCACTTTACAGCCATGAATACGCTCTGCCACTAGGCCTGGGTTCAATGTCCTCAATAAACCACGATTTCGCGGAGGTGCGATTACGGAGCGTGGCAGCGGTTACCGAGCGTGTTTCTCTTCCGGGGTACGTGTCCGCTCGTTGTATCGGTCCAGAAGCCGCATCACGGGCGTGACCGCAACACCGTGCAACACCACGCTCACCAGAACGACGAACGCAGCTGTCGCCCATACGACATCCACGTTCGGGAACGTGGCGTGGCTCATCGCGTACGCGAGGTAGTAGAACGTGCCGATCCCCCGGATGCCGAAGGCCGCGATGACCCAATGCTCCGCGGTGTGGCCAGGTGCGCCGCGCAACGACAGGAATCCTGACACGGGCCGGACCAGGAAGATCAGGAGGAGCCCCACCAGAGCCGACTTCCACGTCAGCGCCCCGAGCAGCCCGCCCACCACCGCACCGCCGAGCAGCAGGAGCAGCAGCACGGTCAGCAGCCGCTCGATCTGCTCGGCGAACTCATGCAGCACCTGGTGGTACTCGTGCGACCGCTGCGCGGACCGGATCCCGCGCGCGGCGATGAACACCGCCAGGAAGCCGTAGCCCCCGGCGAGCTCCACCACCCCGTACGCCAGGAACGTCGCCGCCAGGGCGAGAAAGCCCTCGGAATGATGGGCCAGGCGCAGCTTCTTGTTCCGCGCGCGGAAGAACAGCCGGCCGAGCAGCTTGCCGACCAGCAGGCCGCCCCCCGCTCCGACGCCGACCTTGTAGAGCACGTCCACCAGCAGCCACTCGCCGACCCAGCTCTCGTGCGTGACCGCTGCCGTGGCCATCGCGATCGCCGCGTACACGAAGGGGAAGGACAGGCCGTCGTTGAGACCGGCCTCCGACGTCAGCGAGAACCGCACCTCGTCCTCGGAGTCCTCCTCGTCGGTCGGCTCGCCGACCTGGACGTCCGAGGCCAGCACCGGATCGGTCGGGGCGAGAGCGGCGCCCAGCAGCAGCGCGGTGGCCGGCACCAGCCCCGCCCACCACCAGCCGAGCAGGGCGACGGCCGCGATGGTGACCGGCATGGCGACGGCCAGCAAGCGCCATGTGGTGGCCCAGCGCCGCCCGCTGAGCGGACGGTCGATCTTCAGGCCCGCGCCCATTAGGGCGACGATCACGCAGATCTCGGTCAGGTGCTGCGTCAGATCCGGGTGAGCGAGGGGATCGGCCTTCGGGAGACCCAACGGTACGGCGAAGAGCAGCATCCCCAGCGCCAGGAAGACGATGGGCATGGACATCGGGCGATGCTCGAGAACGCGGGGGAGAATGCCGGCGAGCAGCGCGCCGACGCCGAAGATCGCGAAGAGGAGGTCGGGCAGTTGCACCCGCCTCCACTGCCCGGCACCGGGGCAAAACATGCCGGACGACCGGGGTTGTCTGCCGCACAGCCGGGTAACCGCCCCGACATGACTGAGTATCCTCGCGTCGCCGTCGTCACCGGCTCCGAGTCGGGCATCGGCCGGGCGATCGCCGTCGCCCTCGCCGAGGACGGGTACGACATAGGCATCACCCGGCACCGCGACACCGAGCACGCCCAGCGCACCGCCGACGAGGTTCGCAAGGCGGGCCGGCGCGCCGAGATCCGGTCCCTCGACCTCACCCGGCTGCCGGACGCGGCCGCCGTCGTGGACGACCTCGCCGAGGCGCTGGGCGGCATCGGCGTGCTGGTCAACTGCGCCGGTACGGGCATCTCGACGCCGGTGCTCGAGACGGGCTGGGAGCAGTGGCGCCAGGTGCTCGCCGTCGACCTGGACGGGCCGTTCCTCTGCGCCCAGCGCGCCGCCCGCCGCATGGTCAAGGCGCGCCGGGGCGGCCGGATCATCAACATCACGAGCGTGCACGAGACGGCGCCGCGGGTCGGCGCGGGCGCGTACTGCGCGGCGAAGGGCGGCCTCGGGCTGCTGACCAAGGTCATGGCACAGGAACTGAGCGAGCACCGCATCACGGTCAACGCGGTGGCGCCCGGCGAGATCGCCACGGCGATGACCGGGCAGGAGGACCAGGACCCGCACGGCGAACGGCGTCCCGGCGTACCGCTGGGCCGGCCCGGCGACGCCCGCGAGGTGGCCGCCGTGGTGGCCTTCCTCGCGAGCCCGCAGGCGTCCTATGTGACCGGTGCGTCCTGGCCCGTCGACGGCGGCATGCTGACCATGGGACCGCAGGCGGGCTCGCACCTGACCGGCGACGACTGGCGCCGGCCCTGAGGGTCAGCCGGTCAGCTTCTTGATCGCCGAGCGGTCCAGCGCCGCGAGCAGGGCGGCGGGATTCTCGTACGTCTCGACGGCACCCGCCGCCATCAGCTCGTCCGCACTCGTGCCGCCGCACGTCAGGCCGATGCACGGGATGCCCAGCTTCCCGGCCGCCTTGACGTCCCACACCGCGTCCCCCACGAAGACGCACTGCTTCGGGTCCACGTCGGACTGATCGAGCGCGGCCTGCAGGATGTCGGGTGCCGGCTTGCTCTCCTTCGCGTCCGCCGACGACGTGGCCGCGGTGATCGCGTCCTCCGCGTCGATGACAGCGCGCAGCTTCCCCAGCTCAGCGCCCTTGGCCGAGGAGGCGAGCACCACGGCGAGTCCCCGCTGGGCGCACTCCCGCAGCAGGTCGGCGGCGCCGGGCAGCGGGCGCAGACGTTCCCACCAGGCCCCGTACAGGATGTCGTGGGCGATGGTCATGTGCTCGTCGTCGCTCTTATCCCGGTCGGTGCCGAGCAGATGGTCGATGATCTTGTCGGAGCCCATCCCGATGGCCCGGTGGATCTCGGCCATCGGGGCATCCTTGTCGTGCTGCCGCAACGACTCCCACCACGCGACCGCGTGCAGGTAGGTGGTGTCGACCAGCGTGCCGTCGACGTCGAAGAGCACTCCTCGCTTGGCTGTCATGAGCAGCGGTTACCCCTTTTCCGCGGGGGGTATCAACATCTCGAACCAAACCGTCGACCCGCGCACCGTGGGGTCGGTGCCCCAGGTGTCGCTCAACTCCTCGATCAGCCCCAGGCCACGGCCCCGGCTGCTCAGCGTGTCGGTGCGCGCGCGGGTGACGGCACCGCGCGTACCGGTGTCGGCCACCGAGACCAGCAGGCGCTCCGCGCTGAGATCGATCCGGACCTGGGCCGGGGTGCCCGCGTGCAGCAGAGCGTTCGTCGTGAGCTCGCTCGTGCACAGGATCGCCGCGCCGATCACCGGCTCGGGCACCGCCCAGTCGCGCAGCCGGGTCGTCATCCACTGCCGTACCCGGCTCGGGCCGGTCGGCTCCGCCGGCACCTGCATCGTCGCCGACCGGCTCAGCGCCACGGCCCGCTCGACGGCCAGGACGGCCACGTCGTCGTCCGTGCTGCCGGCAACCGCCGCCGTCGCCAGCGAACAGAGGTTGCGAGGATCGCCGCTGGTCGCGCTCGCGGCGGCCCGGACCAGGTCCTGCAGACCCGCGCTGAGGGTACGGCCCCGGCGCTCCACCACGCCGTCGCTGAACATCAGGATCGTGTCGCCGGGCTCCAGGCGTACCGTGCTGGTCCGCCAGGATCCGCCCAGGCCCAGGGGCGCACCCGGCGGCAGGGCGACCAGCTCGGCCGACGCCCGGCCGCGCCCGGCCCGGCGCAGCACCGGCGGGGGATGGCCCGCGCTGCCGAGCGTGATCGTCCCGTCGGTCTGGTCCAGCACGCCGTAGACGACGGTCACGAAGATCTCTTCGTTGCGGGACTCGGCCCCGAGCGACCCGACGAGCCGGTCGAGGCCCGCCAGCACCGTCCCGGGCGCGGGATCGGTCAGCGCGAGGGCGCGCAACGCGGCGCGCACCTGGCCCATCACTGCGGCGGCGCGCACGTCGTGTCCCGCCACGTCGCCGAGCACCATCGCCAGCCGGCCGTCGGCCAGCTCGAACGCGTCGTAGAAGTCGCCACCGGCCGCGTTGCCGTCGACGCCGACGTCGTAGCGGGCGGCGATGCGGAACCTGTCCAGCTCCGGCAGGTGTTCGGGGAGCATGCTGCGCTGCAACAGCTGGGCGGTGCCGTGCTGGGCCTCGAACCGCCGGGCCCGCTCGGCCGCCTGGGCGACCAGCTCGGCCGCCGCGTACAGCAGAGCCCGCTCGGCCGGCAACCAGGCGTGTGCGGCGCGGTAACCCATGGTCAGGGCGCCGCGCAGCGACGGCGTGCGCAACGGCATCGCGGCCAGGGCGCGGATGCGGCGCTCGTGCCGGTCGGTCGCGACCTTCGCCAGCGGCGAACCGTCGGTCTGGAACGTGGGCCGCCCGCTCTGCGCCGCCACGACCAGCGGGAACGCCGAGTCGTTGCCGACCCGCTTCCACAGCGGGGGTAAGCGCTCGTCGACCTCGTCGACCATCTCGCCCCTGATCCGCCGCACGTACCGGAACTCCGCGCCGTCGTCCACCGCGAAGACGCAATGGTCGACGTCGAACGAGGCCATCGCGTACGACAGCACGACCCGCGCCACGTCGTCGATGGTCAGGGCCGACGCGAGGCGGGCGGTGAGCTCGCCGAGGCTCTGCAGCCGCCGGGTGACCTGGGTCGTCTCGGCCGCCACGGTGAGCACGCCGACAACGGAACCGTGCCGGTCGCGTACCACGGAGTGCCCCCGGGTGAACGACGCCTGCTCGACCTGCCCGCCGCGCGGGACCGCCATCTGGGTCTCGGCCTCCAGAAAGGACTGACCGCTGCGGTAGACGTCGTTGATGATGCCGCCGACCCCCGGCGTGTGCCAGAGATCGCCGAAGACGTCGGCCGCCGGGCGTCCCAGGGCGGCCGGATGCTTGCCGCCGATGACCTCGCCGTAGGCGTCGTTGTAGATCAGCACGTGGTCGTCGCCGTAGGCGAGGGCCATCGGTACCGGCGACGACAGGACGACCTCCACGGTCGCCCGGACCACCGGATCCCAGGACTCCATCGAACCCAGCGAAGTGGTTTCCCACGGGTGCGCGCCGACGAGCTCGGCGCAGTCCGGATTGCGCTGCGCCGCCCCGCCTTCCTGTGCGGGCGCCGCCCCGCCTTCCTGAGCGGGCAGCGTCGTCGCCGAAGGGCTCCCCATGCCGACCATGCGTTGAGCCTAGCCCGCCTCCGCCGTTCGGACGATGCCGCCACTGTACGGACGTCCGGTTCTGTCCGGTACGCGCGGGTGCCCGTTGCCCACCGCCCCCGTGTGATGTGACGGTGGGTAGTTCCGCCGTACCGAAAACGGGTCTCGGTCTTGGATCTTGGCTCCCCTATAGTGCCGCGCGTGAGTGAAACGTGGCGGCCCCGGCCCAGCCGCGGCGTCATGGGGTACGTCGCTGAGCTGCAACAATTCGACCCTGTCCCGCCATCGGTCTACGAACTGGACCCGCCTGCGCCGGCTCATCAAGAGCCCTACCCGGACTACCACGCTTTCCAGGAGCCCGGCTTTGAGGAGTCCGGCTTTGAGGAGCCCGGCTTTGAGGAGCCCGGCTTTGAGGAGCCCTCCCCGGATCTCGGCTACGACAGCTTCGAAGAACCCGCGCCCGAGCTGGTCTACTCGGCGGCGACCGACACCTTCTTCTCGGCGCCCGAGGTCGAGCCGCCGCCGATCGTGTCGCACGTGCGGCCGGAGCCGGCGGGCAGCCGGATGCGGGCCGTCGTGCTGTCCGCGGCGATCCTGGCGATCATCTCCGGTGTCGGCATCGGTTACGCGGCCTGGGACACCACGGGTGGCACGACGTACGCGCAGCCGCCCGCCGCTGCCACCTCCGCCCCGCCCGGGGACGGCCCGCTCAACCTCGCACCGGTGCTGCCGGGCGTCGACCCGGTGACGGGCGCCGCCTCGGACCCGACGACGACGCCCCCGGCGGCGCCCACCACGGCGGCTCAGGTCGCGCCCGCACCGGTGCAGGTGCCGAAGGGGACGACGGCTCCCGCCGTACCCGGACTGCCGGACCGGCCCCAAGCCACCGCCGAGCCCACCTCGCCGGAACCGGCCGAGACCAGCGACGCACCATCGGACACCGGGCCGGTCGCGCTCCCGCCGCGCCTGCTTCCCGCGACAGCCGTTCTGACTTTCGCCGCTGATCAGAGCGAGGAGGGCTGGACCGGGTACACGGGGACCGTACGGGTCACGAACCCGGGCGGCATCGCGAACCGGGACTGGACGGTCACACTGACCGTGCCCGGCGGAAACGCGGTGAGCGCGTCGGGTGCGCGGGTGGAGCAGGACGGGGAATCGGTGACGTTCACCGGCGAGCCGGTGGGAGCCGGCGAGACCCTGACGTTCACGTTCTCGGTCGAGGGGACGCTGACGGAGCTGCCGGGCGGCTGCCGGATCGGCGGCATCGCCTGTTCCTGAGAGGGCCGGCTGCTTTTGCTCCTCCTGAGGGCGGTCGCCCGTTCCTTGGGTCCTGCGGGCGAATCCTGGCGATCTGCTGACCATCGGCTCCGGGCCGGTGCGGAGGGACCGTCGCCGATCTAACCTCGTCTCAGGTGGGCGCCGGCCGCCCACCTCCGGTCCGACCGGCGAGGAGGCCAGATGAACGGCTCCGACCTGAGCGGCGCTCTCGGCGACATGTGGCGATCGGTACTGCTGTTCGTCCCGACCGCCCTAGCGTTCGTGGCGATCTTGATCATCGGCTACGTGCTGGCCCGGCTGGCCCGGACCGTCGTCCGCAAGACCCTGCACCGCGTCGGCTTCGACCGCGCCGTCGAACGGGGCGCGATCGGCCGCGCCCTCGGCGGCCGCGTCGAGCCCAGCGACCTCTGCGCCAAAATCGCCTTCTACGCGGTGCTGCTCTTCGCCCTCCAACTGGCGTTCGGCATCTGGGGCCCGAACGCGGTCAGCGACCTCCTCACCGCCCTCGTCGCCTGGCTGCCCCGCGCCTTCGTGGCCATCGTCATCATCGTGGTCGCCGCAGCGATCGGCGGCGCGGTCCGCGACCTGATCGACAGCGCGCTCGGCGGTCTGGCGTACGGCCGCATCCTGGCCCAGGCGGCCTACTGGCTGATCGTGGGCCTCGGCATCATCGCTGCCCTCGAACAGGTCGAGATCGCTACGGCGGTCACCCAACCGCTGCTCATAGCGATCCTCGCCACCGTCGCCGGCGTCGTGATCGTGGGAGTGGGCGGCGGCCTGGTGCGCCCGATGCAACAGCGATGGGAAATCTGGCTCGACCGCGCAAGCGCCGAGTCGGCGGTGATCCGAGCCCATGCCCGCAGCTACACCGAGGAAAAAGCCCGCCGTGCGGAGGAGGAGGCCCGCCGTGCGGAGGAGGCGCGGCTAGCGGAGGAGGCCCGCCGTGCGGAGGAGGCGCGGCTTGCGGAGGAGGAAGCTCGCCGGGCCGAGGAGGCACGGCTTGCCGAGCGCCGGGCTGAGGAAGCGCGGCTTGCCGACGAGGAGGCTCACCGAGCGGAGGAAGCCCGCCGCGCTGGCGAGGAATCTCGTCGAGCGGAGGAGGCGCGCCGTTCTGAGGAGGCGCGGGTAGCGGAAGAAGCACGGCTCGCAGAGGAGGCCCGGCTTGCGGCGACGGCCCGCGAAGCCGACGAGACCCAAGTCGTCGAGCAGGCCCGCCCTGGTGGGGAATCGCAGGAGTCGACCGAATCACCGGCGTCCTCACCGGCGGGCCCTCCACCTTCGGCCTTCCCGCCGTCGGCGGGTCCGCCGTCGGCTTCCCCGTCGTCAACGTCTCCGCCTCCTTCGTCCCCATCTCCGGAGACTCGGTCGCCCGCGCCTCCGTCGTCGGCTCCGTCGTCCTCGATGTCTCCGTCGTCGGGCTTCCCGCCGGCCGCGCCTCCGCCACCGGGTCCTTCACCGCTGGCGGAGGCGGGCCCGGGGGAGGCAGGTCCGGGGGAGGCAGGTCCGGGGGAGGCAGGTCCGGGGGAGGCAGGTCCGGCGGAGGCAGGTCCGGGGGAGGCAGGTCCGGCGGAGGCAGGTCCGGGGCAGGCAGGTCCGGCGGAGGCGGGCCCGGGGGAGGCACGCCCGGCGGGCGCGCGTCCGAGCGAGAAGACGCGTAGGTCCAGGAGATCGCGCAGGGCCGAACAGGCGCGACGGGCGACCGGCGGGCGGGACGCCGCGGAGGCGGATCCGGCCGCTGAGGGACCGGCGGCTGAGGCGCCTGCGTCTGCGGGCCGGACCGAAGCGGCGCGGCGGGAGCAGGAAGAGCGTGCCGAGGCGGCGCGGCAGCAGCTCCTGGAAGCGGTTGCCGGCGAGCAGACCCAGGTCATTCCGGTGCGGCGATCCCGGCGCAGCTCCAACCCGGTGCCGGGCTTCGATGACGATGACGACGATCCGGACACCACGGCCGACGTTCTCACGCCCTCGGATGCCGACGGCCCGGCCGCCGGTGGGGTCGAGTGGAAGGAGGTTCGCGACGAAGGCGAACGGACCCAGGTGATTCCCCGCCAGCCTGACCCGGCCGATGGTGAGCAGACCCAGATCATCAAGCCGCCGGGTGGCGATCGAGGCGGACGGTAGCGGGGCCCGGACGGAGAAAGGGCCGGCACCTCGGTGAGGTGCCGGCCCAGAACGGTCGGTGGCCTGTCGGGTTTGAAGTGCCGTCAGCGGGACTGCGGCAGCTCGCGGGCGAGCGAGCAGACCGCCAGCAGGCGGTTGAGGACCCAGTCGTTCGCGCTCCAGTCGATCGGGCCTTCGGGGGCGCGCCAGCCGTGCTTGAAGGCGGCGTCGCGGACGCCCTCGGCGTAGGCGGCGAGGATCACCGGGGTGAGCGGACGGACGTCGGTCGAGAGGCTGTCCCGGATGCCCGCCATGTGCTGGTCGACGGCGGCCAGCAGGCCCGGAGAGTGGGCCGCGGCCGCGAGGCCGGTGACGCCGACGGACGACATCAGCTCGGCGAGGCAAGCGGTGGCGGAACGCAGGGCAGCACGGGCGGCAGCGCCGCTGAACAGGCCATTCATGGGAAGAAACGTTAGGGACGCCGAGGTAGCCAACGGTTCGCCTGATCGGTGCAGCTCGGTTGAACCGCGGACCGCCGGGGAAAGATCCCGGGCATGAGCGATGGTCCCGACAACGAGCACCGGAGGCCGGAAGGGCTCGACGACACCACGGTCGAAGCCCTCGGCAAGCTGAGCGAAGCCCTGGAAATGATCGAACGCGTGCGCGGCCACCTGTACTCGATGCATCAGCTGATCGGGGAGGCCGACTTCAAGCTCGACGACGCGGTCGACCTGCTCCGCAAAGCGGGGCACGAGCAGCTCGCGCAGCGGGTCCAGAACGAGCTGATCGGCCGCAACGTCATCGAGGGTCGGTGGACCTTCCAGGTCGTCGAGGAGTTCGACGACCTGTACTACGCCGAGTTCAAGGGCATCGAGAAGGACGCCAGGGACCAGCTCGCACAGGGCAAGCGCCACCTGTACGAGGCGGAACTCAAGGAGCAGCGGCGTACCAAGGGGCGCAGGGGTCACGAGGCCCGGCCCTAGCCCGAATCTCCGCCGGTAACGCCTGATAGCCGCCCGTACGGCCGCTTCCCGCTGGTCCCGCCGGTACGCCGTTTCCCGCTCGTGGGGACCGTTCCGCTCGTGGGGACCGTTCCGCTCGTGGGGACCGGCGGTGAGGAGCCGGCTCCGGTGGGCGTTTCGCGATGGGATCTCCGGCCTGTTCGGTTCGGCGGCCGGTCCGCGGATGTTCGGTGGTGCCCGGCTCTACTCGAGCTCGGCGCGCGGGCGGCGACGCTGGGCGTCGTCGGCGATGATCACGGTGGCGACGAGGAGGGCCACAACCACGGCGAAGAACCATGAGGCGTCATCGATGAGCGACGCGGCCAGCGGTGCCTGGAACGCGGCGAGCAGGAAGCCCACCCAGGCGATGCGGCGCTGACGCTCGGAGAGGAAACCGGCAGATCGCATCCGGCTAGTGTTGCCGGATTCGGGCGGTTCGCCGTCACCCTTTCGGCCGATCTCGGGTTGTCCGATAGTGCCCACTGCGCTCCGTCGTCGCCGGTCCACGAGCGGTACGCGACTGCCGTTTGCGCAGCTCATCGCGTTGCCGGCCGGAGAGGTCGTCCGGCGGTCCCAGGATGCATCGCAGGTCAGAGGGTCTTCCGAGGTTTGCCGGCCGTTTATACCTTTCGTGACTACTCGGAGCGTTCGCCCTGGAAGCCGGGTCCGGACGCTTGATGGGGAAATGCCGCTGTTGCGCGCCGGCACACCCTGGCGCCGGTTCCTCGCCTGTCTGCGGCCCGACCGGATCGGTGGGAGGACCGGTGCGCAAGACGTCGGCCGCCTCCGCCGACGCTCCCGAGTGCCGGCTGCCGTCGTCGTGGCGACGACGGCTCTGGCCCTGGCGGCCTGCTCGCCGGCCACCACGTTGAGCGCCCGGCAGGTGCCGCCCGATGACGGACCGCAACCTCACGTGCAGGCGGGGGCGTTGCACGGGCGTACCGATGGCTTTCTCATGGTCCGTGATGCCGCCTCGCGCGTCGAGGTTCGGGTGGCGGACCTGCCGGGGCTGCTCTACCGGGTGAGCACCCCCGCCGACTCCGGGCTGTATCCGCAGGTCACGGGGGTGCCGGGCCGGGTTCGGGTGGGGCTCGTGCCGACCGGTGCCGATGGGCCTGACACCGTCGAGATCGAGTTGAACCGGCGCGTGCGCTGGGACATCCGCTTACCGGCCGGGGCGGGGGAGCAGCATCTCGATCTTGCTGCTGGGCGGGTGCGGCGGCTCGAGCTGGGTTCCGGTGCGGGGCTCGTCAGCATGCGGCTTCCGGCGCCTGCCGGGCCGGTGCCGATCGCCCTGTCCGGGTCGGTCGGCGAGCTGGCCGTCACCGTACCGCCCGACGCTGCCGTCAAGCTGCGGCTTCGCGGGGGCGCGGGGCTGGTCGCGGTGCCGTGGGCGGCCCGGGTCCGTGCCGCGCCGGGCGCGGTCGTGGCTCCGGAGGGCTGGGGTACGGCGAGAGATCGCTACCTGCTCGACGCCGATGCCGAGGTGGGCACCGTGACGGTCCTGGGATGACGCGAGGGGGGCGGACGGCGGCCTGAGGCGAGCGGCCGCCGGCCGGGGAAACGAATCAGTGCGGGCCGCCGCGTCCGGTCGTGCTCGGGCGGTACTCCCGGTCGGGGTCGGTCTCGCCGGTCTCGGACGTGACCTGTGCGCCGTGCCCGAAGGCTTGTTCCAGGCCGGCGTCGTTGTCGGTCGGGTCGCCCTGGCCGTCGGTGTCCCAGGTGGCCATGGCCTCGCTGAGGTCCTTCACCGAGAGCTTGTCCTCGTCGCGCCACACGCCGGCGTCTTCGCGATCAGTCATGGTTTCCGCGTACCCACGAAAAGGCCGCCGGAATCCCGGCGGCCTCGTCGATGGTGGGGTTCTTACGGCTGCGGGCGGTCGACCTCGCCGCGCCAGGCGCCGGTCTCGACGCCGCCGCGCGATTCGATGAACTCCTTGAAGCGCTTCATGTCGCCCTTGACCTGGCGGTCGAGGAAGCCGAGCTTGTCGCCGGCCTGTTCCAGGGCGCCGTCCGGCTCGAAGTCCATCTGGCAGGTGACCCGGGTGTGGGTCTCGTCGAGGCGGTGGAAAGTGACGACGCCGGCCTGCTTGCTGCCCTCGGTGGTGGTCCAGGCCACGCGTTCGTCCGGCAGCTGCTCGGTGATCTTGGCGTCGAACTCACGCTTCACGCCGTCGATGTTGGTCTTCCAGTGGGTGGTCGTCGCGTCGAGCTGGCGGATCTCCTCGACGCCGCCCATGAACCGGGGGAACTCTTCGAACTGGGTCCACTGGTTGTACGCGGTGCGTACCGGCACGCTGACGTCAACGGACTCGGTGACTGTACTCACGGTGTTTCCCTCCTTGTGGGTTTCCCCGCCTTACGGTGATGCGCCTGATCACGCGTTGACCGCGCGCCAGACCTCGCTGACGGTGCGGTAGCCGAAGCGGCTCAGCGCGCCGGGGCCGTCGGCCCCGCCGGCACCAAGCTGGCCTGAGGCTGGTCCTCGCCCGAGGGCTCGGCCATCTTCCATTCCTCGGCCCGCGCGCCCGCCGTGCCCTGGACGGTCCCGCGGATCTCCTGGGCCATCTCGTCGTCGACGCGTGGGCTGTGCTTGCTGCTACCGCGTTCCATAACGAAAAGGTGCCCGGCGGTCCGGCGGCTAAACCGTTCGATCGTCGTCGGCCGGTTCCTTGGGCGGCAGCGGCGGGTCCGGGTCCTTCTCGCCCGCCTGCAGCTGGCGGCCGCGCTGCACCTCGGCGTTGATCTCGACGCCCAGCATGAGGGCGGAGTTGGCCAGATAGAGCCAGACCAGGAAGGCGATGATCGCGCCGAGGCTGCCGTACGTCTTGTCGTACGAGCCGAAGTTGGCGACGTACAGGCCGAAGCCGAACGAGGCCAGCGCCCACGCGAAGAGGGCGACCGCGCCGCCGAGGGTGAGCCATCGGAAGCGCGGCTGGCGTACGTTCGGGGCGATCCAGAACAGCATGGACAGCAGCAGCATCAGGATCATCACCAGCACCGGCCAGCGCCCGATCGACCAGGCCGTCCGCGCGGTGCTGCCGGCGTGCAGGGCGTTGCCGACCGCGTCGACGAGCGGGCCGCTGACCACCAGCCCGGTGCCCACCATCGCCATGAGCACCAGGGCGACGGCGCTCAGCCCGATCTGCAGCGGCCGCAGTTTCCAGAACGGCCGGCCCTCCTTGACCCCGTAGATGCGGTTGGACGCCCGGGTGAAGACGCCGACGAAGTTGGAGGCCGACCACAGCGCGCCGAGGAGACCGAAGCTGAGCAGGGCCTTCGCGGAACTCTGCTGCACGATGACCGCGTCCAGGACGGCGGTGAAGTTCTCGTTGCCGACCACCGAGCCGGCGCCGAGGTCCTTGAGGATGCCGAGGATCGTCTCCACCGCGGTGCGCCCGTCGGTGACGAGATTGACCAGCGCCACCACCACGATGGCGACCGGGAAGACCGCCAGCACGGCGTTGTACGTCAGCGCCGCCGCCAGGTCGCCGCATTCGTCGTCGATGAAGCCGTTGATGCTGCGCCAGAGCACGCCGCGCCACGTGGACCAGCGCAGCTGCCGGAAACGGCTGGGCAGGGCCGGGGAAGGGGCGTCCGGACGGGTCGTGGCGGCTGTCATCTCGTCTCCGGCTCCCATCCGTCACGGCATGCGCACTTGTCACTACCCGGGGTGGGTTTGCCGCAAACGGCAAGGGGTACGGTCGGCGCGTGGAGCAAGCGGACGCGATCGTCATCGGTGCGGGACACAACGGCCTGGTAGCGGCGAACCTGCTCGCCGACGCGGGGTGGAGCGTCCAAGTGTTGGAGGCGACACCGCAACCCGGCGGCGCGGTGCGGTCCGGCTATGTGACCGCGCCCGGCTATCTCAGCGACCTCTTCAGCTCCTTCTACCCGTTGGGCTTCGCCTCGCCGGTGCTGAAGGACCTCGGCCTGCAAGCGTACGGGCTGGAGTGGACCCACGCACCCGACGTCCTCACCCATCTGCTGCCCGACGGCCGCGCCGCCACGGTGAACCGCGACCTCGAGAAGTCCATGGCGTCGATGGAGCAGTTCGCGGCGGGCGACGGCGAGCGGTGGAAGCAGGCGTACGACGATTGGTGCGACGTTTCCGCCGAGATGCTGGGCGTGCTCTTCACGCCGTTCCCGCCGGTGCGTGCGGGGTTGCAGCTGGCGCGCCGGCTCCGCGTCGGCGGCTCGCTGCGGCTGGCCCGGCGCCTGGTGCTGTCCGTACGGGAACTGGGCGGCGAGTTGTTCAAGGGCGAGGGCGCGAAACTGGCCCTTGCCGGCTGCACCCTGCACACCGACCTGTCGCCGGAAGAGGCCGGGGGAGGCGTCTACGGCTGGTTGCTCGCCATGCTGGGTCAGCAGTACGGCTGGCCGGTACCGGTCGGCGGCGCCCAGAAGATCACCCAAGCGCTGGTCGACCGGCTGCTGGACCGCGGCGGCCGGATCGACTACGAGACCCCGGTGTCGCGCGTGCTGGTCGCCGGGGGCAAGGCGATGGGCGTACGCAGCGCCGACGGCCGCAACTGGCGCGCGTGCCGGGCGGTTCTCGCCGACGTCCCGGCCCCGGTGCTGTTCCTGGATCTGGTCGGCGCCCGCTGGCTGCCGTCCCGGTTCGCCGAGGACCTCGAGCACTTCCGCTGGGATGGCGCGACGGTGAAGGTGGACTGGGCGGTCAACGGCAAGATGCCCTGGAAGAACCCGGCGGTGGCCGGATCGGGGACCGTGCACCTGGGTGCGGACCTCGACGGGCTGACCCGGTACTCCGCGCACCTGGCCACGAACTCGATGCCCCCGAACCCGTTCCTGCTGCTGGGTCAGATGACGACGGCCGACGCGTCGCACTCGCCGGAGGGGACGGAGTCGGTGTGGGCGTACACGCATCTGCCGCACCGCGCCCACTGGGAGGCGCAGGAGATCGACGCGCACGTCGCCCGGATGGAGGCGGTGCTGGAGGAGCACGCCCCCGGCTTCGGGCGAATGGTGGAAGGCCGCAATGTGTTCTCCCCGGCCGACATGGAGCGGGAGAACCCGTCCCTGGTCGGTGGCGCCCTCGGTGGCGGGACGGCCGCGGCGTTCCAGCAGCTGTTCCTGCGGCCGGTCCCGGGGCTCGGCCGCCCGGACACGCCCGTGGACCGGCTGTACCTGGCGAGCGCCTCGGCGCACCCGGGCGGCGGTGTGCACGGGGCGCCGGGGGCGAACGCGGCCCGGGCGGCGCTCGCGCGCAACCGCTTCCTCACCGGCCGGGCCTACCAAGCGGTGATCAGCGCCGCCAACGGGGCGATCTACCAGTAGTGCGGGTCAGGGGCGGCGGCGCAGGAAGCCCGCCGCCGCGAGGCTGAGACCGGCGCCGAGCACCCCGGCCACCAGCGGCTTGTGCATGGTCGCCCACAACGCGAACGAGCTGGTCCGGCTCTGGTCGTCGAAAACGCCGTGCGCGCCGAAGTCCCGGTTCTCGTCCACCGGCTTGTCGACGTTGTCGTGCCACTGCGACAGGTCGATCTTCTCGCCGGTCTGCTGTCCCTGGTAGCCGCGCTTGTCGTTCGCCAGCAGCCGGTCCAGGAAGGCCGGCGCCACGATGTTGCCGAGGCGGGTCTTGAGGGTGGGGCCGCCCACGTTGATCTCGCGCTTGCCCTTGTCCGCCACGAAGAGCACGGCCCGCGCCACGACCTCCGGCTGGTAGATCGGGGGAACCGGCTGCGGGTGGTTGGGCAGGCGGGTACGAACCCAGGAGAACTGCGGGGTGTTCACGGCCGGGAGCTGGACCATCGACAGCTTGATCCGGTTGCCGTCGTGCAGCAGCTCCGCGCGCAGGGAGTCGTTGAAGCCCTGGATCGCGTGCTTCGACGCGCAGTACGCCGACTGCAGCGGGATCCCCCGGTACGCCAGCGCCGAGCCGACCTGCACGATGGCGCCGTGCCCGGCCGGGCGCATGTGGCGCAGGGCGGCGAGCGTTCCGTGCACCGTACCCAGGTAGTTGACCTCGGTGACCCGGCGGAACTCGGCCGGACTGATCTCCCAGGTCGGCGCGAAGACCGACGTCATGGCGTCGTTGACCCAGACGTCGATGCCGCCCCAGGCCGCGGCGATGTCGTCGGCGGCCTCCTGGACGGCGTCCGCGTCGGACACGTCCACCTGGTAGGTACGCACGTCCGCCGCGCCGGCCGCGCGGGCCTCCAGCGAGGCACCCTCGAGTCCGGCGCGGCCGCGGGCGAGCAGCGCCACTCGGGCGCCGCGGCGGGCATAGGCGACGGCCACCGCGCGGCCCACGCCCGCGCTGGCTCCGGTGATCACGACATTCTGACTCATGGCCGGCTCTTTTCCCGCGTCGCGATGTCCGACAAACGTCGCAGCGACTCGATGTTGCGGCGGTGCAGCACCAGATCGTTGAGCTTGGTGTGGACCCAGCGCAGCGGTCCGGCGCGGAACGTCTCCTCCATCGTCACCCGGGTACGCCCGCCGTCGACGGGGTCGAGCTGGATCCGTACCGTCGCCTCACCGAGGGGCCACAGCCCGGCGATGAGGGTCAGCTCGCGGCCCGGCGTGCAGCTCTGCACGGTGGAACTCTCGTGCAGCGACAACGGCCAGGGGCCGGCCTTGTGATGCAGTTTCGCGCCGGGACTGGGCCAGGCGGCGTCCACGTCGCGGATGTGGACGGTGCCGACGACCCAGTCGCTGTAGGTCCACCCGTCCGCGAGGACCGCGAATACCTGATCCGGGGGAGCGGGAACGATACGCTGCACGATAGCCACGGGGCGGGACATACCCCCCGGGGCGATGTTTACGCTTTCCGGACAGGGGCAAGACGCTCCGCGTATCGCCAGCCTCGACTCCGGTCTTCTCCCGGAACCAAGCTGTCGGAGGAGGACCTAGTGCGCATCGCGATGATCTCCGAGCAGGCGAGCCCGCTGCCCGCCGGCGACGCCTGCGCGGGCGCCCAGCAGCGGCACGTCGCGGAGCTCTCCACGGCGCTGGCGGAGCTCGGCCACGAGGTACGCGTCTACACCCGCCGGGACAGCCCCGACCTCCCGGCCATCGTGCCGCTGGCGGAAGGCGTCAGCGTGGTGCACGTGCCCGCCGGCCCGGCCCGGGTGCTGCCCGACGACGTCCTGCTGCGCCACATGGGCGACTTCGCGCAGTGGCTGCGTACGGACTGGCACGACACCGACTGGCTGCCCGACGTCGCGCACGCCCACTTCTGGACCAGCGGCCTGGCCGCCGTCACGGCGGCCCGGCAGGTCGGCATCCCGGTCGTGCAGTCGTTCCACGAGATCGCCGCGGGTGAACCGGCCGGCACGGGCACTTCCCGGACCGGCTACGAACGGGCGCTCGGCCGCGCGGTCGACAAGGTCGTCGCGCAGACCCATGACGAGCTGCAGGGCCTGATCCGCATCGGGGTGCCGCGGTCCCGGCTGACCGTCGTACCGGCCGGTGTGGACAGCGAACGGTTCACGCCGGACGGTCCGTCCGCCGAGCGTGACCCCGAGCGCCCGCGCATCCTGAGCGTGGGCCGGCTCGTGGAGCGCAAGGGTTTCGGCGACGTCATCCAGGCCATGCGATACGTGCCCGGCGCGGAGTGCGTCGTGGTCGGCGGTCCTCCCGCCGGGGAGCTCGCCGCCGATCCCCAGGCGAAGAAGCTGCGGGCGATCGCCGAGCAGTGCAAGGTCGCCGACCGGGTGCGGCTCGTCGGCGGGGTTCCGGCCGGCGACATGCCGCGCTGGTACCGCTCCGCCGACCTCCTGGTCGCCGCGCCCTGGCAGGAACAGTTCGAGCTGGCGCCGCTCGAGGCCATGGCCTGCGGCGTTCCGGTGATCGGCACCGCAATCGGAGGCCTCAACGAGACCGTCGTCGACGGCCTCACCGGCGATCTGGTCCCGGCCCGCGATCCGCGCGCGCTCGGCGGTGCGTTGCGGCGGCTGGTCAATGACAAGGTACGGCGGTTCGCGTACGCGACGGCAGCGCTGGACCGGGCCCGTCAGGCGTACTCGTGGAAGCGCGTCGCCTCCCAGATCGGCTCGGTCTACGCGACGGTCTCGGGCCGGCGCAGCAACGAGGCGGAGGTCGTGGCCTAGGCCCCGACGGGCGCCCCGCATCCACCGGCCGGTTGATCCGCGTCGTCACCCGCTGGTCGATTCGCCGGCGGGCGCCGGCTGTGACGCTCGAGGCATGACAGTCATCGACGTCCACCGCCTCCACAAACGCTACGGGGACACCCTCGCCGCGGACGACGTCTCCTTCGCCGTCGAGGCGGGGGAGATCTTCGGCATCCTCGGCCCCAACGGCGCCGGCAAGACGACCACGGTGGAGTGCCTCGCCGGCCTGCGCTCCCCGGACGGCGGCAAGGTCGAGGTGCTGGGCCGCGACCCCCGTGATCCGGCCCTGCGGCAGCTCGTCGGCGTGCAGCTGCAGGAGAGCCGCCTGCCCGACAAGATGACCGTACGCGAGGCGCTCGAGCTCTTCTCCGCCTTCTACCCGGACCCGCTCGGCTGGCCCGGCCTCGCCGCGGAACTCGGCCTCACCGGCCGGCTCCGGACCCGTTTCGGCCGGCTGTCCGGCGGCCAGAAGCAACGGCTCTCGATCGCGCTGGCGCTGCTGGGAAACCCCCGGATCGCGATCCTCGACGAGCTCACCACCGGGCTGGACCCACAGGCCCGCCGCGACACCTGGGACCTGATCGGCGCCGTCCGCGACCGCGGGGTCACCGTCGTGCTGGTCACCCACTTCATGGAGGAGGCGGAGCGGCTCTGCGACCGGGTGGCGGTCATCGACGCCGGACGGGTCGTCGCCCTGGACACGCCGGCCGGGCTGGTCGCGCGGGTCGCCGTCGAGCAGCGCATCGAGCGGCCGAGCCTGGACGAGGCCTTCGTCCGGCTGGTTGGCCGCGGCTCCCGGGAGGTGTGACCGTGTCCGTCCTCGCCCGCCTGGCCCGCTCCGAGTTCCGGCTGTTCCTGCGCGAACCGGCGCTCGTCTTCTTCACGGTGGCGTTCCCGTCGCTGCTGGTCGTCATCCTCGGCAGCGTGCCGGCCTTCCGGAAGCCGGACGCGGACCTGGGCGGCCTGCGGGTCGTCGACCTGTACGCGGCCATCGCGATCATCCTCACCCTGGCCATGCTCGCCCTCCAGGTCGCGCCGATGGTGCTGGCCGGGTACCGGGAGCGCGGCGTCCTCCGGCGGCTCGCCACGACCCCGGCGCCGCCGGTGGCGCTGCTCGGCGCCCAGCTGGTGACGAGCCTGCTGACCGCGGTCGCGTCCATAGTGCTCGTTCTCGTCGTCGCCCGGACCGGCTTCGGCGTGCCGCTGCCCCGGCACGTCCCGGGCTTCGTGATCGCAGTCCTGTGCACCGCCGGTGCCGCGTTCGCCATCGGTTTGTTCGTCGCGGCGCTCGCACCGTCCGGAAAGGCCGCGAACACCATCGGTACGCTGCTGTTCTTCCCGTCGATGTTTTTCGCCGGGCTGTGGACGCCGCGTGAGGCGTTCCCCGAGGTGCTGCGGCGGATCGGCGACCTGACACCGCTGGGTGCGGGGGAGCGCGCCGTGCACGATGCGATGACCGGGTCGTGGCCAGCGTGGGGGTCGCTGACGGTGCTGGCGGCGTACATGCTGGTGTTCGGTCTGGCGGCCGCCAGGCTGTTCCGCTGGGAGTAGACGACGATGTTGGTGGACGCGACGGTGCTCGCTACGGCGCCCGACCGGTGGCGGACGAGGCTCGACCAGCGGCTTCGGCTGCTGCCGTACGTGGCCCTGGCCGCCTCGACGGTCATGGCCGTGCTGGCGCGGGACACCGCGGAGGTGCCGCGCGAGCCGCTGCAGGTGTCGTTCGCGGCGGTCACCGTCACCGTTGCGTGGCTGCTGGCCTGGCGGGAGCGGCGCCGGTTCCTCGCCGTGTTCTTCGTCGGCCTGCTCGCCCTGAACGCGCTCCTGATCTGGACCAACGCGCTGTACGGCTTCTTCGCCTGGACCGGCTTCCTCTTCGTGCAGTACGCGCTGCGCGGACGCTGGCGGCTGCTGGGCGCGGCGAGCGTCGGCGTCTGTACGGGGGTGTCCCAGGTCAGGGGCGCGTGGGTGCCGGCGCAGTGGGGCACGATCACGGTGGTGATCGCGCTCAACGTGGTGATCGGCACCGCGATGACGTACCTCGCCATCGTCACGCAGGGCCACCATGTCCGCCGCGCGGACCTGGTCCAGGAGCTCGAGGCGGCGAACGGCAAGCTCGCCGCCGCGCTCGAGGAGAACGCGGCGCTGCACGCCCGGCTGGTGACCCAGGCGCGGGAGGCCGGTGTCCTCGACGAGCGGCAGCGGCTGGCCGGCGAGATCCACGACGTCCTCGCGCAGGGGCTGACCGGGATCGTCACCCAGCTCGAGGCCGCCGGTCAGGCCGCCGGTCGCCCCGCCGACCGGGACCGGCACCTGGAGACCGCCAAGCAGCTCGCCCGCGACGGTCTCGCCGAGGCGCGGCGGTCGGTCCGGGCGCTGCGGCCGCGCCCACTGGACGCGGCCTCGCTGCCGCAGGCGCTGGCCGAGGTGGTGGACGGCTGGTCGGCGCGGCACGGGGTCGCGGCCGAGATGATCTCCACGGGTACGGTGCAGCCGCTGCTGCCCGAGATCGAGGCGACGCTGCTGCGGACGGCGCAGGAAGCCCTCGCGAACGTGGCCCGCCACGCCGGTGCCCGCCGCGTCGCCCTGACACTGTCCTACCTGGAGGATCTGGTGACCCTCGACGTCCGCGACGACGGTTCCGGCTTCGACCCGTCCGCTCCGCGCGCCGAGCGGGAGGAGGGCGGCTTCGGCCTCACCGCCATGCAAGAGCGGGTCCGGCGGATCGCGGGCACGTGCGAGATCGAGTCCGAGCCGGGCGCCGGTACGGCCGTCTCCGTGTGCGTGCCGGCCATCCCGCTGGGCGCCGCCGCATGATCCGGCTGCTGATCGTCGACGACCATCCCGTGGTACGCGACGGGCTGCGCGGCATGTTCGCCGGCGACGACCGGTTCGAGGTGCGCGGCGAGGCCGCCGACGGGCGTGAGGCCCTCGCGGTGGCCCGCGCCGTCGACCCGGACGTGGTGCTGATGGACCTGCGGATGCCCGGCATGGACGGGGTCACCGCGATCCGGGAGCTGCGCGAGCAGGGCTGCGCCGCACGCGTGCTGGTGCTCACGACGTACGACACGGACGGCGACGTCCTGCCGGCGATCAAGGCCGGGGCGACCGGTTACCTGCTCAAGGACACCCCGCGCCAGGAGTTGTTCCGGGCGGTCGCCGCGGCCCACCGGGGCGAGTCGGTGCTGTCGCCGGCGGTGGCGGGACGGCTCATCGGCAGCCTGCGGTCGCCCGCCCGGGAGCCGTTGAGCCCGCGCGAGCTGGAGGTGCTCGGGCTGATCGCGCGGGGGTCCAGCAACCGCGAGGCGGCGTCACGGCTCTTCATCAGCGAGGCGACGGTGAAGACGCATCTGCTGCACGCGTACGCGAAGCTGGGTGTCCGCGACCGCGCCGCCGCCGTGGCCGCCGCCTTCGAACGCGGCCTGCTCGGCAACGCTCAGGGCCTGTCCTGACGCGGTTCTCCGCGGTAGGTGCCGAACTGCCAGCGGTTGCCCTCCGGGTCGCGGACGGTGAGGTCGTGCGAGCCGTAGTCGGTGTCGTACGGCTTGCGCACGATCTCCGCGCCCGCGGCGAGCGCCCGTTCGTGGACGGCGTCGACGTCGGCGGTCACCACGTACGCGCCGAAGGTGCCGGGCTGCAGCGGCCACTGGTCGTCCGGGTCGTCGCGCTGGGAGCCGAGCATGACGCCGCCACCCTCGGGCCAGCTGAGCTGGGCGTGGTCGACGCGGTCGCCGGTGCCGTACACGGCGGTCTCCTCGAAGCCGAACGCCTCGACGAGGAAGCGGATCAGGGCGCGGGCGTCGCGGGCCCGCAGCGTGGGCCACACCTGGGGCGGCGGGGTCGAGTCAGTCATGCACCCCATCGTGGTCGGCGACGGCCTGCGCGGCTTGGACGAAACCGATCTCCTCGGCCAGCCAGCGCGAGGGCGGGCAGCCGGCGAGGGCCCGGAACTCGCGAGCGAGGTGTGCCTGGTCGAAGTAGCCGGCGTCGGCGGCCAGCTCGGCGAGGCGCATCCCGGGGCGCAACCGGCGCCGGGCCCGGTCGAAGCGGATCACCCGGGCGGCCTCCTTGACCCCCAGGCCGGTCTCGAGGCGGAAGCGGTTCGTCAGGTGCCGGGCGCTCCACCCGGTCTCGCGGGCCAGCGCGGCCACGCCGGCGGCGCCGCCGGTCTCGACGAGCCGGCGGAACGCCCAGGCCACTCCGGAATGCGTCTCGGCGCCGGGCCGCAGCCGCCGGCCGAGCTCGGCCTCCACCGCGGCGAACCGCTGCGGCCAGGTCGCCGCGCTGCGCAGCCGCTCGCGGATCCGTTCCACGACCGCGTCACCGAGCACGTCGCCGGCGTCGAGGTCGAGGGCCGCGAGCTCACCGGCGGGCAATCCGAGCAGCGCCCTGCACCCCAGCGGGTGCAGGGCGACCTGGACGCCCGATTGGAAGCCGTCGTGAGTGATCATCGCCGGCGTCAGGTGAAGCCCGCCGAGGAGCGCGGCGTAGCGGCCCGGGTCCTGCCGCGGGTCCGGGTGGGCCGCCACGACGAGCGGATCCTCCAGCGTGAAGATCAGCGTCAGGTAGGGCGAGGGCAGTCCCCGATGCGTGCCCGGCGCGATCCCGGCCTGCCGGTACCCGGAGTACCGGGCCACGTACGGCCGCAGCGCCGGCGCGGGCCGAGCCTGCACGTACTCGTCGACGGCCATGCGCCCAGCTTGGCACCGCCGCGGGTCAGGCCGCGAGGGCCTGGGCCAGCTCGTCGCGGAACGCCCGCTCGCTCTCGGTGATCTGATCGCCGCCGATGCCGAGGACGCCGCCGGTCGACGCCGCGCCGACCACGCTCTCCGCGATCTCCACCAGCCAGTGCTTGTAGGTCTCGGCGTCCTCGGGCGTGGCCTTGGCCGCCAGCAGCGCCGACGCCTCCGCCGCCCGGGTCACCACGTCCTGCGCGTAGCCGATCGGGTCGGCAGGCTCGATGGCCGGCAGCTCCTCGCCGCGGTCCGGGTCCCCGGTCACGTCCAGGACCGCCTTGGCGACCGCGGTCACCAGCGGGCTCGCCGAGGCCCGGGCGTCCGAGATCTGGTCGAGCCCCGCGGCGGTCTCCTGGCGGGTCTTGCGCGCGCTGTCGTGCGTCGCCGCGCTCGCGGCGGTCAGGACCGACTGCGGGAGGCCGACAAGCAGCCCCCATTCGGCGTCGGTGAACCCGAACTGGGCGTACAACGGTTCGTCCGTCACGGATGTCCTCACTTCTTCTTGTCGGCGACCAGGAGAGCATGTTCCTCGACGACGGGTACCGAGAGGGTCTTGTAACCGACCTCCTCGAACAGCACCGTCACCCGATCCTCCTCGTAGCCCATCACCATGCCGGAACCCCACTCGGGGTGTCGCACGGTGCTGTGGACCGGGAACGGCTCGTCGCCGGCGGCCTCCTCGACCTCTTCGGCCAGGCCTTCGACGCAGTTGTCGCAGTGGCCGCAGGGTTTCTTGACGTCCTCACCGAAGTACGCGAGCAGCGTCTGGGTGCGGCAGGCCCTGGTCTCGGCGAAGCCGCGCATCATGTCGGTGCGGGAGCGCTGGACGATCTGCTGGCGCTCGTACGCGGCAACCGCGGCCTCCGCCGCCGCGGCCGGCAGCGGGGCGAAGACCGGGACCGTCCACTTGTTGCCCTGGCCCGCGGTCGCGGCGCCGACCTGCTCCAGCAGGCTCAGGAACTGACCGAGCTTGCGCGGGCCGAGGCCGGTCTTCTCCTTGAGCGCGGTCTTGGTGCTCGGGCCGGCGCGCAGGGCGGCGGCCAGCTCGCGCAGCTCGGCGACGTCGGGTGAGCCGCCGCTGAAGAACCGCTGGATCGCCTCGTCCTCGGCGCGCCACAGCAGCAGCGCCCGGCCGGGCTCGCCGTCGCGGCCCATCCGGCCGATCTCCTGGAAGTAGCTGTCCGGCGAGTCCGGCAGTGCGACGTGCGCCACCCAGCGGATGTTGGGCTTGTCGATGCCCATGCCGAACGCCGAGGTGGCGACCATGATCTCGATCTTGTCGGCGGTGAAGTCCTCGTGCCGCCGCTCGCGGGCGCCGGCCGCCATGCCGCCGTGGTAGAACTCGGCGGCGTACCCGGCCTGGGTGAGCCGCTCGGCGAGCTCCTCGGCCGAGCGGCGGGTGGCGACGTAGATGATGCCCGGCCGCGGTGCCTCGTCGAGCAGCGCGGTCAGCCGCCGCCACCGGTAGTCCTCGTCCGGGCAGTACGCGACCTCGAGGAACAGGTTGCGCCGGTCCAGCCCGGACACATGGATCTCGGGGTTGTGCAGGTGCAGCCGTTCGATGATGTCCTCGCGCACGGGCGGCGAGGCGGTCGCGGTCAGGGCGAGCACCGGCGGGCGGCCGATGCCCTTGATCAGGTGGCCCAGCGACAGGTAGTCGGGGCGGAAGTCGTGCCCCCAGGCCGAGATGCAGTGCGCCTCGTCGATGGCGACCAGGCCCGGGCGCAGCGCCCGCACCTCCGCCAGCCGCTCGGGGTCGCTGAGCTGCTCCGGGGTGATGAAGAGGAACTCGGCGCGACCTTCCTGGATCTCCCGGATGGCCTCGCGCTGCTGCGCCGGTGTCTCCGCGGAGCTCACCCGCACGGCTCGCGTCTTCGGGTCGCCGGAGGCGTTGAGCGCGGCGATCTGGTCCTGCTGCAGGGCCAGCAGCGGTGAGATCACCACCGTCGGCCCCGGCAGCAGGACGGCCGGGATCTGGTAGATCGCCGACTTGCCGGCCCCGGTGGGGAGGACGACCAGGGCGTCCTTGCGCCGCAGCACGGCTCGCATGGGCTTGAACTGGCCGGGGCGCAGGGCGGGCCAGCCGAAGTGCTTGCGGGCGACCCTGCGCAGGCGCGGCCCGTAGACGGGGATCTTCATCGAGCGGCCATTGTGCCCTGGCCGGGCCACCACGAAACCCTACTGATGCTTGGGGAGGACGTGCTCGGCGTACAGGTCGAACAGGCCCTGGTAGTTCGGCCCGGTGTTGGCGACGTAGACCTCGTCGAAGCCGGCCTCGGCGTACTTCCCGATCATCTCGAGGTGTGCCTGCGGGTCGTTGCCGCAGACGAACGCCTCCTTCAGCATGTCCTGGGTGACCAGCTGGGACGCCTGCTCGAAGTGCTTGGGCGACGGCAGCACCTGGGACAGCTCGCCGGGCACGCCGGCGTTCGGCCACTTCTCGTACGCGATCCGCGCGCCCTCGTCCTCGCTGGGGGCGAACGCCGCCTTGAAACCGGCCTGGCAGACACGGTCGCCGCCGCCGGCGGAGCGGAACTGGCGGACCGCGTCACCGTCCGGGCTCACGCTGATGAAGCCCTCGCCGATCCGGGCAGCCACCTCGATAGCCTTGGGCCCGAAGCCGGAGACGAGGATCTCGACGGGCTTCTCGGGCAGCGTGTAGATCCGTGCGTTCTCGACCGTGTAGTGCTTGCCCCGGTACGAGACCACGCCGCCCTTCCACAGCTCGCGCATGATCTCGACGGCCTCCTCGAGCATCTCGAGCCGTACGTCCGCCTCGGGCCAGGCGTCGCCGAAGATGTGCTCGTTGAGCGCCTCGCCGGTGCCGACGCCGAGCCGGAACCGGCCGCCGGTGAGCACGGCGCTGGTCGCGGCGGCCTGCGCTATGACGGCCGGGTGAATGCGGACGGTCGGGCAGGTCACCGCCGTCGTGACGGGCAGGCTGCAGGCCTGGCTGAGGGCCCCGATGGTGGACCACACGAAGGCGCTCTGGCCCTGGGCGTCGACCCACGGGTGGTAGTGGTCGGAGATCCAGAGTGCCGAGAACCCGGCCCGCTCCGCGCCCTTGGCCTGCTCGATGAGCTCGGCCGGGGTGTACTCCTCGCTGGACAGGAAATATCCGATTCGCATGCCCGGCGGATACCCCGTTCACTTGCCGCCGAACATCCTCCTGATGGCCCACAGCAGGAGCAGGGCGGCGAGCGCCACGCCCAGCAGGCGTACGGCGTGCACCTGGGACCAGTCGACGCCGGAGGCGGCCAGATTCTGCGGCACCGGCGAAGCTTAGCGCCGCCCACTTCATCCATGCTTAATAGAAAGGTTTGTTGACTGAAGTCGCGATCTGGGCGACCATAGGGCGTCGCCGCGCCCATGACGGTTGTCGGTCGATCACTGAGGGGTACGCGCTCACCGGGCGCGTAATGATCGTCACCGGAGGTACGCGGACTCATGCCGAATTCTGGCGAACTGCACCGACTCGCCGCGACGGTACTGCAGCCCGGATTCGTCGGTACCACCGTGCCGGACTGGGTGCGCCGCCGGCTCGCGGAGGGCCTCGGCGGCGTGGCGCTGTTCGCCCGCAACGTCCAGTCGCCCGGGCAGGTCGCGGCCCTCACGGCCCAGCTGCGCGCCGAGCGGCCGGAGGTCATCGTGGCGATCGACGAGGAAGCCGGCGACGTCACCCGCTTCGAGTCGCGGCACGGCAGCTCCCGCCCCGGCAACCTGGGCCTGGGCGCCGTCGACGACCCGGACCTGACCGAGGCCGTCGCCCGCGACCTGGGTCTGGAGCTGGCCCACGCCGGCATCACCCTGGACTACGCCCCCGACACCGACGTCAACTGCAACCCCGACAACCCGATCATCGGGGTACGCGCGTTCGGCGCCGAGGCACCGCTCGTGGCCCGCCACGGCTCGGCCTGGATCCGGGGCCTGCAGGAGGCCGGCGTGGCCGCCTGCGCCAAGCACTTCCCGGGCCACGGGGACACCGCCGTCGACTCGCACCACGACGTACCCGTCATCGACCACGACCTGGCCCGCCTCGCGGAGTGCGAGCTGGTGCCCTTCCGGGCCGCCATCGCGGCCGGCGTTCAGTCGATCATGACCGGCCACCTGCTCGTGCCGGCGTACGACCCCGAGCTGCCCGCCACGCTCAGCCGGCGCATCCTCACCGGTCTGCTGCGCGAGGAGCTCGGCTTCGACGGGCTCATCGTCACCGACGGCATCGAGATGCAGGGCGTACGCCGCAAGTACGGGCTCGAGGGCGCCACCGTCAAGGCACTCGCGGCGGGGGCTGACGCGATCTGCGTGGGCGGGGACCACGCCGACGAACGGACCGCCGAACGGCTGCTCGACGCCGTCGTCGCGGCCGTCCGCAGCGGTGAACTCGCCGAGGAGCGCCTGCACGACGCGGCGGCGCGGGTCCGCCGGCTGGCCACCTGGACCCTGGAGACCCAGACGGCGATCGGCGCGCGCGCCGCCGCCGATGCGGCGGGATCCGCGAACCACGAGGTCGCGGTGATCGGCGGCTCGGCCGTGGGCCAGGCCGCCGCCCGTCGCGCGGTGAAGGTGACCACCACCGCCGACGCCCCCGATCTGCCGCTGCGGACCGCGCCGCACGTGGTCGAGTTCGCGCCGCCGCGCAACATCGCGATCGGCGCCGAGACGCCCTGGGGGGTGGGCGCGCCGCTCAGCGAGCTGCTCCCCGGCACGACGTCGATCCGGCTCTCCGCCGACGACCTCGCCGGAGTGACCGACCCGGTCGCGCCGATCCTCGACGGCAGCGGCGCCCGCCCGCTCGTCCTCGTGGTCCGCGACGCCCACCGCCATCCCTGGGTGGGCGACGCGCTGGCCCGCACGCTCGCCGTCCGCCCCGACACGATCGTGGTGGAGATGGGCGTGCCGGTCTCGGTGAGCGGCGGCCTGCACGTCGCCACGTACGGCGCTACGCGTGCCTGCGGCCGGGCCGCCGCCGAGCTCATCGCGGGCGAGCTCGCCCCGGGGCGTACCGAGCAGGCGCTCGCGGCCTGACCGGCCCCGGGGCGTCGCATCGGCCCCGTATCCTCGATCACGTGACGACCACCGCCGCACGCCCGCTCGCCGCCCTGATCGCCGCTGCGACCTTGGGCCTCACCCTGCTCGCCGGGTGCAGCAGCGACAACGTCGACTGCGGGCTCGACCAGTGCACGGTGACCATCGACCGCAGCGTGAACGCGAGCGCCGAGGTCCTCGGCGTGGAGGCCAAGTTCGTCAGCGCCGACCAGAACACCGTGACCCTCGAGGTCGCCGGCGAGCAGGTGCAGCTGTCGAAGGGCCAGCAGGCCGTCAACGTGGGCGGCCTGCAGGTCTCCCTGGACAGCATCGACGCCGACAGCGTCAGTTTCCAGGTGTCGCGCTAGCACGTCCTCCGCACGTCGGGGCAGGTTTGGAGAAATCCGCCGCCGGTCATATCAGCGCCATGACTGCCTCCTCACACGTCCGCAGCACGGCGTCACGCGCGGCCGACAGCAAACCCCTCGAATACCTGGCTCGCGGTGGCTTCATCGCGTACGGCGTCATCCACCTGATCTTCGCCTGGATCGCGCTGCAGCTGGCCTTCGGCAACTCGTCCGCGGAGGGCGACCAGTCCGGGGCCTTCCAGAACCTGGCGAGCCAGCCGATGGGCAAGACCCTCGTGGTCATCACCGTCGTCGGCATGGTCGGCCTCGCCCTGTGGCAGGCGTTCGAGGCCGCCATCGGCGAGAGCGGTGAGCAGGACAAGGAGGCGATCGCCACCCGGGTGATGTCCGGTATCCGGGCGATCATCTACCTGTCGTTCGCCTGGACCGGCATCAAGGTCCTGAAGGGCGCCAACGCGTCCACGGGCGACAGCCAGCAGAAGGGCGCGTCCAGCCTCATGGACAGCACCGGTGGGCGTTTCCTGATCGGCCTCGTCGGTGTGGTCGTGGTGGGCGTCGGCATCGGACTCGTGATCTACGGAATCAAGAAGAAGTTCGAGAAGCGGCTCCACACCGAGCAGATGAACCCGGCGGTGCACAAGACCACCCGCCGGCTCGGTGTGGCCGGGTACACCAGCAAGGGTGTCGCGTTCGGCATCGCCGGCGTGCTGGTCGTTGCCGCGGCGGTCACGTACGACCCCAAGAAGGCGCGCGGACTCGACGCCGCCCTCAAGACGCTGGCCGGTCAGCCGTACGGCCCGTGGCTGCTGGGTCTGATCGCGCTCGGCATCGCCGCGTTCGGCATCTACTGCTTCTTCCAGGCCCGCTACCGCAAGGTGTGAGGAAGGTCTGACCTTCCCCGAGCGGGGTGGAATCCCGGCGCGGGCAGGGCAAGCTGGGTCGCTGGCAACGAACCTCGGTGAGGAGAGGGAACCGTGACCAGCCTTCTGACCGCCCTGCTCGCCGTCGTGGTCGCGGCCGGAGCCGCGATCGTGATCGTCGAGACCGTGCACTGGATCACCAACCGCCTCGGCCGCCGCTCCCAGCTGCTCTGCGATCTGGCGGCCACCGCGCACCACCCGTTCCTGGCCACTGCCACGGTCTTCGCCGTGCAGGTGGCCGTCCGCGGCTTCGGCGGGGACTTCCCGGGCCGCGCCGGTGTCCTGCACGCACTGGTGATCCTCGTGATCGCTACGGTGGCGTGGCTGGTGGGCGCGCTGCTGCTGGTGCTCGAGGACCTCGCGCTCGCCAAGTGGCGGGTGGACGTCCCGGACAACATGAAGGCCCGCCGCCTCAAGACCCAGGTGCAGATGCTGCGCCGGGTCACCGTGGCGGCGATCGTCGTGCTCACCCTCGGCGTGGTGCTGATGACCTTCCCGGGCGTACGGGCGCTGGGCGCGAGCGTGCTGGCCTCCGCGGGCATCGTCTCGGTGATCGCCGCGCTGGCCGCCCAGAGCACGCTCGGCAACGTCTTCGCCGGGCTCCAGCTCGCGTTCAGCGACGCGGTCCGCATCGACGACGTCGTGGTCGTCGAGGGGGAGTGGGGCCGCATCGAGGACATCACCCTGACGTACGTCGCGGTGCAGATCTGGGACGACCGGCGGCTGATCCTGCCCACGTCGTACTTCACCACCAAGCCCTTCCAGAACTGGACCCGCACCGGATCGGCAGTGCTGGGCACCGCCGAGATCGACGTCGACTGGTCCGCGCCGGTGGAGCCGTTGCGTGCCGAGCTGCGCAAGGTCTGCGAGGGTACCGAGTTGTGGGACGGCCGGGTGTGCGTGCTGCAGGTGACCGACGCGGTCGGCGGCATGATCCGGCTCCGGGCCCTGGTGAGCGCCCACGACGCGGGAGCCCTGTGGGATCTGCGCTGCCTGGTGCGCGAGCGACTCGTCGCGTGGGTCTTCGAGCACCGCCGCGACTCCCTGCCCCGGGTACGCGCCGACGTGGCCCGTCTCGACCGTCAGGGGCCGGGCCGCTCCACGAGCAACGGCTTCGCCGCCGAAGCGTCTGACGATGCCCGGGTCTTCAGCGGTCCCGGGGACGGCGACGAGCGGGCCGCCGCTTTCGGCGGCCCGGACGACACCCCAGCTCAGCGCGGCTACGACGAGCCCGGCGATATCGGCGCACCCGCCCGTCCGATCCCGGCCACAACTTCCGGTGACCGCCCGTGAGGGCGGTGTTTCCGGTGCAGGATTGATTTGGTTCCCCGCAGGGCATACAGCGAGGAGTGAAAGGAGGACACCATGGCCGATGTCCTGAACGGTAGCCCGGCCCGTCCGGGGACCGACCAGTCCACCTCGGAATTGGTCCAGAAGGCGAGCGAGCAGATCACCCGCCTCGTCCGGGACGAGATCGCACTCGCCAAGGCGGAGCTCGCGGAGAAAGGCAAGCACGCCGGCATCGGTGTGGGTCTGTTCGGCGGAGGCGGCGTGCTCGCCCTGTACGGCGTCGGCGCGCTCCTCGCCACGCTGATCATCGTGCTGGACCTCTTCCTGCCGCTGTGGCTGGCCGCGCTGATCGTCTCCGTGGTGCTGTTCGCCGCGGCCGGAGTGCTGGCGCTGCTCGGCAAGAAGCAGGTCACCCAGGCGGTCCCGCCGGAGCCGAAGTCCGCGATCGAGAGCGCGAAGGCGGACGTCGACGAGGTCAAGCACGCGATCAAGAGCGGCAGGAGCCGGGCATGAGCGACAAGAACGGTGGGTCGGGTGCCAAGCCCGACGTGGACGCACTTCGTGCGGAGATCAAGCAGACCCGGGCGGAGCTGGGCGAGACCGTCCAGGCCCTCGCGGCCAAGGCGGATGTGAAGGCCCGGGCCAAGGAGCAGGTGGAGCTGACCAAGGCCAAGGCGAAGGCCCAGGTCCACGAGGCGACCGAGAAGGTGCGCGGGGTGGCGGCCAACGCGGCCGCGGTCGCGTCCGACAAGGTGCGTTCCGCGACCTCCCAGGCCGGCGACAAGGTCTCCCCGGCGCTGGACAAGGTCCGGGAGACGGGCGCCCTCGACAAGGCGCAGGAGGCCCGCGAGCAGGTACGCCGTAACCCCGTGCCGTTCGCGGCGGTGCTCGCGGCCGGCGTGGCGCTGGTCGGCATCATCCTGATCGTCCGGGGGAGGCGTAAGTGAGCGGGAAGCTCCAGAAGGTGGCGTACAAGCCGGTGGGCCTGCTGCTGGGCATCGGCGCGGGCGCCCTCGCGGGCTTCATCTTCAAGGAGGTCTGGAAGCTGGCCTCCGGCGACGACGACGCACCGAACGCCACCGACGAGGATCGCGGCTGGGGAGAGATCATCGCTGCCGCCGCGCTGCAAGGCGCGATCTTCGCCACGGTCAAGGCGCTCGTCGACCGGGGCGGGGCGGCAGGTGTCCGCAAGATTACGGGTACGTGGCCGGACTGATATCTGGGATAGCTGTATCGACCACCGTCAAGGCCCTCAGCGCTGCTGGGGGCCTTTTTCGCTGGTGCCGGAGTCCACGGGATTCGTCCAAGGGGAAGCTTTTCGGGTGGTTCTTCGGGTACAGTGTGGCCAGTTTTTGCGTAAGTGGTCAGGCGGTAAGCCTTCTGCAGGAGGCGGTTCCTTCTGAATGGCCGTTCGCGGCTCCGCTGCACGAAAACGACCATCGGCCCCGCATCACCGGGCCGGCATTTCCAGAAGGAGAGTTCAGCATGGCGCAAGGAACCGTGAAGTGGTTCAACGCAGACAAGGGCTTCGGCTTCATCACCGTCGACGGCGGGGGTGCTGACGTGTTCGTCCACTTCTCGGCCATCCAGACGAGCGGCTACCGCACTCTGGAAGAGAACCAGCGGGTCGAGTTCGAGATCGCCCAGGGCCAGAAGGGCCCGCAGGCGGAGCAGGTTCGCCCCCTCTGAGACCTACCGGCCGGCCGTGATGCCGGCAGCCGACCGCCTGGCGGAGGTCGGCTCCAGCAGTAAGGCCCCGGGTCCTGCTCCGGCAGGGTGCGGGGCCGTCTGCTTTCTACGGCTTCTTCTCCTGCGGCGTGGCCGGCTGTCGCTTGTGGCGCGCCCGCACGCGGACCCCGGTCACGATCAGGCCCAGCCCCGCCACCGCGAGCACGGGCCCGACCACGGCGAACGCGGTCACGCCGCTCATGATGCTGTCGTGGACCAGGTCCAGACCCTGGGCCGTCCACAGCACCCCGATCACCAGGGCGAGCATGCCGCCCGTCAGCCAGAGCCAGCCCTTCAGCGGCACGCCTTCGTCCGGGGCCGCGGGCCCCTGCTCACCAGCGCTCATGGACCTGCGGCCGGATCAGCTCGTCGTAGACCGTCCGCACGGCCTCGTGGGCCTCGCGGGGCAGGGGCGCCAGATCGGCCGCCGCCACGTTGCCGCGGGCCTGATCGGCGTTGCGGGCGCCGGGGATCACCACCGTCACCGCCGGGTGGTCCAGGATCCAGCGGAGCGCGAACTGGGCCATCGTCGCGCCCTCCGGCACGTACGGCCGCAGCCGCCGCACCGCCTCCAGACCCGTACGGAAGTCGACGCCCGAGAAGGTCTCGCCGACGTCGAAGGCCTCGCCGTGGCGGTTGTAGTTCCGATGGTCGTCCGCGGGGAAGCTGGTGTTCTCGTCGTAGCGGCCGGACAGCAGCCCGGAGGCGAGCGGGACGCGGGCGATGATGCCGACGCCCGCCTCGGCCGCCGCGGGCAGCACACGCTCGAGCGGCTTCAGCCGCAGCGCGTTGACGATGATCTGCACGCTGGCGGTGCCCGGTCGGGCGATCGCCGCGAGGGCCTCGTCGACCTTCTCGACGCTGACCCCGTACGCCGCGATGCGCTTCTCCTGCACCAGGGTGTCGAGCGCGTCGTAGACGGCGTCGGTGCTGAACACCGGCGTGGGCGGGCAGTGCAGCTGCACCAGGTCGAGGGTGTCGACGCCGAGGTTGCTGCGGGAGCGGTCGGTCCACGCCCGGAAGTTGTCCAGTGTGTAGTTCTCCGGCTCCTGCGGCACCCGTCGGCCCATCTTGGTGGCGACGGTCAGGCCCGGCCGGGTCTTGCGGAAGCTGCCGATGACCTGTTCGCTGCGGCCGTCGCCGTACACGTCGGCGGTGTCGATGAAGGTCACGCCGGAGTCGACGGCGGCGCCGAGCGTGGCGTGGGCGTCCTCCTCGCTCACCTCGCCCCAGTCGGCGCCGAGCTGCCAGGCACCGAGTCCGATCGCTCCGACATCCCGGCCGAGGCGGCCGAAGCTGCGCTTTTCCACCGGGCGAGCCTAACGTACGCTATAGCAAGACGTACGTACGGTTTGGAGGTTGGCAATGTGGGATCCCGCCGTCTATCACCGCTTCGGCCAGGAGCGGTCACGTCCCTTCTTCGACCTGGTGGCCAGGGTCGGCGCCGAGCGGCCCCGCACGGTGGTCGACCTCGGCTGCGGGCCCGGCGAGCTCACCGCCACGCTCGCCGAGCGCTGGCCCGGTGCCCGGGTCGTGGGCCTCGACTCCTCGCCCGAGATGATCGCCAAGGCCGCCGCGCTGGGGTCGCCCGCCGAGTTCCGGCTGGGAGACCTCGCGCACTGGCGTCCCGGACCCGGCACGGACGTCGTCATCACCAACGCGGCCCTGCAATGGGTGCCCGGGCACGGCGACCTGCTGACGGCATGGGTCCGGTCGCTGCCGTCCGGAGCCTGGTTCGCGATGCAGGTGCCGGGCAACTTCGACGCGCCGTCGCACCGGGCGCTGCGCGAGGTGGCGCGCAGCGAGCCCTTCGCCGATGCCCTCGGCGACCTGGTCCGCGAGGCTCCGGTCGACGACGCCGCCGGGTACGCCGCGCGGCTGCTGGCCGAGGGCGCCGCCGTGGACGCGTGGGAGACGACGTACGTCCATCTCCTGCCCGCCACGGGCGACGAACACCCGGTGCTGCGCTGGATGGAGGGCACGGCGCTGCGGCCGGTCAAGGCGGCCCTGGACGACACGCGATGGCGCGCCTTCCGGGCCACGCTCGGCGCGAAGCTCACGGCGGTCTACCCTGCCCGGAGCGGACACGTGGCGTTCCCGTTCCGCCGGATCTTCGTCGTGGCCCATGTCCAGGAGGAAAAGTGACCGAGCTCGCCTCGTTCATCGCCGGTCTGCCGAAGGCCGAGCTGCACGTGCATCACGTGGGTTCGGCCTCGCCCCGGATCGTCGCCGAGCTCGCCGCCCGGCACGAGGGCGACTCCCCGGTGCCCGCCGATCCCGCCCACCTGGCCGACTACTTCGCGTTCCGCGACTTCGCCCATTTCATCGAGGTCTACCTGAGCGTGGTCGACCTGATCCGCGACGACGAGGACGTCCGGACGCTGACCTACGAGGTCGCCCGGGAGCTCGCCCGCCAGCAGGTCCGATACGCCGAGCTGACCGTCACGCCGTACTCGCACGTGCGCCGTGGCATCCCGGCGCCGGCGTTCTGCGCGGCGATCGAGGACGCCCGGACCGGGGCCGCCCGGGACTTCGGCGTCGAGCTGCGCTGGTGCTTCGACATCCCGGGCGAGGCGGGGCTGCCGGCCGCGGAGGAGACGCTGCGCATCGCGCTGGAGGAGCGGCCGGACGGGCTGATCAGCTTCGGCCTCGGCGGACCCGAGATCGGCGTGCCCCGGCCGCAGTTCAAGCCGTACTTCGACAAGGCGCGCGCGGCCGGGCTGCACAGCGTCCCGCACGCCGGGGAGACGACCGGCCCGGAGACGATCTGGGACGCCCTGCGCGACCTGGGCGCCGAGCGGATCGGCCACGGCATCTCGGCGGCGCAGGACCCGCAGCTGATGGCGTACCTGGCCGAGGAGGAGATCCCGCTCGAGGTGTGCCCCACGTCGAACGTGCGGACCCGGGCCGTGGCCTCGATCGAGGAGCACCCGCTGGCCACGCTGGTGGCGGCCGGCGTGCCCGTCACGATCAACTCGGACGACCCGCCCATGTTCGGCACCACGCTCGAGGAGGAGTACGCGGAGGCCGCGCACCTGCTCGGCCTGGACCGCACGGGCGTGGCCGACCTGGCCCGGGCGGCCGTCAGCGCGTCGTTCCTGCCCGCGGCGGGCAAGGAGCGCCTCATCGCCGAGATCGACGACTACGCCGCGGGCCGGATCTCGGGCTGACGGGCAGGCCGGCGGCTAGAAGCGGTCCGCGTAGAGCGGGTCCTGCCAGATCGCCAGCACGGCGAGGATGCCGATCGTCAGGATCGCCACCACCCGGACGATCCGGCGCCGGTTGAACGGCTTCCGGTCGTCCTCGTCGACCTCCGGTACGGGGCGTACGTCGGTGTCCAGCATCGTCACTCTCCCTCGCCCGGACGTCAGCCGGGCACCGCCGTCCAACTCTGGTGCCGCGCCTGCTCCGGGTTCTGCAGCACGAGCAGGCGGGCCGGTCCGAAGCGCTGGTTGCCCACCCCGGCAGCCAGGTTGCCCACGTTGGTCCGCAGGCTGAACCCGTGATCGGTGGCGAACAGCTTCCACCGGCCACTGTCGCAGTCGCCCTGCACCAGCGGCGCACCGGCCACCGGGTTGCCACCCAGCGGGACCACGCACTTGCCGCTGGCCCGCGACTGCAGGGAGAAGGTGTCGCCCCCGGCCGGGACGAGCTTCCACTGCTGCTGGGAGCCGCCGTCCGCGCCGCCCAGGGTGAGCGGTGTGCCGTTGGCCGTGCGGGCCGCGTACAGGTCGGCCGCGCCGCCGGTGAGCGAGTTGGTCAGGACGAACCAGGAGTTCGCCGCCGGCCGGGCCGCGGGCGCCGACTGCGCGACGCCCTTCGCCGTGTAGCCGGACTTCGCATTGCGGATGGTCACCTGGTACTTGGTGTCCGGCCGCAGGCCGATCAGCCGGGCCCGGGTCGCCTTCGTGGTGGCGATGATCGCCCCGTCGACGTCGACCTCGTACTCCGCCTCCGGAGCGGCCGCGCTCCACGTGAGCCGGACCGACGTGCTGGTCGGGTCGCGGACCTCGAGCACTGCCTGCACGGCTGCCACCGGCTCGGTTCCCGGCTTGCCGCCCGTGTGCACGATCGGATCGGCGGCCACCGGGGCGCCGCTGGTCGGGACCGGCTCCGCCGACGCCCCCGGGTCGGCCGGACCCGCCGGCGCATCGCCGCCACCGTCGGAGGCGTCGCCGCCGTTGCCCGTACCGTTGCCACCGGCGTTGCTGCCGCCGTTGCCGTTGCCATTACCGCCGGCGTTGCTGCCCGTGCCGTTGTTGCCGCCGGTGTCGCCGTTCCCCGGGGCCGGCGGAGCCGGGGCCTCCGAGACGGGGACCTGCGTCTGCTTCGCGGAGGGGGTGGCGCCGGGCGTCGCGTCGGGCTCGGCCGGGCGCGCGTTCGGTGCGTCCGGCGCCTCGTCGCCGCCGTCGCTGCGCAGCAGGAACTCGCTCTGCGCGACGTTCCAGTTCTCCGCCAGGTAGCTGCCCGGCTTCGGGTCGGTGCTGAAGTAGTCGTCGTTGCCGCAGTCGAGTCGGGTCTCGTGCTTCTTCGCGCACACCTGCCGCAGGGCGGAGCCGGACCGGTCCGGGCGGCACAGCAGGTCGCTGTCGTCGGTGCAGCTGCCGGCGCCCGTCGAGTTGGGGGAGTCCTGCAGCAGCGCGCCCAGCATCTCGGTGGTCTCCATGGCCGCGACCGCCGAGCTCCAGCAGCCGGCGTCGACCCGCCCGTACGACGGCCCGCCGTTGTTGCGGTTGCCGAGCCCCGCGCGGTGGTCGGCGATGTACGTGCCGATGCCGCAGTAGACGTTGGCGTCGGCGAAGATCAGGTATTTGCGGTCGTTGCGGTTGTAGCCGAGCGTCTGCAGGGCGGCGATGTTGCGCGTGAACGACGCGAGGGCGCCCTCGGGCATCTGGACCTCGGCGACGTCGACCCGGCACTGCGGGGTGGTGACGAACCGGACGTGCCGGGAGCCGCCGGTCTCGGCCGCGCTGGCGTCGAAGATCTGGTCGACGCCGGCCGCCCAGTTGCGGATCGAGCCCAGGTAGCCGGTGTATCGGCTCGGCGTGCCGAACTCGTGCAGGTAGAGCACCTGGATGCGGTTGCCCGTACGCCCGTCGCCCTCGCACGCCACGTCGTGGCCGCCCATGATGAAGTCGGCCTGGCCGGGGGCGGCGTCGGGGATGAGCGCGGGAGCGCCCGGCGTGAGCGAGCTGCCGCCCTCGTCGCGGACGATCTCCGCGTCCGGGGGGACGGCGGCCGACTCGCGCCGCGGCTCGACCGGCTCGGGCACCTTGCCGGTCACCGGGCTGACGTCGCGGCTCACCCGCAGTCCCGCCGGTGCCGGGTCGGGACCGTGCGTGCAGGTCTCGTCGTCGAGCTCGTACGTACCGGCGCAGAGCGAGTCCTTGCCCGCCGGGACCAGGCCGTCGTAGACGAGGCCCTGGCCGGGGTCATCGTCGGGCAGGGACGCGTACGTGATGCGCTCGCGGCCCTGGCTGCCGCCGCCCGCGTTCCAGCCGCCGCTGACGACGCTGGGGCCGACCACGCCTCCGATCCCGAGCACGAAGACGCCGAGCAGGATCGGCAGCAGCCGGTGCGCACGGGGGCTGGCGTGCCGCCGGCCGCGGTCGGGGGCCGGGCGCCGCCGTTGCGGTGCCTCCCCACGAAGCGCAGGCCGTCGGTGCGCGGGCAAACCATCTCCTCCTGCTGCGGGGGCGCGGTGGGAGGGGGTTATGGGGTGACCACCTCCCACCGCGCGAGGGCTTCGCCGGTCCGGGGTGTGGGGACGTGTTGCGGGCTTCGGACCGGGAAGCCGGATGGGATCGGGGTAGAGCGTGCCAGCCCGGCCGCGCCAGGGGAACGCCCTTAATACAGATCTAAGCAATCCTTCTACCGTCCGGGGTAATTGCGCCTCTTGCCGCCGCCTTGCCGTGCTCACGACTCGTCCGTGCGCTGATGCGGCCGTTTGCGCTTCGCGGAATCGCGTTCCCGGGCCAGGCGGCCGACGAGCCCGAACCGGCTCGCCTGCTTCGGGGGCGCCTCCGCGTCGGCGAGCAGCATCACCACGCTGGCACCGCCCATGGCGGCCCGTGCCAGGCTGACCGAGCCGCCCGCGGCCTGGGCTGCCCGCCGCGCGATGTCCAGCCCCAGGCCGGTCGAGCCCTGCTCGCTCTGCCCGCGCTGCAGCGCCTTCTCCGGGTCGTCGATGCCCGGCCCGGCGTCGTCGACGCGCAGCGCCACCCAGCCGTCCCGGCGGGAGATGCCGACCTCGAACGCCGTGCCCTGGGGGGTGTAGCGGAAAACGTTGCCCAGCACCGCGTCGAGGGCCGCCGCGAGCTCCGTGCGCGCCACCGGCACCGGGATGCGCAGCTGGGCACCGACCACCCGGTACTGCCGGTTCTGGTCGCCGGCCAGGGCGGACCAGAAGACCATGCGGTCCCGGACGACCTCGGCGGCGTCGCACAGCCCCTCCTCGGGGGCGTCGGCGACCTGGGCGGCGACCGCGGCGCGCGTGGTGTTGATGAGCTGGTCGACCTCGCCCTCGAGGGTGACGATCGCCTGCCGGATGCGCCGGATGCCGCGGCGGCGGTCGAGCTCGGCCGCGGAGAACTCGCCGATGTGGGTGTCGTCCGGGTCGAGCGCCTCGGCGTCGAGGCGCAGCACGGTCAGCGGCGTACGCAGCCGGTGCGAGAGATCGGCGACCAGTTCCCGTTCGCTGGTGCGGGACGTGACGAGGCGGTCGGCCATGCGGTTGAACGCGTACCCGGCCTCGGCCAGCTCGCGGGGACCGGAGGGCTGGATGCGGACGCCGAGGTCGCCCCCGCCGACCGCCATCGCGGCGTGGACCAGGTTGCGGACCGAGGCGACCGCGCCGCGCGCCAGCCGGTCGACCACGATCACCGAGCCGATGACCAGGCCGGCCATGATCCCGAGCAGGATCCACCAGTCCCGGGCGGTGCCCGCGCCGAGCTCGGCGTCGGGGACGAAGACCTCGACCACGGACGTCTTCTCGTTCGCGGCGACGGGCTGCAGCCGGACCACCCCGCCGTCGACGTCGACCTCGACGGGCTCGTTGCCGCGCGCGGCGGCGACCAGCTTCTCGACGGGCACGCGGCTGTCCTTGGTCGTGCCGGGGGCGTGCACGACCACGTCACCGCCGGCCGCCTTGACCGCGGCGTCGACGCCCTTCTTGTTGGCGTTCGCGGCGACCGCCCCGGCGACCGTGGCGCTGCGCTGCTGGGCCGCGGCCATGGCGCTGTCGCGGTGGTCCGCCCGCAGCTCCCAGCCCAGCGGGATGAGGAAGGCGAGGGCGGCGATGGTGGTGGTGGCGGCGCTGACGTAGGCCAGCCGGGCCCTCAGTCCGGGGCCACCAACCGGAATCCGACCCCCCGCACGGTGCGCAGGTAGCGAGGCTTCGCTGCGGATTCGCCCAGTTTCCGACGGAGCCAGTACAGATGCACGTCGATCGTCTGGTCCTCGCCGACTGACGGCTGTCGCCATACCTCCTCCAACAGCTCACGACGCGAGACGACCCGGCCCGGGCGTGCGGCCAGATAGGCCAGCAGATCGAATTCCTTGCGGGTCAGGGCCAGCGGCTGGTCGCCGAGGCTGGCGCTGCGCTCGCCGATGTCGACGCGCAGCTCACCCACCTCGTGCACGGCCGGCTGGGCGGTGCGGCTGGCGCGGCCGACCCGGCGCAGCACCGTGGTGATCCGCGCGTCGAGGTGGGCGCCGGTGAACGGCTTGACCATGTAGTCGTCGGCCCCGGCGCGCAGCAGCCGCACGACCGTCTGTTCGTCGTCGCGCGCGGTGGCGATGATGATCGGCACGTCGGTGATCCCGCGCAGCATCCGCAGCGCGTCCGAGCCGTCGAGGTCGGGCAGCCCCAGATCGAGCACCACGAGGTCGGGTGTCTCCGCGGCGACCCGGCGCAGGGCGTCGAGAGCCGTGCCGACGGCGTGCACGGCGTGCCCCCGGTCGGCCAGCGACCGGAGCATCGCACCGCGCACGACGTGGTCGTCCTCGACGAGCAACACCGTGGCCATGCGAAGAAGGTACTGCCCTTGGCAAGATAGACCGAATCCGTCATTCAGCGGCATCTCTCCGATACGGAGAGTCACCAAATCGGCGGTAGGATTCGAGCACCGATGTCCTTCACACTCTTTCCAGACACCCGGGCGGCGCTCGCCGCCGACGCCCTCACCGGGCTCTCGGTGGGCGACGCTCTCGGTGCCCAGTACTTCGTTCCCGGCATCCGCCCCGGTGTGCTGCCGGACCCGCCGTGGCCGTGGACCGACGACACCGAGGAGGCCTGCTGCCTCCTCGGCGCCCTGACGGCCAGTGACGACGCCGAGCTCGACCGGGACCGCTTCGCCGACCTCCTGGGGCGGCACTTCGACCCCTATCGCGGATACGGCCCCGGAGCTGTCGTCATGCTGCGTCAGATCCGCGAAGGCACCCCGTGGCCGCTCGCGGCGGCGGCCGCCTTCGACGGGCAGGGCTCGGCGGGCAACGGCGCCGCCATGCGGGCCGCGCCGCTCGGGGCCTGGCACGCCGACTCACTCGCTCACGCCGCCGTCCAGGGCGCCCGGGCCGCGGAGGTCACCCACGCCCACCCCGAGGGCATCGCCGGCGGGGTGGCGGTGACGGTCGCCGCCGCGGTGGCCGCCGCGGCCAGGCTGGACGGCCGGCCGGTCGACCTGCTCGGCGCGGTGGTGGCCCACACCCCGCACAGCCGGGTGCGCGACGGCCTCGTGCTCGCCACCCGCATTCACGACGCGGGCGAGGCCGCGTACGAGCTGGGCACCGGCACCCGTGCGATGGCGCAGGACTCGGTGCCGTTCGCGCTGTGGGTCGCCGCGCACCACCTCACCGACTATCCGCGCGCGATCACGGCGTGCATCGCGGCCGGCGGTGACGTGGACACCACGGCGGCGATGGCCGGGGGAGTCGTGGCCGCCCACACCGGGGTGGACGGCATTCCGGCGGAGTGGATCAGCGCTCGTGAACCACTACCGGAGTGGGTGGCCGCGTCGCTCGAAAGGTGAGCCGGGGGACCTACTAGCATCGTCTGCGAATCCGCTCGTCGACCGAAGGAGAACCACCGTGTCCGCAGCTCTGGTCGTGCCGGCGGGGACGACGGCGGCCGACGCGGTGGCCGCCGCCGGCCTCCCGCAGTCCGGTCCTAAGGCGATCGTCGTCGTCCGGGACACGGACGGGCGCCTGCGTGACCTCGACTGGGCACCCGCCCAGGACGCCGAGGTGACCCCGGTCGCGATGGACGAGCCGGACGGGCTGAACGTGCTGCGCCACTCCGCCGCGCACGTGCTCGCGCAGGCCGTGCAGGACGTCTTCCCCGAGGCCAAGCTGGGCATCGGCCCGCCCATCCGGGACGGCTTCTACTACGACTTCGACGTGGAGAAGCCGTTCCAGCCGGAGGACCTCACGAAGCTCGAGAAGCGGATGCAGGAGATCGTCAAGGCGGGCCAGTCCTTCCGCCGCCGCGAGTACGCGTCGCTCGACGAGGCCAAGGCGGAGCTGGCGCACGAGCCGTACAAGCTGGAGCTCGTCGACATCAAGGGCGACGTGGACGAGGAAGCCGCGGCCGTCGGCGCCGGCGAGCTGACCCACTACGACAACCTCGACCGCGAGGGCACGCGCGTCTGGGGCGACCTCTGCCGCGGCCCCCACCTGCCGACCACCCGCATGATCCCGGCGTTCAAGCTGATGCGCTCGGCCGCCGCGTACTGGCGTGGCAGCGAGAAGAATCCGCAGCTGCAGCGCATCTACGGCACCGCGTGGCCCAGCCGCGACGAGCTCAAGGCGTACCTGAACCGCCTCGCGGAGGCCGAGCGCCGTGACCACCGCAAGCTCGGCACCGAGCTGGACCTGTTCTCCTTCCCCGACGAGATCGGCAGCGGCCTGGTGGTCTTCCACCCCAAGGGCGGCGTGATCAAGCGCGAGATGGAGGACTACGTGCGGGCCCGCCACATCGAGGAGGGCTTCCAGTACGTCGGCACGCCGCACATCAGCAAGGAAGGCCTGTTCCACACCTCGGGCCACCTGCCCTACTACGCGGACACGATGTTCCCTCCGATGCACATGGAGGGCGCCGACTACTACCTCAAGGCGATGAACTGCCCGATGCACAACCTGATCTTCAGGTCGCGCGGGCGGTCCTACCGTGAGCTGCCGATGCGGCTGTTCGAGTTCGGCTCGGTCTACCGCTACGAGAAGTCCGGCGTGGTGCACGGCCTGACCCGGGTGCGCGGCCTGACCCAGGACGACTCGCACTCGTACGTCACCGCCGAGGACGCCCCGGCCGAGATCAAGCACCTGCTGGACTTCGTGCTGTCGCTGCTGCGCGACTTCGGGCTGGACGACTACTACCTGGAACTGTCCACCCGCGACCCGAAGAGCGACAAGTTCATCGGTACGGACGAGCAGTGGGACAGGGCCACCAAGGTCCTGGAGGACGTCGCCGTGGAGTCCGGCCTCGAGCTGGTGCTCGACCCGGGCGGCGCGGCGTTCTACGGCCCGAAGATCAGCGTCCAGGCGAAGGACGCGATCGGCCGCACCTGGCAGATGTCGACCATCCAGTACGACTTCAACCAGCCGGCCCGCTTCGGGCTGGAGTACCAGGCGGCCGACGGCTCCCGCCAGGAGCCGGTGATGATCCACTCGGCGAAGTTCGGCTCGATCGAGCGGTTCTTCGGCGTCCTGGTCGAGCACTACGCCGGCGCCTTCCCGGCCTGGCTCGCGCCGGTGCAGGTGGTCGGCATCCCGATTCGCGACGACCACGCGGCCTACCTGGAGGAGTTCGCCGCGCGGCTGCGCAAGGAGGGCATCCGCGCCGAGGTCGACCACTCGACGGACCGCATGCAGAAGAAGATCCGTACGGCGCAGCAGCAGAAGATCCCGTTCATGGCGATCGCGGGCGACGACGACGTCAACGGCGGCACGGTGTCGTTCCGCTACCGCGACGGCTCCCAGCGCAACGGCGTGGCGCTCGACGAGGCGGTGGCGCACGTCGTCGAGGTGGTGCGCTCCCGGATCAACACCGGACCCTCCGCCGGCTGACACCCGGCATTAGGGTGGGCGAGTGAGCGACGTGGGGGAACCGGACGGTCTCGAGCGGCTCTGGACTCCGCACCGGATGGCGTACATCTCCGGTGCGGACCGGCCCGAGGGTGGTTACGAGAAGCCGTCCGGCTGCCCGTTCTGTGTCGCGCCCGGGCTGCCCGAGGGTGACAGCCTGGTGGTGGCGCGCGGGGAATCGGTCTTCGTCGTGCTCAACCTGTACCCGTACAACCCGGGGCATCTGCTGGTGTGCCCGTACCGGCACGTGGCCGACTACACCGACCTGACCGGCCCGGAGACGGCGGAGCTGGCCGCCTTCACCCAGCGGGCGATGCGTGTGATCCGCCGCGCCAGCAGCCCGCACGGCTTCAACCTCGGCATGAACCAGGGCGCGGTCGCCGGAGCCGGCATCGCCGCCCACCTGCACCAGCACGTGGTGCCGAGGTGGGGCGGCGACGGCAACTTCATGCCGGTCATCGGGCGCACCAAGGTGCTGCCGCAGATGCTCGGCGACACCCGGGAGCTACTCGCCAAGGCCTGGGTGGCGGCCGACGGCTAAGGCGCGCAGCCCGGCCGCGAGCTGCTCGGCGGAAGGCGCGCGCGACGGGTCGGTCAGCCACTGCGTCATCACACCGGACATGAGCGCCAGGGAGGCGGCGCCGACCGTGCGGACGGTCTCCTCGTCCAGGCTGTCCTCCGGGCGGCCGGTGAGCAGGGCCGCCAGGCCGCGCCGGCCCTGTTCCATGCCGTCGGCGAGCTGGGCGCGCAGGTCGGGGGAGCGCTCGGCCTGAATCATCGCCTCGACGCTCGCCAGCCACAGCTCGCGGTGGGTGTCCAGGGTGCCGATCACCCGCCGCCAGTAGCGCACCAGCGGATCGCCGGGCTCACCGCCCGGCTCCGCGGCGAGGGCGGCGCCGACGGCCTCACCCCAGTCCTCGATGGCGCTGAGCATCGCGGCGTTCATCAGCGCGCGGGTGGAGCCGTAGTGATAGCCGATCGAGCCCAGGTTGGTGCCGGAGGCGGCCACCACGTCGCGGGCGGTCGTGCTCGCGTACCCCTTCTCGTAGAGGCAGCGCTTAGCGCCCTCGAGCAGGTCCTCCCGGTGTCCCATGGACGTCATCCTAGGTTCTATACAAACGTATAAGACGTTTGTATAGTAGCGGCATGACACGACGTGAGGTTCTGATCTCGGGCGCCGGCCTGGCCGGCCCCGCCCTCGCCCTGGCCCTGCACCGGCACGGCATGCGGGCCACGGTCGTCGAGCGGGCCCCGGCCCTGCGCGACGGCGGCTACAAGGTGGACATCCGGGGGGCGGCGATCGAGGTGCTCAAGCGGCTCGGTCTGTTCGAGGCCGTGCGGGCGGCCGACACCGCCATGCGGACCGTCACCTACGTGCGGGCCGACGGCTCCCCGATCGCCGCGCTCGACGCGAGCCTGCTGATGGGCCGCCGGGGGGACGACCGCGAGATCATGCGGACGGACCTCACCCGGATCCTGTACGACGCGACGGCCGGCGACGTCGACTACGTCTTCGGCGACTCGATCGCCACCCTCGACGAGCGGGCCGACGGCGTGGCGGTGACCTTCGCGAGCGGCGTCACCCGGCGCTTCGACCTCGTCGTCGGCGCCGACGGGCTGCATTCCGCGACCCGGCGCCTGGTCCTGGGCGACGTGCCGCTGCGGCACCTGGGGGCGTACATCTCGATCTTCGACGTCCCGGAGGACCTCGGCCTGGACCACGAGGAGGTCTTCTTCTGCGCGCCCGGGCGCATGGTCTTCGCCTACAGCACCGGGGCCGCGGCCGGCACCAGGGCCGGGCTGGTGTTCGCCTCGCCGCAGCTGCCGCGGCCGCAGGACCCGCGGCCGATCCTGCGGGAGCGCTTCGCGGGCATGGGCTGGCGGGTGCCGGCATTCCTCGACGCCCTCGACGGGGTCCCCGACCTGTACTTCGACTCCCTGAGCCAGGTCGAGCTGCCGCGCTGGTCGGCCGGGCGGGTGGTGCTGCTCGGCGACGCGGCGCACTGCCCGGCACCGTCGTCCGGGCAGGGGACCAGCCTCGCCCTGGTCGGCGCGTACGTGCTGGCCGGTGAGCTGGCCGCCGCGGACGGGCACGAGGCCGCGTTCCGCCGCTACGAGACGCTGATGCGGCCGTACGCCGAGCGCAATCTGCGGCTGGGCCGCAAGATGGCCGGCGACATGGTGCCCGGCGGCGGCTGGCAGCTCGCGTTCCGCAACTACGGGATGCGGACGCTGAAGTACAACCCGTGGAAGCGGCAGATCATCGAGCAGGTCACCAAGCCGCTGTACGAGGCGGCCACCGCCATCGACCTTCCGGCGTATCCGATGGCGGCGGCCGTCTGACGCCTACTTGGCGGCCGTGTGCTCCTTGCGGACCGCGTCGGCCAGGTGGGCCGGCATGGGCTCGTGCCTCGCGTACGCCCGGGTGAACGTGCCCGCCCCGGAGGTGAGCGCGCGCAGCTCGACGGCGTACCGCACCAGCTCGGTCGCGGGCACCTCGGCGCGGACCAGGCTGTGGTCGCCGTCGGTGTCGGCCTCGGAGCCCATCGGGCGTCCGCGGCGGCCGGAGAGGTCGCTCATCACCGCGCCGACGTACGCGTCGGGCACGCGTACGACGACCTCGTCCACCGGCTCGAGCAACGTCATCTGGCCGTGCTCGGCGGCCTCGCGCAGGGCCAGCGCACCGGCGGTCTGGAACGCGGCGTCGGAGGAGTCGACGCTGTGCGCCTTGCCGTCCACGAGGGTCACGCGCAGGTCGACCACCGGGTAGCCGGCGACGATGCCGCGTTCGAGCTGGGCACGGACGCCCTTCTCCACCGACGGGATGTAGTTGTGCGGCACCGCCCCGCCGACGACCTTGTCCACGAACTCGAAGCCGGCGCCGCGGGGCAGCGGCTCCACCTCGATGTCGCAGACGGCGTACTGGCCGTGGCCGCCGGACTGCTTCACGTGGCGTCCGTGGCCCTTCGACGCGGCACCGAAGGTCTCCCGCAGCGAGACCTTCACCGGCTCGGTGTCCAGGTCCACGCCGCCGGCCCGGAGCCGGTCCAGGACCACGTCGGCGTGCGCCTCGCCCATGCACCACAGCACGAGCTGGTGGGTGCTGGCGTTGCGTTCCAGGCGCAGCGTCGGGTCGCCGGCCACGAGCCGGGCCAGGTTCTTGGCTAGGGCGTCCTCGTCGGATCGGGACTTGGCCACCACGGCGATCGGCAGCAGCGGCTCGGGCATGCTCCAGGGCTCCATGAGCAGCGGCTGGTCCTTGGCGGAGAGGGTGTCGCCGGTCTCGGCGCTGCCCGACTTGGTGATCGCGCAGATGTCGCCGGCGATGCAGGAGGGCACCTCCCGCAGCTGCGCGCCCAGCGGCGAATAGACGTGGGCGATCCGCTCGTCGGCGTCGTGGTCGGGGTGCCCGCGCTCGGTCAGGCCATGGCCGGAGACGTGCACGGTGAGCTCGGGGCGCAGGGTGCCGGAGAAGACGCGCACCAGCGACACCCGGCCGACGTGCCGGTCGATCGTCGTCTTGACCACCTCGGCCACCAGCGGGCCGGCGGGATCGCAGGTCAGCGGCGGCCGGGGGCTGCCGTCGACGCCGGTCACGACGGGCAGGTCGTGCTCCAAGGGTGAGGGGCCGCCGTCGACCAGGCCGTCGAGGAGCGCGTCGAGGCCGACGCCGGTGCCCGCGCAGACCGGAATGACCGGGTAGAAGTTGCCGCGGGCCACGGCCTTCTCCAGGTCGGGCACGAGCGTGTCGGTGCTGATCAGCTCGCCGGCGAGGTACCGGTCCATGAGGGTCTCGTCCTCGCTCTCGGCGATGATCCCCTCGATGAGCAGGTTGCGGTCGTCCTGGATCGGGTTGAGGTGCTCGGGCTCCGCCTCGGACGCCCGCGGCGGGTAGCCGCCGGAGTAGTCCAGGACCCGGAGGGTGACCAGGCCGATCAGGCCCGCGACCGAGGTGCCGTCGTCGCCCAGCATCGGCTGGTAGATCGGCATGACGTTCTCGCCGAACGCGTCCTGGCAGTCCTGCAGCGTCTGGTCGTAGTCGGCGCGGGGGTGATCCAGCCGGGTGATGGCGACCGCGCGGGGCATGCCCACCGCGGCGCACTCCTCCCAGAGGGCGGTGGTGGCGTCGTCCACCCCGTCGACCGCGGACACGACGAAGAGCGCGGCGTCCGCGGCCCGCAGGCCGGCGCGCAGCTCCCCGACGAAGTCCGCGTACCCGGGGGTGTCGAGCAGGTTGATCTTCACGCCTTGGTGCACGACGGACGCGCAGGAGAGCGAGACCGAGCGCTGCTGGCGTACGGCGGCGGGGTCGTGATCGCAGACCGTGGTGCCCTCGGTCACCGACCCGGCGCGGGGGATGGTGCCGGTCGCCGCCAGCAGCGCCTCGACCAGCGTGGTCTTTCCCGCTCCGGAGTGGCCCACCAGCACCACGTTGCGTACTCTGCCGGGCTCGGTCACCGCCGGTCCGGCCGCGTTGTCCTGGGTCTTCTGCGCCATTCCTGACGCACCTCCTCATCAGCCGGTCGGCGGCCATTCTTCCCGACCCGGTCGCTGCGGAGGCGGCCGCCTGCGATGGCGCGCCGTACCACCCGGCGGATGCCGATCTCTGTTTCCCGGCCGTTACGACGCTGTCCTTGGATCTGACACCCACCGCTACGGACCGCGCAACCCCCTGTAGTCACGCGATGGCGGGAGCCGGGTCCCTGTGACGATTCGGCGACGCGTGACCGGCGCCGTACCGCCCGTCGCCGGGCGCCGTTATGGTGGGACGGCCATGGCAAAGATCGTCAGCGTGCCCGCCCGTGCCGTCGTCGCGTACGGGGTCAATCCGACCGCCCGCCTCCTGCTGCGCCTCGGCGTGTCGCCGAACGCCGTGACCGTCGCCGGCACCGTCGGCGTGCTCGTCGGCTCGTGGTTCGGTGCCCAGGGAATGCTGTTCTGGGGCACGGTGATCGTGACGGCCTGCGCGCTGACCGACGCGCTCGACGGCACGATGGCGCGCATGCGCGGCCCGTCCGGCCAGTTCGGGGCGCTGCTCGACTCCTCCATGGACCGCATCGCCGACGGCGCCGTCTTCGCGGCCGTCGTCTACTACCTCGCCACCGAGGGCAACCCGTACGGCGGCGTCTGGGCGGCTCTGCTCTGCCTGGTGGGCGGGCAGGTCGTCTCCTACGTCAAGGCGCGGGCGCAGAGCCTCGGGCTGAACGCCGACGTCGGCATCGCCGAACGCCTCGAGCGCCTGGTCATCCTCGGCATCGGCGGCCTTCTCGGCGCCGCCGGCCTGACGTGGGGGCTGCCGGCCGCGCTCTGGATCCTCTCGGTGCTCTCCGTGATCACCGTCCTCCAACGGCTGATCCACGCCGCCCGGTCCGACCGGCCCGGCGCCGCGCCGCCGGCTCCCGTCGCGCCGGCCGGGGAGGCACCGTGAAGGACCGGCTCACCGAGCTCGGCTACGCCGCCGGCTGGCGGATCGTCCGGATGATGCCGCTGCGCGCCGCCCGGGCGATCTTCGACACCGCCGCCGACCGGGCCGCCCGCGGCAACGGCCCCGGCACCCAGCGGCTGCGCCGCAACCTGCGGCAGGTGGTCGGTCCCGGCATGAGTGAGCAGGAGCTCGACGAGCTGGTACGGGCGGGGTTGCGCTCGTACGCCCGCTACTGGCTGGAGGCCTTCCGGCTGCCCTCGCAGTCCCGGGAGCAGTTCCTCGCCGGCTTCCACCTCGAGCAGGCGGACGAGCTGCACGCCGTCCTGGCGGAGGGCCGGGGCATGATCCTGGCCCTGCCCCACGTCGGCAACTGGGACGCCGCCGCGGCGTGGCTGGTCTCCAGCGGCCACAAGATGATCACCGTTGCGGAGCGGCTCAAGCCCGAGGGGCTGTTCGAGCGCTTCGTGGCGTACCGGGAGAAGCTCGGCATGGAGGTCGTTCCCCTCACCGGGGGGCAGCGGGCGCCGCTCGACGTGCTCGCCGAGAAGGCGACCCAGGGCTATGCCGTCGCCCTGCTCGCCGACCGTGACCTGTCGGCACGCGGCGTGGAGGTGGAGTTCTTCGGGGGGCGCACCCGGATGCCGCCGGGGCCGGCGCTGCTGGCGCTGCGTACGGGAGCCCCCCTCTACGCCGCCGACCTGTGGTACTCCGAGACCCGGACCGAGGCGCGGATCCGCCGGATCGAGCCCGCCACCGAGGGCGCCCTGGACGTACGGGTCAGAGACACCACCCAGAGGATCGCCGACGCGTTCGAGGTCGGCATCGCCGAGCACCCGCAGGACTGGCACATGCTCCAGAAGTTGTGGCTCAACCAGAGCGCACGGGTCTGAGAGGCGGGGCAGCGTGCGGATCGGGATCGTCTCGCCGTACTCCTTCGACGTACCCGGCGGCGTGCAGAACCACATCGTGGACCTGGCGGAGGCGCTGATCGGCCTCGGTCACGAGGTGAGCGTGCTGGCCCCCGCCGACGAGGACGCCGAGCTCCCGCCGTACGTGGTGCCCGCCGGGCGGGCGCTGCCGCTGCCGTACAACGGCTCGGTCGCGCGGATCGCCTTCGGGCCGGTCTCCACCGCCCGGGTGCGGCGCTGGCTGGCCCGCGGCAAGTTCGACGTGCTGCACGTCCACGAGCCGATGACGCTGAGCCTCTCGTTGCTGGCGGTGCTCTCCGCGCGCGGGCCGGTCGTCGCCACCTTCCACACCGCCATGACGCGCTCGCGCGCGCTCTCCGCCGCCCAAGGTCTGCTGCAGCTCGTCGTCGAGAAGATCACCGCGCGCATCGCGGTGAGCGAGCTGGCCCGCAAGGTGCAGGTCGAGCACCTGGGCGGCGGCGCGGTCGAGATCCCGAACGGCGTCGCCGTGGCGAAGTTCGCCGCCGCCGAGCCGCTGCCGGGGTGGCCCGGCGAGGGCGGCACGCTCGGCTTCCTGGGCCGCTTCACCGAGCCGCGCAAGGGTTTCGAGCTGCTGCGGTCGGCGTTCGTGACGCTGGCCCGCGAGCGCCAGGGCCTGCGCCTGCTGGTGGCCGGTCCCGGTGATCGCGATGATCTGTACGACGACATCCCCGCCGATCTGCGTCCCCGCGTGGAGTTCTTGGGCCTGGTCAGCGAGGCGGACAAGGCCCGGATGCTGCGCAGCGTGGACGTCTACGTGGCGCCGAACACGGGCGGTGAGTCGTTCGGCATGATCCTCACCGAGGCGATGGCGGCCGGCGCCGCGATCGCCGCCAGCGACCTCGACGCCTTCCGCCGGGTCCTCGACGGCGGCCGGGCCGGGGCGTTGTTCCCGACCGGTGACGCGGCGGCGCTGACGAGCCTGCTCGGTGAGCTCCTGGACGATCCCCGTCGTCGCTCAGAGCTGGCCGAGTGTGCACACACAGTAGTCAAGGCGTTCGACTGGCCCAGCGTGGCCCAACGGGTGCTCGAGGTGTACGCCACGGCGATCGAGGCGACGGACGGGCGGGTTTTCGACGAAGAGTGGGCCGAACCACGGTCCGGGACGTGACTCTCCGACACGATCAGGCACTACGATGCCCGGCATGTGGTGGGTCTCCGGTGTGTTCGCGGTCGTCGCTCTGCTGGCGGCGTACCTCGCCTGGACGGCGCACCGCGTCGAGCGGGTGCACGTCCGCGCCCAGTCGGCCGCCCGCGCCCTCGACGCGCACCTCGTGCGCCGGGCCGCCGCCGCGGCCGTGGTCGCCGAGCAGACCGACTTCGTGGAGCTGTACGCAGCGGCCCGGCTCGCGCTCGACGCCGCGCCGGACGAGCGCGAGGCGGCCGAGAACGACCTGACCCGTCAGCTGCAAGCCGCGTCGCTCAGCGGCGCCAATCCGGCCACCGTCACGCTCGTGGCCACCAGCCGCCGGGTCGTCCTGGCCCGCCAGGTGCACACCGACCTGGTCCGCGACGCGCTCACCGCCCGGCGCCGCCCGCTGGTGCGCCTGCTGCGCATGGCCCGGCGCTACGAGCGGCCGCGATACTTCGAGATCGTCGACCCGACCCTGCCGCTGCTGGTGGCGCCGCGTCCGGCCGAGGCCGCCGGCCTGCGCATCCCGGCGGCCTGAACAGCGGCGAGCAGGCCACCGAGGGGGCGATTGGCCATCGGCCGGCCCCCTTGCCGGGCGTAAAATCCCTCACGTAACCCGACCTCGTGAGGAGTCCAGGAACCGTGTCCGAGACCGCGCCCGACAGCCAGCCCACCACCGGTACCGCCCGCGTGAAGCGCGGTATGGCCGAGATGCTCAAGGGCGGTGTGATCATGGACGTGGTCACGCCGGAGCAGGCCAAGATCGCCGAGGACGCCGGCGCGGTCGCCGTCATGGCCCTCGAGCGGGTACCCGCCGACATCCGCGCCCAGGGCGGCGTGTCCCGGATGAGCGACCCCGACATGATCGACGGCATCATCAACGCCGTCTCGATCCCGGTCATGGCCAAGGCCCGCATCGGTCACTTCGTCGAGGCCCAGGTGCTCCAGTCGCTCGGCGTCGACTACATCGACGAGTCCGAGGTGCTGACCCCGGCCGACTACGCCAACCACATCGACAAGTGGGCGTTCACCGTCCCCTTCGTCTGCGGCGCCACCAACCTCGGCGAGGCCCTGCGCCGCATCACCGAGGGCGCGGCGATGATCCGCTCCAAGGGCGAGGCCGGCACCGGTGACGTCTCCAACGCCACCACCCACATGCGCACCATCCGGGGCGAGATCCGCCGGCTCACCTCCCTGGCGGAGGACGAGCTGTTCGTCGCCGCGAAGGAGCTCCAGGCGCCGTACGACCTGGTCAAGGAGGTGGCCGCCACGGGCAAGCTGCCCGTCGTCATGTTCACCGCGGGCGGCATCGCCACCCCGGCCGACGCGGCGATGATGATGCAGCTCGGCGCCGAGGGCGTGTTCGTCGGCTCCGGCATCTTCAAGTCGGGCAACCCGGCGCAGCGCGCGGCCGCCATCGTCAAGGCCACGACCTTCCACGACGACCCCGACGTGATCGCCAAGGTCTCCCGCGGCCTGGGCGAGGCCATGGTCGGCATCAACGTCGAGGAGATCCCGCAGCCGCACCGCCTCGCCGAGCGCGGTTGGTGAACCCTTCTTGTGCCGCGCCGGTCCCCGTGACCGGCGCGGCGTCGTGTGCGGAGGAAGAATGAACATCGGAGTGCTCGCCCTGCAGGGCGACGTCCGGGAGCACCTGAGCGCCCTCGCCGAGAGCGACGCCCTCGCGCGCCCGATCCGCCGGACCGAGGAGCTCGACGACGTCGACGCCCTCGTCATCCCCGGCGGCGAGTCCACGACCATGAGCAAGCTGGCCGTCACGTTCGGCCTGCTCGACCCGATCCGCAAGCGGATCGCCGACGGCATGCCCGTCTACGGCTCCTGCGCCGGCATGATCATGCTGGCCACGACCGTCCTCGACGGGCGGCCCGACCAGGAGTCCTTCGCCGGCATCGACATGACCGTGCGGCGCAACGCCTTCGGCCGGCAGGTCGACTCGTTCGAGGCCGCGGTCCGCATCGACGACGTGGAGGGCGGCGATTTCCACGCCGTCTTCATCCGCGCGCCGTGGGTCGAGGAGGTCGGCACCGACGTGCGGGTGCTGGGTCGCGTGGAGGACGGGGCCGCCGCCGGTAGGATTGTCGCCGTTCGGCAGGGGAACCTGCTCGCCACGGCTTTCCACCCGGAGCTCACCGGCGACCTCCGCGTCCACCGGTACTTCGTCGAGATGGTCCGCCACGCCGTAGACGCACGGTAGTACGACACGGAGGTTACTCATGTCCGGCCACTCAAAGTGGGCGACGACCAAGCACAAGAAGGCCGTCATCGACGCCAAGCGCGGCAAGATGTTCGCCAAGCTGATCAAGAACGTCGAGGTGGCGGCCCGCGTCGGCGGCGGTGACCCGGCCGGTAACCCCACGCTCTACGACGCCATCCAGAAGGCGAAGAAGAGCTCCGTCCCCAACGACAACATCGACCGGGCGGTCAAGCGCGGCTCCGGCCTCGAGGCCGGCGGTGCCGACTGGCAGACGATCATGTACGAGGGCTACGGCCCCAACGGCGTGGCGATGCTGATCGAGTGCCTCACCGACAACCGCAACCGCGCGGCGACCGAGGTCCGCACCGCGCTGACCCGCAACGGCGGCACCTTCGCTGACGCCGGCTCGGTGTCGTACCTGTTCAACCGCAAGGGCGTGGTGATCGTCCCCAAGGGCTCGCTCTCCGAGGACGACGTCATGCTCGCCGTCCTGGACGCGGGCGCCGAGGAGATCAACGACCTGGGCGACTCGTTCGAGGTGGTCAGCGAGCCGGGCGACCTGGTGGCGGTCCGCACCGCCCTGCAGGACGCCGGCATCGACTACGACTCGGCCGAGTCGTCGCTGGTGCCGACGATGACCGTGCCGGTCGACGAGGAGGCCGCCCGCAAGGTCTTCAAGCTGATCGACGTGCTCGAGGACTGCGACGACGTCCAGAACATCTTCGCCAACTTCGACGTCAGCGACGAGGTCATGGCGGCGCTCGACGCCTGAGAACGTCAGCTGGGAAGGGCCGCCCCGGGGCGGCCCTTTCTGCTATCCCGATCCGGACGCCTGCGACATGACCTGGATCAAGCCGCCGACGAGCAGGGCACCGCCGCCGAAGAGGCGGACATAGCGATGCCAGACGTGCCTTCGATACGCGTGCACCCAGGCGATCTCCGCCTCGGCCACGACGCCCGCCTCGTCGCGTACCGTCGTCGGCAGCAGCGGTGCGAGCTGCTGAGCGACCGTCGCCGGCGCCGGCCGGGCATATGCCGCCGGCGGCGGCAGGAATGCAACTTCGACGGGGTAGATCTGCTCCTCGCGCCACTGCTCGGTCCGTTTCGCCAGGCGGCGGACCAGATACTCGCCGCGCACGTCGCGGTGCCGCATCCGGCTCTCCCAGCGCAGGCGGCGCCAATGCCCGGCCACGTCGGTGAGCACGTCCATGGCCAGCGACGTCGCGGACCGGTCGCCGCCGCAGAGCCGCATCGCCTCCCGGTGCAGCAGCTCCAGGCGCGCGGCGACGAAAGCGATGAAGTCCGCCGGCGGCTCGTCGTCCATCGGCGGGAACAAGTACGCCACGATCCCATCGTGCGAGTGACGGCGCTCACCGCACAAGGGTTCGATGTGCGTGTGTCGCTCGAGGCACGCGGGGCTGCTCGTACTAGGGTGTCGAACACACGTCCGAGGAGAAGGGGGCGCTCGTGCGGGTGCTCGGCATCGACCCCGGCCTCACCCGGTGCGGCGTCGGGGTGGTCGAGGGTGAGCCCGGACGCCCCTGCAAGCTCGTCGGCTACTACGTCGTCTACACCGAGCCGGACGAGGACATCGCCCTGCGCCTGCTGCACCTCGACCGCTCGCTCGCCGAGCTCGTGGCCGAGCACCGGCCGGACAGCGTCGCGGTCGAGAGGGTCTTCAGCCAGCACAACACCCAGACCGTCACGGGTACGGCCCAAGCCAGCGGCATCGGCATCCTCGCCGGCGCGCGGGCGGGACTGCCGGTGCAGACGTACACGCCCAGCGAGGTCAAGGCGGCCGTGACCGGCTCCGGAACCGCCGGCAAGGCCCAGGTCACCAGCATGGTGACCCGCCTGCTCGGCCTGGACGGGCCGCCCCGCCCGGCCGACGCGGCCGACGCTCTCGCCATCGCCATCTGCCACATCTGGCGCGGCGGCACCCGCGCCCGCCTCCAGGCCGCCGCCGTGAAGGCCGCCGCCCGCACCTCTCGCAGGACAGGAGCCCGTTGATGATCGCCAGCGTGCGCGGTGTGGTCGCCGCGATCGCCCCGGACAGCGCCGTCATCGAGGTCGGCGGCGTCGGGCTCGCCGTGCAGTGCGCCCCCGGCACCCTCGCCGGGCTCCGGACCGGCACCAAGACCCGGCTCGCGACCAGCCTCGTCGTGCGCGAGGACTCGCTGACCCTCTACGGCTTCGCCGACGACGACGAGAAGCACCTGTTCGAGCTCCTCCAGACCGCCAGCGGCGTCGGCCCGCGCCTCGCCCAGGCCGTCCTCGCCGTGCACCAGCCCGAGGCCGTACGCCGAGCCATCTCCTCCGGCGACATCGCGACCCTGACCCGGGTCCCCGGCATCGGCAAGAAAGGCGCCGAACGCATGGTCCTGGAACTGCGCGACCGCATCGGCGCCGTCTCGACCGGCCCGGACGGCGTGGCCGGCACGCTCAGCGGCGGCTGGCAGGATCAGGTCCGCCAGGGCGTCCTCGCGCTCGGCTGGTCCACCCAGCAGGCCGACCAGGCGGTGGCCGCGATCGCCGAGACCCTCGACGGCGAGACGCCCCCGGTGCCCGTCCTGCTGCGGCAGGCCATCCGCCTGCTGGGCCGGACCCGATGACCGACGACCTGGTCTCCCCGTACGCGGAGGACGCCGACCTGGACGCGGAGGCCAGCGTCCGGCCCCGCCGCCTCGCCGACTTCATCGCCCAGCACCGCGTCCGCGACCAGCTGGAACTCCTCCTCAAGGGAGCGATGGGCCGCGGCACCCCACCCGACCACATCCTCCTCTCCGGGCCGCCCGGCTTGGGTAAGCCGGTGTCGGTGGACGCGCTCGTCCTGATGGCGGACGGCACCCGGCGCCGGCTGGGCGAGGTCGAAGCGGGTGACTTCGTGATCACCCGTACCGGAGACCCCGCCGAGGTGCAGGCGGTGCACGAGCAGGGTGAGCTCGACACCGTCCGGATCCGGACGGCGTCGGGCCGCGAGGTGGTCGCCGCGCCGGACCACCCGTTCTGGACGACCGGGGGTTGGGTCAAGGCCGGTGACCTCACCGTCGAGGACGTGGTCGCCAATGTGTTGTGCGCCGCCACCGTTGCCGATGGCACGGAGACGACCGACGAGTTCCGGCTGGCGGGTTATCTCGTCGGTGACGGGTGCACGAGCAACCAGGTGACGTTCACCGGCGGAGACCCCGCGGTGCTGGACGACTTCCGCGCGACCTGTGACCGCCTCGGCCATCGCTACACGACTCGTCCGAACTCTGCGCGCAGCTCCCTCATCCGGGTGTCCGACCTGAAGCCGTGGCTGCGCGAGACGGGGCTGCTCGACAAGACGGCGGGGACCAAGCGTGTCCCCGAGTTCGTGTATCGCGGTGACACCTGGCAGGTCAGCGCGTTCCTGGCGGCGTATTTCGCCTGCGACGGCACGGTGAGCCGGCGTGGGAGGGACCGCTACGACGTGGTGATCGAGTTCTACAGCGTCTCTCGGGGCCTGCTCGAGGACACGCAGCACCTGCTGCTTCGGCTCGGGATCCAGTCGCGCTTGAAGCTCGAGCGAGGGCGGTTTCAGGGCCGGCCGCACGAGTCCTGGCGGCTGAGCATCACCAGCCAGGATGATGCGGCCCGGTTCGTGGAGCGGGTGAGCCCGATCGGACAGCGCGGCGAACGGCTGCGGGAGTGGGCGCCCCGCCGCGACCGCTTCGACGAGGCACTGGCGCCCGACCGCGTCGTGTCGGTCGAGCCTGCCGGCTTGCACGAGTGCCGCTGTCTCACGGTGGCCGGTGATCACACCTTCACCGTGAACGACCTCGTCGTGCACAACACGACGCTGGCGAACATCGTCGCGGCCGAGCTGGGCACCGGGATCCGGACGACCAGCGGCCCGGTGATCGAGCGGTCCGGGGACCTCGCGGCGATCCTGACCGGCCTGGCCGAGGGCGACGTGCTCTTCATCGACGAGATCCACCGGATCGCCAAGCCGGCCGAGGAGCTGCTCTACAGCGCCATGGAGGACTTCCGGGTCGACGTGGTGGTGGGCAAGGGCCCGGGCGCCACCGCGATCCCGCTGGACGTCGAGCCGTTCACCCTGGTCGGGGCCACGACCCGGGCCGGGTTGCTGTCCGGGCCGATGCGGGACCGGTTCGGGTTCGTCGCCCACCTGGACTTCTACTCGCCCGCCGATCTCGATGCGCTGCTGCACCGGTCGGCGCGGATCCTCGGGGTGCCGATCACGCCCGAGGGTGCGGCGGAGATCGCCGGGCGGTCGCGGGGCACCCCTCGCATCGCCAACCGGCTGCTGCGGCGGGTGCGGGACTACGCCGAGGTGCGTGGCGACGGGATCGTCGACGAACAGACCGCGAAGGCCGCCCTCACCGTGTACGACGTGGACCAGCTCGGCCTGGACCGGCTGGACCGCGCGGTGCTGCGAGCGCTCGTCGACTCGTTCCGGGGTGGTCCGGTCGGCCTGTCGACGCTGGCCGTGGCGGTGGGGGAGCAGTCCGACACCGTCGAGGAGATGTGCGAGCCTTTCCTGGTCAGGGCCGGTCTGCTCGCGCGTACGCCGCGGGGCCGGGTCGCCACGGATGCGGGCTGGCGCCACCTCGGCAGGACGCCGCCGGAGGGCCGGCCCGGGATGCCGCAGCAGCCCGACCTGTTCGCGCGGGACGAGGATTCCTCCCCGTAATGTGAACGTGACGTGTGCCGCTCCGTGACTTCCCAGTAAGAGGGATTAGACTCGCCGCCGTCCAGCGGGATGTATATATCGCCACACCGCGCGCGCCGAGCCGCGGCGGTGGCCCCACGGAAGGTTCTTCCACGTGTTCTACGCAGCTCCGCAGCAGGGTGGCGGCAGTTTCATGCCACTGCTGCTGATCGTCCTGCTTTTCGGCGTCATGTATTTCATGATGATCCGCCCGCAGCAGAAGCGGCGCCGTGAGGCGCAGGCCATGCAGTCGGCGCTGGGTCCCGGCGACGAGATCGTGACCATCGGCGGCCTGCACGCCACGGTCGTCGCGGTCGACGACGAGGTCGTCACGGTGGAGATCGCGCCCGGCGTCAACGCCCGTTTCGCGCGGCCCGCCATCGCCCGGGTGGCCAGGCAGGAGTCCGTGGACCTGGCCGAGGAGCCCGTCGTGGCGGAGCCGGTGGCCGAGGAGCCGGTGCAGAGCCCGGTCGTCGAGACCCGCAAGAACAAGGACTGACGTTCCGTGGCCCGCCGCCGGCGGGCCACGGCGTCGCGGATTGGCAACGGGCCGCGGGGCGGGGCACCCGGACGGCCCGTTGTTGTGAATAATCGTCGCCGGGCAAATCGGCCGGAAGTCCTCTGCCGGTCCGGCGCCGCATGCCCCGCCCTTTCCCCACCTGCGGCCGCGCTCCCGCGGCAGCTCTCAGCACGAGGAGATCGACAGTCGTGGCACGACCACCACAGGGACAACCGCATCCCGGGCGGCAACTCGCCGTGCTCGGTCTCCTCTTCGCGATCCTCTACGTGCTGGTGTTCTGGGGCCCCGGCACCAAGGGGCTCGGCTATCAGGACCGCCTGCACCCGAAGCTCGGCCTGGACCTGATCGGCGGCACCCAGGCGACGTACGTCGCCTCGCTGGCCAACGGTCAGGCGCCGAGCCGGGAGAGCATGGAGGAGTCCCGGAAGATCATCGACCAGCGGGTCAACGCGCTGGGCGTCGCCGAGGCCGAGGTCGTCGTCGAGGGCAACCGCAACATCGTGGTGTCCGTCGCCGGTGAGGCGAACGACCAGCTCAAGAACGTCGGCCAGGCGGCGCAGATGCGCTTCCGCAAGGTGCTCAAGGCGACCGGCGACACGGCGGCCGTGGCGGTGAACCCGCCCGCGGTCACGCCGAGCGCGGCCCCGAGCGGCAGCGCGGCGCCGAAGCCGAGCGCCTCGGCGGGCAAGAAGGCGCCGGCCGTCACGGGCAGCGCCACGCCGGCGAAGTCGACCGGCGGCCAGGGCGGCGGCGAGCGGGCTCCCGCGCCGAGCGCCAGCGCGTCCGCCCCGGCGGCGGCACCGTCCGCCCAGCCGGCCCCGGCACCGTCCGCGTCGGCGGCCGTACCGGTCACCGCGGACATCAAGGAGCGGCGCGCCGCGATCGAGAAGAAGGTCGGGGCCGAAGCGTGGGCCGCGGCCGAGAAGCTCACCGACCCGGTGGACCTGTCCAGCAATCCCAAGGCCGGGCTGCCGTTCAAGGCGTTCAGCACGCTCAGCGGCGACGAGGTCAACGCGCTGACCCCGGAAATGCAGTTCAACGTACCGACGATCAGCTGCGAGCAGCTCGACAAGCGGCCGGCCGGCGCGATCGACAACGAGAAGTCCAAGGTCGTCGCCTGCCAGAGCGGCGCGAAGATGTACCTCGACGTCGCCAAGGTGGTCGGCACGGACATCGACACCGCGACGCCGCAGCTGGACCAGCAGCAGGGGCAGTGGGTCGTTTCCCTGGACTTCAAGAGCGAAGGCCAGAGCAAGTGGACGGCGCTGACGCGCGAGGCGTTCCAGCCCGCTTCCAACGACACCTGCCTGACCGCCGCCCAGGCGCTGTCGACGGGTGCCACGCACTGCCTGGTGGCCGTGGTCCTCGACAAGGAGGTCATCTCGGCGCCGGAGATCCAGGGCGTGCTCAGCGGCCAGTCGCAGATCACCGGCCAGTTCGACGCCGCCTCGGCGCGACAGCTCGCCGACCAGATCAAGTACGGCGCCCTGCCGGTCACCTTCGAGCCGGGCACCACCCAGACGGTCTCCGCGACGCTGGGCATCGCGCAGCTCCAGGCAGGTCTGATCGCCGCCGCGATCGGCATGGGCCTGGTGGCGATCTACGCGTTCTTCTACTACCGCCTGCTGGGCTCGGTGATCTTCCTGAGCCTGCTGCTGTCCGGTCTGCTGACCTTCGGCGCGCTGGTCGTGCTCGGCCGCACCACGGGCTTCACGCTGACGCTCGCCGGCATCGCGGGTTTCATCGTGTCCCTCGGTGTGGCAGCCGACTCGTTCGTCATCTACTTCGAACGTCTCAAGGACGAGATCCACGAGGGGCGCAGCGCTCGTAGCGCCGTACCCCGGGCGTGGGCGCGTGCGCGGCGTACCATCATCTCCGCCAACACCATCACCATCATGGCGGCCTTGGTGCTGTACATCGTGTCGATCGGCGCGGTGCGGGGCTTCGCGTTCGCGCTGGGCCTCTCCACGGTGCTGGACCTCGTCGTGGTGTTCCTCTTCCGCCACCCGATCATGACGATGTTCGCGAACACGAAGGCGTTCCTGTCGCCGCGGGTCAGCGGCCTCGGCCGCGCCCTGAAGCGGACCCCGACCGAGAAGGAGGCCTGACATGGCCAAGGGCCTTGCCGAACGCCTCTACATGGGCGAGGCGAACCTCAACATCGTCGGCCGCCGCAAGATGTGGTTCGCCATCGCCGGCGCGCTGGTGGTCCTCGCCATCGGCAGCTTCCTGATCCGGGGCTTCGAGCTCGGCATCGAGTTCTCCGGCGGCACGCAGTTCGTGCTGCCGGCGAGCGTCGGCAGCGCCGAGCGGGCGCACGACGCCGTCGAGAAGGCGGTGACCACCGCGGGCGTCGCCGAGAAGGCGAACGTCGGCGCGGCGCAGCAGGTCGGCTCCGGCGGTTCCGAGACCTACAACGTCCGGACCGCCGCGCTGAAGCAGGACGAGGCGAACGCGGTGAAGGACGCGCTCGTCAAGGATCTGGGCGTGCCCGCCGAGAAGATCAGCGACGACCGGGTCTCCGCCGCCTGGGGTGGCCAGGTCACCCAGCAGGCGCTGCTCGGTCTCGGCATCTTCCTGGTGCTGGTGCTGGGCTATCTGGTGATCCGCTTCGAATGGCGGATGGCGGTCGCGGCGGTGTCGTCGCTGCTGCTCGACCTGGTGCTGACGGCCGGCGTCTATTCGCTGGTCGGCTTCGAGGTCACCCCCTCGACGGTGATCGGCTTCCTCACCATCCTCGGTTTCTCGCTGTACGACGTCGTCGTGGTGTTCGACAAGGTGCAGGAGAACACCCGCGGCATCACGGCCGGCAGCACGAGGACGTACAGCGAGGCCACCAACCTCGCGGTCAACCAGACCCTGATGCGGTCGATCAACACCGGCCTGGTGGCGCTGCTGCCCGTCGGTGGCCTGCTCTTCATCGGCGCCGGCCTGCTCGGTGCCGGCACGCTGAAGGACCTCGGCCTGGTCCTGTTCGTCGGCATGGGCCTCGGCGTGCTCTCCTCGATCGTGTTCGCCTCGCCGATGCTGGCCGCGCTCAAGGACCAGGAGCCGCGGATCAAGTCGCACAACGCCCGCGTGCTGAACCGCCGTGCGGCGGCCCGCTCCGGCGACGTCGCCCGGGGCGAGCGGGGCCGTGCCGCCAACGTGACCGCCTCCGACGAGGTTCCGGCGCTGGCCGGCAGCACGCCCGGCACGCCGCGTCCGGGTTCGCGCCCCGCCGGCAAGCGCGGCTCGAACCGTGGCGGTGGCGCGGGCAACCGCCCGAGCGGCGGCCAGAAGCGCCGCTGAGCATCGCGGGACGGCCCGCCACCGGCGTCGGTGGCGGGCCGTCGCCATGTCTAGGCTGTGCCACGTGACGTTTACTGCTGCACAGGTACGCGGGGACAGCGGCCCGGAGATGGCGGCGCTGGTCGCCGCCCAGGTCGTGGACGTGCCCGACTTCCCCAAGCCCGGCATCGCGTTCAAGGACCTGACGCCGCTGTTCGCCGACGGCCCGGCGTTCCGCGAGGTCGTCGAGGGGATCGTGGCCCACCACGGCGCGGACTCCTTCGATGTCGTGGCCGGCATCGAGGCGCGCGGGTTCGTGCTCGCCGCGGCCATCGCGTACGCCACCGGCACGGGCGTCGTCCCGATCCGCAAGGCCGGCAAGCTGCCCCGGGAGACGTTCTCCGCCTCGTACGCGCTGGAGTACGGCGAGGCGACGCTGGAGGTGCACCGGGACGCGTTCGGGGCCGGGCAACGTGTGCTGGTGGTCGACGACGTGCTCGCCACCGGGGGGACCGCCGGGGCGGCCCTGGACCTCGTCGAACGGGCCGGCGGCGCGATCGCCGGCTTCACGGTGGTGATGGAGCTGGGGTTCCTGAAGGGGCGGGAGCGGCTCGAGTCGCGTCCTGTGCATGCCCTGCTGACCGTTTGATACCTTTCGCCGGTCATAGCGGAACTCTTTCGGACTTTCGGGCCGGGCCATCGGGGAACCCTGGGCGGGTAGGATGGCGTTTCCAATCAGGTGAGCAGTAGCGACGTGAGGAGGCCGGTGTCCAGCGACGTCGCCCCTCCGACGGAGGGCACGGTGCAGCCGACCGACGCGACCAGGGCTTCCACCACGCCGCCGAGCGACTCGGCGGCGGCGAAGTCCGACGCAGCTTCACCGACCAAGCCCGGCGCGGCCCCGAACGGGGTGGCCGCGGGTGAGAAGTCGTCCCAGTGCCCGGCCGCGGCCGGTAAGGAAACCCCGGCCGCGGGCGCCGCAGCTAACGGCGCCGCGCCCGCGCGTGCGGCCGCCGACGGCAAGGGCCCACGGCCGGACGTCCGGCCGGCCCCGATCGATGCCGAGGCCACCCAGCCGCTGACGCCGGGCGACGATTCCGCCGGCGGTTTCGGCCTCGCGAGCGCCCCGACCGGGCGGCGGGTGCGGGCGCGCCTGGCGCGGTTCAACGCGCCGTGGCAGAGCACCCAGGTCAGCGAGGTTCTCGAGCCGCTGATCGCGACGCACCGCGCCAGCCACCCGAAGGCCGACGGCCGGGCGTTGCAGCGTGCGTTCGACGTCGCCGCACGCTGGCACTCGGGGCAGTATCGCAAGTCCGGCGACCCGTACATCACCCATCCGCTCGCGGTCGCCACGATCCTGGCGAACCTGGGGATGGACACCACCACGCTGGTGGCGGCGCTGCTGCACGACACCATCGAGGACACCGACTACGGGCTGGACCAGATGCGCGCCGACTTCGGCGGCGAGGTCGCGTTGCTCGTCGACGGCGTGACGAAGCTCGACCGGGTCAAGCTCGGCGACGCCGCCAAGGCAGAGACCATCCGCAAGATGGTCGTCGCGATGGCCAAGGACCCGCGGGTGCTGGTCATCAAGCTGGCCGACCGGCTGCACAACATGCGCACCCTGACCTTCTTGCCCCGCGCCAAGCAGGAGCAGAAGGCTAAGGAGACGCTGGAGATCCTGGCGCCGCTGGCCCACCGGCTCGGTATGAACACGATCAAGTGGGAGCTCGAGGACCTCGCCTTCGGCACGCTGTTCCCGAAGCGGTTCGAAGAGATCAACCGGCTGATCGGCGAGCACCAGCCGCAGCGCGAGGCACTGCTGCGGCAGGTGACCAACCGCGTCCAGCTGGATCTGAAGTCCGCGAAGATCAAGGCCGAGGTCACCGGACGGCCGAAGCACCTCTACTCGATCTATCAGAAGATGATCGTGCGGGGCCGCGACTTCAACGACATCTACGACCTGGTCGGCGTGCGGATCCTGGTCGACACGGTGCGCGACTGCTACGCGGCGCTGGGCGTGATCCACGCCAACTGGCAGCCGGTGCCGGGCCGGTTCAAGGACTACATCGCGATGCCGAAGTTCAACATGTACCAGTCGTTGCACACGACGGTCATCGGGCCGACCGGCAAGCCGGTCGAGATGCAGATCCGCACGTTCGCCATGCACCGCACGGCGGAGTTCGGCATCGCCGCGCACTGGAAGTACAAGGAGCAGAAGGGCGCCACGATCGTGGGCCCGCCGGCGCACATCGACGAGATGACGTGGCTGCGCCAGCTGCTCGACTGGCAGCGCGAGGCGAGCGACCCCAGCGAGTTCCTGGACGCGCTGCGCTTCGACCTGTCCAGCCAGGAGGTGTACGTCTTCACGCCCAAGGGCGACGTCATCCCGCTGCCGACCGGTTCGACGCCGGTGGACTTCGCGTACGCGGTGCACACCGAGGTGGGCCACAAGACGATCGGCGCGCGGGTCAACGGCAAACTGGTGCCGCTGGAGTCGACGCTGTCCAACGGCGACGTCATCGAGATCTTCACGTCGAAGTCCGCGACGGCCGGCCCGACGCAGGACTGGCTCGGCTTCGTCAAGAGCCCGCGGGCGCGTACGAAGATCCGCCAGTTCTTCAACAAGGAGCGCCGCGAGGAGGCGATCGAGGCCGGCAAGGAGGCGATCGTCAAGGCGATGCGCAAGCAGGGCCTGCCCCTGCAGCGCATGCTGACCAGCGAGAACCTCACCACCATCGCCCGCGATCTGCATCTGGCGGACGTGTCCTCGCTGTACGCGGCCGTCGGCGAGAACACGGTCTCGGCGCAGTCGGTCGTGCAGAAGCTGGTGGCCGGCTTCGGCGGCGAGGAGGGCGCGGTCGAGGACATCGCCGAGACCGCCGTCGCCACCCGCCCGCCGCGCAACCGCAGCACCGCCAACGACCCCGGCGTCGTCGTCAAGGACGTCAGCGACGTGTGGGTGAAGCTCGCCCGCTGCTGCACCCCGGTGCCGGGCGACGCGGTCTTCGGCTTCGTCACCCGTTCCGGCGGCGTCAGCGTGCACCGCGAGGACTGTGCCAACGCCGAGGACCTGCGCGAGCAGAGCGAACGCGTGGTCGAGGTGAGCTGGAAGCCGACCTCGGCGTCGACGTTCCTGGTGGCGATCCAGGTGGAGGCGCTCGACCGGCACAAGCTGCTGGCCGACGTCACCCGGGTGCTGTCCGAGGAGCGGGTCAACATCCTGTCGGCGACGGTCACGACGACCCGGGACCGGGTGGCGGTCAGCCGCTTCACCTTCGAGATGGCCGACCCGAAGCACCTGGGACACCTGGTGGCCGCCGTGCGCAAGGTCGACGGTGTGTTCGACGCCTACCGGGTGACCTCGGGCGCCTGACGCGGAGACGACTGAGGGGCGGGCCCGTCCGGGCCCGCCCCTCAGCAACCGGTGATCAGGCGGCGCTCATCGTCAGCGTCTTGATGTCGACTTCCTTCTTCGGGTGGCCGTCACCCTTGCCGTTGGCGTTGTCGCTGCCCGCCTTGGCGACACTCTCCACGATGTCCAGACCCTTGGTGATGGTGCCGAGGACCGTGTAGTCGGCGGGGAGGTCGGTGTCTTCGTACACGATGAAGAACTGGCTGCCGGTGGTGCTGGGAGCCTGGGTCTTGGCCATCGCGATCGTGCCCTTGGGGTACGCCGGCTTCGCGTTGGTGGGGAGGTTCTCCTCCGGGTACTTGAAGTTGGGGCCGCCCTGGCCGTCGGTGTCGCGGTAGCCCTTGCCCGAGGCGGAGGGGTCGCCGCACTGCAGCACCTTGATCCCCTCGGTGGTGAGCCGGTGGCACTTGGTGTTGTCCCAGAACTTCTTGCCGGCCAGGTACGTGAACGCCGCCCCGGTGCAGGGGGCCTTCGCGAGGTCCACCGTCGCCGTGATGGCGCCCAGGTTGGTGTCCATGGTCAGCGTGCTCTTGCCGGTGTTGGGCACGTTGGCCGGTGGCAGGCCGCCGGTGTCCTTGATCTTGGCGCCGCTGCTGCCGTCCTCCGGGATCCAGTTGCACGCCACGGTGCCGGGCGGCGGCGGCGGGGCCGCGGCCGGGGTCTTCTTGTCGTCGTCGTTGCCGAGTGCGGCCACGATCCAGACCGCCGCACCGGCGATCACGACGACCGCGAGGGCCGAGCCGATGACGGCCTGGCGCTGCCGGCGCTTCTTGGCAGCGGCGGCCCGCTCGGCCATCTCCTTCTCCAGGCGGGCCCGCGCCGCCGCGCGCTGCCTGTCCTTGATCGACGACACGGTGTTCCTCCTGATATGCCTGCGTGCGGTGAGGGGCTGCGGTCGGGTGCTCCGGAAAACTTAGGACTGACTGGACGCCGAGGGTGCCGCGGCCGACGGGGTCGCGACGGGTGCGGTGCCGGGCTCGCCGACGGTGATGCTCCGGACGGTGATCTTCTCCTTCGGCTTCACCTTGTCGCCCGCGTCGTTGGCCACGGTCGCGATCTTGCCGATCGCCGCGACCGTCTCCATGCCGCCGGTGACCTTGCCGACGATCGGGTACTGCGGGGCGCCCTTGGGCGTGAAGTCCTTGAAGAAGATGAGGAACTGGCTGCCGTTGGTGCCGGGCGGGTCGCCGATGAGCGCCACCGTGCCCTTCGGGTACACCGGCGCCGCAGGCTTCTTGGACGGGGCGGCCGAGGCGCTGGGGGTCGGCTCCGGCGCCGCCGGCAGGTTCTCGTTGTAGACGCTGTACGTCGGCCCGCCCTGACCCGTGCCGCTGGGGTCGCCGCAGCGGATCGCGCCCTCGGTCGTGATCTCGTGGCAGGTCGTGTTGTCGTAGAACTGCTTGCCCGCCAGGTAAGACAGGTCGGCCGCGCTGCACGGCGCGTTCGTCAGGTCGAGGCTCACCACGATCGGGGCGCCCTTGTCGGTGGTGATCGTCATCGGCCGGGTGCCCTCGGTGGGGATGCCGGAGGTCGGCGGCTCGCCGACGTCCTTGAGGCTCGTGTTCGACTCCGCGTTCTGCGTCGTCCACGCGCAGACGTCGGTGTCGCCGGCGGCGTCCGTCGTCTTGTCGTCGCCGTCGAACGCGCCGCCGAGCCAGGCGATGCCGCCCACGATGAGGATCAGGGCCACGGCCGCGCCGACCCCGGCCTGGATCTGCCGCCGCCTGCGCTCCCTGGCGGCCCGGCGGGCCAACTGGCGATCAAGCTTCTCCCGCGCCAGCTTCCGCGCCCGATCCTTGCTGGAGACCACCTAGGGCTTCCTTCCTCACCTTGCGCACTCCGTGCGCCACGCCACACGCCCGCAAGAGTGTACGGGTAACGCCTGAGAAAGTGGTGTGCGAGGTTGCGTGCCGGTGTGTACGGTGCGTCCGGCTAGGCTTTCGGGGGAATGCGACCGCTAGAGAGGGGTGCGGAGTGCTCGTCACCGGCTTTCCGGCCGATGCCTTCGGCACCAACTGCTACGTCGTGGCCGCGGGCCCGGGCGAGCAGTGCGTGGTGGTCGACCCCGGCGTCGGCGTGCTGAACCGGCTCGACGAGGTGCTCGCGCAGCACCGGCTGCACCCGGCCGCGGTGCTGCTGACCCACGGCCACCTCGACCACACCTTCTCCGTCGCGCCGGTCTGCGGCGCCCGGGGCATCACCGCGTACGTGCACCCCGCCGATCGTGAGCTGCTGGCCGACCCCGGCAAGGGCCTCGGGGTGAGCCTGGACGAGCTGTTCGGCGGCCGGTTCACCTATGCCGAGCCGGAGGACGTCGCCGAGCTGACCGACGGCGCCACGCTGAGCCTCGCCGGTCTGGAGATCACCGTCGACCATGCGCCCGGCCATACCGGCGGGTCGGTGCTGTTCCGGCTGCCCGGCGCGGGCACGTCGTGGGAGGCGGAGCAGATCTGCCTCTCCGGCGATGTGCTCTTCGCCGGCTCCATCGGACGCACCGACCTGCCGGGCGGCAACACCGAGACGATGCTGACCAGCTTGCGGGAGAAGATCCTGCCGCTGGCCGACGACACCGTCGTGCTGCCCGGCCACGGACCCGAGACGACGATCGGCCGCGAGCGCTCGGTCAACCCGTATCTGCGGGAGCTGACCGGAGCGCCCAGCCGAGGCCTCTAGACCCTCGCTAGGAGAACCGCACCATGAGCAAGCCCACGCCCCTCTCCGGGTTCCCGGAATGGCTACCCGCCCAGCGGATGATCGAACAGAACGTCATCGCGAGGATCCGCGACACCTTCGAGCTGTACGGCTTCGCGCCGCTGGAGACCCGCGCCGTCGAGCCGCTGGACCAGCTGCTGCGCAAGGGGGAGACCTCCAAGGAGGTGTACGTCCTGCGCCGCCTGCAGGAGGATCCCGCGTCCGGAGGCGGCGACGACGCCCTCGGCCTGCACTTCGATCTGACCGTACCGTTCGCCCGCTTCGTCCTGGAGAACAGCGGCAAGCTGCAGTTCCCGTTCCGGCGCTACCAGATCCAGAAGGTGTGGCGCGGCGAGCGCCCGCAGGAGGGCCGCTATCGCGAGTTCCTCCAGGCCGACATCGACGTGGTGGACCGGGACACGCTGCCGTTCCACTACGACACCGAGATGCCCCTGGTCATCGGCGACGCGTTCCGGTCCCTGCCCATCCCGCCGGCCACGATCCTGGTGAACAACCGCAAGGTGTGCGAGGGCTTCTACCGCGGGCTCGGCCTGGAGGATCCGGACCAGGTGCTGCGTACCGTGGACAAGCTCGACAAGATCGGCCCGGAGAAGGTCGCCGCCCTGCTGGTGGAGACGGCGGGCGCCACCGACGCTCAGGCCGCCGCCTGTCTGAAGCTGGCGGAGATCGCGGCGGAGGACGCGTCCTTCGTGGACGCCGTGCGGGCACTGGGGGTCGACAACGCGTTGCTCGACGAGGGCCTGGACGAGCTGGTCCGCGTCGTCGACACCGCCGCCGAGCACGCGCCGGGACTGATCCGCGCCGAGCTCAAGATCGCCCGCGGGCTCGACTACTACACCGGTACGGTCTACGAGACGCAGCTGCGCGGATACGAGCGCTTCGGCTCGATCTGCTCCGGCGGCCGGTACGAGAACCTCGCGTCCTCGGGCACCGAGCGCTTCCCCGGCGTGGGCATCTCGATCGGCGTGTCCCGGATGCTCGGCCTGCTGTTCGGCCACAACGCGCTCACCGTCTCGCGAAGCGTGCCGACATGCGTCGTGGTCGCACTGCCCAATGAGGACCTGCGGGGGCGCTGCGACCGGATCGCTCAGGCGTTGCGGGCGCGGCGGATCAGCACGGAGGTCGCGCCGTCGGCGGCCAAGTTCGGCAAGCAGATCCGCTTCGCCGAGCGGCGCGGCATCCCGTACGTCTGGTTCCCGGGCGCGGACGGGGAGCCGGACACCATCAAGGACATCCGGTCGGGGGAGCAGGTCGAGGCGGATGCCGCGACGTGGACGCCGCCGGCGGACGACCTGCACTCGCTGATCGCCGCGGAGTAGCCGCGAGCAGGCGCCCGCCGCCGGATTGCGGCGACGGTCAGTGCGGCGTGGTGGTGGTCGGCGAGTTTGCCGGCGGCCAGCACCACGCCGCGCTGTTGCTTCAGCCGGCTGACGCAGCGTTCTGCCACGCTGCGCTGTCGTCCGTCCCAGGAGCCGAGTTCGGAAGTGCGGCTTGATCGGAACCCACATGTCACCCGGGCGTCCGGCCAGAGAACCATCTCCGAATGTTAAGTCTACTTGACGTCAAGGAGACTTAACGTCAGGATTGACGCATGACGATGACCGCGGCGTCCGGGGGACGCATCGCCATGACGGAGCGCATCGCACGCTGGGCGCTCGACCCGGATGGCGACATGTACGGCGACGAGCGGGAGCGGCTGCGCTGGTACGAGGGCATCTCCACTGCCGCCGGCATCCAGTGGCTGGCCGTGCCGTGGGCCGCCGCCGTCGGGGTCTGGATCTACGGTCGGCCCGTCGTCGCCGCGCTGACTGCGGTCCTGCTGGTGATGTACGTGCCCTGCGTACTGTGCACCGCCTACGTTCGCCGGCGGCGCGTGGACACCACACCCAGGAGCTGGTCGCGCAAGCGAATCCTCGTGACCCTTTTGAGCGTCCTGCCGTATCTGCTCTTCACCTTCGGCGCCGCGCACGCCATGGACAGCGACGGCTCTGCCACGGCCGGCGCCGGCGTGGGTTTGGTCATCGGCGGTGGACTGGCTGCCCTGTGGTGGGTCTTCCAGAGGAGCCGGCGCCGTCGGCAGGAGGCTGCCGGACTCCAGGACGCCGACTGATGGCTCCTCCGGCCGGCCCTGTGCGGTCGAGTACACACGACGGGGCAGCCGGTGCACGCATACGCAGCATCCGCCGAGAGGGCGGTCTCACCCAGCAGGATCTCGCGACTGCCGTACAGGTCAGCAGGCAGACGGTCATCGCGATGGAGACGGGAGACTACGCCCCATCGGTGTACCTCGCCCTCAAGGTCGCGAGAACCCTCGGGGTGACAGTCGAAGAGCTGTGGGGGGCGTCAGCGTCCTGAGCCGGTGGCCGCCACGGGGGCGGCCAATGCTCGAGATCTGCCCGGGTCCGTCGGTTTCGCGGTCTCCGTTCCGGCCGCGCCTCCGGTTGCGCGCCGCACTTCCTAGGCGCCCGGCACCTCGAAGATCATGCAGCTGGAGGTGGCGTGCGCGACCAGCCGGCCGGCGCTGTCGGTCATCCGGGCCTCGGCCAGGGCCGTGCGCCGGCCTCGCTGCAGCACCGAGCCGGTCGTCTGCAGGCGGCCGGACTCCACCGTCACCGGGCGCAGGAACTTCACGGTCAGGTCGAGGCTGGTGTAGCCGACCCCGGCCGGCAGCGTCGAGTGCACGGAGCAGGCGGCGGCGGTGTCCAGCAGCGTGGAGAGCACGCCGCCGTGCACCGTGCCGAGCGGGTTGTAGTGGAACTCCTGCGGGTCGAGGTAGACCGTCACGCTGCCCTCGGCCACGTCCATGCCGGCCATGTCGAGCAGGTGCATGACCGGGGGAGCGGGCAGCTCGCCGGCCGCCATGGCCCGGAGCAGCTCGAGGCCGGACCGGTGCCCGAGCAGGCTCGCGTGCAGGGCGGGATCGGTCCACTCGAAGGTCCGCGAGCGAGCTCCGGTCTGAGTCTGTGTCATAGACGCAGGCTGTCACCCGCTTGCTGCGTCTGTCAACGAGACCTAGCCTCTAGGGTTATGAGCCCCGCCACAACGCGTCCCGAGGCCCTGGACTGGTCCATGGAGACCTGCACGATCGGCCGCGCCATGGCCGTGCTCGGCGAGAAGTGGACGTTCGTGGTGCTGCGCGAGGTGTTCAACGGCGTCCGGCGCTTCGCCGACATGCGCGAGCACACCGGCATGCCCCGGCAGGTGCTGACCCACCGGCTGGCGTCGCTCGTGGAGCACGGCGTGCTGCGCCGTGAGCCCTACCAGGAGCCCGGCGCACGGGTGCGCCACGAGTACCGCCTGACCCGCAAGGGCTTCGACCTCTACCCGGTCCTGGTCGCGGTGAAGGAGTGGGGCGACCGCTACCTCGCCGAGCCGGAGGGCCCGCCGCTGATCATGACGCACCGGGACTGCGGCGCCGAGATCCGCACCGAGCTGCACTGCGCGGACGGCCACCCGGTGGCGGAGAACCGCGAAGTCGTGCCCCGTCCCGGGCCGGGAGCCCGCCGCCGGTGAGCCCCGGTCCACCGGTGCGCTGATTAGCCAGATGTTTCGGATTTGTTCCGTTTAACCTCATAGCTGAGCCGCTTTCCCCGCAGCGCCTTCCCGGCCCCACGGCCGGCGACGGGCCGCCGCAACGCCCCCGGCGACCCCGCCGGCGACGGATCCGTAGCAGCGGCGCGCGGAGGAGGTGGAACGTGGCGGCCCGGTTGCTGATCATCGGCGGCGCCGAGCGCCACGGTACCGGCGGGACGGCCATCCTGCGCCGCTTCGTCGAGATGGCCGGTGGGCCCGCCGCCGACATCGTGATCATCGCGACGGCCAGCGGCGAGCCGGACGTCCTCGAGGCGGAGTACGCGCAGCTCTTCACCGGGCTGGGCGCCGGCAAGGTCCGCGGCCTGCGGATCGCGAGCCGGGCCGAGGCCAACGAGCCTGCGGTCGTACCGGCCCTCGCGACCGCCACCGGCGTGTTCTTCACCGGTGGCGACCAGACCCGGCTGACCACCGTCCTCGGCGGCACCCTCACCGACTCCGCCCTGCAGCGGCTCGTGCAGGGCGGCAGCATCGTGCTCGGCGGCACCAGCGCCGGCGCCGCCATGATGTCCGGGACGATGATCCTCGGCGGCGCCGCCCCCGGTGTGACCAGGGCCGCGGTGCGTACCGGCCCGGGCCTCGAGTTCCTGCCCGGGGTGGTCATCGACATGCACTTCGCCGAGCGGGGCCGGCTCAACCGGCTGCTCACCGCCATCGCGCTCTACCCGCACGAACTCGGCCTCGGCATCGACGAGGACACCGCGATCCTCGCCGCCGACGACCGCTTCGAGGTGATCGGCTCGGGCGCCGTCACGGTCGTCGACGCCGGTGGTGCCACCGACATCCGGGTGCCCGCCCAAGGACCCATCGCGCTGACCGGCGCGCGCATCCACGTGCTTCCCGCGGGGAGCACTTTCGAACTGTCCAGCCGCCGCCCCTCCATCGCGGACGGGGCAGCCGGGGAACGGGGAGCCGCACGATGAAGATCCTCAGCCTGCGTCACCTGCGCGGCCCCAACGTCCACCTGTCCCGGCCCGCCGTGGTGGCCCGGCTCCGTCTCGACGACCTCACCGGGCGGGAGACCAGCGACATCGCGGGCTTCCCCGAGCGGTTGCTGCGGGCGCTGCCGGGGCTGGCCGAGCACCACTGCGCGGCCGGCGTCCCGGGCGGCTTCGTGAGCCGGATGCGCGGCGGCACCTACTTCGGGCACGTCACCGAGCACGTGATGATCGAGCTGTCGCAGCGGATCGGGCGGGACGTCAGCTTCGGGCGTACCGTATCGGCCGGCGAGCCCGGGCTCTACGACCTGATCGTGGAATGCCCGCGGGACGAGTCGCCGGATTCGACCCTGCCGGCCCGGCTGCTGGAGGCGGCCGTCGACCTGGTGACCCGGGTGGCCGCCGGAGCCTGTGTCACCGCGGCCGAGCTGCGGGAACCCCTCACCGTGCTGAGTGCGCTGGCCGAGCGGGAGGCCACCGGCCCCAGCACGACGGCGATCATCACCGCGGCCCGGCGTCGCGGCATCCCGGTCGAACGGTACGGCGACCTGAGCCTGCTGCGTCTCGGCTGGGGCACCCGCCGCCGGCTGGCGTGGGCGGCGATGACCGACCGGACCGGCGGGGTGGGCATCGACATCGCCGCCGACAAGCAGGTCACCCGCCGGCTGCTGACCGACGCCGGCATCCCGGTCGCGCCCGGCGGCGCGGCGCGTGGACCCGAGGAAGCCGTACGCCTGCTCGCCGAGCTGGGCGCGCCCGTCGTGGTCAAGCCGCGGTGCGGGCGCCAGGGCGAGCACGTGGCGCTGAACCTGCGTACCCGGGAAGAGGTCGAAGCCGCCTGCGCGGCCGCCGGCGGCGACGTGGTCGTGGAGCGGCAGCTGCCGGGGCGTGACTACCGGGTCCTGGTCGTGGCGGGTGAGGTGGTCGCCGTCGCCGAGCGGATCGCGGCACACGTCGTGGGCGACGGCGAGAGCACGATCGCGGAGCTCGTGGACCGTACGAACGCCGACCCGAGGCGCGGCGAGGGCCACTCGCGGGTGCTGACCCGGATCACCCTCGACGACCTCACCGACGCGGTGCTGGCCCGCCAGGACTGCACCCTCGACACCGTGCCCGCCGCCGGGATGACCGTCTGGCTGCGCGACAACGCCAACCTCTCGTCCGGCGGTACCGGCCGCGACGTCACCGACCGCCTGCATCCCGATGTGGCACGGCTCTGCCTGCGGGTTGCCGGGCTGGTCGGGCTCGACATCGCCGGCATCGACCTGCGGCTGCCGGACATCGCGGCCCCTGTCCCGCCCACCGGCGACCCCGACGAGATCACCGCCGGCGTCATCGAGGTGAACGCCGTACCCGGGCTGCGGATGCACCTCGCGCCGGTTCAGGGCCGCTCCCGCGACGTGGGCGACGCGATCGTGCGTGCCATGTTCCCCGGTGGCTCCGACGGGCGCATCCCGGTCGCCGCGGTCACCGGGACCAACGGCAAGACGTCGGTCGCCCGGATGGCGGCCTACCTGCTCTCGGGCAGCGGCCTGCGGGTCGGGCTGACCACCACCGACGGGGTCTCGCTGGACGGCCGGACGGTCTACCGCGGCGACGCCACCGGCCCGCGCTCGGCCCAGATGGTGCTCGGGGACCCGCTGGTCCAGGCGGCGGTCCTGGAGACCGCCCGCGGCGGCACGCTCCGTCGTGGACTCGGGTACGACTGGAGCGACGTCGGCGTGGTCACGAACATCACCGCCGACCACCTGGGCCAGGACGGGCTGGAGTCGATCGAGGACATCGCCCACGTCAAGGCGCTGGTGGCCGAGCGGGTCCGCGACGGCGGCACGCTCGTGCTCAACGCCGACGACCCCTGGGTGCGCAGCCTGGCCGAGCGGCCCCGGGTACGCGCGGACCGCAAGCGCGTCGTGTGGGTGGGCGCCGACCCGCATCAGCCGGTGCTCGCGCATCACCTCGCCCGGGGCGGTTCGGCGTACCTGCTGCAGGACGGCTGGCTGGTGCAGGCGACCGGGGCGCGCCGTACGCCGTTGCTGCGGGTCGCCGAGGTGCCCGGGACGTTCGGAGGCGCGGCGCCGTACGCGGCCGTCAACGCCCTCGCCGCGATCGCCGCCGCCCGCGCGATGGGCGCGCCCTCCGACCTGGTTACCGAGCGCCTGCTGGACTTCGACCCGCGGGTGCACAACCCCGGCCGGGGCACCGTGCTGCGGCTGCGCGACGTCACGCTGTTCGTCGACTACGCCCACAACCCGGCGGCGCTCGCTGCGGTGCTGCGTACCCTCGAACGCCTCTACGGCCGCGACCGCTGTGTCGCGGCGGTGACGCTGCCGGGTGACCGCCGCGACGACCTGCTGGCCGCGTCGGCGCAGGTGATCGCGGACGGCGTGACCCGCGCGGTGCTCTACGACGACGAGGATCTTCGCGGCCGCGAGCCCGGTGAGGTCTCCGCCCTGGTCGAGCGCGAGATGCGCGGCCGTCGGCCGAATCTGCGCGCGGTACGCGCGGACTGCTACCGGACGGCGGTGGACGAGGCGCTGCGCCTGGCCGCGCCCGGCGACGTGGTGCTGGTCCTCTACGAGAAGCTGACGCCGATGCTGACCCACCTCGAGGAGCTGGGCGCCGTGCCGGTCGCGGCGCCGCCGGTCGGTGGTCTGCGTCCCGCACCGGTCCGGCTCGCCGGCATCACGCGGCCCGGGGTCCTCGATCCCGCCGCGGGGTGAGCTGACCCGGTTTGTCCCACGTTTCGGTGAGCGTGACCAACAAAGCATGATCGTTGGCCAACATTCATCCGATCGGGCAGGGTGACCCAGGTCATTGCCTTTCGGCAAGGAAGGGCGAGCACCGTGCGTGAGCAAGGCTCACGAACGGTCCAATGTCACCGCAGCGTGATGCAAGAGCCACTGCACGTGCAGAATCCCTTGTAGATGCGCCCCCATCGGGGGATACCCGCAAGTTCCGACGAAAGTGGGCAATAACCGCGCCGACCGCCCACCACGATCATCTATCCGCTCGTGACCAGGGCTTTCGTTCGCGCGTACCGATGCACACCGCTGGCGCATGGCGCGAAACGGACCGTGACGAGCCGCAGGTCATCCGCGCCCTCGATCAGTCGAGACAGAGGCCGGATGTCGGCTACGATCCTCGCCGTCGATGGGGAACGCCCGGTCCGAACGGCGGACCGGGAACCGTCCCGGCACCTGGACACATGGCGGTGTGCTTCCGGTGTTCATCCGATCGCGCATGTGGGGGCACATGAGCACGACGGACCTGCCCGGTTCGAGTCTGCTGGCCGGTCGCTACCGACTGGTCGAGCGGCTCGGCGCCGGCGGGATGTCAGTGGTGTGGAGGGGCTTCGACGAGGTCCTCGGGCGGCAGGTGGCGGTCAAGGTGCTGCCCCCGTCGACGAGCGCCGATCCCTCCTTCAGGCGGCGCCTGCGCGCGGAGGCCCAGGCCGCCGCGCGTCTCAGCCACCCGCACATCACCAACGTGTACGACTACGGCGAGGCCACCACCGTCGACGGCGAGCCGGTCCCGTACGTCGTGATGGAACTGGTCGACGGCGAGTCCCTCGCGGCCGTCCTGGCCCGCGTCCGGCGCCTGCCCTGGCCGGCGGCCGTACGCATCTGCTCGGAGGTCTCCGCGGCCCTGGCCGCCGCGCACGCCCGCGGCATCGTGCACCGCGACGTGACCCCGGCCAACGTCATGCTGACGCCGGCGGGCGCCAAGGTCGTCGACTTCGGCATCTCGGCCCTCATCGGCGAGAACGACATCGACCCCGACGGCAGCCTGCTCGGCACCCCGGCCTACCTCGCGCCGGAGCGCCTCGAGGGCGGCCAGGTCAGCCCGGCCACCGACGTGTACGCCGTCGGCCTGCTGATCTACCGCACCCTCATCGGCCAGCTCCCGTGGGACGTCGGCACCACGACCGCGCTGCTGCGCGCCCACCAGTACACCGAGCCCGAGCCCATGCCGCCGGTCGAGGGCCTGCCGTCCGCCGTGTCGGCGCTGATCGCCCGGTGCCTGGAGAAGCGACCCTCGGACCGGCCGTCGAGCGCCGAGCTGGCCCACGTGCTGGGCACCGTGTCGGCCGGGGTGCCGGCGGCGCGCGCGTTCGTGCCGGACTGGGCGGACAACGGCGAGGACACGACGATTCTGCCGTCGGCGCGGTCGTACACCGACGGCCTCGGCCGGCTTCGGCCCGGTCACGCTCGCGTGGCCGATTCCGCGCCGCCCGGCCGCGGGGTCGCTTCGGTCCCGGGTACGGCTGGTGGTGCCGCGGCGGCGGGTGGCCTTTCAGCCGCCGGTGGATCGGCCGCCGGTGGGCTTGCCGCGGCCGGTGGTCACGCGGCAGGTGGCCTGGCGGCGGCTGGTCATGCGGCTCCTGACTACGCGGCGCGCGGCCATGCCGCGCCTGGTGGGGTCGCCGCGGGTGGCTACGCTGCGGCGGCCGGTGGCGGCGCGTCCGTTGCGGAGATGTCGCCGGAGGCTGACGCCCCGGTCTCGCCCGCACCCGGGAGCCCGGCCCACGCGGTGTCGGTCGACGAGGTCGAAGCCGCAGTCGGTGCGGCCGCGCAGCCGGTCGCGAACAGCGCACCCTCCGTCCCGCTCGCGCCGCCGCAGCGCGGTGGACGCAACAGCCGCTTCGGACCGGTTCCGCCCGCGGCGCCGGTGCCCTCCGGCCTGGCCGGTCCCGGCGCCGGTACCCACGGCCCGGCCGGTTCGGACGGCAGTGGCGACGACGCTCCTGCGCTCCGCTCCGCGCTCGGTGCGGGTCCGGCCGGACCGCCGGCACGGGCCGACGAGGCCGGTGCGCCACCGTCCCGCGCGGCCGGCGTGCCGCCCCTCCAGCGCCCGCCGGGAGCGCCGCCCGCCGGTGCCACCCGGCCCGGCGGCCGGGCGGGCACGACCAAGCGCCGAGCACTGATCATCGCCGCCGGCTCGGCCGCGCTGGTCGTCGGCGGCGGCGCCTGGGCCCTCGCCCAGGGCGACAACTCTGCGCGTACGGTCGTTCCCGACGCCGTCGGCACCCAGCCGGCGCAGCTGGTCGGGGCCAACAAGTGCGTGGTCAGCTACGCGGTCTGGTCAGACGACGGCGGCCGGTTCAAGGCGGCCGTCACGATCGCCAACCGCGACATCAAGGCGGTCCGCAACTGGAAGCTCTGGTTCCTCATGCCGGGCGACCAAGTGGTTTCCGGCAACGGCAAGCTGAAGCTCGACCAGCAGGCCCGCGCCGTCACCGTGGACACCGGCCGCACACTGAACCCGCAGGCGACCGAGACCATGCAGTTCACCGGCCGCTACAAGGCCAGCAACGCCGCTCCGATGGTGTTCCAGCTCGACGGGCAGACCTGCGAGACGTTCGTGTCGCCCAAGCCCGGTGAGCCGTCACGCCCGGTCGAGCGCCTGAGCAACGGCACGGTACGCCTCGGCCCGGTGCCCACCCGCGACACCCCGCTGCCCGGCATATCCATCGACCCGAGCGGCGTGGTCGTGCCGGTGCCCGTGAAGCCGGGTACGGGCAGCGCGCCCCCCGGCTCGCCCCCGCCGACGTCGGGCCCGCCCGCCATCGACCCGCCGCCGAACACCGACGACCAGGACGACGACGACCCGCCGGCGCCCGAGCCTCCGACGACGCCGCCGTCGTCCTCGGCGAGCCCGAGCACCGATCAGAGCACCGGCACCAACTCGCCGCCGCCCGTGGACACGACGTCACCGGACCCCGTGGACCAGGATTCGCCGCCCGCGAACTTCGGGTAACGGCGTCGGCCGCGTTCCGCGGAGCGGGACAGCCACCGTCAGAATCTGGACAGAACACGCTTTTACGCCAGGCGGTCGACCGGAGTACCGGTCGGCCGCCTGGGCGCGCGTTAGAGTCGAAACGGATGCCGCAGGCATATTCGTCCCCGGCAGGGACGCGCCGCCCCGGATGGACGGGGCGGTCGCCGGAGACGTGCGAAGCGGAAAAATGCATTCCGCCCCGGCGTGCCTGCGGGCCGGCGCCGCGCTCGTGAGGAAGATGGTTGATACCGGTCCGCAACCTGAGCGGGACCGGCCCGCACCGCCGCGAGCGTTAGCTGGATCTCGAGCAAGTCGTCGTACATCGGGGAGTCCGACATGATCAGCACCGTTCAGGAACTGGCTGCGGAGGCATTGTTCGTCTCCCACCTCCAGCCGTCCGAGTGCCCGAGCCGCAAGGCGGTGGAAGAGGCGGTCACCGCCATGATCCTGCGCCACGGCAGCGACGGGTGCGCGGCGGGCGTCGCGGAGGAGTTCGGCGACCACCCCGAGGTGGCGGTCCGCCGGATGCACTGGGTCCGTGAGGAACTCAGCAACGTGATGGCGGCTCAGCGCAGCCCGCACTTCGCCAGCTGATTCGCAGCCGTAAAGACCGGTCCCGGTGTTACAGGGGCCATCGGCGCGGGCGGTATGTCCTGCGCCACGCGCCGCGGGGGATGCCCGGGCCATAACGACCGCCGCGGGCGATGCCCGCGCCATTAAGGGACCGCCTTGGCCTATGTCGCGCCATTGAGCGACTGCCCTGAGCTAGATCGCGCCGTGCCGCGACTGCCCTGAGCTAGATCGCGCCGTGCCGCGACTGCCCTGAGCTAGATCGCGCCGTGCCGCGACTGCCCTGAGCTAGATCGCGCCGTGCAGCGACTGCCCTGAGCTAGATCGCGCCGTGCAGCGACCGCCCTGAGCTAGGCCGCGCGCGGGAGCGATCGCCGTCGGTTCGCGTCAAGCATGACCGCCATCGGCAGGCCCTGCGTCCCATGATCGCCATGTGTGACGGCCTTCCCACTCCATGACTCCGATGAGGCCCGCGCTCAGGAAACTGTTTCGGGCTGGGTTTGCGCCGTCCTGCGCAGGGCAATTTGACCGTATTGCTCCGGGCCTGCCCGGCACGCCGCGACGCCTTGCTTGCGGGCCGAGCCGAGTGTCGGCCGAGGAGAGCGCCGAGCCGCTCGTCGGCCGACTCGAGCAGACGACCGGTCAAGCCGCTCGCCGGCCGGGCCGTCCGTCGGCTGGGCCGTCCGTCGGCTGGGCCGTCCGTCGGCTGGGCCGTCCGTCGGCTGGGCCGCTCGCCCGCCGGCTAGGCCGTCGGCCGGCTGGGCCGCTCGGCCGCCGACTGGCCCGTCGGCCGGCTGGGCCGCTTGTCGGCCGCCCGCGGGCCGCTCGCGGGCTGGGCCGTCCGTCGGCTGAGCCGCTCGCCCGCCGGGGCCGCCGGCGCCAGAACCCTGCACCGAGGGCGGGAACGCCTCCCAGCACCTGAGCCTTTTCATGAAAAAACTCCATAAAAGCAACCGAGTTCGGCCACCACTGCACCCGTAGGCCGCAAATGTCTTCCTCATCGGCCGGTTCACCTACCGGCCCTGTACGAGCGAGGAGGACCACGTGACCGCCACGACCGAACTCCCCGCCGCCATCGGCACGACCCACGACGCGCCGTCCGCGCGCGACATCGAGGACCTCGTCCGCGAACACATGCCGATGGTGGGCCATCTGGTCCGGGAGCTGCTCAACCGCGTGCCCGGCCATGTCCACTCCGACGACTTGTCGTCCGCCGGGTTCGCAGCGCTCCTCGGGGCCGCGCGCTCCTTCGATCCGAGCCGCGGGATTCCCTTTCACCGGTTCGCCGCCGTGCGGATCCGGGGTGCGTTGCTCGACGAGCTGCGAGGGCAGGACTGGGCGAGTCGTTCCGTACGCGCCCGGGCCCGCAAGACCGCGCAGGCTCGTCAGGAGCTCACGGCCGCGCTGGGGCGGACCCCGACCGAGGCCGAGGTTGCCGAGATGCTCGGTATCGGGGTGGCCGAGCTCGCCGCCGTCGAGGACGACGTGCAGAAGGCGGCCCTGTTGAGCCTGCAGGGGTTCCCTACGGGCGCGGCCGAGGAGATGGTGCCGGAGCTCTCCGAGGGGCCCGAGGACCTGCTTCTGAAGCGGGAACGCCTCGGCTATCTGCACCAGGCGATCCAGGCGCTGCCGGAGCGGCTGCGCATGGTCGTCACCCAGTCGTTCCTGCAGGAGCAGCCGCTCAGCGAGGTGGCCGCCGAGCTGGGGGTGACCGAGTCCCGGATCTCCCAGCTGCGCACCGAGGCGTTGCGGCTGCTGCGGGAGGGGCTGAACAGTTCGCTGGCGCCGGAGCTGCTGACGGTGGCCGCGGGGGGCCCGCGTACGCGCAAGGGCTGCCTTCAGCGCCGCCGCACCGAGTATTTCGCCCGGGTGGCGGAGCAGGGCAATCTGCACACCCGGCTGGCGCTGACCGACAGTCACGGCGTACCGATCGCGTTCGCTGCCTGACCCGGGACGGCCGCATGGTCCGCAGTGACCATGCGGCCGTTTCGTCAGGCGAAGACGTCCTGCTGGTAGCGGCCGCCGGCTTCGAGTTCACGCAGCCACTCGTCGGCCTGCTCGGCTGTCCCGCCGGTCCGGCGCCGGTGCAGGGCCATCAGTTCGGCCCGGACCGCCGGAGCCATGAAAGCCCCGTCGCCGCACAGGTAGACGTGGCCGCCGGCCTCGATCAGCTCCCACACCTCGTCCCCGGCGGCGGCCAGCGCGTCCTGGACGAAGCGGTGCGGGTGGTCGGGCACCGCCGAGAACGCCAGGTGCAGGTCCACCACCCCTGACTCGGCCCAGCCGCGCATCTCGTCGGCGTACAGCCAGTCGTGCTGGGGGTGGCGGCAGCCGTAGAAGAGCAGTGACCGGCCGTGGTCCGGTTGCAGCGCCCGTTCCTGGAGGAAGGCGCGCAGCGGGGCGAAGCCCGTGCCCGGTCCGATGAGGATCATCGGGGTGCGGGGGTCGGCCGGCGGCCGGAACGGGGGTGCCGGTACGCGGACATGGCCGTAGATCGTGTCACCGGGCCGCAGCCGTGCCAGGTACTGCGAGCACATTCCGCGGTAGCGGCCGCGGCCGGTCAGGGCGGGCCCGTCCACGAGCCCGACGGTGAGCGTGACCAGGCCGGGGTCCAGCAGCGGCGACGACGAGATCGAGTAGAACCGGGGCTTGATCGTGCCGGCCAGCGACAGGAACACGCCGAACGGCAGCTCGATCGCCGGGAAGCGTTCGAGCAGGCTCAGCACGGACACGCGCTTGGCGAGAATCTCGTCCGCATACGCCTCGTCCGTGTCGCCGGTCCACTGGCGCAGCTGCCCGGTGGTCCACGGGCAGTCGGTGTGCTGCGCGAGCACGGTCAGCTGGTGCCGCGTTGCCGGCTCCTGCAGCTCCACGAACTCGGTGAGCAGCAGTTCCGCCGTCACGGGTACGCCGATCGGCAGCGAGCTCGGGCGGTCGCCGTCCTGGCTCAGCCGGATCACCCGGTCGCGGGGCATGCGCAGGCAGTCGAGCGCCCACGCGACCAGCTCGGGATCGTTCTTCGCGTAGACGGCGAGGTGGTCGCCGGCGTGGTATTCGACGCCCTCGGGCAGGCGTACGGTGACGGCCTTGACGCCCGGGCGCGGTGCCTCGCGGCGGAAGTCCCAGAGCCCGGCGGGGTCGCTGACCAGTTCCTCCACCGAGACCACGGTCATCGGGTACGCCTGTGCCGACACGACCGCGGGCCGCACCTGGTCCTCGCCGAGCACCTCCACCCCGTAGCGCTCGCCCGCCGGGGTGTCGGCGGCGCCGGCGCCGTAGGCCTCCGCCAGGGCGGACCAGAGCCGGTCGAGCCAGGCGGTGGCCATGCCGTCGAAGTCGCCGGCCGCGTCCGTCTCGCCGCGCGGCACGACGGCCGTCGCGCCGGCCGCGGCGAGCGCCGCGTCGACCCGCTTGGGGAATGCCTGGTAGGTCGCCCACTGCGTGTTGCCGTTCCCCAGGACCGCATACCGTACGCCGGTGAGCGCGCCGGCCGGGATCTCGAGGTCGTCGAACCGCCGGGCGTTGTCCGGTGCCTTGCCGTTGTAGCTGGAGGTCACCACCGCCAGCAGGCCGTCGGCGGGCAGGTCGCCGGCCAGCTCGTCGAGGCTCTGCACGGTGGCGTCGAAGCCGGAGCGGCGGGCGCGGTCGGCGAGCTGCTGGGCGAGGTCCTCGGAGGTGCCCAGGTTCGAGCCGTACGCGACGCGCATCCGTACCCCCGCCGCGGCGACCTCGGCCGCCGACGGCACGGACTCGGTCTCCGGGCCGGCCACGACGGACAGCCGCTCGTGTTTCTGCCGGGGCCGCACCCGCAGGGTGAGGCCGTCCGGCTTGATGGTCAGGGTCTGCTTGATGCGCAGCTGGTGGCCCTCCGGGTCGGAGATCGCGAAGCGCTGCAGGATCATCGCGAGGGCCAGCCGCGCCTCGGTGAGCGCGAACTGGCGGCCGATGCAGGCGCGTTCCCCGTTGCCGAACGGCTTGTACGCGTGCGGGTGGTGCGCCGCCTTGCGCTCGGGCAGCCAGCGGTCGATGTCGAAGGCGAGCGGATCGGGCCAGGCCCCCGGGTGGGTGTGCAGGGGTTTGAGCAGCAGCCCCACCTTCTGGTTGCGGGCCACGGGGTACCTGCCGCCGATGACCGTCGCCTCGCGCGCCTTGAGGCCGAAGCCGGGGATGGGGGAGAGCAGGCGCAGCGTCTCGTCGAGGATCCGCGGGATGACGTCCAGCTTCATGATCGTGTCGTACGTCGGCACGGTGTCACCGGGCAGCATCCGGTCCACCTCGGCGTACGCCTGGGCCAGCACGTGCGGGTTGCGCATCAGCAGGTGCAGCGCGAAGGAGAGGGTGCCGCTGGTGGTCTCGTGGCCGGCGATGAGGAACGTCAGCACCTGGTTGCGGATGTTCGCGTCGGACAGCCGGCCGCCGGTGACCGGGTCGGCGGCGTCGAGCATGAGGCCGAGCAGGTCCCGCGAATGCGTGCCGGCGGCGCGGCGCGACCGGATCACCTCGTCGACCAGCTCCTGCATGAGCGCGATGTCGGCCCGGTACGCCGCGTCGGCCTTCTTCTTGAGCCCGGTGATCACGGGCAGCTGCCGGGTGCGGTCCATGGCCTCGGTCAGCGCGCGCCCCATCGCCTGGAGGAACGGGTGCAGCTCGGGCTTCTCGAAGGATCGGAACGCGTGGCCGAACCCGGTCAGCGCGATCGTGTCGAGGGTCAGCCGGGTCATGTCGCCGGTGACGTCGACCTCCGTGCGGTTCTCCCAGTGCCGGACGAGGGCCTGGGCCACCTCGAGCATCTGCGGGTAGTACGCCTTCATCGACCGCTGGCTGAACGCGGGCAGCAGGATCCGGTGCGCCTGCCCCCAGCTCTCCTCGTCCTCGCGGGCGGTGAAGAGGCCGTCGCCGGCGAAGTCGCGGACGTGGATGAGGGGCGGGTCGATCGGCTTGTAGAAGCGGCTCTCGTCGCAAACCTCGGCGACCAGGTCGGGGTCGTAGACCATGAGGACGTGCCGGCCGTTGAAGTTGAGCCGGTAGATGCCGCCCGGGTGCTGCGCGGCGAGGTCGGCGAAGAACCGGTGGGTGCCCTCGACGGGGAGCTGCAGTCCATTGCCGACGATCGGCAGGCCGCGGGGTGCGGGGATGGTGGCGGGCACGTCGCTGTACCTCCTCAGCCATACGGTGTATGGCTGCTACCGTACGTCGTATGGGCGAGCGCGCAAGGCCTCGAGACCTCCGTCTCACCCGTGAACTGATCATGAACACAGCGCTGAACATCGTCGATACGCAGGGTGTCGAGGCGCTGAGCATGCGCAAGCTCGCGGCCGAGCTCGGCGTCAACCCCATGTCGCTTTATCACCATGTGGAGAACAAGGCCGCGGTGCTGAACGGCATCGCGGCGCTGGTGACGGAGGGTGCCCGCGACGTCGAGATGGGGTCCGGCACCTGGCAGGAGAACCTTTACAAACTCGCGTACGAGTTCCGCGAGCTGAGCCTGCGGCACCGCAACCTGGTCCGGCACGCGTTCACCAGCGAGGAGTTCATCCAGCGCGAGGGCCCGATGTGGCACTCGCTGTGCGCCCTGCTGCGCGACGCCGGGCTGCCGGAGGCCGAGGTGCCGAAGGTCGGCGCGGTGGTCGCCGCGCTCATCGGCGGCCTGCTGCTCACCGAGGTCAACGGGACCATGCGCCGCCTGATCGGCGAGGAGGACGCCGACGACACCGGGTTCCACCTGGCCGTATGGCTGCTCATCGACGGCGTGGCCGCCCGGGTCTGAGCCCGTACCCGTGCTTTGATTGCAGCGATCAGGGGGTCCCTTTGTTCCTCAGCCAGCACGAGCAGGAACGGCTGCTCATCCATGTCGCGGCGGACGTGGCCCGGCGGCGGCAGGAGCGCGGCCTGCGCCTCAACCATCCCGAGGCGACCGCGATCATCACGGCGTTCCTGCTCGAGGGTGCCCGCGACGGGCGCACCGTGGCCGAGCTGATGGACGCCGGGCGCCGGGTGCTCACCCGCGACGACGTCATGGAAGGCGTGCCCGAGATGCTCACCGAGGTGCAGGTCGAGGCCACGTTCCCGGACGGCACCAAGCTCGTGACCGTGCACGGGCCGATCTCGTGATCCCGGGGGAGATCCTCGCCGGTGCCGGCGACATCGAGATCAACCCGGGCCGGCCGGTCCGGACCCTGACCGTACGCAACACCGGCGACCGCCCGGTGCAGGTCGGGTCGCACTACCACTTCGCCGAGGCCAACGCCGCCCTCGAGTTCGACCGCGACGCCGCCTGGGGCCATCGCCTGGCCGTGCCGGCGGGCACCTCCGTACGATTCGAGCCCGGCATGCCCCGCGACGTCACGCTGGTGCGGCTGGCCGGCAACCGGATCGTCCCCGGCCTGCGCGGCCTGGCGGGCGGTCCGCTGGACCCGTCCCCGCGCGAGGACATCGAGCCCGCGGGCGCCCTGGACGAGGAGCTGCCGGAGAACGGGAGCGCCCGGTGACCGCGCTGGACCGTGGCCGGTACGCCGCCCTCTACGGCCCCACCGCCGGGGACCGGATCCGGCTCGCCGACACCGACCTGCTCGTGGAGGTCGAGGAGGACCGCAGCGCCGGACCCGTACCGGGCGACGAGGTGGTCTTCGGCGGCGGCAAGGTCATCCGCGAATCCATGGGCCAGTCCCGGGCCAGCCGCGCCGAGGGCAGCCCGGACACCGTGATCACCGGCGCGGTCGTGCTGGACCACTGGGGCATCGTCAAGGCCGACATCGGCATCCGCGACGGCCGGATCGTGGCGCTCGGCAAGGCCGGCAACCCGGACACCATGGACGACGTCCACCCCGATCTCGTGATCGGTCCCGGCACCGAGATCATCGCCGGCAACGGCAAGATCCTCACCGCCGGCGCCGTCGACAGCCACGTGCATCTGATCAGCCCGACGATCCTGAACACCGCGCTCGCGAGCGGCGTCACCACGATCATCGGCGGGGGCACCGGACCGGCCGAGGGCACCAAGGCCACCACGGTCACGCCGAACGCCTGGCACCTCGCCCGGATGCTCGAGGCGCTCGACACCTGGCCGGTCAACGTCCTGCTGCTCGGCAAGGGCAACACGATGAGCGAGGAGTCGCTCTGGGAGCAGCTGCGCGGCGGGGCCGGCGGCTTCAAGCTGCACGAGGACTGGGGCACCACCCCGGCCGTCATCGACGCGGCGCTGCGGGTCGCCGACGCCTCCGGGGTCCAGGTGGCCATCCACACCGACACGCTCAACGAGGCCGGGTTCGTCGAGGAGACCCTGCGCGCCATCGCCGGGCGGTCGATCCACGCGTACCACACCGAGGGGGCGGGCGGCGGGCACGCGCCGGACATCATCACCGTCGCCTCGCATCCCCATGTGCTGCCCTCGTCGACCAACCCGACCCGGCCGTACACGCGCAACACCCTGGCCGAGCACCTCGACATGCTGATGGTCTGCCACCACCTCAACTCGGCGGTGCCCGAGGACCTGGCGTTCGCCGAGAGCCGCATCCGGCCGTCCACCATGGCCGCCGAGGACCTGCTGCACGACCTCGGCGCGATCTCGATGATCGGCTCCGACTCGCAGGCCATGGGGCGCGCCGGCGAGGTGATCATGCGTACCTGGCAGACCGCGCACGTCATGAAGGCCCGCCGCGGCGCCCTGCCCGGCGACGGCGCCGCGGACAACCTGCGGGCCCGGCGTTACGTGGCCAAGTACACGATCAACCCCGCGGTCGCGCACGGCATGGCCGAGCAGATCGGCTCGGTCGAGCCCGGCAAGCTCGCGGACCTCGTGCTCTGGGACCCCGCGTTCTTCGGCGTACGCCCGGCGCTGGTGATCAAGGGCGGCATGATCGCGTACGCGCAGCTGGGCGACGCCAACGCCTCGATCCCCACGCCCCAGCCCGTGCTGCCCCGCCCGATGTTCGGCTCGTACGGGGTGGTGCCGGCGGTGACGTCGCTGGCCTTCGTCGCCCCGGCCGCGATCGACGCGATGCTCGGCGACCGGATCGGCCTCAAGCGGGCCCTGGCCCCGGTGGCGAACACCCGCTCGATCGGCAAGGCGGACCTGCCGCTGAACGACGCGACGCCCCGCATCGAGGTCGAGCCGGACACGTTCACCGTCCGCGTCGACGGGGAGGTCGTCGAGCCGCATCCGGTGGACGAGCTCCCCATGGCCCAGCGCTACCACCTCTTCTGATGTCCCTGGCGACGCTGCTGGTCCTGGCCGACGGGCGGCTTCCCGCCGGCGGCCACGCGCACTCCGGCGGACTCGAGGCAGCCGTGGCCGCGGGACGGGTACGGGACGTCGCCGCGGTGGGGGAATTCCTGCGCGGCCGGCTGCACACCGCCGGGCTGGTTGCTGCCGCCTTCGCCGCCGCAGCCTGCGCCGCCCCGGCGCGATGGGCGGAGCTCGATGCCGGTCTGGACGCCCGGACCCCGGCCCCCGCGCTGCGCCGCGCATCCCGGGCGCAGGGCCGCGCGCTGCTGCGGGCCGGCCGGGCGATGTGGCCCGTGCCGCCGGCCGGCCGCGAGCCGCACCAGCCCGTCGCGCTCGGCATTCTCGCCGCGGTGGCCGGGCTCGGCCCCACCGAGGCCGCGGTCGCCGCGGCGCACGGCACCGTCACCGGCCCGGCGAGCGCGGCGGTCCGGTTGCTCGGCCTCGACCCGTACGCGGTGCACGCCCTGATCGCCCGCCTCGCCCCCGACTGCGACCGGATCGCGGCCGCCGCGGCGGAGCGGATCGACGACCCGGCCGACGACCTGCCGGCCGCGGGAGCGCCCCTGCTCGACATCGGCGCCGAACTGCACGCCACCTGGGAGGTGCGTCTCTTTGCATCCTGACAACCACACCCCGCTCCCCGCCGGGCGCCGGGCGCTGCGGATCGGCATCGGCGGACCCGTCGGCTCGGGCAAGACGGCGCTGGTCGCAGCCCTGTGCCGGGCGCTCGGGGGCGAGCTGCGGCTGGCCGTCGTGACCAACGACATCTACACCACCGAGGACGCCGATTTCCTGCTGCGCAACGGCGTCCTGCCGGCCGAGCGGATCCGCGCCGTCGAGACCGGCTGCTGCCCGCACACCGCGATCCGCGACGACATCTCCGCCAACCTGGACGCGGTCGAGGACCTGGAATCGGCGCTGGGCCCGCTGGACCTGGTGCTGGTGGAGAGCGGCGGCGACAACCTGACGGCCACGTTCAGCAAGGGCCTGATCGACCAGCAGATCTTCGTCGTCGACGTGGCGGGCGGCGACAAGGTGCCGCGCAAGGGCGGCCCCGGGGTGACCACGGCGGACCTGCTGGTCATCAACAAGACCGACCTCGCCCCGCTGGTCGGCGCGGACCTGTCGGTGATGGACCGCGACGCCCGCGCGCGGCGCGGCGACCTGCCCACGGTGTTCCTGTCGCTGACCGAGGACCGGGCGGCCACGCCGGTCGCCCGGTGGATCCGCGAGCTGGTCGCGGTCCGCGCCGGCTGACGCCGATGCGTGCCGAGGCGTCGATCGTCGCGGAAGCGGACGGCACCGGCGGCACCCGGCTCGCCGTCCTGCGCGGTGAGTCGCCGCTGCTGCTGCGCCGCACCGGTGCGCGAACCGGGCGCGGGGCGATCGTCCACCTCGTGGGCGGGGCAGCCGGTCCGTTGCGCGGCGACGATCTGCGCCTGACGATCGCCGTCGGGGCGGGGGCGACGTTGTCGGTACACAGCGTCGCCGCCCAGCTCGCCCTGCCCGGACGGCCCGGGCCTGCGTCGCGGCTCGTCGTCTCCGCGACGGTCGCGCCGGGTGGATCCCTGCTCTGGACGCCCGAGCCGCTGATCGCGGCGGCCGGCTGTGACCACGTCGCCGTCACGGACGTCACGGTGGCCGAGGGTGGCACCCTGGTGTGGCGCGACGACCTCGTCTGCGGCCGGCACGCCGAGGAGTCCGGCGACGTCCGGGCGGACGTGACCATCCGCTACGCCGGCCGAACCCTCTACCGGCATGAGCTGGCCGTGGGCCCGAGCGCGCCGGGCTGGTCCGGCGCGGCGGTGCTGGGCGGCGGCCGGGCGGTCGGTGCGCTGGTGCTCGCCGGCCCGGCGCTGCCCGAGCCGCGTCCGCTCGGCGGCGACGCGATGCTGATGCCGCTGGCCGGACCGGGACTGCTGGCGAGCGCGGTGGGACGGGACATCCGCCAGGTGCGGGCCGCGCTGGATCCGCTGACCGCCCTGGCGGACGCCCCGGCTCCCGGGCCGGATCATTCAACAGGGAACGAGTTCAGCGCCAGGTCGTAGTCCTGCGACCCCTGGGCGCGCTTCACCACGCAGGCGTGGAAGAGAAGGTTGCCCGAGGGCGGAACGACGTGGTCCACGTTCCGCGCGGTGGTCTGGAAGACCAACGTGGGGGCGCTCTGCGACGAAACCGAGAACACCTGCCACGTCAGGCTGGGCTGACCGTTCGTGAAACCGGAGATCTGTACGCCGGGCTGCTGCCCGCCGGGATCCGTCCCGGGCGAGAGCGGCCCGACGCAGACCGTACTGCCGTTGGCGATCGTGCCGAACGATCGCTCCTGCACGAGGGCACTGGCTGCCAGTGCAGGGTGGTCGGCTGCCAAAGCGCCGGCACCCAGCGTCAGGAGGGCCAGGCCCGTCGACACCAATAACTTCATCGGTGCCTCCTTGACTTCGAGAGTGGCGTCGTTCAGCCTCCCAGGTCACTGTCGTGATCGGACGGTCGCGGTTGGCGGCATCCGTCAACTCGGGCACGCGCCCCGGGCCGGCATCACGGTCCGGTGTAGAGGACGGCGTCGATCTCGATGTCGAAGCCGACCAGCGGAACCGGCAGCGTGGTGCGTACGGGAAGGTGCTCGCCCTTGATGTATTGCGGGTAGATCTCGTTCAGCTCCGCGAAGTCGGCGAAGTCGCGCAGGTAGACGCCGACCCGGACGGCCTGGTCGAGGCTCGCACCGGCGGCCTCGGCGGTCGCCGCGAGGTTGCGGAACGCCGCGTGCGTCTGGTCGGCGAAGCTGCCGGTGACCCGGGTGCCGTCCGGCAGGGCCGGGATCGCGCCGGCCAGATAGATCGTGTCGCCGGCGATCACCGCGTGCGAGTACGGGCCGCCCGCCGGGGCCGCCTTGTCGGTCACGATCGCGCGCTTGGGCATGTCAGGTGCTCCTTGTCGTCGGTCTCGGGAACTGCTCCGCCAGGCCGTCCGCGCCCACCAGGGGCGTGGCCAGCACGGCGCGGATGTCCTGCTCGCGGCGGGTGAGGGCGGCGCGCTGGGCGTCCGTCAGCGGGATCCACGGCGGCGAGGGCGCGGGCAGGCGTGCGGGCAGGGGCCGGCCGTCGACGTACGTGGCCTCGTTGATCAGCCGCAGCGGTGCGTGCCGGACCTGCCTATGGGCGTCGACCACCTCGTAGCGTCCCTCCTCGACGCGGAACACCGCGATGTCGGCGGGGACGCCCACGTCGAGGGTGCCGCCGGGCAGGTTCAGGGCACGTGCCGGGTGCACGGTGACGGCGGCGAGGGCGTCGTCCAGCGGCAGCCCGACGGCGACGAGTTTGGCGATCGTCGTGGGCAGGTCGAAGACCGGGCCGTGCACCGAGCGCGCGTGCAGGTCCGTCGAGATCGTGTACGGCGTGAGCCCGATCCCCAGCTGCGCCTCGGCCACCTCGAAGGCGAACCCGCCCGAGCCGTGGCCGATGTCGAACAGCACGCCGCGCTCGTACGCGTCCCGCACCGCCGGCCCCAGCGGCGCCGCGATCCCGCTGGCGCAGTGCGTCACGATGTCACCCGGCCGCAGCAGGCCGAGGACCTCGTCGAGCCCGGGCGGGGTCGTACCGATGTGGACCATGACCGGGATGCCGCAGGTCCCGGCCACGGCCAGCCCGCGCCGCAGCGGTTCGACGCCGTTCGCGCCGACGGTTTCCTGGTCGATGCGCACCTTGATGCCGCGGACCAGGTCCCGGTTGGCGAGCACGGTGTCGACCGCCAGCCCCACGTCGCAGTTGGCGAGGTCGCGGCTCTCGCCGGTGCGCCCGGCGAGCCCCACCGCCGAGACGTTGAGCAGCGCCGGCACGCGTACGCCCACCTGCGACGCCGTCCGGCGCAGCCCGTCGAGCGTGTACGCCCCCGCCGACCCGGCGTCCACCCACGTGGTGACGCCGGTGTACCAGGCGACCGGGTCGGGGTCGATGCCCCAGTACCCGGGCCCGACGTGCGTGTGCAGATCGATCAGCCCCGGCGTGACCAGGCGGCCGGTGACGTCGTGGACGACCGCGCCGGCCAGGCCCGGACCGACCGCCGCGATCCGTCCTCCGTGCACGGCCACGTCGGCGTTCCCGTGGCCGAGCACCCGCCCGCCGGTCAGCACCAGGTCGTACGTCACGGGGTGCCCTCCAGGGCCGCGGTGATCGCCAGGCGGTACAGCCGGGTGGGCCGGCCCTTGCGGTGCACCTGGGAACTGCCGTCGCCCACGGCGAGGTCCGACTCGCTGAGCTTGCGGATCAGCCGGCGTCCGCTCGGGTCGGTGATGCCCAGCGAGCGGGCCAGCTCGCTGGGGGAGACGGGCCGCCCGCCGAGGTTGCGCTCGATGGCGGCGAGGCGGGAGAGCGTCGCCGGGCTCAGCCCCACCCGGCCGGCGAGCGCCTCGATGGTGCCGTGCTCGCGATACGTGAAGGTCAGCGGAGCCCCGGAGGCACCCATCGGACCGATCATCATGCCGTTGTCGGAGATCAGGTACGCGCCCGGATCGGCGTCCTGCTCGGCCCGCGCGGCGGCGCGCTCGGCCAGCGCCACGCACAGCCGGGCGGAGCCGCCGATGCCGAAGCCGGCCACCGCCCGTACGCCCAGGGTGTCCCGGGCCTCCGCCAGCACCGGCAGGCCGACCCAGTGACGGGTGACCGCCTCGAAGAGCGCGGCGTGCGCGAAGACGACGACCCCGCGCCGGCCCCGGGTGTCGATCCACGCGTCGGCGAACTCGGGGGTGTTCAGCAGCAGGTGCAGCAGCCCGACGCGGGCGCGGTCGAGGTCGGCGATCCGGTCCGGCCGGGCGATGAGGAAGACGGCGGCGGCGAAGCGCTGGCCGTCGGCCTTCCTGTTGCGTACGCGCAGCGCCAGCTCGTGCAGGTCGGCGCGGATCGTGCCCGGCGTGGCCAGCGCGTTCAGCACGGCGACCCGCCCGTCGAGGGCGGCGGCCACCCCGGTGCGGACGCTGATCACGTACGGCGCGCCGGTCGCCGCGACCCGCTCGCGGTGGAAGGCGACGACGTCGGCGACCGGCTGCTCCGGGTCGAAGGGCAGGCAGGCGATCGCGTGCCGGTCGAGGTCCAGCGCCGTCGCCACCTCGTCGACGGTCTCCTGCGGGAACGTGTCGATGCTGACGGGGGTCGCCGGCCAGCCGTTGCCCCGGGCCCGCGACCACGCCAGGGCCAGATCCAGCGCGGCCGAGCGGGTCACCGTCACCGGCAGGCCGGCGGGGAGCAGGTCGCGGCAGCGGGCGTACGGGACCAGGCCCAGCAGCAGCCCGTCGAGGTGCGCGGTGGCCAGCAGCTCGGTGACCCGGCTCCGGATCTGGTCCTCGCGCTCGTACGTGGCCCAGGCGAAGGTGACCCCGTTGAGCGTGCGCGTGGCCTGCTCGAACCGGGGCCGGTGACTGGCGTGCAGCACCAGGCCGATCACCATCGCCGCCGCCGGCACGCCGCCTCCCTGCCCCGGACCTATTGGTTCGTAAGTGGTTCGTAGTAGCTTCCATACGATGCGCGACGGCGCTGCGGCGGTCAAGGAGGACCCATGATTCTCGACGTCCCCGACGAGCTGCTCGACTGGCGGGCCAAGGGATTCTGGCTGCCGGAGGGCCGGGTGCCGGCCCGCGCCTTCGCCGCGGCGCGGCACTCCCTCTTCGACGGGTCCTTCACCTGGCCGCTGCTGGTGGTCCGGGATTCGGCGGTACGCGCCAACATCGCCACCATGGCCGGGTACGCGGACCGGCACGGCTTCTCCTTCGCCCCGCACGCCAAGACGACGATGGCCCCCAGCCTGCTGGAGGCGCAGCTCGCCGCCGGGGCATGGGCGCTGACCGTGGCGACGGCGAGCCAGGCGCTGGTGCTGCGGCGCCTCGGCGTGCCACGGGTGCTCATCGCCAACGAGGTCCTCGACCCCACGGCGCTGCGCTGGCTCGCCGCCGAGTCGGCAGGCGGCTGGGAGGTGCTCGTCCAGGTCGACTCGGTCGCCGGGGTGACGGCGGTGGCGGCGGCCGGCGGCCTGCCGGTGCTCGTCGAGCTCGGCCATGCGGGTGGGCGCACGGGTTGCCGTACCGTCGCCGAGGCCGTCGAGGTAGCACAAGCCGCCGCGGAAGCGCCCGGGGTGACCCTCGCCGGGGTGACCGCCTACGAGGGTGCCCTGCCCGACGTGGCGGCGGTCGACGCCTTCCTGGCCACGCAGGTCGACGCGGTCCGCGCGATCGCCGGCCTGCTGCCGCCCGAGGTGATCGTCTCCGCCGGCGGCAGCGCCTGGTTCGACCGTGTGATCAAGGCCCTCGAGGGTCAGTGGCTCGACGGCCACACCGTCCGCGCGGTGCTGCGCAGCGGCGCCTCGGTCACCCACGACGAGGGCTTCTACCGCGAGCGCACGCCCTTCAACCGGGAACCGGGCGAGGGCTCGCTGGCGTCCGGCCTCGAGATGTACGCCCAGGTGCTGTCCACTCCGGAACCCGGCCTCGCGATCGTCGGCATGGGTAAGCGCGACGCCCCGTTCGACGAGGGACTGCCGGTCACCGAGGCGGGCGAGGTCACCAGGATGAACGACCACCACACGTACGTCCACGGCACGACGGCGGCGGTGGGCGACGTGATCCGGTTCGGCCTGTCACACCCGTGCACGGCCTTCGACAAGTGGCGATTCATCCCGGTCGCCGACGATGCCGGCGTGGTCGTGGACGTGCTGCACACGTACTTCTGAGCCGTCGCTGGAGGAGCAGCGGGCCCCGGAGTCGAGGTCGTCGGCGACCTGCAGGTCGTAGGTGCCCGCGGTCACGACGGCCAGATTCGCGTACGCCTCCACTCCGCCGATGTCCCTGCGGGCGCACAGCACGGCCGAGCTGTCGCCGGGTGACGGCACCCGATCCGCCACACGCCAGCCGTCCTGCGCCAGCGCGCGCCGGTAGAAGTCGACGACCTGCTGCTCCACGACGCCGTTGAACTGCCGTCCGGCGTACGCGACGACGCGTTCCTCGTCGCAGCCGCTGTACGCCCCGGTCGGCTGGAGAGAGTCCGGGTACGTGCCCAGGAGCGCGAGATTCGCCCATTCGGCGGCGCGCTGATGGCAGTGCCCGACCCGATCCTGCTGCCGGCGTCCGGCGCCGGTCAGGCCCCCGACCAGGAGCAATCCGCCGACTATGACGATCGCTAGCTTCCGCACCGGCGGACCGTAACAACATTTCCCCGGCCCTGCCAGGGCGGACGTCTCCGAGGGTTGACGGGCGGGGGTGTGCGCCGCACGATGAGGGCGCCCGATCAACGAACTATTTACGAACGTGGGGCGGTGAATGAGTGATCCCCCGCCCGAACCTCGTCCGTGAGACCGGGGGTTCCTTCCCCCTGACCGGGACCACGACGTCGCTCGACCCCGGGCTTCCGGCGGAGGGCTACGTGCTCGACGTGGGCGCCGACGGCATCTCCGTACGCGGTGGCTCTCCCGCCGCCATCTTCTACGGCACCCAGACGCTGCGGCAGCTCAGCGACTCCGGGACCGCGCCGGGCGTGCACATCGAGGACGCGCCCCGCTTCGGCTGGCGCGGGGTGCTCCTCGACGTGGCCCGGCACTTCATGCCCGTACCCGATGTCCTGCGCTTCATCGACCTCGCGGCCTTCCACAAGCTGAACGTGCTGCACCTGCATCTCACCGACGACCAGGGCTGGCGCATCGAGGTGCCGGGATGGCCGCGGCTGACCTCGATCGGCTCCCGGCGGCCCCGCACGATGCTCGGCGCCCGGCAGCACGCTCTGTACGACGACCGCCCGCACGGCGGTCACTACACCGACGACGACCTGCGCCGGATCGTCGCGTACGCGGCGGAGCGGCACGTCACCGTGGTGCCGGAGATCGACATGCCCGGCCACATGCAGGCGGCGATCGCCGCGTACCCGGAACTCGGCAACGGATTCGCCGGAGAGGTCCGCACCTCGTGGGGGATCTCGCCGCACGTGCTGAACATGCGGCCGGCGACGCTCGACTTCTGCCGCCAGGTCCTCGACCACGTCTGCGCTCTCTTCCCGTCCCCGCTGATCGGCATCGGCGGCGACGAGTGCCCGGTGGACGAGTGGGCGTCATGGTCGGACGAGCCGCACACGATTCAGCCGCGCTTCACGGCCGAGATGGCCGCCCACCTCGCCACGCACGGCCGCCGGGTGCTCGGCTGGGACGAGATCCTGGCGGGCGGCGCACCGCCCGACGCGGTCATCGCCGCATGGCGCGGCGTCGCACCGATCGCCGTCGCGGCGGCCGCCGGGCACGACGTCGTGGCCTGCCCCGACACCTCGGTCTACCTCGACTACCGCCAGTCGGACGACCCGGGGGAGCCGACGCCGGTGGGCACTCTCCTCACCCTCGCCGACGTGTACGCATTCGAGCCGCCACCCGCCGACCGCCTCCTCGGCGCGCAGGCGAACGTCTGGACCGAGCACATGGAGTCGGCGCGCCGGGTCGACTACATGGCGTACCCGAGGTTGTGCGCGTTCGCCGAGGTGGTGTGGAGCTCGGGCCCCCGCGACTTCGCGGAGTTCGGCGATCGGCTGAGGCCGCACCTGGCTCGCCTCGACGCCCTCGGCGTGAACTACCGGCCGTTGTCGGGACCGCGGCCGCAGGACGCCCGGCCGGGAGCGCCGGGCCACCCCCGAAGCCTCGAGGACCGGCTCGCCGAGCTGCACCAGATGACGGCCGACCTCCGCCGGGTGTAACGGAAACCGCGGCCCCGGCGCTTGATCCAGAGCCGGGGCGGAGATCACCGTCCCGGACATTGTGCGCAGAAGGGTATTCGCGGGCGGGGATGGAACAGTCGAGGCCGGAACGACGGGCGCATTGGACCGAGTTGCTTCCCCAGGGGGACGCCGAGCACACCAGCCACCCGGCGCCGCCGGAGAGGAAGGCCGGCTCGCCCAGGCTGCGGATCGTCACGATGATCGTGGCCGGTGCGGGCACCCTGGCCGTACTGATGATCGGTGCGGTCTCGGGGTGGAGCTCCGACGCCTCCGCACCTCCGCTCGCGCACTACCAGCCGGCTCCGACGATCGCCTATGCCGGTCCCTCGCTGGTCGCGTCGGCCGGCCGTGCGCCGTCCGGTCCGACCAGCCGGGCGCCGGCCGCCCCGGCCAGCCCCGCGTCGGCCGCTCCGACCAGCCGGGCGCCGGGCCGCCCTGCCTCCCCGCGGCCCGTCAAGGTCACCTCTGCCGCCCCCGCGCCGTTCTCGGCCTTGGCCGGGTTCCGTTGCCCGGAGACCGACAGCAGCGGCTACGTAGAGCACGTCGGCACCGACGGGTGGTACCTCGTCACCGGCGGCGGCTGGGCCGGCGACGGCTGCCGGGGTCACATGGTCGCCATGCCGATGTCCGGCAGTTCCGACGATCCCCGCAACGTCATGCTCTGGTGGTTCCGGATGCCGTCCCGCGAGCAATGCGGCGTCGAGGTCTACGTCCCGCGCACCGGAAACGTCCGTGATGCTGCCGGAACGCCCGCGACCTATCACGTGTACGGCACGGCCGACGGGAGCGGGTCACGGATCGGCCAGTTCACCATCGACCAGGTACGCGACCAGGGCCGGTGGGTGTCGGCCGGCAAGTTCCCCGCGCGCAGCGGCCGGTTGTCGGTGCGGCTGACGAGTCGCGGCGAGTCGGACATCCGCGGCGCCCGGCTGGGCGGCTCCGCCGTGCGGATCTCCTGCTGAGCTTGCCGCGAGAAGTGTCGTACCCCGGGAGGAGCATGACGGCATGCACCTCGAACCGTGGGACGAGCGGGGCCTCGACCTCGAACGCCGGGCCAACGTCCCGGAGATGAAGCGCCACCTCGGCGGCGTCGAGCCGGACGAGCGGGTGGTGGCCCGGCACGAGCGCATCCTGGCGTACGCGACATCCGGCCAGGGCCGCAACTTCCTGGTCATCGTCCCCGACGCCCCGGACCCGGCCGGCAGCGTGGGCTTCTGGGAGCGCGAGTGGCGCGGCGAGACGGTGTGGGAGATGGGCTGGCAGATCCTGCCCGGCTTCCAGGGCCGGGGCCTGGCCGCCGCGGCGACGATCGCCGCCCTCGCGGAGGCGGCGACGGGCCGGCATCGCTGGGTGCACGCCTATCCGAACATCACCAACGCGGCGTCGAACGCGGTGTGCCGCAAGGCGGGTTTCGTGCTGCTGGGGGAGGAGCCGTTCGAGTACCCGCCGGGAAACCCGATCCACTGCAACGACTGGCGCTACGACCTGCGCGCGGGGCCGGCGTAGCGGGCTGGCGGTCTCCGGGCTCAGGCTCCGGGTGCGGGCTCGATCAGCAGGCGGGCGTAGTTCGCCATCGAGCGCTGGTATCGGGGCAGGTGCGCGGCCAGCGCGCCGACCGCGATCGAGACCGCCTCCCGCTCGCGGCCGACGTCGGTCAGCGCCAGCGCGAGCACCGTCTTCACCGCGTCGTCGAGCTCGTCGGACGGAGCCCGCAGCTCCTGCGTGAGCAGCTCGACGCTGCGCGCCGAATCACCGAGGTTCCGCAGCGAGCTCGCCATCTGGATCACCGCCCGGCGGCGCCGGATCCCGGTGACGCCGGCTCGCAGCGCCTGCTCGTAGAGCGGGACGGCGAGGTCACTGTGGCCGGTCGAGTCGAGGGAGCAGGCGCGCTCGAAGAGGCCGACCGGATCGCCGGCCGGCAGCTCGGCGACGAGTCGCCCGATGCGATCGAGGAACTCGTCCTCGGGACTGCCGTCGAGCGACGCCCACGCTGCGGCCAGCCGCTGCTCCCACTCTGGCGTGATCATGCCCGGAAGCCTGCCACAGCCTGCCGGTCCGGACACTTCCGTGGGATTGACCGGGCTCGAGGACACCGTAGGCTTTCAGTAGGTTTTGCCCCATACATTCTTTGCTCTGCGTGGCCTTTGAGGAGTTCGCGTGGGTGCTGCTGATCTTCGGGACGTGGTCGTCGCCCGGCAACGGGAGCTGGCCACCCGCCACGACGTCCTCGGACGCGCCGGGCGGGATCCGAGCCGCTACGAGGACCTCCTGCTGCGCGTCTTCGACGCCACCAACGACCTCATACGGGATCTCGACCGGATGCGTGCCCGCTCGGCCCGCCGGCGCCTGCTGGTGGCAGGCGGGCTGCTGGTGGCTTCGCTGGTCCCGGCCGGGTTGGTCGGTACCGGTCGCATGCCCGTCCAGGGCCTCGTCGTCACGGCCGTCGCGATCGCCGCGGCTTTCGTCCTGTGGCTGACCGCGCGGGCCGGCATGCCGAACACCCCGGCCCGCCCCGCCCCGCCGAACGCGGCTCGTCCCAAAGGGCCGGACGCTCCGGCCGGGGCGGTCGGCCCGAATGCGTCGGCCGGCGAGGACGGCTCGGCCGCCCCGGGCGCTCCCGCTCGTCCGGGCACGCCGGATACTCAGGCTCGCCAAGCCGAGCCGGCGGCTTCCGTCCGCCCGGCGGCCCCGGCCGCCGAACCCCTGCGCAACCCGCCGGCGCCTCGCACCTCCCCGCCCTCCACACGAGACGGACGTTTCGAGCTCCTGCAGGGCGAGCTCGTCGCACCGGACCTACCCAAACCGCGAAGAACCGTGACGTGGCAGGACGACTCCGAGGCGGGCGCATGAGCAGCAGCACCGAGACCCCCACCGACCTCGCCCGCGTCGCCGAGGCTCTGCGTAACGAGTTCCGGCGCAAGCTCAACACCCTCCGCCTGCAGCTCGGCGAGGACCTGCGTGAGGTCGCCCGTACCGCCGAGGAGCGCAGCCGGCACCTGACCCTGCGCCTCGACGAGACCGGTGAGCGGGTCACCACCCTGGCTCAGGCCCAGGACGAGCTCCGCCGGCAGACCGAGATCGAGTTGCGGGCGGCGCGGCAGGCGAATGCGCGGCTGACCGGGGAGATCCAGCTCATCGAGGGGCGGCTGCGGCTGGAGCACGGCGTACGGCCCGTCGACCTCGACGCCGTCCCGCCGGAGCTGGCCGGGCTGGTCGCCCAGGTGCGGGAGGCGGAGGAGATCCGGTCCGGCATGCTCGACGACCGTACGCGCGCTGATCATCATGCCGTGCTCGACGCGTACGCGGAGCTGCGACGTCTCTCCGCGGAGAGCCGGTCGCGCGCGCTCGACGCCAGTGCGGTCCTGGCTCGCGCGAAGGTCGGTGGCCGGGACTTCCGGAAGGCCGCGGGTTCCTACCGGCACCACTGGCAGCGGCTCTGCGCGCAGAACGCGGAGCTGGCCGCCGTCCGGGACGACGTCGCCGTGGCCGAGCGGGATCTCGAGCGGGATCTGCGGCGGCAGGAGGAGTTCCGCACGCATCGGGGTTCGGCGGCCGTCGAGCAGCTCACCGCGCATCTGCGCAGCCGCATCGACGCGGCGGTGGAGTCACATGCCCTGTTCCCGCCGTGGTTCACGATCACCGAGCTGGGGCACCGGCCGAGCGCGGCCCTGGCCGGGGTGTGGCGGGACGTGGCCACCCGGGTCGTCCTCTACCGCATCACGTACGGGGTGACCGACGGCGTCTCGGCGCTCGGCGAGCCGCCCGGGGGCGGGCACCGCGCGCAACGGTATGCCGAGGTCCGGGCCGCCCTCGCGGAGCTGGCGGCGTAGAAAGATCTCCCTCATCGGGGGATGGGCCTCGGCGGCGGCTCCTTTTAGGGTCGATCACTACCGGTACGTGGCGTTTTGCGCCCATCGCCGGTCCTGTCGGCGCTTCCAGCGAGTGGAGTCGTCCATGTCGGTTTTCCGCGCCTCGAACTCGCCCACCGCCTGGCCGGAGGGCCCCGATCCGTTCCCGGACGACGGCCCCACCGAGCGGCTCGGCGGGCCCGACGCCGGCCCGGCGCCGGCACCGCCCCGCCGCGGCGTGGTGGTCGCCGTCTCGCTCGCCATGCTGGCGCTGCTCGTGGCCGCCGCCTCGGCGCTGCTGGCGTGGCGGGCGATCCAGCGCTCCGAGCAGGCGTACGCCCGGTCGCTGACGGCCGCGGCGCCCGCACCGACGCCGGCCGCCGGGTACGGGGAGGAGACGCTGCGGATCCAGGCGGGCTGCACCGGCGTGACGTTCCTCGACCTGGACGAGCCCCGGGTCAACGCGGCCGGGCAGATCAGCGACCTGCGCTACGACAGCCGCTGCGGTGACGAGCAGCCCCGGATCACGCTTGCGCCCGGGGCGGTGGCGGGCAGCGACGTCGGCGACGCGGACGTGGACGGCCCGGGCTGTGCCAAGGCGATCCGCACCAGCCCGCTCGGCGGCGGCGTGATCGTGCCGGTCCACCCGGGGCTGGTCCTGTGCGTGCTCACCGGTACGGGCACCCCGCCGGCCACCGGGGTGCGGCTGGTCCGGGTGGAGGTGACCGAGACCGCCGGGGACGGCCGGGCCACCGTACGGGCGACCTCCTGGCCCGCGGCCTGAGCGCCCGGCCACTCCTGACAGAATGTCGGATGCGCCCCGTGAACCTGTGTGAGGAGACGTTCCCGTGATCCGTACCCATGACGCCGGCAGCCTGCGGGCCGACCACGCCGGCCAGTCGGTGACGCTCGCCGGGTGGGTCGCCCGCCGGCGCGACCACGGCGGCGTGATCTTCGTCGACCTCCGGGACGGCTCCGGCGTCGTCCAGGTCGTCTTCCGTGAGGAGGACGCGCACGCGCTGCGCAACGAGTTCTGCGTCAAGGTGACCGGCGAGGTCACCGCGCGACCCGAGGGCAACGAGAACCCCGAGCTGGCCACCGGCGCGATCGAGGTCGTGGCGAGCGAGCTGGTCGTGCTCTCCGAGGCCGCGCCGCTGCCGCTGCCCGTCGACGACAACGTCGAGGCCGGCGACGACCTGCGCCTCAAGTACCGCTACCTCGACCTGCGGCGTTCCGGCCCGGCCAAGGCGCTCAAGCTGCGCAGCCGCGCCAATCAGATCGCCCGCGAGGTGCTGCACGCGCGCGACTTCAACGAGATCGAGACGCCGACCCTCACCCGGTCGACCCCCGAGGGCGCCCGCGACTTCCTCGTTCCCGTGCGCCTGCAGCCCGGCACCTGGTACGCCCTGCCGCAGTCCCCGCAGCTGTTCAAGCAGCTGCTGATGGTCGCCGGCATGGAGCGCTACTACCAGATCGCCCGCTGCTACCGCGACGAGGACTTCCGCGCCGACCGGCAGCCGGAGTTCACCCAGCTCGACATCGAGATGTCGTTCGTGACCCAGGACGACATCATCGAGCTCGGCGAGGAGCTCGTCACCAAGCTGTGGGGCGAGCTCGCGGGCTACACCGTGCCCACCCCGATCCCGCGGATCACCTGGCACGACGCGATGAACCGGTACGGCTCCGACAAGCCCGACCTGCGCTACGGCGTCGAGCTGACCGAGCTGACCGACTACCTGCGCGGCACCGAGTTCCGGGTGTTCGCGGGCGCCATCGACGCGGGCGGCTACGTCGGCGCGGTCGTCATGCCCGGCGGCGCCTCGCAGACCCGCAAGGAGCTCGACGGCTGGCAGGACTGGGCCAAGGCGCGCGGCGCCCGCGGCCTCGCGTACGTCGTCCTCGACGCCGAGACCGGTGAACCTCGCGGACCGGTCGCCAAGAACCTGTCGCAGGAACACCTGGCCGGCCTCGCGGACCAGGTCGGCGCCAAGCCCGGCGACGCGGTGTTCTTCGCGGCCGCCACCGAGCGCCGTGAGGCCCAGGAGCTGCTCGGCGCGGCCCGCATCGAGATCGCCAAGCGCGCCGGCCTGATCGACGAGTCCGCGTGGGCGTTCTGCTGGGTCGTCGACGCGCCCATGTTCGAACGGACCTCGAACGAGGATGGAACAGCGGGCGGCTGGACGGCCGTGCACCACCCGTTCACCTCGCCCAACGCCGAGTGGCTGGACCGCTTCGAGGAGGCGCCGGACCAGGCGCTGGCGTACGCGTACGACATCGTGGTGAACGGCAACGAGATCGGCGGCGGCAGCGTCCGTATCCACCAGGCGGACGTGCAGAGCCGGGTCTTCGCCCTGCTCGGCATCACGCCGGAGGAGGCGCAGGACAAGTTCGGCTTCCTGCTCGAAGCGTTCAAGTACGGGCCGCCGCCGCACGCCGGCATCGCGCTCGGCTGGGACCGTACCTGCATGCTGCTGTCCGGCAACGAGTCCATCCGCGAGGTCATCGCCTTCCCGAAGACCCGCGGCGGCTTCGACCCGCTGACCACTGCGCCCACCCCGATCACCGCCGAGCAGCGCAAGGAAGCCGGCATCGACGCCAAGCCCAAGGCCACCACGGCCACGCCGGGCACGGACGGCCAGGCCGTACCGGTCGAACGCTCCAACTGATGCGCACGCTGGTCGTCGGCGCGAGCGGCCACCTCGGCGGTGAGGTGGCCCGGCTCGCGTCGGCGGCCGGCGGCGAGGTGGTGGGCACGGCCACGACAGGGGCAACCGGCTGGTCGCCCCTGGACGTCACCGACCGGGCCGCGGTCCACACCCTGATCTCTTCGGTACGCCCGCAGCTGATCGTCAACACGGCCTACCGAGCCGACAGCTGGACGATCTGCGCGGACGGTGCCGCGAACGTGGCCCTGGCCGCGTCCACAGTGGGCGCCCGCCTCGTCCACGTCTCCACCGACGCGGTGCACGCCGGCCGCCCCGACCCGTACGGCGACGACGAACCCCCGTCCCCGGTCTACCTCTACGGCGCGGCGAAAGCGGCAGGCGAGACGGCCGTCCGCGCGATCGACCCCGCGGCGGTCGTGGTCCGCACGTCCCTGATCATCGGCGACCAGCGCAGCAAGCAGGTGCAATTGGCGCTGGACCTGACGACGGGCCGCAAGCAGGGAGCTCTCTTCACCGACGAGTACCGCTGCCCGATCGACGCCACCGACCTGGCCGCGGCGATCCTCGAGCTGGCGGCCTCCGGCTATGCCGGCGCCATCAACGTGGCAGGCCCCGAGGCGCTGAGCCGAGCCGGCCTCGGCCGGCTGGTCGCAGCGGCCCACGGCCTGGACCCGGAGGCGGTACCCACCTGCACGATCGCGGAGGGCGGCCTGGGCGCCCGGCCGGGCAACCTCCTCCTCGACTCCACCCGGGCCGCCGGCCTCCTCAAGACCCCGCTGCGACCGGCGTCGGAGGCGCTGCGGCGGTAGACCCGGCATGATGGACCGCATGCTGGCGGAACCCACCATCGTCGAACGGCCCGAGCAGGTCTACGTCGGGCGGCGGGAATCGATCACCATGACCGAGTTCGCCCTGGTCGCGGACCATCTGCCGACGATGTTCGGGTGGCTGGGGGAGCGCGGAGTCACGCCCGTCGGTGCGCCGTTCTTCCGCTACCGGGTCATCGACATGTCGGCCGAGCTGATCGTCGAGGCCGGCATCCCGGTGGCCGCGCCGATCGACGTGGCCGAACCGACCTTTGTGGACGTGCTGCCGGCCGGCCGGTATGCCACTGTCTCCCACGTGGGCCACCCCGGCGAGCTCATGGCGGTGACCGCGGACCTCCTCGACTGGGCCCAGCGGCGCGGCCTGGAGTGGGACCGGACGCCGACGCCCGAGGGTGAGGTGTGGGGTGCGCGGCTGGAGGTCCTCATGACCAATCCCGCCGAGGAGCCCGACATGCACAAGTGGGAGACCGTTCTGCTGTTCAAGCTCGCGGACTGATCAGCTCCGTGGCGTGGCAGCCGGCAGCCAGCAGCACCGGGTCGCCGGTGCCGGTCCAGGCCTCGACCGCCGCGTCCGCGAACTTGATGGCGTGGGCGTCGCCGGACGTGACGGCGTTGTCGATCACCGAGCCGGGGTCGAGCGAACCCGCCGGTGCCGGCGCCGATGCCGTCGCGGGGGAGTAGGCCGCTGTCACGGCCGCGCTTGCCGCCCACGCGGCCTCGAGGCTCGCCGCGTGCAGGGATGGTGGCAGGGCTGGGAGGGTTCGCAGGACGGCTGCCGGAGCCGTCGCCGCGTGGACGAGCATGACCGGGCTCCCGTACCCGTGGGTGGTGTGCCTTCGGACCGCGGCCGCGACGATCGCCGCGATGCGGGTTGCCGGGTCGCCCTCGCCCGGCACGGCACCGGCTGCTTCCGCCCAGTCCGGCAGGTGGGCGAGCTGGGCGAGCCGGTTGCGGATGCCGAACCGCTGATCCGGTACGCGCGGCACGGCGTCGAGCGCGGCCCGCGGGTCGGTGCGACGGTACGGGCCGCGCCCCGCGGGAGCCAGCGGCTGCCAGCGTGCCGCCCAGTACGCCAGCCCGTCCCCGAGTTCCGCCACGCGGGCCGGCGTCTCCTCGTCGAGCAGGGCGCGGACCGCATGACCGACCCGGATCACGCCGTGGGTCGCGCCGGCGGCGATCCCGGGCAGTAGTCGAGGCCACCAGGTGGCGAGCACGTCACGCCACGGCGCAAGCGAGGCCTCCCGCTCGAAGTAGGTGAGCCAGTCCCCGGTGCGTACCGGATCACCGAGCGGGTCCCGCCACTCCTGCGCCGGAATCCGTGCTATCCCGCGCGGCCGGTCTTCCAGCCGTGCCGAATAGGTGTCGAGCCAGCGGTGCACGGTCGCCTGGCGGCCGTGCCGGACCAGGGCCTCCACCGCCATCGGGGCATGGTTGGACAGCCAGCCGTCGCGTTCGGGACCGGTGCGGCGAAGGCGGATGAGCGCGTCGTCGAGAACCATGACGGCAGCCTGCATCTTGAAGCGAGGTTGAGGTCAAGGCGCCGGCAGATGGAGGCGCATCGCGGGTTCATCGGTACGGCGGAAGCCCAGCGCCGCGTAGAGCGGTTCCCCCTCGGCCGAGGCGCGCAGGTCGACGGCGGAGACGCCACGGGTGGCGTACCAGTCGATGAGGGCGTTCATGCAGGCTCGGGAGTAGCCCCTGCGACGGTACGCGGCGTCGGTCGCGACGTTGTACACGTACCCGCGAAGTCCGGTCGGGTCCCGCGGATTGGGGAGCCGCTGATCCACCGCGCCCACGACGCAGACCGCGAGGCCCGTGCCGTCCGGGCGGTCCACGACGAAGGCGGCGAGCATGCCGTCCCGACCGCTCAGCTGCCTTTCCAGGATGGTCACGCCGGTCCGCTCCCACTCGCCCGAAGGTGCCGGGTCGTCGCCCATCGAGTCGAGCATCACCTTGCGCAGGCGGATCAGCTCCCGCGCGTCCTCCGGCACCGCCTGGCGTACATCGATCATGGCGACATCGTTGCACAGAATCCTTGCACAATTTCTGTGCACAAGTATTGTGCAAGGTATGGAGCAGAGGGAAGTGCATCTCGACGCCCGCCAGATCCGGGTGCTGGCGCATCCGTTGCGCTTCCGGCTGCTGGGCCGGCTGCGCCTCGACGGGCCGGCGACCGCGACGCGGCTGGCCCAGGCGCTGGGCACCAACACCGGGGCGACCAGCTATCACCTGCGGCAGCTGGCCGACGTCGGCCTGGTGCTGGAGGAGGAACGGCCCGGCCGCGGCCGGGAACGCTGGTGGCGCTCGGCGCACGACATGACCAGCTGGCAGCGGGACGCCTTCGCCGGTGACCCCGACGCCACCGCCGCGGCGGACTGGCTCGAGGGGTCGTGGCTGCGCGGCTTCGTCGAGCAGGCGGAGGCCTGGCGGCGCATCCAGGGCGACGAGCCGCCGCAGTGGCGGGAGGCCGCGAGCTTCTCCGACTACTGGCTGAACCTCTCGGCCGACCAGCTCAACGCCCTCAACGCCGACCTCGCCGAGGTCATCGAGCGCTATCGCGCCGCCGGTCCGGCCCCGGACGCCCGGCAGATCGTCTTCTATCTGTACGGCATGCCGAGAGTGGAGCCCTCATGAGCACCCTCACCCCCGCCCGCGCCCAGCGGCGTTTCCTGCTGCTGCTCGCCCTGCGCTGGCTGCCCGTGGGCCTGATGATCCCCGTGATCGTCCTGCTGCCGCTGGAACGCGGCCTCACCCTGGCCCAGTACGGCTCGGCCGCCGCCCTGCAGGGCATCACCGTGTTGCTGCTCGAGCTGCCGACCGGCGGCCTGTCCGACGCGATGGGCCGGCGACCGGTGCTGCTGCTCGCGGGCCTCGTCGACATCGCGTCGCTGTGCCTGCTGACCGTCGCCGACTCGGTCCTGCTCTTCATGACCTTCTACATCTTGCAGGGCATCTACCGCGCGCTCGACAGTGGACCGCTCGAGTCGTGGTACGTCGACCAGGCCCTGGCCGCCGACCAGCACGCCGACATCGAGACCGGCCTGAGCCGCAGCGGCGTGGTGCTCGGGGTGGCCATCGCCGCCGGAGCCCTGATCACCGGCGGGCTGGTCGCCCTCGGCCCGTTCGGCCCGGTCAGCGCGCTCAGCGCTCCGGTGTACGTGGCGCTCACCCTCCAAGTCGTCTCAGTGGTCGCCGTGGCCACGCTGATGACCGAGCCGCGCTCCCGGCGGGGCTTCGGCGCCCTGGTGGCCTCCGTACGCGCGGTTCCGGGGGCGATCGGGGGAGCCGTCGCGCTGCTGCGCCGGTCCCGGGTGGTCGTCGCCCTCGTCGCCGTCGAGGTGTTCTGGGGGTTCGGCATGGTCGCTTTCGAGAGCCTCACGTCCGTACGCCTCGCCGACGTGCTGGGCGACCCTGACCGCGCCTCGGCGCTGATGGGCCCGGTCGGCTCGGTGGCGTGGCTGGCCTCGGCGGCCGGCGCCGCACTGGTTCCCGTGCTCGCCCGCCGCATCGGCGCACCGTGGACCGGCTTCACGCTGCGGATCGTCCAGGGGGTCACCGTCGCCGGGATGGCGCTGCTGGCCGGACCTGCCGGGGTGATCGCGGCGTTCCTGCTCTGCTACACCGTGCACGGCGCGGCCAACCCGGTGCACAGTGGCCTGCTGCACCGGCAGGTGGAGGGGCCGTACCGGGGGAGCCTGGTCTCGCTGAACTCCATGGTGGCCCAGCCGGCCGGCGCCCTCGGTCTGGTCGTGCTGACGGCGATCGCCTCGGGGGCGAGCCTGGTGGTCGCGCTGCTGGTGGGGGCCGCCGTCCTGGCCCTGGCCGCGCCGCTCTACCTCGTCGCGCGGCAAGGCGCCCCGGAGGTCGTCCTCGCCGGTACGCCGGAGGTGGTGCCGGCGCCCTGAGCCGTGGTTTGCGCGCGATCACCCCAGGGGTATCAGCAGGCCAGTGCTCTCACCCCCCACTGGAGGCCCACCATGCTCGCGATCGCCGCGGCCGTCGTCTTCGGCATCTACCTGCTGCTCGACCTGTTCGACGTGCACACCTCGGACCTGTTCAACTTCCCGACGTTCGCCTCCCTCGGCCTGCTGCTGCTCTCCCTGTACCTGGCCGGCGTCGGCAGCGGCCCGCGCGCCGGCACCGGCAGCGGCCGCCGCTTCTACGGCCGCCGCCCCGGCCGCGGCTGACCATCCGGTCGTTTCCTATCCACGCAGGGTTACCGTCCGGCCCGCCCATACTGGTGCATTTCCGGCACCGGAGGGCGGGCCGGTACTGTCGTTGCCGATGGAATTCGACGGACTCTTCCCCCTGACCGGACCGGGCGGCGTGGACACCGCGGCCCCGGCCGGCGCGGAGTCCGGATTCACCCGCCCGTCGGCCGACTCGCCCCTGCCCGTGCGCATGCGCCCGGCGACCCTCGACGAGCTCGTCGGCCAGCAGCACCTGCTCGCGCCCGGTGCGCCGCTGCGCCAGCTGGTCACCGGCACCACCCCGATGTCGGTCATCCTCTGGGGCCCGCCCGGCACCGGGAAGACGACGATCGCCCACCTGGTCGCGGCGGCCACCGACCGTACGTTCGTCGCCATGTCCGCCCTGACCGCGGGCGTCAAGGACGTCCGGGCCGTCATCGACACCGCCCGCCGCCGGCGCCGCGCCGGCGGACCGCCCACGGTGCTCTTCATCGACGAGGTGCACCGCTTCAGCAAGACCCAGCAGGACTCGCTGCTCGCCGCCGTCGAGGACCGCACGGTAACGCTGCTCGCGGCCACCACGGAAAACCCGTACTTCTCGGTCATCTCGCCGCTGCTGTCCCGCTGCGTGCTGCTTACCCTCCAGGCCCTCGACGAGGACGACGTCCGCGGGCTGATCCGCCGCGCGGTCACCGACGAGCGCGGGCTGGGCGGTGCGGTCACCCTGAGCGCGGAGGCCGAGGATCATCTCGTACGGCTGGCGGCCGGCGACGTCCGCAAGGCGCTGACGGCGCTGGAGGCCGCGGCCGGGTCGGCGGCCGCCCAGGGTGTCACCGAGATCGACCTCGCCACGGCGGAGAAGGCCGTCGACGTGGCCGCCGTCCGCTACGACCGCGACGGCGACGCCCACTACGACGTGACCAGCGCCTTCATCAAGAGCATGCGCGGCTCCGACCCCGACGCGGCCCTGCACTGGCTGGCCCGCATGCTGGTCGCCGGCGAGGACCCCCGCTTCATCGCCCGCCGCATCGTCATCTTCGCCAGCGAGGACGTCGGCATGGCGGACCCGCAGGCCCTGCTCGTGGCGACCGCGGCGGCCCAGGCGGTGCAGTCCGTCGGCCTGCCGGAGGCCCAGCTCAACCTCGCCCAGGCGGTCGTGCACCTCGCCACCGCCCCCAAGTCCAACAGCGTGACCACCGCCATCTCCGCGGCGATCGCCGACGTCCGCGCGGGCCGCGGCGGCGCGGTCCCCGCCCACCTGCGCGACGCCCACTACCCCGGATCGCGTGGCCTGGGTCACGGCAAGGGCTACCGCTATCCACACGACGACCCCAAGGGTGTTGTTAGGCAGCAGTACGTGCCGGATGATCTGATCGGCGCCGACTACTACACCCCGACCGACCACGGCGCCGAGCGAGCGGTGGCGGACCGCTTGCCCCGGCTGCGCAGAATCGTCCGAGGCACCCCGCCGTCCACCGGCGGCGCGACATCCTCCGGGATACCGCAGGCCCCGACCTCGCAGCACGACGACAGCGGCCCCGCCGCCGGAGAGGACCAGCCGTGAGCAGGCGCGGCGCCGAGCCCAGCGACCACGACGACCAGCGCACCGACCAGACCGGCCGCAGCCGCCGTCTGTTCGGCCGCGGCCGTCCGGAGCCGGTCGCGCCCGAAGAGGTCCCCCGCGAGGAGACGGGCTGGCTCGACGACCTGCGCACGGCCAAGGAGAAGGGCGGCGCCATCGGCCCGGGCGCAGCCCCGGGCGAGGCCCGCACCAGCAAGAGCGGCCGCCGCGCGCCGGGCCCGGACGACGTACCCGACGACGATCCCTTCCCCGCGCTGCCGTCGTCCGCGCCCCCCGCTCCGGCCCCCCGTGGCGGCAGCCCCGCTCCGGCGAGTCCCGGCTCGCCCGCCGCGCCGTCCCCTCCCGGTCGCCGCGCGGCGCCCCCGGGTCGCCGAGCCGCACCCGCCCCGGAAGCCGCCGATCCCGGTCACGGCCGTCGCCACATCGACCGGTCCGGCTCCTTCCCGGCGGTCGGTACGCCGTCCGGCGGCTACCCGCCGGTCGAAGGCCCGCCCGGCAGCTCTCGTCCGGTCGACGGTCCGTTCGGCAGCTCTCGTCCGGTCGACGGTCCGTCCGGCAGCTTCCGTCCGGCCGACGGTCCGTCCGGCAGCTTCCGTCCGGCCGACGGTCCCTCCGGCAGCTTCCGCCCGGTCGACGACGGTCCGTCCGGCGCCTTCCCGTCCGTGGGCGGTCCGTCCGGCGGCTATCCGTCCGTCGAGGGTCCGTCCGGCGGCTATCCGTCCGTCGAGGGTTCGTCCGGCGGCTATCCGTCCGTGGGCGGTTCGTCTGGCGGGTTCCCGTCCGTCGAGGGCCCGCCTCGCGGCTACCCATCCGTTGACGGTCCGTCGGGCGGCCATCCGTCCGCGGGCCGGCCCTCCGGCGGCTTCTCACCCGTGCGCCCGGCGTCCGGGGTGCCGGCCTCGGGTAACGCCCCGCAGGTCCCCGCGGCGCGGCCCGTCTCGCCGGGCACGCCGCCACCGTCCGGCCGGCGCGGCATGTCGCCGGAGCCACCCTTGCCCGGCCGTCCCGTGTCGCCGCAGGCCCCCTTGCCCGGCCGTCCCGTGTCGCCGCCGGGGCGCGCCGCCCGTCACCAGCAGCCTTCCGGCCCCGGCTATCCCGAGCAGACCGGCCCGGGCGACCCCGCCATGCCCGGCCGGCCGGGTCCGGCTCAACCGCGTCACGGCGGCGGGGCACCGTCCGGTCCGGGACCAGCCCCCCGGCACGGTAGCCACGCCGTGCCCGACCGGACCGCCGCGCATGCCGCGCCCGATCGCCCCGGTGGTCACGCCGCGCCCGAGCCCGGTGATGCTTTCCCGCTCGCCGGCCGTCGCGGCGCGCCCGGGGAGCCGGGCTTTCCGTCCGGCGGTCGCCGTGGTGCCCCGGACGAGTCCGGGCTTGTGTCCGGCGGTCGCCGTGGTGCCCCGGACGAGTCCGGGCTTGTGTCCGGCGGTCGCCGGAGTGCGCCGGACGAGCGGGTCCAGCCCGGATTTGCGCCCGGCGGACCGGCCGGCCGGCACGAGGGCGGCGGCGCCGCGCGCCCGAGCAGCGGTGCCCCCCGGCCCGTCTCGGCCGTCCCCGGCGCGGACGGTCAGTCCTTCGGCTCCCGCAACACAGCCACGTCGGGGCGCGTACGACCCGGCAACCCGCCGGCTGAGCAAGGCGGCCGCCACGGACGCCCGGACGCGGACGAGACCTCCGGCCCGATGCCGATCGGCCGCGGCGGCACCGGAGCGATCCGGCCCCCCGGACAGCACGGCCCGGACGCCGGGAACGCCCCCACGGGCAGGCGCGGGCGTGGCGGCCCGGACGGCGGGCGCACGGGACCGGGCCAGCCGGCACGAGCGTCGGCGGCCGTGGTCCCGCCGGTGGTACCCGGCCGGGAAGGGGTCAGGACCCCTCCGGTGCCGGGTCGCGCCGGCGCCATGGCGGGCAGCACCTCCGGCGTCATCGGCACCACAGGACAGATCGCGCAGGCAGGCGGCCGGGCATCGGGCGCACAGGCGCGTGGCACCGGCCGGGTAGCGCGCCCGGGTCAGCAGGGGCGCGCCGTGCCGGGTCAGCAGCCGCCGGCGGGCCAGCCGGGTCCGGCCGGTCCGGGCTCCGCCCCCGGGCAGCCGGGTGTGGCGCGTCCGGGGCAGCCGGGTGCCGCCCGTCCGGGTCAGCCGGGTGCCGCGCGTCCGGGTCAGCCGGGTGCCGCGCGTCCGGGTCAGCCGGGTGTGGCGCGTCCGGGCCAGCCGGGTGCCGCGCGTCCGGGCCGGCCTGGCGCGGAGGGTCCGGGTCAACCGGGTGCGGCGCGGCCGGATCAGGGTCAGCCGGGCCAGGGCCGTCATCAGTCCGGTCCCGGAGGCCCGCCGGTGACCGGCCGAGCCCCGACGGGACCGGCCGGGACGGCGTCGGGCGGAATGCCGACAGACTTCGCAGGCCCGGGTGCAGTCCCCGGTCGCCCCAGCGCGCCGGGGCGGCCGTCCGACGCTCCCGGCCGAGCCGCGAACGCACCGGTCCGACCGCCGGCGACACCCGATGGCACCGGCCCGATCCCGCGCGGTACCGGCCCCGTCCCGCGTGGCACCGGCTCGGGTCCGGTCCCGCGTGGCACGGGCGCGGTTCCGGGAGGCACAGGTCCGATCCCGCGTGGCACGGGCGCGGTTCCGGGAGGCACGGGTCCGATCCCGCGTGGCACGGGCGTGGTTCCGGGAGGCGCGGGCGCAGTCTCGGGAGGCACGGGTCCCATCCCGCGTGGCACGGGTGCCGTTCCGCGTGGCACGGGTGCCGTTCCGCGTGGCACGGGTGCCGTTCCGCGTGGCACGGGTGCTGTCCCGCGTGGCACCGGCGCGGTTCCGCCCGGCACGGGCCGCCGCGGCACGGGTGCCGTCCAGGGCAGCCCGGCTGGTGCGATGCCGGGGACCGGTGGACCGGTTCCTGGCGCTCCGCGCCCTGTCTCAGGTGGCCCGCGCCCTGTATCGGGAGCTGCGGGCTCCGGTCCGGCCGCCCCTAGTCCGACTTCGGGTGGTCCACGCCCGGTCTCGGGAGGCGCACACCCGACGTCCGGCGCCCTGCGCCCGGCTGAAGGCGGCCTCCGTCCGACTTCTGGTGACCCGCGCGCGGTTGAGGGTGGCGTCCGCCCGACCTCGGGCGGTCCGGGCCCCGGTGAAGGCGGCCTCCGCCCCACTTCCGGCGGTCCGCGTCCGGGTGACGCTGGTCCGCGTCCGGGTGAGGGGGGTCCGCGCCATACCGCGGGTGCTTCGCGTCCCACGTCGGGTGCTCCCCGTCCGGGTGAAACCGGGCCACGACCGACCTCGGGCGGTCCGCGCCCGGTCTCCGGAGCGCCGGGTCCGGCGTCCGGTGCCCCCGATCTGCCCGGTCGCGGCGCGGCGGCCGTGCCGCCCGTCCGTGCCGCTGCGGCGGTGCAGACGGGCCGAGGCGCTGCTCAGGTACCCGGCGTAGGTGCCGCTCCCGTTCCCGCCCAGGACGCCGCTCAGCTGCCTGGCAGGGCTGCTCAGCCGGCGGTCGGCGCGGCCCAACCGCCGGGCAAGGGCGCTGCCCAGGTGCCCGGTGCCGGCGCCGCGAAGGTGGCGGGCAAGGGTGCGGCCCAGATGTCCGGGGTCGGTGCCGCGACGGTGCCCGGCCAAGGTGTTGCTCAAGGCCCCGGCCAGGGCACCGGAGGCGTCGCCGACGAGGGGCGTGCCGGCGGCCTGCGTGCTGCGGCCGGCACACGGGCGTCCGTACCGTCGGAGAACGGTGACGGTGACGTGCCCGGCGTGCTGGGCGGTCTGCGGGGTGCTCGGTCCGAGCTGCGCCGGCAGATGCGGGCCAAGCGGCGCCTGCGGGTGCTGACGCTCGTGTCGCTGAGCGTTCTGGTGCTGGGTCTGCTGCCGCTGTTCTTCGGGATCCGGTCCGCGACCCGCGACCCGGTCTTCAACTCCCTCGACGCGCTCGGTGTGCCGGCGTGGGCCGGTAAGGACACCGACGACCGGATCAGCGGGAGCCGGTGGTGCTTCATCGAGTGCCGGTTCCGGGAGCGGGTCGCCCAGTCGGACCGGCCGTTCGAGGAGACCAATCAGGCGTATTCGGCCGCGTTGCGGAAGGCCGGGTGGGCGCCGCGCGGCGGTGAGTGCACCGATCAGCCGACGACCGAGGGCAAGTACACCTGCTGGACGAGGGACGAGTTCACTCTGGACCTGTGGGTACGCCTGCCCGAGTGCGCCGTGGACGCGGTGGCGGCGCAGGATCCGGCGACCGTGCCGTCGACCGGGCCGGACGGGACCGTGCCGACGGTGGATCCGGCGAAGTGTGTCGGGTCGACCGTCACCATCAAGGTGCAGAACGCCGTGACCGACCCGCGGGGCAAGCCTCAGCCCGCCGTGGATCCCTCGTTGATCGGGGAGACGCCGGACCCCGTGCTGACGAATGATCCGGCGCTGGAGCCGACACCCTCGGCGTCGTGACGCGGACCGCGATGACGGACGGTAGGGTCTGCACGTTGTCACGCTTAGCGGCCCGTCGGTAGAGGAGACGCGTGTAATGAACGCCGGAGAAATCGCAGGCCTGATCGCGGCGGGCGCGTTCCTGATGCTCGTGCTGGTGCTGGCCGTGCCGATCCTCAAGCTGCGGCACACCGTGGACGCGGCCACGCAGGCCATCAACGACCTGAACGACCGCACCGGGCCGCTGCTCGGCGGTGTCACCGAGACGGTGGAGAACGTGAACACCGCGCTCGGCCAGGTGCAGGTCTCTTTGGACGGTGTGAACGTCCAGCTCGCGAAGATCGACACGATGACCGAGCACGCCCAGAACGTCACCGCGAACGTCGCGAACCTGGCCACCGTCGTGTCCGCGGCCGCCGCGAACCCGCTGGTCAAGGTGGCCTCGTTCGGGTACGGCCTGCGCAAGGCCGCCGCCGCCCGCCGGCACGCCGAGGACGAGCGCGAGGTCCGCGCCTCCCTCAAGCAGCGGCGCAAGGCGGCCCGCGCGGCCCGCTGACGCCCGAGCGCGTACGGAAGAGCCGAAGAACCGGAGAGAAGACTCATGAAGCGGTTGCTCTGGCTGGGCGTGGGCCTGGCCGTCGGCGCCATCGTCGTCCGCAAGGTCACCCGTAAGGCGAACGAGTTCACCCCGTCCGGCATCGCCACGTCGCTGTCGGAATCGGCTGGCGGTCTCGTCGAGTCCCTGCGTAGCTTCGTGGAGGACGTGCGCGAGGGGATGGCCGAGCGCGAGCAGGAGATCCACGCTGCCTTCGCGGCGGGGGAGCTCTACGAGGACAGGTTCGCCGACCTGCGCGACGACGCGCAGGACGGCTCACACGGGCGGCACGCCCAGGAGGGTCAGCGATGAAGACGGCGGAGATCAAGCGGCGCTATCTGGCGCATTTCGAGGCCAACGGGCACACGGTCGTGCCGAGTGCCCCGCTGCCCGCCATCGACGACCCGAACCTGCTGTTCATCAACGCCGGCATGGTGCAGTTCGTGCCGTTCTTCCTCGGTCAGCGGACCCCGCCGTACAAGCGGGCGGTCAGCGTGCAGAAGTGCATCCGTACGCCGGACATCGACGAGGTCGGCAAGACGTCGCGGCACGGCACGTTCTTCCAGATGAACGGCAACTTCTCGTTCGGCGACTACTTCAAGGAAGGCGCGATCAAGCTCGCCTGGGAGCTGTGCACCAGGCCGGTCGCCGACGGCGGCTACGGGCTGGACCCGGAGCGGATCTGGCCGACCGTCTACCTCGACGACGACGAGGCGTTCGGCTACTGGCGCGCGATCGGCGTGCCGGCCGAGCACATCGTGCGTCGCGGCAACAAGGACAACTTCTGGTCCATGGGCATCCCGGGACCGGCCGGTCCGTGCTCCGAGCTCTTCTACGACCGCGGCCCCGAGTACGGCCGTGAGGGCGGCCCGGAGGTCGACGAGGACCGGTACATGGAGTTCTGGAACCTCGTCTTCATGCAGTACGAGATCACCGACGTGAAGAGCAAAGAGGTGTTCAAGATCGTCGGTGATCTGCCGGCGCAGAACATCGACACCGGCATGGGGCTCGAGCGCATCGCGTCGATGCTCCAGGGCGTGGACAACCTCTACGAGATCGACGAGGTCCGGCCGATCCTGGCGCGGGCGGCCGAGCTGACCGGCAAGAAGTACGGCGTCGGCTCGGGCCACGCGGCCAGCGAGTCGAGCCCCGACGACGTGCGGCTGCGCGTGATCGCCGACCACGTCCGCACCTCGCTGATGCTGATCGGTGACGGTGTGACGCCGTCGAACGAGGGGCGCGGCTACGTGCTGCGCCGCATCATGCGCCGGGCGATCCGGGCCATGCGGTTGCTCGGCTGGCAGGAGCCGGCGCTGCCCGAGCTGCTGCCGGTGGCGCGGGACTGCATGTCTCCGTCGTACCCGGAGCTCGCGGAGGAGTTCGGCCGGATCTCCACGTACGCGTACGCGGAGGAGGAGGCGTTCCTGTCCACGCTGCGCGCGGGCACGACGATCCTCGACACGGCGATCACGGACACCAAGACCAAGGGCGGCAAGGCGCTGTCCGGCGACAAGGCGTTCCAGCTGCACGACACGTACGGCTTCCCGATCGACCTCACCCTGGAGATCGCCGCCGAGCAGGGGCTCAGCGTCGACCAGGAGGGCTTCCGCCGGCTGATGGCGGATCAGCGGTCCCGCGCGAAGGCGGACGCGGCCGCGCGCAAGACCGGTCACGCGGACATGTCGGCGTACCGGTCGGTGCTGGACGCCGGGGGCCCGGTGGAGTTCACCGGCTACGCGGAGGTCTCCCGGGAGTCGCGCGTGCGAGCGCTGCTGGGCAGCGGCGGCACGCGGGTCGAGGCGGCGGGCGAGGGCGACTACGTCGAGCTGGTCCTCGACAGCACCCCGTTCTACGCCGAGGGCGGTGGCCAGCAGGCGGACACCGGCCTGATCAACGTGGGTGGCGGCCAGGTCGAGGTCGTCGACGTGCAGCAGCCGCTTCCCGGCCTCATCGTGCACAAGGCCAAGGTGGTTCGCGGCGAGGTGCGCTCGGGTGAGACGAGCTTCGCCGAGATCGACGTGACCCGGCGCAAGGCGATCTCGCGGTCGCACACCGCGACGCACCTGATCCACCAGACGATGCGGGCGTTCCTCGGCGAGTCGGCGACCCAGGCGGGTTCGCTGAACGCGCCGGGCCGGCTGCGGTTCGACTTCAACACCCCGGGCGCGGTGCCGCCGAGCGTGCTGCACGACGTCGAGCAGCAGGTCAACGAGGTGCTGCTGCGTGACCTCGAGGTCCATGCGTTCATCACCTCGCAGGAGGAGGCGCGCCGGCTCGGCGCGATGGCCCTGTTCGGGGAGAAGTACGGCGACGAGGTCCGAGTGGTTGAAGTCGGCGACTATGCGCGTGAACTCTGTGGTGGCACGCACGTCGCCCGCTCGGGTCAGCTCGGCCTGGTGAAGATCCTCACGGAGTCGTCGATCGGCTCGGGCGTACGCCGGGTGGAGGCGCTCGTCGGCATCGACGCGTTCGGCTTCCTCGCCAAGGAGCACCTGCTGGTCACGCGCCTCGCGGAGATGTTCCGGGTGCCCGGCGACCAGGTGGCGGAGCGGGTGGAGCAGACCGTCACCGCGCTGCGCGACGCGGAGAAGGAACTCGAGAAGATGCGCGCCCAGATGGTGCTGGGTGGGGCCGGTGCGCTGGCTGCGCAGGCGAGGGATCTGCGGGGCGTGGCGTTCGTGGGCACCGAGGCACCTGAGGGCGCGGCGACCAACGATGTGCGTACCCTTGCCCAGGAGATCCGCGGAAAGATCGACGGTGGTCGACCCGCGGTGGTCGCGGTCGCGGCCCGGTCCAACGGCAAGGCATCACTGATCGTAGCGATCAACGCCACGGCGAAGAGTCGCGGCCTGTCCGCGGCCGATCTGGTGAAGGGCGCTCTGTCCGGCCGGGGCGGCGGCAACGCCGACCTCGCGCAGGGCGGCGGAGTGCCCGCTGACCAGGTCACGGCGCTGCTGGCGGCGGTGGAGAAGGCGGTCGGGGAGGCTGCCTGAGAGGAAGGGTGGCCCGATGACGGCACTGCCGCGGGGTAGGCGGCTGGGCGTCGATGTCGGTAAGGTGCGCGTCGGGGTCGCGCTGTGTGACCCCGACGGGATCCTGGCCACCCCCCTGGCCACGGTGCCCCGTGACATGACGGCGGCGCCCGGCGCCGTCCCTGGCGACATTGCCGAGCTCGTCCGCCTCGTGGGGGAGCACGAGGTGGTGCAGATCGTGGTGGGTCTCCCGGTGCGCCTCAACGGTGCCGAGGGGGATGCCGCCATCGACATTCGTGCGTACGCTGAGCGGCTGGAACGGGCGGTCGGGCCGGTCCCGATCGTCCTGGCGGACGAGAGGATGTCGACCGTGGTCGCAACCCGTAGGCTTGCCGAGCGAGGAGTCCGGGGTAAGCGGCAACGGGCGGTCGTCGACCAGGCGGCCGCGGTGGAGATCCTGCAGAGCTGGCTGGACGCACAGCGGAGGCAGACGAGATGATCGACGAGCTGGACCTGGCGTTCGACGAACAGATCGAACGCGGCAAACCCCGCCACCGGCGGGGCGCCCGCGGTGCGAAGGGCGGCAAGGGCAAGTCCGCCGTCGCGTTCCTCATGGCGTTCATCCTGCTCGGCGTCCTCGGCGTCGGCGGCTACCTCGGCTACGAGAAGGTCAAGGGCTTCTTCACCGCCGCCGACTACGACGGGCCGGGCACCGACCCGATCGAGGTGGCGCTCGGTGAGGGCTCACTGACGGAGATCGGCAACACGCTGGTCGACGCCGACGTGGTGAAGAGCACCGCCGCGTTCACGCAGGCCGCCGAGGACAACCCGCGGGGCAAGAACATCCAGCCGGGCACCTACAACCTGCGCAAGCAGATGTCCGCCAAGGACGCCGTGACGCTGCTGCTCGACCCGAAGGCCCGGGTGAACAAGGGCATCACGATTCCCGAGGGCAAGACCGCGCGGGAGATCTACGCGATTCTGTCGCAGAAGACCGGCGTACCGGTCAAGGACTTCGAGGCCGCCGCCAAGGATCCCAAGGCGCTCGGGGTGCCCGACTTCTGGTTCAACCGGCGCGACAACAAGAAGGCCTCGGGCACCATCGAGGGCTTCCTGTTCCCGGACACGTACGAGTTCAAGCCCAAGGCGACCGCTGCCGACATGCTGCAGGTCATGGTCGGCAAGTTCATCGCCACGACCACCGAGATGGGCTTCGTGAAAACGGTCGAGCAGAACCTGTCGGTCTCGCCGTACGAGGCGCTCATCGTGGCGTCGCTGTCGCAGGCCGAGGCGGGCATCGCCGAGGACCTGCCGAAGGTTTCCCGGGTCGCCTACAACCGGGCGTACAAGAAGAAGATGCCCCTGCAGTTCGACGTGACGACGAACTACTGGCTGGAGCTGCAGAACAAGGGCAAGAAGCATTCCGGCAAGATGACCGATGCCGAGCTGCAGGACCCGAAGAATCCCTACACCACGGAGCTGAAGGTCGGCCTGCCGCTGGGTCCGATCAACAATCCGGGCAAGTCCGCGCTGGAGGGTGCGGAGAAGCCGGCGACCGGGGACTGGCTGTTCTTCGTCGCGGTGGACAAGACGGGTAAGTCGGCGTTCGCCGTCACCAATGCCGAGCACGACGCGAACATTCAGAAAGCCTGCAAGAACGGCATTCCCCTCTGCTGAGTCCCGGGGTATCGCCCGTAGGCTGGAGCCTTCGGCGCGCCGGCCGGCGCGTACGTTCCCGTCACGCAGGGAAAGTGCCGCAGCATGACCGTCAACCGTCGGGCCGCCGTGTGCGGAAAGCCGATCGGGCACTCGCTGTCGCCCGTCATTCACGCGGCCGGATTCGCCGCCGTGGGACTCCTCGACTGGTCGTACACGGCCATCGAGTGCGCCGAGGCCGAGTTGCCGCAGCTCGTGGCCGGGCTCGGGCCGGAGTGGGCGGGCCTGTCGCTGACCATGCCGCTCAAGGAGACGGCCCTGACGCTGGCCGCGGAGGCGTCGCCCGTCGCGGTCGCGACCGGTGCCGCGAACACTTTGGTACGCCGTGACGACGGCACCTGGTTCGCGGACAACACCGACGTCCCGGGCATGGTCCGGGTGCTGAGCGACGCCGGCCTGTCCGGGTCCCCGTCCGTCACCGTGCTGGGCGGCGGTGGCACCGCGCGGGCGGCGCTGGCCGCGGCTGCCGCGCTCGGCGCCACCGGGGTGACGGTGGTGACCCGCCGCCCGGAGGCGCGCGCCGAGCTGGCCCCGGCCGCGGCGGCGCTCGGCCTCACGATCGCCGGTGTGGACTGGGCCGACGCGGCGAGCGTGTTCGACGCGGACGCCGTCATCTCGACCGTGCCCAAGGGTGCCGCGGACGGCCTCGCCCTGCGGGTCGCCTGGCGGCCGGGCACCGTGCTCTTCGACGCGATCTACGACCCGTGGCCGACGCCGCTGGCCGCCGCCGCCTCCGCGAACGGGGTGCGGGTGGTGTCCGGCCTCGACCTGTTGCTGGCTCAGGCGCTGGGGCAGTTCGAGCACTTCACCGGCGTACGGCCGGCTCCGGAGGCCGCCATGCGCGAGGCGCTCATCGCGGCCGCCGGCGTGCGGTGAGCAGCACCACCGACAGCAGCGCGACGGCCGCCGACGCCAGGATCGCCACCCCCATGGGCACGCCGCGGCCCGGGTCGCCGAAGCCCATCAGCGGCGCGGCGAGCGCGGCGATCACCGACTGGACGCCGCCCATCAGGGCCGCGGCCGTCCCGGCGCGTTCCGGGTGCCGGTCCAGGGCGAGGGCGGTCGCGTTCGGCGTCACCATGCCGATGGTGCCGACCAGCACGAACAGTCCGGCGATGAGCCCGGCCAGGCTGCCCGCCGAGGCCGCCGCGAGCACCACCGCGCCGGAGAACACCTGTGCGGCCAGCGTCGCCAGCAACAGCCTGCGGGGTGCGACCCGGTCCAGGAGTTTGCCGTTCGCCTGGCTCAGCACGATCAGCCCGCAGGCGTTGACGCCGAACAGGATGCTGAACACCGTGGGGGAGACGCCGTACCCGTCCTGGAGCACGAAGGACGAGCCGGAGATGTAGCTGAACAGGGCCGCGAAGGCGAACGACTGGGCCAGCGTGTAGCCGATGTAGACCCGGTCGGCGGCCAGCACGCGCGCGGTCCGGACGGTGTCGCGCAGGCCGCCGGGGCTGCGCCGCTCCTCGGGGAGGGTCTCCGGGATCCGCCACGCCAGCAGGGCGGTCAGCAGCGTCGCGATGACGCCCAGCGCGACGAAGATGCCGTGCCAGGACGTGACCTTCAGCACGGCGCTGCCGAGGCTCGGCGCGGCGATCGGCGCCACGCCGAAGATCAGCGTCAGGCGGGAGAAGAACTTCGCCGCGGCGACCCCGGAATACAGGTCGCGGACGATGGCGCGGGCCACGACGACGCCGGCGCCGCCGGCGAAGCCCTGCAGGAGCCGGATCGCCGCCAGCAGGGGCGCGCTCGGGGCCAGGGCGCAGAGCAGGGACAGGATCGCGTACGCCCCCACGCCGATCAGCACGGGCCGGCGCCGCCCCCACCGGTCGGTCAGCGGCCCGCACACGAGCTGCCCGAGCGCGAGCCCGATGAGGCAGGTGGTGAGCGACAGCTGCACCTCCGCGGCCGGGACGTGCAGGTCGGCGGCGACGGCCGGGAACGCGGGCAGGTACATGTCCAGCGACAGCGGCCCGATGGCGGTGACGAAGCCGAGCATGACGACCAGTAGCGGCCCGTGCGGCGCCTTGGCGCTCTTCTCGCCGGGGGCGGCGCTGGGCTGGGCGGACACCCGAGGACCATACCTCTGACGTTTGCGGCCGGCGGCGACGGCCGTCACCCGGGTTTCCCGGACGGTCCGGCTGGCGGGACGGCGGTGGCCTGGCGGCGGCCGCGACCGCCTGCATGCCAGACTGTGACTCGTGTTGCGCTGGCTTACCGCAGGTGAATCCCATGGTCCGGCGCTCGTCGCCCTGCTGGAGGGCGTGCCCGCCGGGGTGCGGGTGACGAGCGAGGACATCGGCCGTGATCTGGCCCGCCGCCGCCTGGGCTACGGCCGGGGCGCGCGGATGAAGTTCGAGCAGGACGTCGTCGAGATCATCGGCGGGGTCCGGCACGGGCTCACCCTCGGCAGCCCGGTCGCGATCCGGGTCGGCAACTCGGAGTGGCCCAAGTGGGAGACGGTCATGGCCGCCGACCCGGTCGATCCCGAGGAGCTGGCCGCGCAGGCCCGCAACGCGCCGCTGACCCGGCCCCGCCCCGGCCACGCCGACCTGGCCGGCATGCAGAAGTACGGCCACACCGACGCCCGGCCGATCCTCGAGCGCGCCAGCGCCCGGGAGACCGCGGCCCGCGTCGCCGTCGGCGTGGTGGCGAAGGCGCTGGTCAAGCAGGCGCTGGGCATCGACGTCGTCTCGCACGTCATCGAGCTGGGCTCGGTCGCGGCGAAGGCGGGTCTGATCCCGGCGCCCGAGGACGCGGAACGCATCGACGCCGACCCCCTGCGCTGCCTGGATCCCGAGGCGAGCGCGCGGATGGTGGCCGAGGTGGATGCGGCGAAGAAGGACGCGGACACCCTGGGTGGCATCGTGGAGGTGCTCGCTTACGGCGTACCCCCCGGTCTGGGGTCGCATGTGCAGTGGGACCGCAAGCTGGACGCCCGGCTGGCCACCGCCCTGATGTCCATCCAATCGGTGAAGGGCGTGGAGATCGGCGACGGCTTCACCCAGGCCCGATCGCGCGGCTCGGTCGCGCACGACGAGATCGTCCCGACGCCCGAGGGCGTCAAGCGGATCACCGACCGGGCGGGTGGCCTCGAGGGCGGCATCACCAACGGCGAGAACCTTCGGGTACGCGCGGCACTCAAGCCCATCTCGTCGCTGAACCGGGCACTGCAGACCGTGGACGTGACCACGGGCGAGCCGGCCACCGCGATCAACCAGCGCTCGGACGTCTGCGCGGTGCCCGCGGGTGCGGTGGTCGCCGAGGCGATGGTGGCGCTGGTGCTGGCCGAGGCGGCCACCGAGAAGTTCGGCGGCGACTCGGTGGCGGAGATCCGCCGCAACCTCGCCGGTTACCTCGACAGTCTGCCGATCCGCTGATGGCGCCGGCGGCCGTGTTCGTGGGCCCGCCCGGCGCCGGCAAGACGACGGTCGGTCAGGCCGTCGCGGCCCTGCTGGGCGTCCCGTTCGCCGACACCGACCACCTGATCGAGGAGCGGGCCGGCAAGCCCATCCCGGAGATCTTCTTCGATGACGGCGAGGACGAGTTCCGCCGCCTGGAGCGCGAGACGATCGCCGCGTCGCTCGAGTCCTTCGACGGCGTGCTCGCGCTGGGCGGCGGAGCCATTCTCGACCCCGGCACCCGCGACGCCCTGAGCGCGCACACGGTGGTGTTCCTGTCGGTGGAGCTGTCCGACGCGGTCAAGCGCGTGGGGCTGGGCGCCGGCCGGCCGCTGCTGAGCGTCAACCCTCGCGCGACGTTGAAGTACCTCATGGAGCAGCGCCGCCCGCTCTACGCGTCGGTGGCGACGCACACGGTGAAGACCGACGGGCGCGACCCCGGCGAGATCTCCGCCGAGCTCGTGGAGCTGCTCAAGGCGGGCTAGCCTCCAGCGCGGCGATGCGCTCGATCAGGGGCGCCGATTCCGGGCGTACGGGTCGCCCGCGCGTCGGCTCCCCGGTCCCGCAGCGCGCGGCGCCGGCGGCGCGGGCCCGGTCGGTGACCAGGGACAGCACGGCACTAGCATGCAGGGACGATGGACGACGTCACCCGAATCCCCGTGCCCGGTGAGCGGCCGTACGACGTACTGGTCGGCCGCGGCCTGCTCGGCGCCGTGCCCGGGCTGCTCGAGGGCGCGGTGCGCGCCGCGGTCCTGTATTCCCGGCCCCTCAAGCAGCGTGCCGAGGCGGTGGCCGAGGAGCTCACCGCCGCCGGCATGCGCCCCCTGCCGATCGAGCTGCCCGACGCCGAGGCCGGCAAGACGGCGGAGGTGGCCGCCCGCTGCTGGAACGAGCTGGGGGCGGCCGGCTTCACGCGTACGGACGCGGTCGTGGGCGTCGGCGGGGGAGCGGTCACCGACCTGGCCGGCTTCGTGGCGGCCAGCTGGCTGCGCGGGGTGCGCTGGGTGCCCGTGTCGTCGTCGCTGCTGGGCATGGTCGACGCCGCGGTGGGCGGCAAGACCGGCATCAACACCGCCGCGGGCAAGAACCTGGTGGGTGCGTTCCACCCGCCGGCCGGGGTGCTGTGCGACCTCGAGCTGCTCAGCACGTTGCCCCACGACGACCTGGTCGCCGGCCTCGCCGAGGTGGTCAAGTGCGGCTTCATCGCCGATCCCGCGATCCTCGACCTGGTCGAGCGCGACCCGGCGGCCGCCGCCGATCCCGCCGGTCCCGCGCTGCGTGAGCTGGTCGAGCGCGCCGTCCGGGTGAAGGCCCACGTCGTCGGCGAAGACCTGCGTGAGTCGGGGTTGCGCGAGATCCTCAACTACGGCCACACCCTGGGTCACGCCATCGAGAAGAACGAACGGTACGGCTGGAAGCACGGTCACGCCGTGGCGGTCGGCCTGATCTACGCCGCCGAGCTGGGCCGCCTCACCGGGCGCCTGGACGAGGAGACCGCCGCCCGGCACGCCTCCGTGCTGTCCCTGCTCGGGCTGCCGCGGTCGTACCGCGCCGATGCCTGGGACGACCTGCTGGCGGCGATGCGCGTCGACAAGAAGGCCCGGGCGGACACCCTTCGCTTCGTGGTCCTGGACGGCCTGGCGCGGCCCGGCATCCTCACCGTTTCCGACGAGTCCGTGCTCGCCCGTGCATACCAGGCGGTGGCTTCATGACCCGCGTCTACGTCCTCAACGGGCCCAATCTCGGGCGCCTCGGCACCCGCCAGGTCGACGTGTACGGCCTGACGTCGTACGCCGACCTGGTCAGCCTGTGCGAGGAGACCGGCAAGGACCTCGGGCTGGACGTGGTCGTCCGGCAGACCGACGCCGAGCACGAGATGCTGGGCTGGCTGCACGCGGCGGCCGACGAGCCGGCGCCGGTGGTGCTCAACCCGGGCGCGTGGTCGCACTACTCGTACGCGATCCGCGACGCCTGCGCGATCCTGCGGGCGCCCCTGGTCGAGGTGCACATCTCGAACATCCACGCCCGCGAGGAGTTCCGGCACCATTCGGTGATCTCGGCGGTGGCGACCGGGGTGATCGCGGGCCTCGGCGTCGACGGTTACCGCCTCGCCCTGCGTCACGTCGCGGGACGGCTCTGACCCGATTCGCCGGGTGACGCCGCGCGCCGGTAAACTCCAGCGGTCACCTCTACGTATCAAGATCTCCTCATTCCAAGATCAAGGCAGGACATGGCTTCCACCAACGACCTGAAGAACGGCCTCGTGCTCAACCTCGACGGCGAGCTGTGGGCCGTGGTCGAGTTCCAGCACGTCAAGCCGGGCAAGGGTGGGGCGTTCGTGCGCACCACGCTCAAGAACGTCCTCTCCGGCAAGGTCGTGGACAAGACCTTCAACGCCGGCACCAAGGTCGACACCGCGACGGTCGACAAGCGCACGATGCAGTACCTGTACCAGGACGGCGAGGACTTCGTCTTCATGGACCTGGACACCTTCGACCAGATCACGGTGCCCGGCGGCACGGTCGGCGAGGCGGCCAACTACCTGCTTCCCGAGGCCGAGGCCACGGTGGCGACCCACGAGGGCGTCCCGCTCTACATCGAGCTGCCCACCAGCGTCTTCCTCGAGGTGACCTACACCGAGCCGGGCCTGCAGGGCGACCGCTCGACCGGCGGCACCAAGCCGGCCACCGTCGAGACCGGCGCGACCGTGCAGGTCCCGCTCTTCATCACCACCGGCGAGAAGATCAAGGTCGACACCCGCGACGGCCGTTACCTCGGCCGCAGCTGATGGCCGAGGGCCCCAAGACGCAGATGCCTGCGCGCCGCAAGGCGCGCAAGCGCGCGCTCGACGTCCTCTACGAGGCCGACCTGCGCGACCTGCCGCCGAGCCAGGTGCTCGTCACCTACCTGGACCGGATCGCCAAGCCCCGGCCGGAGCACCTCGACTACACGGTCGGCCTGGTGGAAGGCGTGGCCAAGCACCTGGACCGGATCGACGAGCTGATCGCCAGCTACGCCGAGGGCTGGACCCTGGAGCGCATGCCGGTGGTGGACCGCAACCTGGCCCGCATCGCGGTGTACGAGTTGCTCTACCTGCCGGAGATCGACGACCCGGTCGCCATCACCGAGGCCGTCGAGCTGGCGAAGCAGATGTCCACGGACGACAGCCCCCGATTCCTCAACGGCATCCTCGGCCGCATCGCCGAGTTCGCCACCCGCTGACACTGAGCAGAGCACACAAAAAGCCCGCATCGCGATAGCGATGCGGGCTTCTGTTCGCCTGCTTAACCACCACCTGGTGTAACCGCAACCAGAGTCGGATCGCGCCCGTCGTTGTCGAGGGCGCCGAAACGGACCAGGCGCCTTTTGCCGTGGTCCCTTTCGGTGTCCTCGACAACGACCTCTCGGGCCGCGATCCCGCCGAGCGGCAGCGATGGCCGGCTGGCTCAGCTGGCGAAGAATGCCCGGGGGTCGGCGACCAGGACGCCGGCTTCCGTGAGGCGCTCGATCAAGCCCGACGGGGAGATGTCGTACACGATCGCGAGGGCGCGCAGGTCGTCCGCGCGGATCGAGAGGACGCGGCCGTTGTAGTCGCCGCGCTGCTGCTGGATGGCCCGGGCGTAGCGCGCGACGTAGGCCAGGTCCTCGCCGGCCGCGTCGTACAGCTTCTCCAGGTCCAGCACGATCTTGTTGGTGGCCTCGAGCCGGACACCGCTGCCGTCGGGCAGCAGCTCCGAGACGGGCACGCGGTAGAAGTCGGCCAGTTCGGCCAGACGCGAGACGGTGACGGCACGGTCGCCGCGCTCGTACGAGCCCACCACGACGGCCTTCCAGCGGCCGTTCGACTTCTCCTCCACGCCCTGCAGGGACAGTCCCTGCTGCTGGCGGATGGAGCGCAGGCGGGCACCCAACGACTTGGCGTACTCAGACGGCATTCGGACACTCCAGTACTGTGCTGGCCCGGAGGGTTCTTCCTCCGGATCGCTACGCTGCGTGACGGTACGGAGTTTGCAAGCCCTGGTCAAGTGTCGGTTACCGATGAGTCGCTGAGCCAGGGAGAGAGTTGCCCGCATTCGTCCGTCTGGTCCGTGGGTCGGCCACGTCACCATGGTCACCGCCGCGCTCACTGGTAACGTAGCGTCAGCCATCGGGCGGCCCTTGATCGGGGCCCCCGACCGACATCCTTTAACGACCCGTCCCGTGAGGCGGGGAAGGAGGTCAGCCGTGGCATACCCACGCGCCGACACAGGTTCCGTCAAGATCATTCTTTCGGGGTCCGACCTGCAGCGGGTCGTCGACCGGATCGCTCACCAGATCCTCGAGAAGACGTCCGGTGCCACCGACACCGTCCTGCTCGGCATCCCGACCCGCGGCGTCCCGCTGGCCCGCCGCCTCGCCTCCCGGATCCACGCCTTCGAAGGCATCGACATCCCGGTGGGCGCGCTCGACATCACGCTCTACCGCGACGACCTGAGGCTGCACGCCACCCGGGCGCTCGGCAAGACCGACATCCCCGGCGGCGGCCTCGACGGGCGCCGCGTGATCCTCGTCGACGACGTGCTCTTCTCCGGGCGCACCGTCCGGGCCGCGCTGGACGCGCTCGGCGACGTCGGCCGGCCCAGCTCGGTGCAGCTCGCGGTCCTCGTCGACCGGGGGCACCGCGAACTGCCCATCCGCGCCGACTACGTCGGCAAGAACATCCCCACCGCGCTGGCCGAGAAGGTGCGCGTCTCGCTCGCCGAGACCGACGACGGCGTCGACGAGGTCCGGCTGTCGGGAGAAGCCGCATGATCAAGCACCTGCGTTCCGCCGCGGACCTGGACGCGGACACCGCCACCCTGATCCTCGACACCGCCGCCGAGATGGCCGCCCTGGCCGGCCGTGAGGTCAAGAAGCTGCCGACGCTGCGCGGGCGTACGGTCGTGAACCTCTTCTACGAGGACTCCACGCGTACCCGGATCTCCTTCGAGGCCGCTGCCAAGCGGCTCTCCGCGGACGTCATCAACTTCTCGGCCAAGGGCTCCAGCGTCTCCAAGGGCGAGAGCCTCAAGGACACGGCGCTGACCCTGCAGGCGATGGGCGCCGACGCGGTCGTGATCCGTCATCCGGCCTCAGGCGCCCCGCACCGGCTCGCGTCCTGGGTGGACGGTTCCGTGATCAACGCCGGCGACGGCACCCACGAGCACCCGACGCAGGCGCTGCTGGACGCGTACACGATGCGCTCGCGGCTCGGGAAGATCGACGGCCTGAACGTCGCGATCGTGGGTGACGTCCTTCACAGCCGGGTCGCCCGCTCCAACGTTCTGCTGCTCACGACCCTCGGCGCCAAGGTCACGCTGGTCGGTCCGCCGACCCTCATCCCCGTCGACATCGCCGCCGCCCTCTCGCCCGAGACTGAGCTTGCCCGCGGCGGAAAACCGAAAGAAACCCGAGCAGAAGTGTCGTACGACCTCGATAGCGTCCTGCCCGAGATGGACGTCGTGATGATGCTGCGGGTGCAGACCGAGCGGATGCAGGACTCTTACTTCCCCTCCGCGCGGGAATACAGCCGCCGCTACGGCCTCGACGCTCCGCGCATGCGCAAGCTGCCGGAGCACGCGATCGTCATGCACCCCGGTCCGATGAACCGGGGCATGGAGATCGCGCCGGAGGTGGCCGACTCGTCGCGCTCCACGATCGTCGAACAGGTCGCCAACGGCGTCAGCGCGCGGATGGCGGTTCTCTACCTCTTGCTGGGAGGCAAGGCGTGACCTCGTACCTGATCAAGGGTGTCTCCGTCCTGGGCGGCGACCCGACCGACCTGCTGATCCGCGACGGGGTGGTCGCCGAGGGCCGCGGCAAGGCCGACGAGACGATCGACGCCGACGGGCTGGTCGCCCTGCCCGGCCTGGTCGACCTGCACACCCACCTGCGCGAGCCGGGCCGTGAGGACGCCGAGACGGTCGAGACCGGCTCCCGCGCGGCGGCCCTGGGCGGCTACACCGCGGTCTTCGCGATGGCGAACACCTCGCCGGTGGCCGACACCGCCGGCGTGGTCGAGCAGGTCTGGCGGCTCGGCCGCGAGGCCGGCCTGGTGGACGTGCAGCCGATCGGCGCGGTCACCGTGGGCCTGGCCGGCAAGCAGCTCGCCGAGCTGGGCGCGATGGCGACCTCCGCGGCGAACGTGCGGATCTTCTCCGACGACGGCCACTGCGTCGCCGACCCCCGGCTCATGCGCCGCGCGCTGGAGTACGTGAAGGCGTTCGACGGCATCATCGCGCAGCACGCCGAGGAGCCGCGGCTCACCGAGGGCGCGCAGATGCACGAGGGCGAGGTGTCGACCCGGCTCGGGCTGACCGGCTGGCCCGCGGTCGCCGAGGAGGCGATCATCGCCCGGGACGTGCTGCTCGCCGAGCACGTGGGCAGCCGCCTGCACGTCTGCCACGTCTCCACGGCGGGATCGGTCGAGGTGCTGCGGCACGCCAAGGCCCGGGGCGTCCGGGTGACCGCCGAGGTGACCCCGCACCACCTGCTGCTCACCGACGAGCTCGCCGCCAGCTACGACCCCGTCTACAAGGTCAACCCGCCGCTGCGCACCGAGGCCGACGTGCGGGCGCTGCGGCAGGCCCTCATCGACGGGGTCATCGACATCGTGGCCACCGACCACGCACCGCACGCCGTGGAGGACAAGGAGTGCGAGTGGGCGTACGCGCGCCCCGGCATGGTCGGCCTGGAGACCGCCCTGCCGGTCGTCCTCAGTGTCCTAAGCGATCTGAGCCCCGATCATCGATGGGAGCTGATCGCCGAGCGCATGTCCCGCGCCCCGGCCCGGATCGCGGGCCTCACCGGGCACGGCACCGACCTCACCGCCGGCTCGCCGGCCAACCTCACGCTGGTGGACCCGTCCGCCCGCCGGGTCGTGGACCCGGCCGAGCTGGCGAGCCGCAGCCGCAACACACCGTACGCGGGCACCACCCTGCCGGGTCGCATCGTCGCGACCTTCCTCCGGGGAGAGCCGACAGTCCTGGACGGGAAGGCCGTCAAGTGAAACCAGCCGTTCTTGTGCTCGAAGACGGGCGCACCTTCAGCGGAACCTCCTACGGCGCCGAAGGGGAGACCTTCGGTGAGGCCGTGTTCACCACCGGCATGACCGGTTACCAGGAAACCCTCACCGATCCCTCCTATCACCGCCAGGTGGTCATCCAGACCGCGCCGCAGATCGGCAACACCGGCGTCAACGACGAGGACGACGAGTCGAGCAGGATCTGGGTCGCCGGCTACGTCGTCCGTGACCCGGCGCGCCGGCCCTCCAACTGGCGTGCGACCGGCGACCTCGGCGAGCGCCTGGCGGCCGAGGGCGTGGTCGGCATCAGCGGCGTCGACACCCGGGCGCTGACCCGCCACCTGCGCTCGCGCGGCGCCATGCGGGTCGGCATCTCGACCGTCGACCTCGACCCGGCCTCGCTGCTGCAGCGGGTCCAGGCGGCGCCCGAGATGCTCGGCGCCGACCTGTCCGCGGAGGTCACCACCCCCGAGCGCTACACCGTCGAGGCCGTCGGCGAGCACCGGTACACGGTCGCCGCCCTCGACCTCGGCATCAAGCGCAACGTCTCGCGCCGGCTGGCCGAGCGTGGCGTGACCACGCACATCTTCCCGGCCACGTCGTCCATCGAGGACCTGCTGGCCGTCAGCCCCGACGCGGTCTTCCTCTCCCCGGGCCCGGGCGACCCGGCCACCGCGGACGGGCCGGTCGCGCTCGCCCGCGCGGTGCTGTCGCGGCGGGTGCCGCTGTTCGGCATCTGCTTCGGCAGCCAGATCCTGGGCCGGGCGCTCGGCTTCGGCACCTACAAGCTCGGGTACGGCCACCGCGGCATCAACCAGCCGGTGTTCGACAAGACCACCGGCAAGGTCGAGGTGACCAGTCACAACCACGGGTTCGCGGTCGACGCGCCGCTCAACACCGTGATCGACACCGACTTCGGCGGCGTCGAGGTCTCGCACGTCTGCCTCAACGACAACGTGGTCGAGGGCTTGCGGGCGCTCGAGGTGCCCGCTTTCACCGTCCAGTACCACCCCGAGGCGGCCGCAGGCCCGCACGATGCGGACTACCTGTTCGACCGGTTTGTGGAGCTCGTCGAGAAGGTGGATGCCTGATGCCGAAGCGCACCGATCTGCAGCACGTGATGGTGATCGGCTCCGGCCCGATCGTCATCGGCCAGGCCTGCGAGTTCGACTACTCGGGCACCCAGGCCTGCCGGGTCCTGCGCGCCGAGGGGCTGCGCGTCTCCCTGGTCAACTCCAACCCCGCGACGATCATGACGGACCCGGAGTTCGCCGACGCGACGTACGTCGAGCCGATCACCCCGGAGTTCGTCGAGCTGGTCATCGCCCGCGAGCGCCCCGACGCCATCCTGCCCACCCTGGGCGGCCAGACCGCGCTGAACACCGCGGTCGCCCTGCACGAGAACGGCGTGCTCGACAAGTACGGCGTCGAGCTGATCGGCGCCAACATCGACGCCATCCGCCGCGGCGAGGACCGGCAGCTGTTCAAGGACATCGTCGCCAAGGCCGGCGGCGAGACCCCGCGCAGCCGCGTGTGCCACTCGATGGACGAGGTCAAGGCCACCGTCGCCGAGCTGGGCCTGCCGGTCGTCATCCGGCCGTCGTTCACCATGGGCGGGCTCGGCTCCGGCATGGCGCACACCGACGAGGACCTCGAGCGCATCGCCGGCGCCGGCCTCGCCGCCTCCCCGGTGCACGAGGTGCTCATCGAGGAGAGCGTGCTCGGCTGGAAGGAGTACGAGCTCGAGCTGATGCGCGACAAGCACGACAACGTCGTGGTCGTCTGCTCGATCGAGAACCTCGACCCGATGGGCGTGCACACCGGCGACAGCGTCACCGTGGCCCCCGCCATGACCCTCACCGACCGCGAGTACCAGCGCCTGCGCGACCTGGGCATCGCGGTGCTGCGCGAGGTGGGCGTCGACACCGGCGGCTGCAACATCCAGTTCGCGATCAACCCGGACAACGGCCGGCTGGTCGTCATCGAGATGAACCCGCGGGTCTCGCGCTCGTCCGCGCTGGCCTCCAAGGCCACCGGCTTCCCGATCGCGAAGATCGCCGCGAAGCTGGCCATCGGCTACACCCTCGACGAGATCCCCAACGACATCACGCTCAAGACTCCGGCCGCCTTCGAGCCGGCGCTCGACTACGTGGTGGTGAAGATCCCGAGGTTCGCCTTCGAGAAGTTCCCCGCCGCCGACGGCGAGCTGACCACCACGATGAAGTCGGTCGGCGAGGCGATGAGCCTGGGCCGCAACTTCGCCGAGGCGCTCAACAAGGCGATGCGCTCGATGGAGACCAAGGCCGCCGGCTTCTGGACCGCACCGTCCTTCGAGGACCGCGACGAGGCGCTGGCGGCACTGCGCGTCCCGCACGACGGCCGCCTCTACACCGTGGAAGCCGCGCTGCGCCTGGGTGCGAGCGTCGAGCAGGTGCACGAGGCCAGCGGCCGCATCGACCCGTGGTTCCTCGACGAGATCAAGGCCCTGGTGGACCTGCGCGAGGAGATCCTCTCGGCGCCGGTGCTCGACGAGACGCTGCTGCGCCGCGCCAAGCGCAGCGGGCTGTCCGACCGCCAGCTCGCCGCGCTGCGTCCCGAGCTGGCCGGCGAGGACGGGGTACGCACGCTGCGCCACCGGCTCGGCGTCCGGCCCGTCTACAAGACCGTGGACACCTGCGCGGCCGAGTTCGAGGCGCAGACGCCGTACCACTACTCGACGTACGACGAGGAGACCGAGGTGGCGCCCTCGGACCGGCCCAAGGTGCTGATCCTCGGCTCCGGCCCGAACCGGATCGGCCAGGGCATCGAGTTCGACTACTCGTGCGTGCACGCGGTCATGGCGCTCAAGGGCCAGTACGAGACCGTCATGGTCAACTGCAACCCGGAGACCGTCTCCACCGACTACGACACCGCCGACCGGCTCTACTTCGAGCCGCTGACCTTCGAGGACGTGCTCGAGGTCTTCCACTCCGAGGACGCGTCCGGCAAGGCGGCGGGCGGTCCCGGCGTGGTCGGGGTGATCGTGCAGCTCGGCGGTCAGACGCCGCTCGGCCTCGCCCGGCGGCTCAAGGCGGCGGGCGTGCCCATCGTCGGCACCTCGCCCGAGTCCATCGACCTGGCCGAGGACCGGGGCGCCTTCGGCGCGGTGCTCGCCAAGGCCGGCCTGCGCTCGCCCGCGCACGGCACCGCCACCTCCTTCGAGGAGGCCAAGGCGATCGCCGACGAGATCGGCTACCCGGTGCTGGTCCGGCCGTCGTACGTGCTCGGCGGCCGCGGCATGGAGATCGTGTACGACGAGCCGACCCTCGCCGACTACATCGCCCGCGCCACCGAGATCTCGCCGGACCACCCGGTCCTCGTCGACAGCTTCCTCGACGACGCGATCGAGATCGACGTGGACGCGCTCTGCGACGCCACCGGCGAGGTCTACCTGGGCGGCGTCATGGAGCACATCGAGGAGGCCGGCATCCACTCCGGCGACTCCTCGTGCTCGCTGCCGCCGGTGACCCTGGCCGGATCGCACCTGGCCGAGGTCCGGCGCTACACCGAGGCGATCGCCCGCGGTGTCGGCGTGCGCGGGCTGCTCAACGTCCAGTACGCGCTCAAGGACGACGCCCTGTACGTGCTCGAGGCCAACCCGCGCGCGTCCCGGACGGTGCCGTTCGTCTCCAAGGCGACGGCGGTGCCACTGGCCAAGGCGGCGGCCCGGATCATGCTCGGTGCCACGGTCCAGGAGCTGCGCGAAGAAGGTCTGCTGCTGCGTACCCGCGACGGCGGCGAGACGCCGGCGAACGCACCCATCGCGGTCAAGGAGGCGGTGCTGCCGTTCAAGCGGTTCCGCACCCCGGCCGGCAAGGGCGTGGACAGCCTGCTCGGGCCCGAGATGAAGTCGACCGGCGAGGTCATGGGCATCGACCCCGGCTTCGGCCCGGCGTTCGCCAAGTCGCAGGCCGCGGCGTACGGGTCGCTGCCGACCAGCGGCAAGGTCTTCGTCTCGGTGGCCAACCGGGACAAGCGCTCGATGATCTTCCCGATCAAGCGCCTCGCCGACCTCGGCTTCGAGATCGTGACCACCGCGGGCACCGGCGAGGTGCTGCGCCGGCACGGCATCACGTGCGAGATCGTGCCGAAGCACTTCGAGAGTCCCGGCCGCAACGCGGTGGCGCTGATCGGGGCGGGTGAGATCGCCCTGATCATCAACACCCCGCAGGGCTCGGGGGCGAGTGCCCGCTCCGACGGCTACGAGATCCGCAGCGCCGCGGTCACGTACGACATCCCGAGCATCACGACGGTGCCGGGTGCGGCCGCCGCGGTGATGGGCATCGAGGCGCTCATGCGCGGCGACATGTCCGTACGCCCGCTCCAGGAGCTGCACGCCTCGCTGCGGGAGACCGAGTGACGATCTTCGAGACCGCCGTCCGCCCGGTGCTCTTCCGGGTGGGCGGCGGCGACGCGGAGACCGCGCACGAGTTCACCCTGCGGCGGCTGGCCGGGCTCGGCGCCGGCACCCGGGCCCTGCTGCGCCGCCGGTACGCCGTCAGCGCGCCGGTCGAGCTCTTCGGCGTGCGCTTCCCCAACCCCATCGGCCTCGCCGCCGGGATGGACAAGAACGGGGTGGCGCTGCCGGCGTGGCCCGCGCTCGGGTTCGGCTTCGTCGAGGTCGGCACGGTCACCGCCAAGGCGCAGCCGGGCAACGACAAGCCCCGGCTGTTCCGGCTGCGCGACAGCGAGGCCGTGATCAACCGGATGGGCTTCAACAACGCGGGTGCCGCGGCGCTCGCCGACCGGCTGAAGGCCCTGGGCCCGCTGGGCATCCCGCTCGGGGTGTCGCTCGGCAAGTCGAAGGTGACGCCGCTCGAGGAGGCGGTCCAGGACTACCTGACCTCCTACGAGCTGCTGCACCCGTACGCGGACTACATCGCGGTCAACGTCTCCTCGCCGAACACGCCTGGCCTGCGGACCTTGCAGGACAAGTCGGCTGTCGCCGCGCTGCTCGGTGCGCTGGTCGGCAAGACGCCGGTGCTGGTGAAGATCGCTCCGGACCTCGCCGAGCCCGCGATCGCGGAACTTCTGGAGGTCTGCCTCGCGTACGGCGCCGCCGGGGTGATCGCCACCAACACGACGCTGAGCCGCGACGGGGTGGCCGCCGCCGACCAGCCGCGGGCGGGGGAGGCCGGTGGGTTGTCCGGGCGGCCGCTCACCGAGCGGGCCCGCAAGATCGTCCACTTCGTTCACGAGGAGACCGGCGGCCGGCTGCCGATCATCGGCGTGGGCGGCATCGTGGAGCCCGACGACGCGACCCGGATGTTCGACGCGGGCGCGTCGCTCGTGCAGCTCTACACCGGCTTCATCTACCGGGGCCCGGCGCTGGTCAGGGCGGCGGCCAGGGCCCGCCGATGAACCTGCTCGCGCTCGACCGGGCCCATGTGTGGCATCCGTACGGGCCCATGCCCGGGCGGGCCGAGCCGTACGTCGTCGACAGCGCCGAGGGCGTCCGTCTGCGGCTGGCCGACGGCCGTGAGCTGATCGACGGCATGTCGTCGTGGTGGGCGGCGATCCACGGCTACCGCCACCCCGTGCTCGACGCCGCACTGGCCGGCCAGGCCGGCCGGATGAGCCACGTGATGTTCGGCGGCCTCACCCACGCGCCCGCGGTCGAGCTCTGCCGCACCCTGGTGGAGCTCACCCCGGACGGGCTGGAACACGTCTTCCTCGCCGACTCCGGCTCGGTCGGGGTCGAGGTGGCGATCAAGATGGCGCTCCAGGCCCAGCTGGGTGGCGGGCGTCCCGGCCGGCGCCGGCTGGCCACGTGGCGCGGCGGCTACCACGGCGACACGTTCCACCCGATGAGCGTCTGCGACCCGGTCGGCGGCATGCACTCGCTGTGGACCGGCGTGCTGCCCGCCCAGGTCTTCGCCGGGGCGCCGCCGGCCGGCTACGACGAGGCCTATGCCGCGGAGCTCGCCGGGATGGTCGAACGGCACGCCGACGAGCTCGCCGCGGTGATCGTCGAGCCGGTCGTGCAGGGCGCGGGCGGGATGCGGTTCCACCATCCGGAGTACCTGCGGGTGCTGCGGGAGGTGACGGCGGCCCACGGGGTGCTCCTGATCTTCGACGAGATCGCCACCGGCTTCGGGCGTACGGGTGAGCTGTTCGCCGCCGGCCACGCCGGGGTGACGCCCGACATCATGTGCCTGGGCAAGGCGCTGACCGGGGGTTACCTGACCCTCGCCGCGACGTTGTGCACGACCGCCGTCGCCCGTGCCGTCAGCGCGAGCAGCGCGGGCGGGCTGGCGCACGGGCCCACCTTCATGGGCAACCCGCTCGCGTGCGCCGTGGCGAACGCCTCCATCGGCCTGCTGACGGCCCAGGACTGGCGGGGCCGGGTGACGGGCATCGAGCGGGCCCTGCGCGCCGGTCTGGAGCCGCTGAGCCGCGCGCCCGGCGTTGCCGACGTGCGCGTCCTCGGCGCGATCGGTGTCGTGCAGCTCGACCACGACGTCGACATCCCCAAGGCCACCGCCGCCGCGGTCGAGGCCGGCGTCTGGCTGCGGCCGTTCCGGGACCTGATCTACACCATGCCGCCGTACGTGGCGAGCGACGCCGATGTCGCCTCTATTACCCGAGGAATCGCCGCCGCGGTGTCCGCCACCTGACACGAAAGGGAATCACCCCGATGGAGACCTTCGGACGTCGGCTGCGTGCCGCCATGGACGCCAGGGGCCCGCTGTGCGTCGGTATCGATCCCCACGCCGCCCTGCTGGCGCAGTGGGGCCTCTCGGACGACGTCGCCGGCCTGGAACGCTTCGCCTTTACGGTTGTCGAAGCACTGGCCGATCGGGTCGCTGTCCTGAAGCCGCAGTCGGCCTTTTTCGAGAGATTTGGATCACGTGGCGTCGCGATCCTTGAGTCAATTATCCGACAGTCACGGGAGGCCGGTGCGCTGGTCCTTCTCGACGTGAAACGGGGCGACATCGGGTCCACGATGGCCGCTTACGCGAGTGCGTATCTGGATCCGCACAGTTCTCTCTGTGCCGACGCGATTACTGTGAGTCCCTATCTCGGCGTCGGCTCTTTGCGGCCGGCATTCGACACGGCGGCCGCGAACGGGGCCGGTGTCTTCGTCCTCGCGCTGACCTCAAACCCGGAGGGGCCGGCCGTCCAACACGCGCGCGCGGCCGGCGGCCGGACCGTCGCGCAGACCGTGATCGACGAGATTTCCCAGCTCAACAGGGGTGCGACCGGCCTCGGAAGCTTCGGCCTCGTGGTCGGCGCGACGATCGGCGAGACCGGGCACGACCTCTCGGAGGTCAACGGTCCGCTGCTCGCTCCGGGCCTCGGGGCGCAGGGCGGCGACCCCGCGGGGCTCAAGGCGATCTTCGGCGAGAGCCTGCGGAACGTGCTGCCGTCGTACTCACGGGAGGTTCTGTCGGCGGGCCCCGATCCGGCCGCCCTGCGGGCCGCGGCGGACCGTGCGGAGGCCGCCTGCCGGGCCGTGATCGGGTGAAACGGCCTGCTTACCAGGCCCGGTGGCAGGCGGGTGGGGGGTACCCCCACGTTGCCGAAAGCGCCGTTGACCGCTAGTTTTCCCGGCGCCGGGAACCACATGCCCCTTTGGTTCCCTGGCACACCACGTTTCACAGAAGCGCCGGTATTGAACTACCAGCGCGATAGGGACCTGAGGAGAACTGGTGCCGCTCCCGTCACTGAGCCCCGAGCAGCGTGCAGCCGCGTTGGAGAAGGCCGCGGAGATTCGCAAGGCCCGGGCCGAGCTGAAGGATCAGCTCAAGTCTGGCAAGACCACCCTCGCCGCCGTGCTCGACCGGGCCGAGGGCGACGACGTCGTCGGCAAGCTGAAGGTCTCGGCCGTGCTCCAGGCGCTGCCGGGCATCGGCAAGATCCGGGCCACCCAGATCATGGAGAAGCTCAAGATCGCCGACAGCCGTCGCCTTCGTGGCCTCGGCGAGCAGCAGCGTAAGGCCCTCCTGGGGGAGTTCGCTGCGAACTGACTCACCGGCTCGTGTAGGAATGAGCCGTGAGCATGGATGACGACGCGCGCCCGGCAGCCCGACTCACCGTCCTGTCCGGCCCCTCGGGGGTGGGCAAGGACAGCGTGATCGAGCTGATCCGGGCGCGCTCGCCATGGATCAAGCTGTCGGTGTCGGTGACGACCCGCAAGAAACGCGACTACGAGACCGACGGTGAGCATTACCACTTCGTCACCCGTTCGGAGTTCCAGCGCCTGATCGACGGTGACCAGCTCCTCGAATGGGCGGAGTTCGCCGGAAACCTCTACGGCACCCCCCGCGCGCAGGTCGAGGGCTGGCTGTCGCAGGGCCGGCCGGTGCTGCTGAAGATCGATCTGAACGGTGCCCGGCAGGTGCGCGCCATGATGCCCGAGGCCCAGCTGGTGTTCCTGGCCCCGCCCAGCGTCGAGGAGCTCCGCCGCCGCCTGGTCGGCCGCGGCACCGACGACGAGGAGACCATCCGCCGCCGCCTCCAGCATGCGGACGAGGAGCTGGCCGCCGAGAAGGAGTTCGACCGTACGGTCGTCAACGACTTCGTCGAGCGGGCCGCCGACGAGCTGGTAGGATTGCTCGGTTCGTCCTTCCTGACCCCAGCGCAAGCTCCAGAATCTTGAGCTCCGGAGTCGTAGGACTGCTTCAGCTCTCCCAATCGTGAGGAATCATTCGTGGGAACCATCGCCAACCCCGAAGGCATCACCAACCCGCCGATCGACGAGCTGCTCGACAAGACCTCGTCGAAGTACTCCCTGGTGATCTTCGCGGCCAAGCGCGCCCGCCAGGTCAACGCCTACTACAGCCAGCTCGGTGAGGGCCTCCTCGAGTACGTCGGCCCCCTCGTGGAGACGACGCCGCAGGAGAAGCCGCTGTCGATCGCGATGCGCGAGATCAACGCGGGTCTGCTGACCGCCGAGGCCACCGACCAGCCCTGACATCTCCGCGATCAGACCCGCGTCCCGCCTGGCGGGCGCGGGTCTTCTCGTTCTCCTCCTCGACGGGAGTGGTCATGACCGAGGTCGTGCTCGGCGTGTGCGGCGGGATCGCCGCCTACAAGGCCTGTGAGCTGCTGCGCCTGTTCACCGAATCGGGGCACGGGGTACGCGTGGTCCCGACCGCCTCGGCGCTCAAGTTCGTCGGCGAGCCCACCTGGGCCGCGCTGTCCGGGCGCCCGGTCTCCACCGAGGTCTGGGACGACGTGCATGAGGTGCCGCACGTACGGATCGGCCGGCACGCCGACCTGGTGGTCGTCGCTCCCGCCACCGCCGACATGCTCGCCAAGGCCGCTCACGGCCTCGCCGACGATCTGCTGACCAACACCCTGCTCACCGCCACCTGCCCGGTGATCTTCGCGCCCGCGATGCACACCGAGATGTGGGAGAACGCCGCCACCCGCGCCAACGTGGCAACCCTGCGGGAGCGGGGCCACATCGTCATCGAGCCCGCGGTCGGCCGGCTCACCGGCGCCGACACCGGCAAGGGGCGGCTGCCCGACCCCGAGGCGATCTTCGCGACCGCGCTGCGGGTCCTGCGCCGGGGTGCCGTGGCCGAGGCCGACCTCGCCGGGCGGCACGTCGTGGTGACAGCGGGCGGCACGCGTGAGCCGCTGGACCCCGTGCGGTTCCTCGGCAACCGTTCGTCGGGCAAGCAGGGGTACGCCCTCGCCCGCGCCGCTGTCGCCCGTGGTGCCCGGGTCACCCTGATTGCGGCGAACGTCACTTTGCCCGCGCCCGCGGGGGCCGATGTGGTGAAGGTCGGCACGACCGAAGAGCTCCGCAAGGCCACCGTCGCGGCCGCCGCCGGCTCCGACGTCGTCGTCATGGCCGCCGCGCCGGCCGACTTCCGCCCCTCGGACGTCGCCGGACACAAGATCAAGAAATCGGACGACGGTACGGCGCCCACGATCGCGCTCGTCACCAACCCGGACATCGCCGCGGAGATCGGTGCCGCCAAACGCCCTGGTCAGCTGCTCGTCGCGTTCGCCGCCGAGACACGCGACGCGCTGGAGAACGCCCGCGGCAAGCTCACCCGGAAACGTGCCGACCTCATCGTCGTTAACGAGGTGGGCGCCGACCTGGTCTTCGGAGCCGACCACAACACGGTGACGATCCTGGGAGCCGACGGCACGACCGTTCAGCTCGGGGAACTCCCCAAAGACGATGTGGCGGATGCGATATGGGACGAGGTCGCCACCCGGCTCGAGCCGCAGGCCAGGCAGACTGGGACGCCCCTGGGCCGGGACTGCGACCCTGCCGCGTCGGTGACTACACTGCCGCGGAACGAACCTTCGACGAAATTCTGAGGAGCACCGTGGCACGCCGCCTGTTCACTTCCGAGTCGGTCACGGAAGGCCACCCGGACAAGATCGCTGACCAGATCAGCGACGGTATTCTCGACGCCCTGCTGACGCAGGACCCGCGCAGCCGCGTTGCGGTGGAGACCCTGATCACGACCGGCCAGGTGCACGTGGCCGGCGAGGTGACGACCCAGGCGTACGCCGACATCCCCAGCATCGTGCGGGAGACCATCCTCGGCATCGGCTACGACTCGTCGAAGAAGGGCTTCGACGGCGCGTCCTGCGGCGTGAGCGTGTCGATCGGCTCGCAGTCGCCCGACATCGCCCAGGGCGTCGACAGCGCGGTCGAGCTGCGCGAGGGCAACTCCGAGCACGTCCTGGACGCCCAGGGCGCCGGCGACCAGGGCATGATGTTCGGCTTCGCCTGCTCGGAGACTCCCGAGCTGATGCCGCTGCCGATCGCGCTCGCCCACCGCCTGGCCCGCCGCCTGTCCGCCGCGCGCAAGGACGGCACCATCCCCTACCTGCGCCCGGACGGCAAGACCCAGGTCACGATCGAGTACGACGGCCTGCGCCCGGTGCGCCTCGACACGGTCGTCGTGTCGTCGCAGCACGCCGCCGACATCTCGCTCGAGTCGCTGCTGACCCCGGACATCCGCGAGCACGTCATCGCCCCCGAGCTCGAGGGCCTCGGCCTCGACACCCAGGGCTACCGCCTGCTGGTCAACCCGACCGGCCGCTTCGAGATCGGCGGCCCCATGGGCGACGCCGGCCTCACCGGCCGCAAGATCATCGTCGACACGTACGGCGGCTACGCCCGCCACGGCGGCGGCGCCTTCTCCGGCAAGGACCCGTCCAAGGTGGACCGCTCCGCGGCGTACGCGATGCGCTGGGTCGCCAAGAACGTGGTCGCCGCCGGCCTCGCCGAGCGCTGCGAGACCCAGGTCGCGTACGCGATCGGCAAGGCCCACCCGGTCTCCCTGTTCGTGGAGACCTTCGGCACCGAGAACGTCCCGGTGGAGCGCATCGAGAAGGCCATCCACGAGGTGTTCGACCTCCGCCCGGCCGCGATCATCCGCGACCTGGACCTCCTGCGCCCGATCTACCAGCAGACCGCGGCATACGGCCACTTCGGCCGCGAGCTGCCGGAGCTGGTCTGGGAGAGCACGGACCGCGCCCAGGACCTGAAGAGCGCGGCGGCCTGAGGCTTCCCGTTCACGGCTCGGCAGCGGAAGAGCTGACGCTTTGACGCAGGAGACGGGTGCCACGGCTGCGGCCGGGGCACCCGCTCTGTTTGCCGAGCCCGCCGAGGATGTCGTACCCCGGCGCCAGAATGGCCGGGTGACGGCGAAGAGCAGGGACCGGGAACCGGCGGCGGCGCTGCCGGTCGCGCGGGTCTGCGTCGACGTGCCGCTGCCCCACCTCGACCGGCCGTTCGACTACCTGATCGCCGCCACCGACGACGCGGTGGCGCAGCCCGGCGTGCGGGTGAAGGTGCGCTTCGCCGGGCAGATGGTCAACGGTTTCCTCCTCGAACGGGTGGAGTCCAGCACCCACGCCAAGCTGGCCTATCTGGACAAAGTGATCTCGCCGGAGCGGGTGCTCGATCCGGAGATCGCCCGCCTGGCCCGGGCGATCGCGGACCGCTACGCCGGAAACCTCTCGGACGTGCTGAGGCTGGCGATCCCGCCTCGCCACGCCAGGGTGGAAGCGCAACCCGACCCGGTCGGCCGCGAGTCCGCCATCGCCGTCGCCGCCTCCGGCGATGCGCCTGCGGCCGTCGCCTCCCGCGATGCGCCCGCAGCGGGCACTGATGGCGATGCGCCAGCGGCCGTCGCCTCTCGCGATGCGCCCGCAGCGGGCACTGATGGCGATGCGCCAGCGGCCGTCGCCTCTCGCGATGCCCCCCCAGCGGGCACTGACGGCGATGCGACGACCGCAGCCGGCGACGCCACCGCCACCGCAGTGGGTGTCGCGAGCGCTGCCGACTCCGCAGGCACCACAGCCGGTGTCGTCAGCGATGCCAGCTCCGCTGACGCCGCGGCCGGCGTTCCTGGCGATGCCACCGCCGCTGCGGCCGCGGCCGCTTGGGATGCCCCCGCCGGAGTCGCCCGGGGTGGCCCCGATTCCGAACCTGACTCGGACGCCCGCGGCGGCGTGCTTGGTGACGGGATGGCGGCTGACAACGTCGGTGTCGACGGCCCACCTGTGGGTGAGGGCGGCGCCGCTACGGGGTCTGCTGCGGTGGGCGAGGCCCCGCATGCCGGGAGCAGCACCGGGTGGGACGACTATCCGGCCGGGCCGTCGTTTCTGCACGCGCTGGAGCAGGGGCGGGGTGCCCGGGCCGTGTGGTCGGCGTTGCCGGGGGAGGACTGGCCCGCGCGGATCGCCGAGGCCGCCGCCGCGACGGTCCGGGGTGGGCGGGGCGTCGTCGTGGTCGTCGCTGATGCGCGGGATCTCGACCGGGTGGACCGTGCCCTGAGCAAGGCTCTCGGCGACGGCCGGCATGTGGCTCTTCACGCCGCTGCCGGGCCTTCCGAGCGATATCGGCGGTTCCTTGCCGCGAGCCGGCACCGGGTCCGGGTCGTCGCCGGGACGCGGGCGGCCATGTTCGCGCCGGTCGCGGATCTGGGGCTTGTGGTGATCTGGGACGACGGCGACGATCTCCACGCCGAGCCGAGGGCTCCTTATCCGCATGCGCGGGAGGTGTTGCTCACCCGGGCTCAGCTGGCGGGGTGTGCTGCGCTTGTCGGGGGCTTCGCGCGTACGGGAGAAGCGCAGTTGCTCCTGGAAACCGGGTGGGCGAAGGAGATCGTCGCGGCGCGGGACACGCTGCGGGCGCGTTCTCCTGCGATTGCTCCGACGGGTGATGATTCGCAGCTCGCTCGGGATCCTGGGGCGGTCACCGCGCGGTTGCCGAGTCTGGCGTGGCAGACCGCGCGGCAGGCGTTGCAGGGCGGGGCGCCGGTGCTCGTGCAGGTGCCGCGGCGTGGGTACCTTCCGTCGGTGGCCTGCGCCGAGTGCCGGACGCCCGCTCGGTGCCCGCACTGTTCGGGGCCGCTCGGGCTGGCGGGGGCGCGGTCGGTGCCTACCTGCCATTGGTGCGGGCGTGCTGCCGCGGCGTACGCGTGTCCGGCGTGCGGGGGGCGGCGCCTGCGGGCGTCGGTGACCGGGGCGCGGCGGACGGCCGAGGAGCTGGGCCGGGCCTTCCCGGGCGTGCCCGTGCGGACGTCCGGGCGGGACGAGGTGTTGGACACCGTGCCCGGGGACGCCGCGGTGGTCGTCGCCACGCCGGGTGCCGAGCCGGTCGCCGAGGGCGGGTACGGGGCGGTGCTCCTGCTCGACACCTGGGCCCTGCTGACCCGCGCCGACCTGCGCGCGGCCGAGGAGACGATGCGGCGCTGGCTGTCCGCCGCCGCGCTGGCACGGCCGGGCGCCGCGGGTGGCCGGGTGGTGGTCGTCGCCGACGGCTCGCTGGCGCCCGTGCAGGCGCTGCTGCGCTGGGAGCCGGGGTGGTTCGCGGCCCGGGAACTGGCGGAGCGCCGGGAGCTCGGCTTTCCGCCCGCCGCCCGGTTCGCCAGCCTCACCGGCCGGGCCGAGGCGGTGGCCGAGCTGCTTGCCGCCACCCGGCTGCCGGAGGGGGCCGAGCTGCTCGGGCCGGTGCCGGCGCCGGAGGATCAGGAGCGGATGCTGGTCCGGGTGTCGCGAGGGCGCGCCGCCGAGCTGGCCCGCGCGCTGCACGAGGGCGCCGCGGTGCGGAGTGCGAAGAAGGCGGCCCTGCCCGTGCGGGTCCAGGTCGACCCGGCGGAGCTGCTGTGACGTCCGGCCCGGGACAGGCGAGCCCGGAAGGGTGAAGACGGGCCGGCCCGGCGGGAAGGCCGGCTCGGGGGACGCGCCGACGGCGAAGGGCTAGATCGACATCGGTGTGCCTCGGTCAGCACAATGGAGCGGTGGATGCCGCCGCGGCCGTCGAGCTGCTCCTTTCGCCCGGTGCCGGGATCGATCCCTATCCCGCGTACGCCGCGCTTCGGTCGAAGGGGCCGATCGTCGGGCAGGCCGGCGCGTACTTCGTCACGGGCTGGCACGCTGCTGATGCGGTGCTGCGGGATCCTGCCATGATCGTGTTCGACGCGGCGCTGCTCGATCAGCATTGGCCCGACTGGCGGCAGAACAAGGGCGTCGCGCTGTTCGCCGACTCGATGTTGAAGCAGAACCCGCCGAACCACACGCGGATGCGGCGGCTGGCGTCCGGCGTGTTCACCGCCCGGCGGGTGGGCCGGCTCCGGGCCGTCATCGAGGCGCAGGTGGAGGAGACCCTCGACGAGATGGTCGCGCTCGCCGGCGGCGGGGTGGCCGACTTCATGACCCACCTGGCGTACCCGTTGCCGATCAAGGTGATCTGTGCCCTGCTCGGCGTGCCGGCCGCCGATCGGGGCCGGTTCCGGCGGCTGGCCGAGGCGCTCACCGCGGTTCTCGAGGTGCAGCTCACCCCGGAGCAGGCCGCCGGCGCCCATGCGGCGGCCGAGGAGCTGGAGGACTACTTCGCGGCCCTGATCGAGGTGCGCCGCCGGGATCCGCAGGACGACCTCGTCACGGCCCTCGCGGCCGCGCACGATTCCGGTGGGGACAAGCTCACCGCCGGCGAGCTGATGGGGAATCTCGCGCTGCTGCTGGTGGCCGGGTTCGAGACCACCACCAATCTGCTCGGCAACGGCCTGCGGCTGCTTCTCGAACGGCCGGTGCTCGCGCAGCGGCTGCGCGACGACCCGGAGGCCGCGCCCGCCTACGTCGAGGAGATGCTGCGGTACGAGCCGCCGGTGCAGCTGACCGGCCGGTTCGCGGGCGAGGACACCCAGGTCGCCGGGCTGCCCGTCCCGGCGGGCAGCGAGATCATCGTGTTTCTCGGCGCCGCCAACCGGGATCCGGCCCGGTTCACCGACGCCGACCGCTTCGATCCGGACCGGGCGGACAACGCGCCGCTGTCGTTCGGGGCCGGCGTGCACTACTGCCTCGGGGCGCCGCTGGCCCGGTTGGAGGCTCAGGTCGCTCTGCCCGCCGTGCTGCGCCGGTTCCCGGGGCTTTCGCCGGCCGGTGAGCCGGAGCGCCGTGACCGGCTCACCCTGCGCGGATGGGCGACTCTGCCGGTCCGGGTGGGCTCCGTAGACTAGGGCCCGACAGCAGTCTTTCCCCAGTCAGGAGTGGCACCGCGTGACCGTTCAGCCCATCCGCCTGTTCGGCGACCCGGTGCTGCGTTCGCAGGCCGATCCGGTCACCGACTTCGACAAGGAACTGCGCACCCTGGTCCGGGATCTCACCGACACCATGCTCGACGAGGGCGGTGCCGGCCTGGCCGCCCCGCAGCTCGGGGTGGGACTGCGGGTGTTCACGTTCGACGTCGACGACGTGGTCGGGCACATCGTCAACCCGGTGCTCAGCTTCCCCGACGCCGAGGAGCAGGACGGCCCCGAGGGCTGCCTTTCCATCCCCGGGGTGTACGTCGACACCAAGCGCCGCCAGAACGTGGTGGCGGAGGGCTTCAACGAGTACGGCGATCCGGTCCGCCTGGTCGGCACCGGCCTGATGGCCCGCTGCGTGCAGCACGAGACCGACCACCTCGACGGCGTCCTGTTCCTGGACCGCCTCGACGCCGCCGCCCGGAAGGACGCGATGAAGCAGATCCGTGCCGCCGACTGGTACGACGCCGCCAAGCCGCCCGTGGTCAAGACCAGCCCGCACGGCCTCGGCCTTTTCGGCGCGGGGCGGTGAGCATGCGTCTCGTCTTCGCCGGTACGCCGGAAGTGACCCTGCCCTCCCTCGACGCCATCGCCGCCTCGTCGCACGAGCTGGTGGCCGTCGTGACCCGCCCCGACGCGCCGGCCGGCCGGGGGCGCCGCCTGGTCCGGTCGCCCGCTGGTGCGTGGGCCGACGAGCGGGGCATCGAGGTGCTCACCCCGCAGCGCCCGCGGGAGCCCGAGTTCCAGGAGCGGCTGCGGGAGATCGCGCCGGACTGCGTGCCGGTGGTCGCGTACGGCGCCCTGGTGCCGCCCGCGGCGCTGGAGATTCCCCGGCACGGGTGGGTGAACCTGCACTTCTCCCTGCTGCCCGCGTGGCGTGGCGCGGCGCCCGTGCAGCACGCCGTCCTGCACGGCGACGAGGTCACCGGCGCCAGCGTGTTCGAGCTGGAGGCCGGCATGGACACCGGCCCGGTGTACGGCACGCTGACCGAGCAGATCCGCCCGCACGACACTTCCGGCGACCTGCTGGGCCGGCTCGCCACCGAGGGGGCGGGGCTGCTGGTCGCCGTCCTCGACGCGATCGAGGCGGGCACGGCCCGGGCCCACCCGCAGCCCGCGGACGGGGTCAGCATGGCCCCGAAGATCACCGTCGAGGACGCCCGGGTGCGCTGGGAGGATCCCGCCTTCGCCGTCGACCGGCGGATCCGCGCGTGCACGCCGGCGCCCGGCGCCTGGACGACCCTGCGCGGGGAGCGGCTCAAGCTCGGACCGGTGCGCCCGGTCGCCAACGCGACGTCCCTCAAGCCCGGCGAACTGCTGGTCGAGCGCACCCAGGTGCTCGCCGGCACCGCCACCACCCCGGTGATCCTCGGCGAGGTCCGGGCCGCCGGCAAGAAGCCCATGTCCGCGAGCGACTGGGCGCGCGGCCTGCGGATCAACCCGGGAGAGCAGTTTCAGTGAGTTCCGAGCACCGCGCCGACCGCCCCCACAACTCCGGGCGGCCCCGGCGACCCGGCGGACCGGGATACGGCCGGACCGACGGCCGCGACGCGCGTACCGGGCGCGGACCGCGCGGCGGGCGGCCGCCGTCGGACCCGGCCCGGCAGGCGGCGTACGAGGCGATCGCCGCCGTGCACCGCGACGACGCGTACGCGAACCTGGTCCTCGGTGACATCCTGCGGGGCATGGGGCTGCACGGGCGCGACGCGGCCTTCGCCACCGAGCTGACGTACGGCACGCTGCGCGCCCTGGGCACCCTGGACCGGATCATCGCGGAGGCGGCCGGGCGTGACGTGGCCCGGATCGATCCGCCCGCCCGGGACGCGCTGCGGCTGGGGGCGTACCAATTGCTCTTCACCCGGGTCCCGGCGCACGCGGCGGTGAACCAGACCGTGGACCTGGTGCGGTCGGTCGCGCCCGGCGCGGCCGGCTTCGCCAACGCCGTCATGCGGGGGATCTCGGAGACCAGCCTCGAGGACTGGCTGGCCCGGGTCGCACCGGATTACGCGGAGGATCCGATCGGCAACCTGTCGGTGGTCCACCATCACCCGGAGTGGATCATCCGGTCGTTCTCGGAGGCGCTCGGCGGCGACCTGGAGGACACCGCGCGGCTGCTGATCGAGGACAACCAGCCCCCGGTCGTGCACCTGTGCGCCCGGCCGGGGCGGGCCGACGCGGTCGACCTCGCGGACGAGGTGGAGGGGGTGCCGGGCGCGTTCTCGCCGTACGCGGTCTATCTCAACGGTGGCTCGCCGGGCGACCTGGCCGCCATCCGTCAGGGCCGCGCCCACGTGCAGGACGAGGGCTCCCAGCTGGTCGCCGCCGCGTTGCTGGCCGCCCCGGTCGAGGGGCAGGACACGCGCTGGCTGGACCTGTGCGCCGGGCCGGGCGGCAAGGCGGGCCTGCTCGGCTCGATCGCCGCGCAGCGCGGCGCCGAGGTCACCGCCGTCGAGGTGGCCGACCACCGGGCTCGGCTGGTCGAGCAGGCCACCGCCGGGCTGCCGGTCACCGTGCTGCCGACCGACGGGCGTACGGTCGGCCGCGACCCCGATCTGCCGGAGGAGGCGTTCGACCGGGTGCTGGTCGACGCGCCGTGCACCGGCCTGGGCTCGCTGCGCCGGCGTCCCGAGGCGCGCTGGCGCCGTCAGCCGGCCGATCTGCCGCCGCTGACTCGGCTCCAGCGCGAGCTGCTCGTCGCCGCGCTGCGGGCCGTCCGCCCGGGCGGTGTGGTCGCGTACGTGACGTGCTCGCCGCACATGGTCGAGACCCAGGTGACGGTGACCGAGGGTTCGCGGCGCAGCGGGGTGGAGGTCGACTTCGTGGACGCGCGGCCGCTGCTGCCCCCGGGCATGCCGAAGCTCGGCCCTGGTCCGACGGTGCAGCTGTGGCCGCACCGGCACGGCACCGACGCCATGTTCCTGGCGGTCCTGCGCCGTACGAGCTGAAAGTTCACCTTTAGGGTCAACATTGTCCAGTACTGTCCCATCCATGGACGTCATCGGCGTGGGATTCGGGCGTACCGGCACACTGAGCCTGAAAGAGGCGTTGGAGCGGCTCGGCTTCGGCCCCTGCCTGCACATGGTGCCGTTGCTGGACGATCCGGGGCGGGCGGCGCTGTTCCGGCGGGCCGCCCAGGGTGATCCGGCCGGCCTCCGGAAGGCCTTCGAGGGCTACCGTTCCACGGTGGACTGGCCGGGCACCTATTTCTGGCGGGAGCTGATCGCGGAGCACCCCGGCGCCAAGGTCGTCCTGACCGTGCGGGACCCGGACGCCTGGTACGACAGCGCCTACCGGACGATCTACCAGGCGGCGCTGCGGGCCCCGCGCGGTGAGGGCTCACCCGTCAGCATGATCGAGACGGTGATCTGGGCCGGCACGTTCGGCGGCCGCTTCGCCGACCGGGAGCACGCGATCCGGGTGTTCGAGCAGCACAACGCGGCGGTGCGGCGCGAGGTCCCCGCCGACCGGTTGCTCGACTTCCGGGTGGCCGACGGCTGGGAGCCGCTCTGCGCGTTCCTCGGCGTGCCGGTGCCGGACGAGCCTTTCCCGCGCACCAACGACACCGCGGCGTTCCAGGAGCGCCTCGCCGCGCGCGTGAATCAGTCGACGGGCAGCACCGACGGGCCCGCGTCCTTCAGCGACCGGGTCAGGGAGCGCTCGGCGAAGTAGACGAAGCACCGCACGCGGCGCTCGCCCGCCAGCCATTCGCTGCGGGTGGGGTTGTAGGAGATCCAGCCGCTGCGGTACTGCATGTCCGCGTCGTCGGGCAGGGCGGCGAAGCGGGCGATCACGCTGCGGCAGCCCGCCGCGCTGCGGGCGACGCCGGCTTCCAGGTCCGCGTACGAGACGTCGGGCGCCTGCCACAGCCCGGCGAACTCGGCCCGGTGCTTCCGGCCGCACGGGACGGGACGCATCTCGGTCACCGTGCCGCCGTCCACCGTCGGCGCGAAGCAGCCCAGCCGCAGCGGGGACGGGCGGGTGAGCTCGCCCTCGAGCGTGCCGGTACGGCCGCTGCGGCCGTACCCGTCAAGGTCTGTCTGGGTCAGATCGCAGCGGAACCAGCGCGCGCCGCCGGACCACCCCTTCGCGGTCGGCCACACCACGTGGACCGCGAGCCGGGCGGTGCGCCAGGGCCCGCCGACGAAGTCCACCGCCGCCTGCGAACATTCCCTGTACGCGGCCCGGGCGCCGGCCGTGCCCTCCGCCGGCGGCACTTCGGCGTCGGGCGCCGTCCCCAGGTGGAAGGCCTCGCCGACGTGCACCTGGCCGCAGTCGACCGGCCGCTCGTCGGTGGCCGACGCCGTCTGCAGGAGCCGGGCGTGGCAGGCGTGCGCCGCCGGCTGGTACGCGGCGGGCGCCGGCAGCGGTGCCCAGTCGTCGGTGAGATCACCGTCCGCGCCGTCGGAGGGCGTCCCGGTGCACCCGGCGGCGAGCATCACCGTCACCAGCGCCGTCACCACCCGCCGCATGCCGGCCTCCCCTCCGCAACCCCATGAGTATCCCGGCCCGGCCCGCGGAGGCCATACACTTCTCCGGTGGAGTCATCGCCGATCATCGCCCCCAGCATCCTGGCCGCGGACTTCGCGCATCTCGCCGAAGCCGTGCACGACATCGAGGGGGCGGCCGACTGGGTGCACGTGGACGTCATGGACAACCATTTCGTCCCCAATCTGACCATCGGCCTGCCGGTCGTCCAGAGCCTGCGCAAGGCGACGACCATCCCGTTCGACGTGCACCTCATGATCGAGGACCCGGAGCGCTGGGCCCCGGGATACGCCGAGGCGGGCGCGTACAACGTCACGTTCCACGCCGAGGCCTGCGAGAACCCGGTGGCGCTGGCCAAGACGCTGCGCGCGGCCGGGGCCAAGGCCGGCCTGGCCATCGACCGCGACACGCCCGTGGAGCCGTACCTCGAGCTGCTGCCCTACGTGGACACGGTGCTCATCATGACCATCAAGGCGGGCTTCGGCGGTCAGAAGTTCCTGCCCGAGATGCTGGGCAAGGTCCGTGACGTGCGCCGGCGGATCACGGCGAAGAACCTCGAGGTGCGCCTGGAGGTGGACGGCGGCATCGCGGCCGACACCATCGAGCAGGCCGCCGAGGCCGGTGCCGACGCGTTCGTCGCGGGCACCGCCGTCTACGGCGCGGAGGACCCGGCCGAGGCGATCCGCAAGCTGCGGGCGCTCGCCGAGCGCACCACCGAGCGGGCATGAGCACCGGCGGACCCGGCGGTGAGCCCGAGGAACGGCCGGACCTCGTCCTGGTCGTCGACGACGACGACGACATCGCCGGGTTCGTCGCGTTCAACCTCAAGGTGCACGGCTTCGAGGTCATGCGGGCCCGCGACGGCCAGGAGGCGCTCGAGGTGATGGAGTCGCGCCGCCCCGACCTGGCGGTGGTCGACTGGATGATGCCGCGGATGGACGGCGTCGAGCTGACCCGCCGGCTGCGGGCCGAGCCGCTGACCTCCGCGCTGCCGGTGATCATGCTGACCGCCAAGGGTATGACCGTCGACAAGGTCGTGGGGCTGACCGCCGGCGTCGACGATTACCTGGTCAAGCCGTTCGACACCGCGGAGCTGATCGCCCGGGTGTCCTCGACGCTGCGGCGCAACAAGGAGTTCCGCGAGGTGTCGCCGCTGACCGGGCTGCCCGGCAACGCCCGCGTGACGCGCGAGATCGCCGACCGGATGAAGGCGGGCGGCGACTTCTCCGTCGGCTACGTCGACATCGACCGGTTCAAGCCGGTCAACGACGTGTACGGCTTCGACCGCGGCGACGACTTCATCACCACGCTGGCCCGCAGCCTGCACCGGGCCGCCACCGCCGCCGGGCGCCCGCCGGTGTTCCTGGGCCACATCGGCGGCGACGACTTCGTCTTCATCTGCCACCCCGACCAGGTGCTGCCGCTGACCAAGCACATGGTGACCGACTTCGAGGCCTCCGCCGACCAGCTGTACGACCCCGAGGACGCGCGCCGCGGCTACATCGAGGTGCCGGACCGGCGGGGCGGCAAGCAGCGGGCCGCGCTGGTCACCCTCTCCATCGGCGTCGCCCAGTCCACCGCCGGGGGCCGCGCCTACTCCGATCACCGGGCCGTGGTCGCGGTCGCCTCCGAGATGAAGAAGGTCGCGAAGAGCCAGCCCGGCTCGTACGTGGCCATCGACCGCCGCCGCAGTGACTCGGAGAACCTCGACGACCCGCCGCTGTGAGTCGGACTTGTGACGTGGGTCGCCCGGCGGATGGCAATTCGCCGATGACGTGCAAGACTGACCGGTAACCCACCACGCGCTGGCGGGACTCGGTGAAATTCCGAACCGGCGGTGATCCTTCCCTCGCGGAAGGTAAGCCCGCGACCCGGACGTCGTACCTGCGACGGCCGGTGGACCTGGTGAGAATCCGGGGCCGACGGTTGAGCGACCGGCACATGCCGATCGGTCAGACAGTCCGGATGGGAGACAGCGCGCGGATCAGGACCGAGGGCTCGTCGCGGCGTGCCTCGTCCAGGGCGGCGCGAAGCGTCCCCTGATGTCCTGTTCCTCGGCGTTTTCTCCCCTTCCCTGAGCGCGTGACCGCACCGCGTCAGGGAAAGGCAGGGAGATGGTCACCGAGCACGAGGCGATGGGGCGCGCGATTGCGCTGGCCGCCCGTGGCCTCGGCACCACCAGCCCCAATCCGGTCGTCGGATGCCTCCTGCTCGATCCCGACGGCAAGGTCGTCGGGGAGGGGTTCCACGCGTACGCGGGCGGCCCGCACGCCGAGATCGTCGCGCTCGCCCAGGCCGGCAAGCGCGCCCGGGGCGGCACCGCGGTGGTCACCCTCGAACCCTGCAACCACACCGGGCGGACCGGCCCGTGCGCCCAGGCGCTCATCGCGGCGGGCATCAAGCGGGTGGTCATCGCGGTCGACGACCCGACGCCGGTCGCGGCCGGGGGAGCCGCGACGCTGCGCGCCGCCGGGATCCAGATCGAGACGGGGGTACGCCGCGAGGAGGCCGAGGCGGGCAACCTGGCCTGGCTGACCGCCGTGCGCCGCTCCCGTCCGTACGTCACCTGGAAGTACGCGGCCACCCTCGACGGGCGCTCGGCGGCGGCCGACGGTACCAGCATGTGGATCACCTCGGAGCCGGCCCGCGCCGACGTGCACCGGCTGCGCAGCACGGTCGACGCCATCGTGGTCGGCGTGGGCACCGTGCTCGCCGACGACCCTCAACTCACCGTCCGCGACCTGCGCGACGGCAGCCTCGCGATCAAGCAGCCGCTGCGGGTGGTCGTCGACTCCTCCGGGCGTACGCCGGTGAAGGCCCGCATCCGCGACGCCGCCGCCGAGACCTGGATCGTGACCACCGCCGAGGTCGGCGCGGGCCCGGACGGCCACGTCGACCTGTCCGCCATGCTCACCGGCCTGTACGCCCGCGGCATCCGCGCGGTGCTGCTGGAGGGCGGCCCGACGCTGGCCGGGGCGTTCCTGGCCGCGGGGCTGGTCGACCGGGTGGTGGGTTACGTCGCGCCGAAGCTGCTCGGCGCCGGGCGCGCGGCGCTGGTCGACGCGGGCGTCACCACGATCGCCGAGGCCATCGACCTGGACCTCACCGACATCGCGCAGATCGGCTCCGACCTGCGCTTCACCGCAGTCCTGCGGCCCAAGAGGGAGTCCTGATGTTCACCGGAATCGTCGAGGAACTGGGTGAGGTCGTCCGCCTCACCGACGCGGGGGGCGACTCGGCGGTGCTCGCCGTACGCGGTCCTGTCGTCACGTCGGACGCGCGGCACGGCGACTCCATCGCGGTCAACGGGGTCTGTCTCACCGTCATCGACAACGAGGACGGCGTCTTCACCGCCGACGTCATGGGGGAGACCCTGCGCCGCTCGTCACTGGGCGCGCTGGCGGTGGGCAGCCCGGTGAACCTCGAGCGGGCCGCGACCGTGGGCAGCCGCCTCGGCGGGCACCTGGTCCAGGGCCATGTCGACGGGGTCGCGAAGCTCATCGCCCGCGAGCCCGCCGCCGAGTGGGAGGTGCTGACCTTCTCGCTGCCGCCGGAGCTGTCCCGCTACGTGGTGGAGAAGGGCTCGATCACCGTCGACGGCGTCTCGCTGACCGTCATGGCGGTCACCGCGGACTCGTTCAGCGTCGGGCTGATCCCGACCACGCTCAAGCTCACCGTCCTGGGTTCCAAGGGCGTCGGCGACCCGGTCAACCTCGAGGTCGACGTCATCGCGAAGTACGTCGAGAAGATGCTGGGGGATCGTCATGCTGGATGAGATCGAGCGGGCAGTCGCGGACATCGCCGCCGGCCGTCCGGTCATCGTCGTCGACGACGAGGACCGTGAGAACGAGGGCGACCTGATCTTCGCCGCCGAGCACGCCACCCCGGAGCTGCTCGCGTTCATGGTGCGCTACACCTCCGGCTACATCTGCGTGCCGCTGACCGAGGAGGAGGCCGACCGCCTCGACCTCCCCCCGATGTTCCACACCAACCAGGACCGGCGCGGCACGGCGTACGCGGTGACCGTCGACGCGCGCGAGGGCGTCAGCACCGGCATCTCGGCCGCCGACCGGGCCCACACGATCAAGCTGCTGGCCGGCGCCGACACCCAGCCGACCGATCTCACCCGCCCCGGGCACGTCGTGCCGCTGCGCGCCAAGCCCGGCGGCGTGCTGCGCCGGCCCGGGCACACGGAGGCGGCGATCGACCTGGCGGTGCTCGCCGGGCTGCGGCCGGCCGGCGTGCTCTGCGAGATGGTCAACGACGACGGCACCATGATGCGCCTGCCCGACCTGGAGAAGTTCGCGGTCGAGCACGACCTCGCGCTGATCAGCATCGCCGATCTGATCGCCTACCGGCGGCGGCAGGAGCGCCAGGTCGAGCGGGTCGTGGAGACCCGGCTGCCGACCGAGCACGGCGACTTCACCGCGGTCGGCTACCGGGCGCTGGTCGACGGCGCCGAGCATGTCGCCCTGGTCTACGGCGACCTCGGCGACGGCGAGGACGTGCTCGTGCGGGTGCACTCCGAGTGCCTGACCGGCGACGTCTTCGGCTCGGTGCGCTGCGACTGCGGGCCGCAGCTGGACGCCGCCCTCGAGCGGGTGGCTCAGGCCGGGCGGGGTGTCGTGCTCTACATGCGCGGGCACGAGGGCCGGGGGATCGGGCTGCTGCACAAGCTGCAGGCGTACCAGCTGCAGGACCGGGGCCTGGACACCGTCGACGCCAACCTGGAGCTGGGCCTGCCCGCCGACGCCCGCGACTACGGCACCGGCGCGCAGATCCTCGTCGACCTGGGCGTGCGATCGATGCAGCTGCTCACCAACAACCCGGCGAAGCGTGCCGGGCTGGAGGGGTACGGCCTGACGATCACCGGCCGGGCGGCGCTACCCGTGCGGCTGCACCCGGAGAACGTCCGCTACCTGCGGACCAAGCGGGATCGCATGGGCCACCTGTTCGAGGCGTTGGGCTGATCAAGGGCCTCCACATATGGGACCATTTTCGTAAAGGGGGCATCATGGCCGGTTTCGGGGATCCGCACCTGAACACCGTCGACGGGGCCGGGCTCAAGGTCGGCATCGTCGGCTCGCGCTGGCACGCCGACCTGGTCGACCACATGGTCGAACGGGCGCAGGCAGCCGCGAAGGCGTGCGGTGTGGACGACGTCATCGTGACCCGGGTGGCGGGTTCGGTGGAGCTGCCGATCGTCGCGCAGGCCCTGGCGAAGAAGTGCGACGCGGTGGTGGCGCTCGGCGTGGTCATCCGCGGCGAGACGGCCCACTTCGACTACGTCTGTGACGCCGTGACCGCCGGGCTGACCCGGGTGGCGCTGGACGAGCGCACGCCGGTGGCGCACGGCGTCCTGACCGTGGAGAGCCTGGGGCAGGCCAAGGACCGGGCGGGGCTCGAGGACTCGATCGAGGACAAGGGCTGGCAGAGCACGGTCGCCGTCCTCGACGCGGTCAACGCGATCCGCGAGGTCGAGAAGGCCTGACCCGTCAGAGGGTCAGCACGGCGACGGCCGGCTCGTGCAGGCTGCCCATCCAGACGCGGCCGTTGTGCTCCCGCACGCCGGTCACCATGTGGAACCGGGCGCTGTCGCCGGTGAGATCGTGGACCAGGCGGCCGTCGTTGTCGTACGCCTGGACCCGGACCGTCCGCTTCGGGGCCGGCTGCAGCGACTCGGGGATCCTCGTCACCCCGCGACGGATCCACCGCGGGCCGCGCTGGAGGCGTTCCACCATCGGATCCTTCGGGCTGGCGAGCGAGACCCAGATCAGCCCGTCGCTGCCGCGCGCGATGTTGTCCGGGTATCCGGGCAGGTCCTCGACCAGGAAGTCGTCGCGGCCGGTCAGCCAGTGGCGGGCGATGGTGCGTGCCGCCGTCTCGGCCACCGCCACGAACGACTCGTCGCTCGCCAGAGCCACCCCGTTGGCGAAGGCCAGGCCGTCGCGCAGGACGCTGACCGTGCCGTCCGGAGTGCGCCGAAGCAGCCGGCCGGTACGGGTCACCTCGACGACCTCCGCCCGCCACTCGTCGATCGGGTGGACCGTGGAGGAATCCGAGAAGTAGACGGTGCCGTCGGCGGCCACGGCGGCGTTGTTGCAGAACCGCATGCCGCCGGCCAGCTCCTCGACCGCCCCGCCGGCCACGTCGACGGCCAGCAGGCCGCGCCGGGCGTCGCAGACCAGCAACCGGCCGTCGGGCAGGAGCTCGATGCCCAGCGGCCGGCCGCCCGTGTCGGCGACGGCCTCCACCCGGCCGTCGGGGGCGATGCGATGGATCACGCCGTCCTCGGTGCCCGTGAAGACGGAACCGTCGGCCGCCACGACGACATCCTCGGCGCCATGGCCCGGGACCGCGATCACCTTGAAATCCATGGAGCGATCATTCACGTACGGGTGGCCGGTATCAATGGGCGCAAGCTCATCGAGGCGTTGCCCACTCGCATCGATACTTCAGAATGACGCCATGTCTGACACTTACACGGGGCTTCGACGGCAGGTTCTCGAGATCGTTCCGGCGGAGGTGGGCATCACCCCGACACCGGACCTGCCGCGGGTCTGGGGCCTGCTGATGGACACGACCTATGAGCAAGGCGGCTACTCACTCGTCGCGCTGGCCGACGGGACGACCAGTCTCTACACCACGACCGGCGGCGGCCTGATCGGCGGTGGCCAGCACGCTCAGGTGGTGGCCGCGACCCTCGCGGCGCTGCGGACCGTCGAGACTCACCTTGACCAGCTCCCGCCGTCCGTCGAGGACGCCCTTCCGCCGGTGGACGGCGTGGTCCTGCGAGCGCTGACCTATGACGGGCAGCGCGCGGTCCTGGCCGCCGAGCAGGATCTCGGTGAGGGTCGCCACCCGCAGGCGGAGATCTTCCACGCGGCGCACGGGGCGATCGCCGAGCTCCGCCTGATCAACGAGGCGCAGCAACGCTAGCGGTCAGAGCCGCCCCGCCTCGATGATCCGGGCGAGGAACTGCCGCGTCCGGGCCTCGACCGGGTCGCCGAGCACCTGTTCCGGCGGCCCGGCCTCGAGCACCCGCCCGCCGTCCAGGAACACCACCCGGTCGGCCACCTGCCGGGCGAAACCCATCTCGTGCGTCGCCAGCACCATGGTCATCCCGTCCTCCTTGAGACCGCGGATCATGGTGAGGACCTCGCCCACCAGCTCCGGGTCCAGCGCCGACGTGACTTCGTCCAGCAGCAGCAACCGCGGGCTGTTGACCAGGGCGCGCACGATCGCGACGCGCTGCTGCTGGCCGCCCGACAGCCGGTCCGGGTAGCTGTCCGCCTTGTCGGCCAGGCCGACCCGGTCGAGCCACTCCATCGCCTGGGCGCGGGTCTCGGCCGCCGCGCGGCCGTGGACCTTGTCGGGCGCCAGCGTGATGTTGCGCAGCACCGTCATGTGCGGGAAGAGGTTGTAGGACTGGAAGACCATCCCGATGCGGCGGCGGATCACGTCCGGGTTCACGCGGGGATCGGTGATGTCCTCGCCGTCGAGCCGGATCCTGCCGTCGTCGATCTCCGTGAGCAGGTTGATGCAGCGCAGCAGCGTGGACTTGCCGGATCCGGAGGCGCCGATCAGGGCGACCACCTGGTGCTCGTCCACGGTGAGCGACAGGTCGTCGAGGACCACTGCGGGCCCGAAGGATTTGCGGACGTTCTCGCAGGACAGCAGCATGTCAGGCGCCCGCGGACTGGCGGCGGGCGGCGCGCAGCGTCACCCAGTCGGTCACGCCGATCAGCGGCAGGGCGAGGAGCACGAACAACACCCCGGCCAGAATGTACGGGGTGAAGTTGGCGTCCTGCGCGGTGGCGATCTGGGCCGCGCGTACGGCGTCGATCGGGCCGGCGAGCGACACGAGGCCCACGTCCTTCTGCAGTGCGACGGTGTCGTTGAGCAGTGGCGGGGCGACCCGGCGTACCGCCTGTGGCAGCACCACGTGGCGCATCGTCTGCCGGTAGGTGAGCCCGAGCGAGCGCGCGGCGGCCAGCTGGCTGGGGTGCACCGACTCGATGCCGGCCCGGAACACCTCGGCCAGGTACGCCCCGTACGTGATCACGAGCGCCGCCCCGCCGAGGACCAGCACGCTCGGCATGCCTTGCAGGCGCAGACCGGGCACGCCGAGGGTGCACACGTACAGGACGATGATCAGCGGGAGGCCGCGGAACGCGTACGTGTAGCCCGTGGCCAGCGCGCGTACCGGGAAGAAGACCGGACCCCGCAGCGTGCGCAGCACCGCGACCAGCAGGCCGAGCGCCAGCGCGGCCGCGGCGCAGACGACCAGCAGCCGCACGTTGAGCCACAGCCCGTCGAGGACCTCCGGCAGGTACTTCTTCGCGATCTCCCAGTCGAAGAACGACGCCTTCACGCGCTCCCAGCCGGGCGCGCCGGTCACGGCGAGGGCCAGCGCGACGCCCACGACGGCGGTCGAGAGCGCAGCGAGCAGCACGGAGCGGATCGTCTGCCGGCGGCGGTAGGCGACCCGCCCGCGCTGGATCTCGCTGGGCCGGTAGAGCTGGGTGGTCACGAAAGCTCGGGAGCTCCGCCGGTGCTCGCCAGCCAGGTCTTCTCCAGCACCGCGAGCGTGCCGTCCTGGCGCAGCTGGTCCACCGCCGCACTGACGCACGGGGTCAGCTTCGAACCCAGGTCAAGAACCAGGCCGAACTGCTCCGGTACGCCCACCTGGGGCAGCTGCCCCACGATCACGCCGTCCTCGAGCTCGGCCGCGGTCATGTAGAACGCCGTGGGCAGGTCCACCACGATGCCGTCGACCTGCTTGTTCTCCAGGGCCTTCTTCGCGTCGTCGTTGTTGTTGAAGACCTGGGGCTTCGCCGCCGGCTTGATCAGCTCGTTGATCGCCTGGTAGCTGGTGGTGCCCACCTGGGCGCCCAGCTTGGCGTCCTTGAGCTCGGCGATGGTCTTCGCCCCGTCGATCTTCGAACCCTTCGTCGTGATCACGGTCTGCCGGACCAGGTAGTACGGCGACGAGAAGTCGACGGCCTTGCGGCGCTCCGGCGTGATCGAGAACTGGTTGATGTCGAAGTCGAAGGTCTTCGGGCCCGGCGCGATCGCGTTGTTGAAGGTGACCTGGGTCCAGACGACGTTCTGCGCCGGGTAGCCGAGCCGCTGGGCGACCTGATAGGCCACAGCGGACTCGAATCCCTTGCCGTTGGCCGGCTTGTTGTCGCTGAACCACGGCTCGTACGCCGGGTTGTCGGTGCCGATGGTGAGCTTGCCCGGCGTCATGGTGTCGAGGGCACCCTGGGCGCAGGCGGCGTTCGAGGCGGAGGCGGAGCCGCCGGCCGCGGGGGAGCCGTCCTCGTCCGCCGGGGCGCAGCCGCCCAGCGTGACGAGGAGCACAACGGCGCTTCCCAGCGCCGCGAGGGGGATTCTGACCATGTCCGGCAGGCTAACCCACGTCCCAAGGGATGGGGCCGTCCGTCGCCAGTCCGTGATGAGCTGCCACAATCGGCTCCCGTGAAGACGTTCGAAGAGTTGTTCGCCGAGCTCCAGACGAAGGCGGCGGAGCGGCCCGAGGGTTCGGGCACCGTCGCGGCGCTGGATGCCGGCGTGCACTTCATCGGGAAGAAGGTCGTCGAGGAAGCCGCCGAGTCCTGGATGGCCGCCGAGCACGAGGGGCCGCAGCGGGCCGCCGAGGAGATCTCGCAGCTGCTCTACCAGGCACAGGTCCTCATGATCGCCACCGGCCTCGAGCTCAAGGACGTCTACCGACATCTCTGACGTGCCCTCCGCCTGTGATCGAGTCTCATCGAAGGAGCACGTCCATGCTGCGCATCGCCGTACCGAACAAGGGAACCCTGTCCGCCCCGGCCGCCCAGATGCTGCGCGACGCCGGTTACCGCCAGCGCACCGACCCGAAGGACCTCGTCTGCCGTGACGAGGACAACACCGTCGAGTTCTTCTACCTCCGCCCCCGCGACATCGCCACGTACGTCGGCTCCGGTGACCTGGATCTCGGCATCACCGGGCGCGACCTGCTGGTCGACTCCGGGGTGCCGGCCGAGGAGCTGCTCGACCTCGGCTTCGGCGGGGCCACGTTCCGCTGGGCCTCCCCGTCCGGGACGCTCGGCTCGGAGTCGGAGATCGGGGGGCGGCGCATCGCCACGGCGTACCCGGGGGTGGTCGAGCGTTATCTCGCCGAGCGCGACCTGAAGGCCGACGTGGTCCGCCTGGACGGCGCGGTGGAGAACGCGGTGCGCCTCGGCGTCGCCGACCTGATCGCCGACGTCGTCGAGACCGGCCGGACGCTGCGCCAGGCCGGGCTGGAGACCTTCGGCGAGCCGCTGCTGCGCTCGTCGGCCATCCTGATCGGCCGCAACGACCGGTCGGAGGCCAGGACCGCGCAGCTCATCCGGCGGTTGCAGGGCGTGCTGGTCGCCCGCAGCTACGTGATGCTCGCGTACGACGTCCGCGCCGACCTGCTGGAGAACGCCACCGCGCTGACCCCGGGCATCGAGTCGCCGACGGTCTCCCCGCTGCACCGCGAGGGCTGGGTCGCGGTGCAGGCTATGGTCCGGCGGGCGGAGGCGCACCGGATCATGGACGAGCTGTACGAGCTGGGCGCCCGCGCCATTCTGGTAACCGACATCTCCAACTGCAGGCTGTGAGTGGCAGAGTGGTGGACGTGACTACTCCGACGCGTGAGGCGGTCGCCTACCGGCCGCGGCGCATCCGCTGGGTCGCCGGCATCTCGGCGGCGGCCGTGGTGATCCTCTTCACCGCGCTCAGCTTCGGCCTGCACGGGTCGACCGGCGACGGCCTCGGGCAGTTCGAGCGGGGCGACCAGGGCGCCATGATCGGTCTCGGGGTGCTCGCCGCCCTGGGCATCCTGGCCTTCACCCGGCCGCGGGTGCAGGCGGACGCCGATCACGTGCAGATCCGCAACGTCGTCGGCAATTTCGATCTGCCCTGGTCGGCGGTGCGCGCGGTGCGTTTCGACCGCAACTCCGCGTGGGCGATGCTGGAACTGCACGACGACGAGACGGTGCCGGTCCACGCGCTGCAGGCGGCCGACAAGGAGTACGCCGTCGAGGGCGTCCGCAGCCTGCGTGCCCTTCATTCGGCGTCGTCGTCCTGAACTGGTAGACTTCGCCGCAGTCGACCACGCCTGCACTCCCGCCAAGTCTTCTTGACAGGGGCCGCGGGCGCGAAAGAGGAGCCCGCTGGTTCCCACCCGAGTCGCTCTCGCAGCGGCCGGGTCCGGTCAACCGACCACGGGAATATCCCGGGGTGGGTGTGCGTCCTCATGGGCGCCGATGACCGGTCGAGCGGGCCCCGGCATGTGCCGGGGCCTTCTGCTTTCCTCCTCGCCCCGTGGCTCGCCGGGGGTGGGGACGAGGCCGACCGACATTGGCAGGGTCTTTTCCGCGGCCGAACCCGCGGATCGGCCCACGACATGACATTCGTTCTGAGGAGGCCCCATCAGCGTCGAACCGCGCGTTAACGAACAGATCCGGGCTCGAGAGGTCCGACTGGTCGGCCCCGAGGGTGAGCAGGTGGGCATCGTCCCGCTCGAGCGTGCCCTTCAGCTGGCCGCGGACGTGGACCTGGACCTGGTCGAGGTCGCGCCCATGGCCCGTCCGCCGGTGTGCAAGCTCATGGACTTCGGCAAGTTCAAGTACGAGAGTGCACTCAAGGCGCGCGAGGCACGGCGCAACCAGCAACAGACCGTCATCAAGGAAATGAAGCTGCGGCCGAAGATCGACCCGCACGACTACGAGACCAAGAAGGGTCACGTGGTGCGGTTCCTCAAGGCGGGCGACAAGGTCAAGGTGACGATCATGTTCCGTGGTCGTGAGCAGAGCCGCCCCGAGCTGGGTTTCCGGCTCCTGCGCCGGCTCAGCGAAGAGATCTCGGACCTGGGTTTCGTCGAGGCCAGTCCCAAGCAGGACGGCCGCAACATGATCATGGTGCTGGCCCCCCACCGGGCGACCAAGGCCGCCGCCGCGGCGACTGTCGCGGCCAACGCCCGCCCGCCGCGGGAGCCGCGCGAGGGCGATGGTGCCGAGGCACCGCCGGCGGCCGCTGCTGCCGACACCACCGCAGAGTAGGTACGTTCCCCGGACCGCCGGGGCAGAGAGAGTAGGCGTTCAAGTGCCGAAGATGAAGAGCCACACCGGCATGGGTAAGCGGGTGAAGGTCACCGGCAAGGGCAAGATCGTCCGCGAGCAGGCCGGCAAGCGCCACCTGCTGGAGGGCAAGTCCTCCCACGTCACGCGCCGGATGACCGGTACGGTCGTCGTGGCCAAGGCTGACACCAAGCGAGTGAAGAAGCTGCTGGGCCGCTGACGCGCGCGCCACAACCGTTCCCCTGTTAGGAGTACCGAAATGGCACGCGTCAAGCGGGCAGTGAACGCCCAGAAGAAGCGTCGCACGTTGCTGGAGACCGCCAGCGGTTACCGCGGTCAGCGCTCGCGCCTGTACCGCAAGGCCAAGGAGCAGGTGCTGCACTCGATGCAGTACTCGTACCGCGACCGCCGTGACCGCAAGGGCGACTTCCGCCAGCTGTGGATCACGCGCATCAACGCGGGCGCCCGGGCCAACGGCCTGACCTACAACCGCCTCATCCAGGGCCTGAAGCTGGCCGGCGTCGAGGTGGACCGCAAGATCCTGGCCGACCTGGCCGTCAACGACGCCGCCTCGTTCGCGGCGATCGTGGAGATCGCTCGCGCCGCCGTCGCGGCCGAGGGCACGGGTGGCGCCGCCGCCCAGGCCGCCTGAGCAAGTTCCTTTGACGCAAGTCGTCTTTCGGGGCGTCTTCCGGTTCTTCCGGTAGGCGCCCCGATGCATGTCCGGAGGACCAGCGTGACGTTCACCCCGCGTACCCCCAGGGTCGTCGCGGCCCGGCGGCTGCAGCGTCGCCGCGACCGCGACCGGACCGGCCGCTTCCTGGCGGAGGGCCCGCAGGCGGTGCGTTCGGCCCTGGCCGCGGGGGTCGTCCTGGAGCTTTTCGGCACGGACACCGCGCTCACCCGCCACGGCGACCTCGCGATCCAGGCGCCCGTGGTGTCCCCGGTCACCGAGGAGGGGCTGGCCGCGCTCGCCGAGACGGTGCAGCCGCAGGGCCTCGTGGCGGTCTGCGAACAGGTCGACGTGCCGCTGGGTGAGGCGCTGGCCAAGCAACCCCGGCTGGTCGCGGTCGCGGCGGAGATCCGCGATCCGGGCAACGCCGGTACGGTGCTGCGCACGGCCGACGCCGCCGGGGCCGGTGCGGTGGTGTTCGCCGGCGACGCCGTGGACCCGTACAACGGGAAATGTGTGCGGTCCTCCGCCGGGAGTCTGTTCAACGTGGACGTGGTGCGCGCGCCCCTGACGGTCGCCGGTGAGCTGCGTGCCGCCGGGCTGCAGGTGTTCGCGACCACCGGCTACGGCGACGCCGACCTGGACGACCTGCTCGACGACGGCTCGCTGACGCGGCCCACCGCCTGGCTGTTCGGTTCGGAGGCCCACGGGCTGCCCGAGGACGTCCTCAAGGCCGCCGACCAGCGGGTGCGCGTACCGATCTACGGCGGAGCCGAGAGCCTTAACCTGGCTGCCGCCGCGGCGGTCTGCTTGTATGCTTCGGCGAGAGCGCAGCGCTCCCCGAGGAGACCGTCATGAGTCGGATGTTTACCCAGCCCGCTGGTCGCGGGCGCGTGGGCTGACTCTTTCCTGCGAACTTCCCTGACCGGCGGGCTGCGGCCCAGCCGCGCCTCCGTACACTGCCCGATGGCTCATCCGGTGTGAGGGAGTTCGCCCGACCATGTCCTACCGCAACGATCCGTACGATCCGAAGCAGGCCGCCCTGCTCGCCCCCGAGGCCCTCGAGGCCGCGGTCGCCGAGGCCGAGAAGGCGTTCGCCGCGGCGGCCGACCTCGACGCGCTCGGCGCGCTCAAGCCCGCCCACCTGGGCGACCGCTCGCCCGTGTCGCTCGCGCGCCGGGAGATCGGCTCGCTGCCGCCGGCCGCGAAGTCCGACGCCGGCAAGCGCGTCAACGTGGCCCGCCAGTCCATCCAGGGGGCGTTCGACGCCCGCCTCGCCGAGCTGGAGCTCGAGCGGGCCGCCCGGGTGCTGGTCGAGGAGCGCGTCGACGTCACCCTGCCGTGGGACCGGCACCCGCGCGGCGCCCGGCACCCGCTGACCACGCTCATGGAGCACATGGCCGACCTCTTCGTCGGCATGGGCTACGACGTCGTCGACGGCCCCGAGCTCGAGCTGGAATGGGCCAACTTCGACGCGCTCAACATCGGCCCGGACCACCCCGCGCGCGGGCTCATGGACACGTTCTATGTGGACCTGCCCGGCCTGGTGATGCGCACCCACACGTCGCCCGGCCAGGTCCGCACGATGCTGGCGCACGAGCCGCCGATCGCCGTCGTCTGCCCGGGTCGCGTGTACCGCACCGACGACCTCGACGCCACGCACAGCCCGGTGTTCCACCAGCTCGAGGGCCTGGTCGTCGACGAGGGCATCACCATGGCCCACCTCAAGGGCACGCTCGACCACTTCGCCCGGGCGATGTTCGGGCCCGGCGCGCGCACCCGCTGGCGCCCGCACTACTTCCCGTTCACCGAGCCGTCCGCGGAATTCGACGTCTGGTTCGCCCAGCACCGCGACGGCCCGCGCTGGGTCGAGTGGGGCGGCTGCGGCATGGTCAACCCGCGGGTGCTGACCGCCTGCGGCATCGACCCCGAGCGCTACTCCGGCTTCGCGTTCGGCATGGGCGTCGAGCGGACGCTGATGTTCCGCAACGGCGTGAGCGACATGCACGACATGGTGGAGGGTGACGTCCGGTTCACCCGCAACTTCGGTATGGCGGTCTGATCATGAAGCTGTCCCTGTCCTGGCTGCGCGAGTACGTCGAGCTGCCGGCGGCCGTCGACGCCGCCGAGCTCGAGCGCAAGCTGGTCGACCTCGGCATCGAGGTCGAGTCCATCGTCGACCAGGCCGCCACGATCAAGGGCGACCTGGTCGTCGGGCGGGTGCTGGAGATCGAGGAGCTGACCGGCTTCAAGAAGCCGATCCGCTTCTGCCGCGTCGACGTCGGCAACCCGGCCCCGCAGGAGATCGTCTGCGGCGCGCGCAACTTCGCCGTGGGCGACCTCGTCGTGGTCATCCTGCCCGGCGGTGAGCTCCCCGGCGGCTTCACCATCGGCGCGCGCAAGACGTACGGGCGCCAGTCCAACGGCATGATCTGCTCCGCGGCCGAGCTCGGGCTCAGCGGCGACCACGACGGCATCATCGTCCTGCCGCCGGACTCCCACACGCCGGGTACGGACGCGCGCCCGGTGGTGGGGCTCGACGACGTCATCGTCGAGGTCGAGATCACCCCGGACCGCGGCTACCAGATGAGCGTGCGGGGCATCGCCCGTGAGCTCGCCTACGCGTACGCCACGGCGTACACCGACCCCGGCCGGGCGCCGTTCGCGGCCGTGACCGCCGAGCCGCCGTACGACGTCCGTATCGAGGACACGGTCGGCTGTGACCGGTTCGCGGCGCGGGTCGTGCGCGGCATCGACCCGTCGGCGCCGTCGCCGGAGTGGATGCAGCGGCGGCTCATCGCGGCCGGCGTCCGCACGATCTCGCTCGCCGTGGACATCACCAACTACGTGATGCTCGAGCTGGGCCAGCCCATGCACGTGTTCGACCTCAACCTGCTGCGCGGCGGTCTGGTCGTCCGCCGCGCCCGCCCGGGGGAGAAGCTGACCACCCTGGACGGCGTCGCGCGCGTGCTCGACGCCGAGGACATGGTGATCTGCGACGACTCCGGCCCGATCTCACTCGCCGCGGTCATGGGCGGCGAGACCAGCGAGGTGCAGCCGGGCACGGTGGACGTGCTGCTCGAGGCCGCACACTGGGACCCGGTCATGGTCGGGCGCACGGCCCGCCGGCACAAGCTGTTCAGCGAGGCGGCCAAGCGCTGGGAGCGTGGCGTCGACCCGCAGCTGCCGCTGGTCGCGTTGCAGCGGGCGGTCGAACTGCTCACCGCCCACGCGGGCGGCACCGTCGACCCTCGGGTGCTCGACATCGACCACGTCGTGCCGCCGGTGCCGGTGCACCTGCCGTCCGACCTGGCCGCCCGCCGCATCGGCGTGCCGTACGAGGCGGAGCGGGTGACCGAGCTGCTCGGCCAGGTGGGCTGCACGGTCACCGGCGCCGAACCGCTCGAGGTGACGCCGCCGACCTGGCGCCCGGACCTGGTGGCCGGCATCGACCTGGTCGAGGAGGTGGCCCGGCTCGGCGGCTACGACGCGATCCCGAGCGTCCTGCCCCCGGCCCGCGGTGGTCGCGGCCTCACCGAGCAGCAGGTACGCCGCCGCACGGTGGGCCGCGCCCTGGCCGAGAACGGGTACGTCGAGGTGCTGTCGTACCCGTTCGTCGCCCCGGCGTCGGCGGACCAGCTGGGCCTGCCGGCGGACGACCCCCGCCGCAGCGCGGTCAAGCTGACCAACCCGCTGTCGGAACAGGAGCCGCTGCTGCGCACGTCGCTGCTGCCGCCCCTGCTCGCCACCCTGAAGCGCAACCTGGGGCGCGGCGAGCGCGACCTGGCGCTCTACGAGACGGGTACGGTGTTCCTGCCGCACCTGGCCACCACGGCCCCGCCGCCCCTGGGCGTGGACCACGGCCCCTCCGACGAGGACTGGACCGCGGCGAACGCCATCGTCCCGGACCAGCCGTGGCACCTCGCGGCGGCGCTCACCGGCGACGTGAGCCCGGCCGGCTGGTGGGGCGCGGGCCGGCCCGCCACCTGGTCGGACGCCATCGAGGCGGCCCGCATCGCCCTCGCGGCGGCGGGCCTGACCCCGGACCGCATCACGATCGAGGCGGCCGACCACGCCCCGTGGCACCCGGGCCGCTGCGCCGCGATCTCGGTCGACGGCACGCTCGTCGGCCACGCGGGCGAGCTGCACCCGGCCGTCCTGTCCGCCCTCGATCTCCCCAAGCGCACCTGCGCGATGGAACTCGACCTGGACGCCCTGCCGGCCCGCCCGGTCACCCAGGCGACGAAGATCTCCACCTTCCCGCCGGCGCTCATCGACGTGGCGCTGGTGGTGGAATCCACGGTCCCGGCAGCGAAGGTCGAGGCAGCACTGGTCGCGGGGGCGGGAGACCTGCTCGAGTCCGTGCGGCTGTTCGACGTGTACGCGTCTGCGCAGCTCGGCGAGGGGCTGAAGAGCCTGGCGTACAAGCTGACGTTCCGGGCACCGGACCGCACGCTGACGGTCGAGGAGGCCGTGGCGGCCCGGGACGCGGCGGTGGCGTCGGCGGCGGAGCGTACGGGGGCAGCACTGCGCGGCGCCTGACCGTTCCCATTCCGCCGGCCGGCGGCCGTTCCCTAGGGGGCGCCCGCCGGCCGGCGCCGTTCTTCCGGGAGCCGGCCGCCGCGCCGCGGCCGATCAGCCGTTCCACCTCTCGTCCGCCGTTCCGCCGGTTCGGCCGGCCGGTTGAGCTGGCATGATGTCCGCCATGTCAGCCACGCGCCCGCCGCACTGGACCGGCCCCTATGCTCCGACGGCCGCGCTGCCGACCGTCGGGGAAGGGACGCGCCACCAGAATCCGGACGAATCAGGCGTCGGACCGGACCGCTCCCGGCGCTTCATGTGGGCCGCTGTGACGGGCGCGATCGTCATGACCGTTTTCGCTGCCTTCACGGTGTGGCGCGTCTCGTCCGGGTCCGAGCCGGCCGACCCACCGGCGGCTCAGGCGCCGGCACCGGCGGTCGCGAGCTCCGCACCCGCCGATGTCGAGACGCCGTCGCCCTCACCGTCGGCCAGTCCTTCGCCGTCGCGAACCCCCGTACGGCAGAGCCGCAACCCGGCCGAGCTGATCGCCGGCATGCGGACCACCATCCAGGAGTCGGTCCGGTCCGGGCAGTTGTCTCGCGACGGCGGCCGGGAACTGAACCGGCGCCTGGACGAGGCCGTCGAACGGCTCGGGCGGGGTAAACCGGGCAAGAGCCGCCAGAAGCTTCGTGAGTTCACCCGTAAGCTGCTCGACCTCCGGAAAGAGGGCGAGATCTCCGAGCCCGTGTTCCAGTCACTGGCCACCCAGCTGTCAGCCCTCGCCGACACGTGGTGAACACCCCTGCCGAGCAGGTTCTCGACGCCGTCGAGCGGCACGACGAGGTCGCGCTCAAGGCGCTGCTGCACCCGTACCTTCATTGGCAGGAGCCCGGACTGACCCTGCGCGGACGGGTGAAGGTGCTGGCCCGCCTCGCTGCCGCGCCGCCGCCCGGGCTGTCCGACTCGTGGGAGCTGCGCGACGGGCAGATCTACCGGTGGACCTCGACCGCAGCTCCGGACGCCGGGTAGCCGAAGATCTCCGCCGCGTTGCCGCCGCGGGCGAACAGCTCGTAGCAGGCCCGGTGCCCCGACCCGCTCGGCCAGCCGGAGCTTCCGGGAGCGAAGGAGATCGTGCCGGCGGGCACGGTGAACACCCCGTCGCTGACCATCGCCTCGGCCTCGGCGTCGCCGATGCGTACGCGAACCTTGGTGCCGGTTTCCGCGGGCGCGTCGTACCAGCTGGTCTTGAGGTTGCCGTATCCGTCGGTGTAGACCACCGCGCGCTCGGGCGGCGCGTCCACGGTGACCGCGTCGCCGAGCAGGCTGTCGTCACCGCGAACCAGACCTGCGACCGCCGCGGGGAAGACGTCACGCGAGCGGAACTGCGAACCGGCGTCGGCCACGTTGACCGCCCGCAACGGAACGCCCTCCGCGGCCAGGAACGACAGGCTCGCACCGGCCGCGACCCCGACCACCAGTACGCCGGAGTCCAGCCGGGCCGCCACCAACCGCTCCCCGGCGTTGTCCTCCCGCGGCTCGTCCTCGTCCTGCCGGGGCGCGACGTTCGCATAGACCACCCGGTCGCCCGGGCCCTCACCGAACGCCAGCTGGGCCACGCAGAATCCGGCGCTGACGGTGTCGAAGGGCGGCACCGGAATGGCCGCGACGTCGGCGTCCGGCAGGAGCAGGGCGAACCGTTGCCGCACCTCCGCGAAGGCGAGATCACCGGTCCCGTAGTCGGCAACGACGGTCAGTAGCATGTCTCCAACCTACGGAGCTTCACGGCGGTCCGCTCGGAATGCGCCCGACGTGCCGGCCCCGGCGCGCCGCGTCGAGCCGCATCGCCTCGCGCGGCACCGTCCCGCGCGGTGCCGCCCAACGGTGCCGCCCTTGCGGCGCCGTCCCGCGCGGCGCCGTCCCGCGCGGCGCCGTCCCGCGCGGCGCCGTCCCGCGCGGCGCCGTCCCGCGCGGCGCCGTCCCGCGCGGCGCCGCCCAACGGTCGCCGCCCTTGCGGCACCACCGCCGGCGCAGCGGGCCGAGCCCGCCCGCGACCCATCCGATCGGTCCGGGATTCCGCACGCCGACGGTAGGGCGCGCCCCACTCAGCCGGGTGTGGGAGCCGCTACCGGACTACGGTGGCCATCCCGGTCGACGGCGCGGACGCCGAAGAATACGTTGTCCTTCGAGAGGTCGATGGTCACCGCCGTCACGTTGCCCACCGGCAAGACGTGCTGCCAGTCCGCGGCCGTCGTCTCGCGCCAGACCACCTCGTAGGAGGCGAGGTCGGCCGAGGTCGACGGCTGCCAGCGCAGCGTCGTGTCGTTGGTGAGCCGGGTGGTGTCGATGATCACGCCTTTCGGGGTGCCCGGCGCCTGGGCGAGCGACCACAGTGCGGCGGCGTTCACGCGGGCGACGCGAGCGATGTAGTAGAAGTCGCAGAACTCGACGAGGTCGCCGTACTGGACGCCGTTCTCCACCCGGACGTTCTGGTGTTCGTGGGCGAAGTTCTCCCGGGGTTCGGTGAGGCGGGCCGCAGGATAGCCGCGGAGCAGGAAGGAGATGTGGTCACTGCCACGCAGGTAACGGTCGCGGCGCCAGATCACGCGGACCTTCATGCCGGTCTGCGGGTTCTCCGCCACGTCCTGGACGAAGCGGCCGAGCTGACGCGAGGGCCCGTCGTTCTCGCCCCCGACCGACTGCCGGGTCGCGGTCTGCGCGGGTGTCTCGGACGTGGGCACTCCCTCCACGAACAACCGGACCGTACGGGGATCAGCCACGGTCCCGTCGTGCGCGTCGCCGGTGCCGACGATGTCGTTGCTGAACATCGCCTGCACGTCCACCCCGGCGTCCTTGTACTGCTGGGCGAGGTGGTCGGAGCCGAAGAGGCCCTGTTCCTCGCCGGCTACCGCGGCGAAGACGAGGGTGGCCTCGGTGCGCCGGGTCGCCATCACGCGGGCGAGCTCCATGACGACGGCCACTCCGGACGCGTCGTCGTCCGCGCCGGGTGCGTCGCTGGTCGCGTCCAGGACGTCGGTGGCCCGGGAGTCGTAGTGGCCGGTGACGACGTACACCCGCCCGGGTTCGCCGTCGCCGCGCAGGGTGGCGACGATGTTGGTGATCCGGGTCGGCGTGGGGATGCGCGGGCCGGGCGGCTGGATGAACGACTGCAGCTCGACGGTCATCCGGCCACCGGACGCGGCGGCGTGCCGCCGGAGCTGCTCGTAGATCCAGTCCCGGGCGGCGCCGATGCCCCGCTCCGGATCGTCCTGGCTGGACAGCGTGTGCCGGGTGCCGAAGGCGGCCAGGCGGGTGACGGTGGCGCCGATCCGGTGCGGGTCGATCTCCCGCAGCAGCTCCTTGAGCTGCCGGTCGGGCGGCTGCCGATGCAGTCCGGAAGCGTGCGCGGCGCGCCCGAGCATCGGGGTCGCGGCGACGGCCGCGGAGGCCGACAGGAACGCGCGCCGGGAGGACTGGGGCTTTTCGCGCTGATCTGTCATACCTCAGCATGCTTGTCCACCACCGGCGTGATGTCCACGCTCATCGATGTCAGATCTTTTGCCTTGACCACGGCCGCCGACGACAAGCCGGCCGCGGCTGCCGGCGGTGAGCCGGCCGCCGTTACCCCGGCTGCCGGCCGGGACGCCGGCCACGGTGATCGCTCACCCCACCGCGGCCTCGACACCGGGCTCGTGGGGGCCGAGGAACACCGGATCGCGCCCCGATGCGACGTCGAAGAGCGCCTTGACGACGGCGCCCCGTTCCCGGGCGGCGCTGTGGAGCCAGGGCTCGGCGTAGATGCGTACGCTGTCGTCGGCCACTCCGGAGGCGTCGATGCCGAGCTTGCGGCACAGGGTCACCGCCCGGTCGATGTGGTACGACTGCGTCACCACGATCGCCGCGCCGACGCCGAACACGCGCTTCGCCCGGGCGCACGAGTCGTACGTGTCGAAGCCCGCGTGGTCGAGCACGATCCGCTCTTCGGGCACCCCGTGCGTGATCAGCCAGGTGAACATCGCGCCCGGCTCGTTGTACGCCCATTCGCGGTGGTCGCCGGAGACCAGGATGGCCCGGACCTTGCCGTCGGCGAGCAGCTGCCGGGCGATCTCGAGCCGCGCGGCGAGGAACGGCGACGGGCTGCCGTCGTCGTAGACCTCGGCGCCGAGCACCAGGGCGACGGGCGCGGCGGGCGCGTCCGCCACGGCGTACACGTGACCGTGGGCGGCGGCTCGCACCCAGAGATCGCCCGCGGCCATGGCCAGCACCGAGGCGGCCATCGCGAGCGCGCCCGTGACCAGGGCCTTCCGGAGGAGTTTTCGCACCCGGGTGAGGGTGCCAGGCGTGGTCAACCCGCGCATCGGCATGATGGTCGGTGATGACCGACGATGATCCTTTGCTGGCGTGGGCCGCGCAGGGCATGCGTACGGGGGTCCGCACCTGGACGCTGGGCGACGCCGCCGCGGTGGCCTGTCCCGGCCTCTCCCGCTTCGACCGCCTCGCCGTGCGTGGCAGCGTCGCCGACGTGACCGAGCTGGTCCGCCGGATCCGCCCCGAGGTCGAGGGCTACCGGCCGGTGGGCGACGAGGCGCTCATCACCCGGCTCCCCGGTTTGCGCACTCCCGTCCCGTTCGGGTGGATGGACGCCACCGCGCCCACGGGGAGCCGCGGCGGAAGAGCCCGGTGGCTGGACGACGACGCCGAGGTCGCGGCCTTCCTCGACACCCACCACCCGCATTCGTACGCCCGCCCCGGCGATCCCGGCGTGACGCGGTGGGCGGGCATCCGCGATGACGAGGGCGCGCTGCTCGGCGTGGCGGCCGACGCCTGCTCGGCGCCCGGGATCGGCTTTCTGGGCGGGGTGGCGACCCGCGTCGACGCGCGCGGCCGGGGCGTGGCCACCGAGCTGTGCGCCTTCATGACGGACGAGCTGATCGCGGCGTACGGCCGGGTCGCGCTCATGGTCGACCACGGCAACACGGCGGCTGTGCGTACCTACGAGAAGCTGGGTTACACGATGCGGCGGATCGCGGCGGCGAGCTTCGCGGCGTGAGTCACGTTGGCCCGCAGCAGCTCCCAGGACTCCTCATCGTCGGGGGTGCCGCTGTGCGGGCGGCGGAACCGGTCCGAGTCCACGCAGAGGTCGTTGAGCAGCCAGCGCAGGCGGTAGAGCTCGAGCATCTCCGGCCGCACGGCGATGCCGGTGGCGGCGGTGTAGGCGGTGTGGTCGCCGCCCAGCAGCCACAGGTCGCGTTCGGGTGGCGCCAGCAGCGCGGTGTCCCAGTCGATGAGCTTCCAGCCGTCGGCGGTGCGCATCGTGTTGCCGGGGTGCGGTTCGCCGTGGGTCAGCACGAACCGGGCGGGGTCGGCGGACGCCGCCAATGAGTCGTGACGGTCCAGCAGCCGCTGGATCGGCTCGGCATGGTCCGCGACGAGACGGGCCGCGCGCTCCGCGAAAGGACCGGCGTTCCCGCCGGAAGCGGAAAGAGCCTGCCGGTGGGGGATGACGAAATCTTCGCGGTTCGCCGCCTGCGCAGCGGTGTGCACCTGCACGAGCATTTCCCGTACGGCGTCCCGATGCGCTTCCGTCGGGTAGTCGCCCCACGAGAAGCTCTCGCCCGGCACGTACCGATACAGCGCCGCCGCATACCGCGCGGTGAGCCGCACCAGGGGCCGGACCGGCGCGACCACGAACGGCAGGCGCAGCCCGGACGCGGCGTCGAGCGCCTGGCGCAGCCGCTCGTACGGTAGGTCCAGATCCTCGTCGTCGTGGAGCCGCTTGACCGTCAGGTCGTCCACCGTGAGGAAGTAGCGGTCGCCGGCCGTCCAGTGATGGCTGCCCCAGCCCACCGGGCGATAGTCGAGCGACTCCACGCCGAACGCGTCCCGGAGCAGGCTCTCGGGCAGGTCGGCCGGGGGAGTCAGCATATGCGGAAGCCGGCCCGCAGCAGGTTCCTCGTCCGTGAATCCGGCCCGACCAGCAGGTCGAAGTCGCCGGGCTCGACCACACGCCGCCCGTCGGCGGTGACCAGCGAGCAGTCGCGCGCCGGCACCTCGATCTCGACCGTGACGCTCGCGCCGGCCGGCACCGCGACCTGCCGGTACGCCTTCAGCTCCCTCGCCGCCCACGTCACGCTGGTGACGAGGTCGCTGATGTACGCCTGGACGGTCTCCAGCGCCGGCCGGGTGCCGGTGTTGGTCAGCCGTACGGTGGCCCGGACCGCGCCGTCCACGGTCACGTCGGGCTCGGCGATGGTCAGGTCCGCGTACTCGATCGTGGTGTAGCTCAGGCCCTCACCGAAGGCGAACAGCGGGTCCTGGGTCAGGTCGGCGTACCGGTTGCCGTGCTGGCCGCGGATCTGGTTGTAGTAGACCGGCTGCTGGCCGACGTGCCGGGCCGCCGAGACGGGCATCCGCCCGCTGGGCTCGATCAGGCCGAGCACCAGTTCGGCCAGCGCCCGCCCGCCGCGCATGCCGGGATTGAACGCCTGGACGATGGCGTTGGCGCCCAGCGCGGACGCCGGCAGCACCGCGGGCTTCGAATTCAGCAGCACGACCACAGTCGGGGTGCCGACGGTCGCGAGCGCGTCCAGTAGCGCGATCTGGCCGCCCTGCAGCTCCAGGGTGGCCGTCGACTTGCTCTCGCCGGTCAGCGCCACGGTGTCGCCCACGACCACCACCGCGTAGTCCGCGGCCCGGGCACAGGCGACCGCCTCGGCGATCATCGCCGGGTCCGGCTCGGCGGGCTGGGAGATCGGCGGCCGCGGCTGACCGTCCTTGTAGAACTCACCGGCCGGATCGGGCACGAGGCGCTCGATGTCGGCGCCACGGGCGGTGGTGACGGTCCACCCGGCCGGGGCGACCAGCCGGAACCCGTCGAGCACGGTCTCGATCAGCTCGCGCGGCTGACCGTCGGGCATCCAGTCGACCTGACCGGATGCACCCGCCCAATCGCCGAGCTGGGACTGCGGATCGTCGGCATTGGGGCCGATGACGGCGACGGTCTTCGGCGCGTCGGCCGGCAACGGCAGGGTGCCGTCGTTGCGCAGCAGCACCAGCGACCGGCGAGCCACCTCCAGGTTGAGCGCCGCGTGGTCCGGGTGCCCGATGACCGCGGCCTGCCGCCGGGCGTCCGGGGCGCGCGGGTTCTCGAACAGGCCGAGCTCGAACTTCAGCCGCAGGATCCGGCGTACCGCAGCATCGATCTCCTCCTCGCCCAGCAGGCCGCGCTCCACCGCTGCCTGAGCACCCTCGAAGAACGCGGGGGTCGTCATGACCAGGTCGTTGCCGGCGCGGACGGCAACGGCCGCGGCCTCCACGTCGTCGGCGCAGACCTTCTGCTCCCACACCATGCGCCCGACGTTGTCCCAGTCGGTGACGAGCGTGCCGGTGAATCCCCACTCGCCCTTCAGCACATCGTTGAGCAGCCACTTGTTGGCGGTGATCGGCACCCCGTCGATCGACTGGTAGCCGAGCATGAAGGTCCGGCAGCCCGCACGCGCCGCCCGCTCGAACGGAGGCAGGAACCAGGCCCGCAGCTTGCGCGGGCTCAGATCGGCCTCGCTGGCGTCCCGGCCGCCCTGGGTCTCGGAATACCCGGCGAAGTGCTTCGCGGAGGCGAGCACCGCGGTCGGGTCGGTGAGGCCCTCGCCCTGATATCCGCGGACCATGGCGGCACCGAGCTCGCCGATCAGGAAGGGATCCTCGCCGAACGTCTCGTCCAGCCGCCCCCACCGCAGATCCCGCGCGATGCACAACACCGGCGAGAACGTCCAATGGATGCCGGTCGCCGAAACCTCGATCGCGGTGACCCGGGCGACCCGCTCGACCAGCCCGGCGTCCCAGCTCGCCGCCATCGCCAGCTGGGAGGGGAAGACCGTCGCCCCGGGCCAGAAGCCGTGCCCGTGGATGCAGTCCTCGGCGGTGATCAGCGGAATGCCGAGCCGCGTGTTCGCCGCCATGTCGATCGCCTCGAGCATCCGCTCCGGCGAGGCGTGCAGAATCGAGCCGGCCAGCCGCGTGGTCACCGCGTCCTTGAGATCGCGCCGGGCATCGAGCTGCAGCATCTGCCCGACCTTCTCGGGCAGCGTCATCCGGCGCAGAAGATCCTCGACCCGCTCCTCGACACCGAGGGCGGGATCACGGTACGGGTCGGCAGCGGCCACGACTCTCCTCCGATCCGACCGCGCGACACGGTCCGCGAACTGCAACACATCGGCAAGCGTCGGAAGTGTCGCACGCCCGGAACCGGTACCGGCGTCCGCGGGGATCGGCTTTTCGGTCAATCGGTACCGGAACCGGAACTATCCGCTCACGACGCGCGGCCTGGCCGCCCCGGCAGCCGAAAACGATGCGCGCACAACCGCCTGTCGATGTTTCGTGACCACCCGAAACTGCACGATCTGCGGAACTAGTGTGCGGGTGTGTACGAACCGCGACCACGTCTCTTCGCGGGAGGCGACCCGCGCGACAGGCAGACCGGTGGGGACAGCTGGGCGGCCGCGGCAGTTGTGATCCTTGCGTTCACAGGCGGCGCCGCCTCTCTGTTCAGCCTGTTCGTCCTGCCGTACGCCAGCGACCAGTGCGGTGACCCGGACCGGTACCTGGTCTGTACCGCCATCGGTCAGAACTTCGTCGTCGGCGGTCCTGTGGTGGCGATGATGCTGGGCACGGTGATCGCCGCCATCTCGTTGACATTGCATCCGCGATACCGAGCGCTGGGAATCGCCCTCGGCTACCTGATCTGCTTCGGCACGTTCCTCGCGGCTCTCATCATCGCTTTCGCGCCGTAACGGAGACGCCACCGTCATGAAACCGGTCAGGGCCACGGGCGACGGCGACGAGGAACGCATGGGCGGGCTCTGGGGTCGCCGGGACACGCATTGATCCGGCATGTGTGCAGGATCAGAATGCCCGCGTAGACCCGATGCTCGCACTTGGGACGATCACCGTCGCCGGCCCGCGGTCCATCCTCGCCGACCTGCCGGACGAAGCCGTCGTCGTCGCGAGCGACGGAGCAGTCCACGAGCCCGGATCCTCAGACCTGTATGCAGTGTTGCTACGTCCTGCTGGCCGCCGCTGTGGGGGTGCGCTCGCGCCTATTGTCAGCGGCATGAGAGTGAAGACGTCGTTGCGCCGCCGACGTCAGCTGACGGTGCGACCTTCGGTGGTGTCGACCACGAAGCAGGCGCATTGCAGGATCTCCAGGAGCGCGGCTCGGACCCGCCGGATCGCGTCGTCGTCCACGTCGAGATATACCCGGCAGTCGCGGGGTAAGCCGAGGGTTTCGGCTGCTTGTGAGCTGAACTCGAGGGACAGCTCGTGGTCGATGAGGGTCCACGCGCCTGGCCCGTGTCCAGTTGATCCCGCGCTGCTGATGACCTCGTCCACCCAGCCGTCGTAGCGCAGCCGGATCAGCATGAGGCGGACGCCCCCGGCGCCGAGGATCAGCGTGAGTTCATCATCGGTCTGCCGGACATCGACCCGGTCGACGCGCAGCCGTGTGTTATCCACGGCGCGACCGTACAGCGGTGTCGCGTGTCGTGCGATGGCAATTCGATTGCGCTCGACAAGATCGTCGATCAATGAGAAGTGGTCGACGATGCTCGCCAGACAGTCCCTGACGAGCTGCAACATGCCCTCGCTGTGACGATCATTCCCGGACTTCGCGCCAGGCCTTGAAGCGCCGAACCTCCTGGGGCCAGCCGCATGCTTCCGCGATCTTCCCGGCCCACATTCTGGCCGTCTCCTCGTCGGGCACGTCCACGATGGTCAGCCCGCCCAGGAACTCCTTGGTCTCGACGTAGGGCCCGTCGGTAAATATCACCGCACCGCTCGTGGCGTCGGCGCTGAAGACCGGGCCGTCCTCTTCCTCCAGCCCTCCGGCGAAGACATAGGCACCAGCGGCCTTGATCTCATCGACAACCGCCCGGGAGAGGGGACCGCGCCCGCGGAACCATTCCTCGGTGTGGTCACCCACCCATTGCTGGTTGAAGTAGATGAGGTACTCGGGCATGTCCGCTCCCTCTGGTCGTCCGGACCCGGTGTCCGTCACTACATACGCTACGAACGGCATCCGACAGATCCGACGCCTTCCGACCGGAAATCTCCCCGAGCAGCCGCTGCGGCCCGTCGCGCTCACCTCGGCAGTTCGGGACGGGTCGCCGGGACGGGCATCGATCCGGCATGATCCACGGCCGTGACCGCTTCGACTGCCCTGCCCTCCTCCGCGTGCCCCCGGTGCGCAGGATCCACCGTCACCACGGGGCTTCCCCGGCCATGGTGCCCGTCCTGCGACTGGAACCTGGACCAGGCGACGCCCGTCCTGTTCGGCTGGCGATGGGTCGACCGCCGGTTGCACCGGGTCGCGGCCCGCCTGACCGACGCGCAGTTCGCCGCGCTCGCCGAAGGCCCGTTGTCGCCCCGGACGGTCACGGCAGCCCGGGTGACCACGCTGGTGGCAGCGGCCGTTCTGCTCGCCGGGGTGCTGGCCATCGCGGTACTCGGCGTCTGGCTGATCTTCTTCGATTTCTTCAGCCTGTCCACCGTGCTCGGTGCGGTGTTGGTCGGCGTGGCCTACCTGGTGCGCCCGCGCCTGGGCCGGATGTCCGACCTCGCCGGGAAGGGCATCGTCCTGGGACCGGATCGGGCTCCTCGGCTGTTCGCGCTGGTCGAGCGCGTCGCCACCGCGGTCGGCGCGCCGCTGCCGCAGGTTCTGATGATCGGGTACGACCTGAATGCGTTCACGACTGCCGTCGGCGTGCGCCGTACCCGGGTTCTCTGCGTGGGGTTGCCGTTGTGGGCGACGCTCGAACCGCAGGAGCGGGTGGCGTTGCTGGGCCACGAGCTGAGTCACTTCGTGAACGGTGACGTCCGCCGGGGCCCGTTGACGCAGGTCGCCGAGACGACCCTCGGCCGGGTCGCGCACCTGTTCGGCGACGACGTGCCTGTGGGTAACGGGCTCGTCGCGTACGTCACGGCGGTCCTCACCCGGGCGCTGGGCCGGCTCGTCTCCGGTACGGCTCGGGCGTTGCAGTTGCTGCTCGTGTGGACGAGCCTGCGTGACTCGCAACGCGCGGAGTACCTCGCCGACGAGATGGCCGCCCGGGCCGCCGGCACCAGGGCAGTGGTCGGCCTGGCGGACTATCTGGTGACGAGGGAGTCGATCGGCACCGTGATCCGCCGGGAGGTGCGCAGCGGCAACGGCATGTCGGCCTGGCATGCCGCCACCCGCGTCGCGCGGGCCAACCTGGCCGCGAACCTGCCGTTGCTCCGCCGGCTCACGCGGCAGACCGAGGTGTCGCTGTACGCCTCGCACCCGCCGGCCGGGCTGCGCGCCGAGATGCTCGAGCGGCGCCCCGGGCAGGCGGCCGCGGTGACGCTCACCGAGAGCGAGGCCGCCCACATCGACGACGAGCTCGCCGTGCACCAGAAGAGGGTCCTTCGCGAGCTCGCCGCGTGAGACCGCTCATCGCTGACCTTCAGGCCAGCGTGGGTCTCGCGCGTAGGCGTCCAGGGTCTGCGCGATCAGCCGGTCGACGGAGACCTCGTCGGTGAACTCGTAGCCCCAGCCGGCGACGCTCACCGAGGCGGTCAGTGGGCCGCCGGGCGGCCCGGCGAAGGCGATGCCGTTCCCCGGCCAGCTCAGGAACTTGACGCCTGGACCGTGGCCGGCGAGCAGGCGGGTAGGCCGGTGCGGCAGAGGCGGTACACCGGTCTCGAGCAGCGAGGACTGCCACAACTCGCCGCCGGAGCTCACCGCGAGTGTCTCGGAGGTGTCGTCACTACGGGCGAGCCATGCCCGCCGGTGGACTCGCCGGTAGGGCAGCGGCCGGTCGCCGATCTCGCCGTCCAGGCCCCTGCGCCGGTGGTGCCACCGCAAGGCGCCGACCGGGAGTGGGGCGACACCGCGCTCCTCGAGCGCGGCTGCCAGGGCACGCAGTTGCGCTCGGGCTCGGCGGGCTTCTTGCGAGGGGACCAGTGCGCGAACCCAATCCGACGCGCTCATCGGGAGCGTGCGGCACGCCTGGCGAGCTGGCGGAGCCGGCGTTCGACGACCTGCTCGACGTGCAAGGCGATCCAGCCGCAGACAACGGCAAGGGGCAATTCGATGAGTACGGCCGAAAGGATCGCGGCGGGTACGTCGACGCGGCGTGACGTGGTCACGTCGAACCAGGCGTCGAGGACGAGCATGGTCGCGGTGGCCGCGGCGAGGAGCCCCACGATCGGCCGGCCTCGCCAGGCGGCGTACGCGGTGAGGAGCAGCAGCACGATGAGCATCACGTCGAAGCCCACCCAGGCCGTCCGGTAATTGTGGGTACGCGCCTGCTCCGGAAGTGACATCGCGAGGTACGCGGTCCATGGGACCGTAGCCGCACCGAGCACCGCGAAGACCGGTGCGACCCATCGGGGTGCCGGGTCCAGCCGGGCGGCATCGCCCGTTGAATGGTCCGTACCTGTCATGGCGTACAGGATGCCATTCCATGATCCGAGCGGGTCAGGGCAAGGTGACGACCTGCGCCGCGTACGAGAGGCCGGCGCCGAAGCCCACGAGCAGTGCGGGACCCGTCGTGTCGGGCAGGGCGGCCATCGCCTGGGGAATGGAGGCCGCGCCGGTGTTGCCGTTGGTGGTGATGTCGGTGGCCACCCGGACGTGCGGGCCGAGCCCCAGGGCCTTGGCCGCGACCGAGGTGATGCGCAGATTGGCCTGGTGGGGGATGAAGGCCGCGAGGTCGGCGGCGGAGATGCCCGCCGCGTCCAGCGCGCGCCTGGCCACGTCCGGGATGACGGCGGTCGCCCAGCGGAAGACCTCGGGGCCCGCCATGCGCAGAATGCCCGCCTCGTCGTAGCGCAGCAGCTCGCTTCCGGAGCCGTCGGCGCCCCACGCCACCGGGCCGATGCCGCACGCCTGCGCCGGGCCGACGACCACCGCGCCCGCGCCGTCGCCGAAGAGGAACGCCGTGCCGCGGTCGCGTTCGTCGATGATGTCGGTCATGCGCTCGGCGCCGACCAGGACCACGTAGCCGGCCGCGCCGCTGCGGACGAGCGCGTCGGCGGTCGCAAGGGCGTACGGGAACCCGGCACACGCCGCTCCCAGATCCATCGCGGCGGCCGCGGTGGCGCCCAGTGCGTTGGCCACCAGGGGTGCAGCGGTCGTCGCGCGGCCGCGGTGGGACATCGTCGCCACCAGGACGGCCGAGACTTCCTGGGGATCGACGCCGGCGCCCGCAAGGGCCTTGGAGGCCGCCGCCGCGGCCATCGTGACCAGGTCCTCGTCGGGTGCGGCGCGCCGGCGCGACTCGATGCCGCAGCGGCGGCGGATCCATTCGTCGCTCGAGTCGATCAGGGCGGCGATCGGCTCGTTACCCACCTCCGTCCGGGGGCGGTAGGCGGCGACGCTCAGGATGCGCGACCCGGGGTGACCGGCGCGGCGCTGCAAAGAGTGGGCCATGGCCACCGATCCAAGCATGCCCGGCTGGGCGCACTCTGAGTGCTTGATTCCTCGCCGGTAACCAAGCGTTCGCGAGCGCAGGGGCAGCGAACCCGCACCGGGCCCCCGGGCCTTGGCTAACGCAGCGTAGCGGGCGCCCGGTCAGGCCCCGGCTTCGCTGTTGTCCACGCTGGGCACCTCGATCCCGGCGGCGGTCAGCGCGTCCAGCCGGTCGCTCGCGGCCCGCTTCTCCTGCTCGGCGAGGGTCGCGTACTCCACCTGCACGGACGGGTCCGCGAGGTCCTCCACCCGGTCGAAGAAGCGCTGGGTCGCCCGGACCGCCTCGGCGTACGCCTGTGCGGTCGAGCGGATGCGGAGCAGATCCTGGTCAGCCATGCCCGGCCACTTACCCCGCCCGGCCCTGCATTATCAGCCGGTCGGCGCGCTGACTTCGCAGCGGCTCGGGCAGCGACAGGCCGGCGTAGAACGGCGACCAGTCGGCGGAGGTGTACCCGAGCCCGAGGTCCGCGTGGTGCGCCTCGAGCTCGTGCAGCCGGCGTACCGGAAGCTCGCTCCTGGGAAACGGCGGGTAGTTCGGCGTGATGACCTGCTCGTCCCACCGCTCGGCGGGAAAGCCGGCCACCGCGGCGCGAAACGCGTCCGCGGTGGCGGTGATGTCCGCGAGGACATCCGCGGCCGGCCGCCGGGCGCCGGCCTCGATGTCCGCGTCGCGGGCCTCCTGGCTCGGGTACGGCGGCTGTCCGTGCAGGGCCCGGCGCAGCGCCTCCCCGCCGCGGGCGACGTGGGTGAGCACGTGGCCGCGGGTCCAGCCGGGCAGCAGCGAGGGCTGCCGGATCTCGTCGTCGGTGAGCCGCCGCACGGTGCCCAGCAGCTTCGCGGTCGCCTCGTCGATCGCTTCCAGCATGCGACCGACCTTAGCCCCGGGAAGGTGACCGGAGGCATACGCGCTTGCCGCCCGGATGTCCTCCGTTATACGGTTCTCTGCATAGTCATGCGGAGGTAAGTATGGGAATCCGGGTCGCTGTCGCCGGTGCGAGTGGGTACGCCGGGGGTGAGCTGCTGCGCCTGATCGCCGGGCACCCCGAGCTCGACCTCGTCGCCGCCACGGCGCACACGCAGGCGGGTATGCCCGCCTCGGCCGTACACCCGCAGCTCGTGGGTTTTGACATGCCGCTCGCCGCCACCGATGCGACCGCGCTGAGCGACGCGGATCTGGTTTTCCTGGCGCTGCCGCACGGGCAGTCGGCGGCGCTCGCCGCACAGGTGCCCGACAGCGTGAAGATCGTCGACCTGGGTGCCGACTTCCGGCTGGCCGACGCCGCGGCCTGGGAGCGGTATTACGGCGGTGCGCATGCCGGGACGTGGACGTACGGGCTGCCCGAGCTGCCCGGGCAGCGCGCCGCCATCGCCGCGAGTCACCGGGTCGCCAACACCGGCTGCTACGCGGCCACCATCACGCTGGCGCTCGCGCCGCTCATCGCCGCCGGCGTGGCCGATCCCGCCGACGTCGTGGTCGTCGCCGCCTCCGGCACCTCGGGGGCCGGGCGCTCGGCGAAGGTGAACCTGCTGGGCAGCGAGGTGATGGGGGACCTGAGCCCCTACAAGGTCGGCGCCCACCAGCACGTGCCCGAGATCAAGCAGGCGACCGGCGCCGATTCGCTGTCGATGACGCCGGTGCTCGCCCCGATGCCGCGCGGCATTCTCGCCACCGTCACGGCCAAGCCGATCGGGCGTACGCACCCCCGCGACGTGCTGGAAGCCGCGTACGCCCAGGAGCCGTTCGTCCACGTGCTGCCCGAGGGCGCCTGGCCGCACACCGCCGCCACGCTCGGTTCCAACTCCTGCCACCTGCAGGCGACGCTGGACGCCGACTCGGGGCGCATCGTCGTGGTGAGTGCGCTCGACAATCTCGGCAAGGGTGCCGCCTCGCAGGCCGTGCAGTGCGCCAACCTCATGCTCGGTCTGCCCGAGACGGCCGGCCTCTCGGCGTACGGGGTGACGCCGTGACCGTCACCTCGCCCAAGGGTTTCCGCGCCTCCGGTGTCGCCGCCGGGCTGAAGGCCAGCGGCGGCGCCGACGTCGCCGTCGTGGTCAACGACGGCCCGGACGCCACCGTCGCCGGTGTCTTCACCGCCAACCGGGTCAAGGCCGCGCCCGTGCTCTGGAGCCAGCAGGTCCTCAAGGGCGGCGTGGTACGCGCGGTCGTGCTCAACTCCGGCGGAGCCAACGCGTGCACCGGTACGCAGGGGTTCCGTGACACCCACGCCACGGCCGAGCACACCGCCGCGGTGCTGCGTAACGGGTCGAAGAAGCCGCTGCTCATCGGCGCGGGCGACGTCGCCGTGTGCTCCACCGGGCTCATCGGTGAGCTGCTGCCGATGGACAAGCTGCTGCCCGGCGTGACCGCCGCGGTGAAGGGGCTGGACGCCGCCGGCGGCGAGCGGGCCGCCGAGGCGATCATGACCACCGACACGGTCGCGAAGAACGTGCACGTCGAACGGGACGGCTGGTCCGTCGGGGGGATCGCCAAGGGTGCCGGGATGCTGGCGCCCGCGCTGGCCACGATGCTGGTGGTGCTGACCACGGACGCCGTGGCCGGCTCGGAGGCCCTGGACACCGCGCTGCGCGAGGCGACCCGGCTCACCTTCGACCGGATCGACGCGGACGGGTGCATGTCCACGAACGACACCGTGCTGTTGCTGGCCAGCGGCGCCTCCGACGTGCAGCCCGACCAGGACGAGCTGACCGCCGCGGTGACCGAGGCCTGCCACACCCTCGCCCAGCAGCTCATCGCCGACGCGGAGGGCGCCACCAAGCACATCGCCATCGAGGTGCTCGGCGCGGCGAGCGAGGCGGACGCGGTCGAGGTCGGGCGTACGGTCGCCGGCAACAACCTGGTCAAGACCGCGATGTTCGGCAACGACCCGAACTGGGGCCGGATCCTCGCCGCGGTCGGCACGACCAAGGCGGCGTTCGCGCCCGACCGGGTCGACGTCGGCGTCAACGGCGTGTGGGTGTGCAAGGGCGGCGCCGCCGCGGAGGATCGCTCCAAGGTGGACCTCAGTGGTCACGACGTCACCATCCAGGTGCACCTGCACGAGGGGGAGATGGACGCGACGATCTGGACCACGGACCTGTCGCACGCGTACGTCCACGAGAACTCGGCGTACAGCACGTGACCCCGCAGGAGAAGGCGGCCGTCCTCATCGAGTCCCTGCCGTGGCTCGAGCGCTTCCACGGCGCGACGGTGGTCATCAAGTACGGCGGCAACGCGATGATCAAACCCGAGCTGCAGCGGGCCTTCGCGGCCGACATGGTCTTCCTCCGGTACGCCGGCATCAAGCCGGTCGTGGTGCACGGCGGCGGCCCGCAGATCTCGGCGATGCTGACGAAGCTCGGCATCGAGACCGAGTTCCGGGGCGGCCTGCGCGTCACCACGCCCGAGGCGATGGACGTTGTCCGGATGGTGCTGGTCGGCCAGGTCGGGCGCGAGCTCGTCGGGCTGATCAACGAGCACGGCCCGTTCGCGGTCGGGCTCTCCGGCGAGGACGCCCGGCTGTTCACGGCCGTCCGCCGTGGCGCGGTGGTCGACGGTGAGCCGGTCGACATCGGCCAGGTCGGCGACGTGGCCGCGGTGGACACGTCGGCGGTCGACGACCTCATCGCCGCCGGGCGCATCCCGGTGGTCGCCACCGTCGCCCCCGACGTCGACGGCGTGGTGCACAACGTCAACGCCGACACCGCCGCATCCGCGCTCGCCGTCGCGCTCGGCGCCCGCAAGCTGGTCGTGCTCACCGACGTGCCGGGCCTCTACACCGACTGGCCGGACACGTCGTCGCTCACCTCGCAGATCGACGCGGACGCGCTGGAGAAGCTGCTGCCGGGCCTGGAGGCGGGGATGGCGCCCAAGATGGAGGCCTGCCTGCGGGCCGTGCGGGGCGGCGTACCCGCGGCGCACGTCGTCGACGGCCGGGTCCCGCACTCGACGCTGCTCGAAGTTTTCACCTCGGAAGGATTCGGGACGATGGTGGTGCCCTCATGAGCGGGCTGATCGAACGCTGGCAGCAGAGCCTGATGAACAACTACGGCACCCCGTCGCTGGGCCTGGTGAGCGGCTCGGGCGCGGTCCTCACGGACGAGGACGGCAACGAGTACGTCGACATGCTCGGCGGCATCGCGGTCAACGCGCTCGGCCACGCCCACCCGGCGGTCGTCCAGGCGGTCACCCAGCAGATCTCCACGCTCGGGCACGTCTCCAACTTCTACGTCGCCGAGCCGCCGGTCGCCCTCGCCGAGCTGCTGCTGGCGCTCGCCGGCCGGCCCGGGCGGGTGATCTTCGGCAACTCGGGCGCCGAGGCCAACGAGGCCGCGTTCAAGCTGTCCCGCCTCACCGGGCGCACCCACGTGGTCGCGACCGAGGGCGGGTTCCACGGCCGCACGATGGGCGCGCTCGCCCTGACCGGGCAGCCGGCCAAGGCAGACCCGTTCCGGCCGCTGCCGGGAGACGTCACCCATGTTCCGTACGGGGACAGCGAAGCACTCGCGGCCGCGGTGACCGACCGGACCGCCATGCTCATCCTCGAGCCGATCCAGGGCGAGATGGGTGTGGTCGTGCCGCCGCCCGGCTACCTCGCCGCGGCCCGAGAGATCTGCACGCGTACCGGCGCGCTGCTGGTGCTCGACGAGGTGCAGACCGGCATCGGGCGTACCGGGCACTGGTTCCACCACCAGAGCGAGGGCGTCGAGCCGGACGTCGTCACGCTCGCCAAGGGCCTCGGCGGCGGCCTGCCCATCGGCGCCTGCCTCGCCTTCGGCCGGGCGGCTGAGCTGTTCACCCCCGGCTCGCACGGCACCACGTTCGGCGGCAACCCGGTGAGCTGCGCGGCCGGCCTCGCGGTCATCCGTACGATCGCGGGCGAGGGGCTGCTCGACCACGTCAAGCGGGTCGGCGAGCTGATCCGCCACGGGGTGGAGGGCCTGCACCACCCGCTGGTCGCCGGCGTCCGGGGCGCCGGCCTGCTGCTCGGCATCGTCCTCACCGAGCAGGTCTCCGCCGAGCTGGCCGGGCGGCTCAGGGACAAGGGTTTCCTGGTCAACGCCGTCCAGCCGGACGCGATCCGGCTCGCTCCGCCGCTGGTGCTCACCACCGAGCAGGCCGAGGCGTTCGTCGCCGCCTTCCGGGAGGTCCTTCCGTGATACGCCACTTCCTGCGGGACGACGATCTGAGCCCGGCCGAGCAGAGCGCCGTGCTCGACCTCGCCGCCGCGATGAAGGCGGACCGGTTCGGTTTCCGGCCGCTGGCGGGACCGCGGTCGGTCGCCGTCTTCTTCGACAAGGTGAGCCTGCGGACCCGGCTCTCGTTCGAGACCGGCATCTCGGAGCTGGGCGGCAACGCGATGATCGTGGACACTCAGGCCACCCACTTCGGGCGCGGGGAGTCGCTGGCCGACGCCGGCCGGGTCGTCTCGCGTTACGTGTCGGCGATGGTGTTCCGCACCTCCGGCGACGAGCGGCTCGCCGAGCTCGCCTCCGACGTGCAGGTGCCGGTGGTCAACGCGCTGACCGACGGCTTCCACCCCTGTCAGCTGCTCGCCGACCTGCAGACGATCCGGGAGCGGCTCGGTGCGACGGCCGGGCGGACGCTGACGTACGTCGGGGACGCGGCGAACAACATGGCGCACTCGTACCTGCTGGCCGGCGCCACCGCGGGCATGCACGTGCGGGTCGCCGGCCCGGCCGGGTTCGACCCCGATCCGGCGGTCGTGGCGGAGGCGAGCGAGATCGCCGTCGGCACCGGCGGGTCGATCAGCGTGCTGCGGGATCCGTACGAGGCCGCGAAGGGCGCCGAGGTGCTGGCCACCGACGCGTGGACCTCGATGGGCCAGGAGGACGACGGGATCGACCGGCTCACCCCGTTCCGGCCGTACCAGGTCAACCAGGACCTGCTCGCCGTGGCCGCACCGGGCGCGATCGTCCTGCACTGCCTGCCGGCGCACCGCGGCGAGGAGATCACCGACGAGGTGATGGACGGCCCGCAGAGCGCGGTCTTCGACCAGGCCGAGAACCGCCTGCACGCGCAGAAGGCGCTGCTGGCCTGGCTGCTGGAGAACAGTTCGTCATGACCGGTCCGGGCACCCGCGCCGCGCGGCACGCGCGCATCGTCGACCTCGTCCGGGACAAGGCCGTGCGCTCGCAGACGGAACTCGCCGAGCTGCTCGCCCTGGACGGCGTCCAGGTCACCCAGGCGACGCTCTCGCGCGACCTCGAGGAGCTGCGCGCCGTCAAGGTCGGCGGCGTGTACGTCATCCCCGAGGACGGGCTGCCCGCGCTGCGCCCGGCCGAGCAGGCGCCGGCCCGCCTCATCCGGCTGCTGCGCGAGTTGCTGAACTCGGTCGACGTCAGCGGCAACCTGGTCGTGCTGCGGGTGCCGCCCGGCGCCGCGCAGTTCCTGGCCAGCGCCCTCGACCGGTCCGGGCTGCCGGACGTGGTCGGCACGATCGCCGGCGACGACACCATCCTCGTGGTGGCCCGCGAGCCGGCCCCCGACACCGGGTCGGGCGCCCGGCTCGCCGAGAAGCTCACGGCGTGGAGCCGTACGGACAACGAAGGGATCCTGCCGTGATCGCGCAGCAGCCCGCCGTCGAGGCCCACTTCCCGGGCTTCGCCGACAACATGCAGAAGCTCCAGGGGCACGGGCTCGAGTTCTACCTCGCCTCCAACGACACGCTGCGCCCGTTCCTCAACGAGGCGCCGTACGGCCACAAGCTCGCCTGGCTCGACTTCACCGACACGAGCGCGGACAAGGGCTGGGACACCGGCGAGTTCCTCAACCTCTTCAACGTGATCAACGGCATCGCGTTCGGCGACCGGGGCATCCCGATGCCGCAGTGGGTGATGGTCGACCTGATCCTCATGCCGTCGGCCGCGGTGATCGCCGCCCTGCCCCAGGCCCAGTTCACCGAGACGCTGGAGACCAGCGCCTTCGACGACGACGCCAAGCGGCACCTGCGTGCGGTCTTCGAGAAGGTCAAGCAGAGCGACTACAACGGGCCCATCCCGATCGGCGGCTACTGCGCGGCGCCCAGCGCGGCGCCCGGCACCTGGGTCGGCTGGTCACTGTGGTCGGTGATGACCAACGTCGGCCTGGGCCGGGCGCTCAAGGCCCTCGCGTTGTCGGTCTACCAGGCCAAGAAGCTCGACGGCGTGACCCAGTACGACAACACCGCCCTGCGGGTGCACACCCGGTTCGGCCGCATGCAGATCCTGGTGGCGACCGTGCCTTTCCACACCTCGCCCGGATCGTTCGTCTACGAGAACGACTTCACCGTCCCGCCGGCCGAGTCCGAGCCGGAGCCGACGTTCCTGCTCGACCCGTTCGACTACGAGCGGCAGCGGGCCATGCAGAAGGCCATCGAGGCCCGGGAGCACACCTACTACGTGCTTAAGCCCGGCCACCTCGTGCAGGACGGGACGTCGTACGTGCCGATCCTGGAACTCCCGTACCCGTCCGAAGGAATCTGATGTCCAAGCGCAAGATCGTCCTCGCGTTCTCCGGCGGCCTCGACACGTCGTACGCCCTGGTCTCCCTGCGGGAGCAGGGCTGGGAGGTGCTGACCGCCAACATCGACACCGGCGGCCTGCACAGCGGCGAGGCGGATGTGGTCCGCAAGCGCGCGGAGGAGCTCGGCGCGGCGCAGCACTTCGTCATCGACGCCCGCGAGGAGCTCTACTCCCGCGTCATCACGTACGCGATCAAGGCCAACTACCTGCGCAACGGCGGCTATCCCTCCTGCGTGGGGGCCGAGCGGCTGGTGCAGGCCGAGAAGGTCGTGCAGGCCGCCATCGACAACGGCGCGGACGCGGTGGCGCACGGCTCGACGGGCGCGGGCGCCGACCACGTGCGCTACGACTCGGTCATCCGCGCGCTGGCCCCGCAGATGGAGATCATCACCCCGATCCGCGACGAGCGGCTCACCCGCGAGTACGAGCGCGACTACCTGCGCGAGCGCGGCTTCGAGACGCCGGAGAAGGTCACCACGTACTCGATCAACGAGGGGCTGATCGGCACCTCGATCGGCGGCAAGGAGACCTACGGGTCGTGGGACTACCTGCCCGAGGACGCATGGACGTACACGAAATCCATCGCCGACGCACCCGAGGCGGGCATCGAACTGATCCTGTCGTTCGACAAGGGTGAGGTCGTCTCGGCGACCACGGCCGACGGCACGGCCATCGAGGGTACGGGCCCCGGCGCGCCCAACTACGCGATCCTGCGCGCCCTCAACGTCCTGGCCGCCGAGCACGGCGTCGGCCGCGGCATCCACATGGGTTCGACGATGGTCGGGAACCTGGCCCGGGTCGGCTTCGAGGCGCCGGGCATGCTGACGCTGATCGCCGCGCACCGCGAGCTGGAGCGGCTGGTGCTCAGCAACCGGCAGCAGGCCACCAAGGCGCAGCTCGGCAACGCGTACGGCGATCTGCTGCACGAGGCCGTCTACTACGACCCGATCCTCGACGACTTCCGGGCGTTCCTGGACAGCAGCCAGCAGCGGGTCACCGGCGACGTCCGCGTCAAGCTGATCAAGGGCAACGTGATCCCGCTGGGCAGCCGCAGCCCGCACAGCCTGCTGGACGCGGCCACCCGGCAGGGCGTCGTCTACGGCTACGGCTCCTCACTGTGGACCGGCGAGCAGGCCCGCGCCTTCGCCCACATGTACGCCATCCCCGGCGCCATCGCCAAGAACGCTGTGTAGATGGCCTCGCCCCGCTCGGCGGGCACTGCGCCCCGGGAAGCCGTTGTCGGGGGCAGTGCGACTCCGGTTGCGCTTCGGCCCGAGGGGAGCTTGTCAGCTCAACCAGGTGGTCAGCACGCGTTCGCATTCGCGGATCTGCGCGACGGGCACGTGCTCGTTGTCGGTGTGGGCCAGCAGCGGGTCGCCGGGTGCGTAGTTGACGGCCGGGATGCCGAGTTCGGCGAAGCGCGCCACGTCCGTCCAGCCGTACTTGGCCACCGGCTCGCGGCCCACCACGGCCACGAACTCCGCGGCGGCCGGCAGGTCGAGGCCCGGGCGCGCGGCCGGCGCCTTGTCGCGCAGCTCCAGCTCGTAACCGGCGAAGAACTCCTGGAGGTGGGCGAAGGCGTCGTCGATGCTGCGGTCCGGTGCGAACCGGTGGTTGATGTCGATGACGCACTCGTCCGGAATGACGTTGCCGGCGATGCCGCCCTGGACGTTGACCGCGTTGAGGCCCTCGCGGTATTCGAGGCCGTCGACCACCACCCGACGCGGCTCGTAGGCGTTGAGGATCGCCAGCACGGGCGCGGCGGCGTGGATCGCGTTGACGCCCGCCCATGCCCGGGCCGAGTGCGCGGCCTTGCCCTTCAGCGTGATCCGCACGCGCATGGTGCCCTGGCAGCCGCCCTCGACGCCGGCGTTCGACGGTTCGCCGAGGATCGCGAAGTCGCCGGCCAGCCAGTCGGGGTGGTTGCGCACCAGGCGGCCGAGCCCGCTCTTGACCGAGGCGACCTCCTCGTTGTCGTAGCAGACGAACGTGAGGTCGTGCCGCGGGTCCGTGACCGTCGCGGCGATGCGCAGCTGGGTGGCCAGGCCGGCCTTCATGTCGCAGGTGCCGCGGCCGTAGAGCAGCTCGGCGTCGCCCTCGCCGGTGGTCCAGGTGGGCAGGTTGTCCTTGATGGGCACCGTGTCCAGGTGCCCGGCGAGCACGATGCGCCGGTCCCGCCCGAGCTGCGTACGGGCCACCACGGCGTCGCCGTCGCGCAGCACCTCGAGGTGCCCGAGCTTGCGCAGGGCGCCCTCGACGGCGTCGGCGATGGCGGCCTCCGTGCCGCTGACGGAGGGTATGTCGCACAGCGCGCGGGTCAATGAGACAACATCATCGTGCAGGTCGAGCGTCATGGGGTCGACCCTATCGTCGGACCCCCAACCGATTTGGAGAAGGAGTGAGCCCGTGCCGGAGACCGAGGGTCCGACCAGGCTGTGGGGTGGCCGGTTCGCCGGTGGGCCGGCCGACGCGCTGGCCCGCCTGAGCGTCAGCGTGCACTTCGACTGGCGGCTGGCGCCGTACGACATCGCCGCCTCCCGGGCGCACGCGCGGGTGCTGGCCGGCGCCGGGCTGCTCGACGCCGACGAGCTCGGCAAGATGCTGGCCGCCCTCGACGACCTCGAGTCGGCGTGCGCGGCGGGGGAGTTCCGCCCGACCGTCGAGGACGAGGACGTGCACACCGCGCTGGAACGCGGCCTGCTGGAGCGCCTCGGCGCGCTCGGCGGCAAGCTGCGCGCGGGCCGCTCCCGCAACGACCAGGTCGCCACGGACCTGCGCCTCTACCTGCGCGACCACGCCCGCGGGGTGGCCGCCGCCGTGGTCGAGCTCGCCGACGCGCTGATGGAACAGGCCGGCCGCCACGTCGACACCCCGGCGCCGGGGCTCACCCACGTGCAGCACGCCCAGCCGGTGAGCTTCGGGCACTGGCTGCTCGCCCACGTCCAGCCGCTGCTGCGCGACCTCGAGCGGCTGCGGGACTGGGACGAGCGTACGGCCATCTCCCCGCTCGGCTCCGGCGCGCTGGCCGGTTCCTCCCTGCCGCTGGACCCGGCAGCGGTCGCCAAGGAACTCGGCTTCAAGGCGCCGGTGCAGAACTCCATGGACGGCGTCGCCGACCGAGACTTCGTGGCCGAGTTCCTCTTCATCACCAGCCTCATCGGTGTGCACCTGTCCCGCCTCGGCGAGGAGGTGGTGCTCTGGACCTCCACCGAGTTCGGCTGGGTGATCCTCGACGACGCGTTCGCCACCGGCTCGTCGATCATGCCGCAGAAGAAGAACGCCGACATCGCCGAGCTGGCGCGGGGCAAGGCCGGACGGCTCATCGGCGGCCTGGTCGCGGTCCTCACCATGCTCAAGGGCCTGCCGCTCACCTACGACCGCGACATGCAGGAGGACAAGGAGCCGGCCTTCGACGCGGTCGACACCCTTCAGCTCCTGCTGCCGGCGCTGGCGGGGATGATCTCGACGATGACCGTACGGGTGGACAAGCTCGCGGCGGCGGCGCCGGTCGGCTTCTCCCTCGCCACGGAGGTGGCGGACTGGCTGGTCCGCAAGGGTGTCGCGTTCCGCGACGCGCACGAGATCACCGGCCGCCTGGTGGCCCTGTGCGCGGCGCGTGAGTGCGAGCTCGAGGACGTGACCGACGACGACCTCAAGACGGTCAGCGAGCACCTCGACCCTTCGGTGCGCGAGGTGCTGTCGGTACGCAGTGCGCTGGCCGCGCGGACCACGCCGGGCTCGACCGGGCCCGGACCGGTCGCCGACCAGCTCCAGACGGCCTCCGACAAGCTCGACGGCTGGCGCGAGTGGGCGATCGAGCGGGTCGTGCCGCGCTGACGCCCGCCCTCCGGGTCAGACGGGGATCTTGTCGTTCTCGTCTGACCGGCGGGCCTGGCCGGGGATCTCGGCCGCGGCCCGGGGCGTCCGGACCCGGCGCACGACCGCCAGCGTCAGCGCGACGACGACGGCCGCCCCGGTGACCGCACCGACCGTGGCGGTCGGCACGTCCAGGAGCTTCAGCGAGCTGGCGAGCAGCACCACGACGAGCGCGGTCCGCACGATCCCGCCCGGCGCGCGGGACGAGATGCGGGCGCCGATGAGCACGCCCGGGATCGAGCCGAGCAGGACCGCGCCGGCCAGGTCCAGCTTGAGGTCGCCGAAGAACGCGTGCCCCACGGCCGCCGACAGCACCAGGGGAATCGCCTGCACCAGGTCCGTGCCGACGAGGTCGTTCGCGCGCAGCTTCGGGTAGAGGGCGAGCAGCGCCACGATGATCAGCGAGCCGGAGCCGACGCTGGTCAGCCCGACGATGAGACCGCCCCCGACGCCGATCAGCAGCGTCGGCAGCGGGCGTACCGTGATCGGCTCGGCCGGCCCGTCGCCCGTCCGGCGGCGGCCCGCCCAGGCCTTGAGCAGCATGCCGCCGGCGGCGAGCAGCAGCGCCACCCCGAGCGAGATCTTGATCGTGTGCTGCACGGTCTCGTCGTCGCCGAGCAGTCGCAGCAGCAGGACCCCGCAGAAGGCGCTGGGCACGCTGCCCGCGCACAACCAGCCGACGAGCTTCCAGTTCACCGTGCCGCGCCGGGCGTGCACGAACCCGCCGAACGGCTTCATCACGGCGCTGGCGGCGAGGTCGCTGGAGACGGCGGCCACCGGCGGGATGCCGAAGACCAGCACGAGGATCGGCGTCATCAGGGCGCCGCCGCCCATGCCGGTGAGCCCGACCACGATGCCGACGCCGAGTCCGGCGAGCGCCAGGGTGAGATCCATGGCCCGAGTCTCGGTGAGAATCCCTGCCTTGTCTACTAACTGGGTCGACTTTATGGAGTTTTCTCGCCGGTCTCCCAAAGGTTGGAACGACCGGGGCCCGCGTAGCGTCCGCCGGAAGGGGTAAAGAGCCCGCCATGGAGCAACTGCAGTGGCTGGCGGTCGTCCGGCACGGCCTGAGCACAGGCAACGTGATCGCCGAGAAGGCGGAGACCGGCGGCCTGGAGGCGATCGACATCCCCGAGCGGGACGCGGACGTCCCGCTGTCCGGCACCGGGCGCGAGCAGGCGGAAGCGGTCGGCAAGTGGCTCGCCGGGCTGCCGGCGGACGAGCGGCCCGGCATCGCCGTGGTGTCGCCGTACCTGCGGACCCGGCAGACCGCGGAGATCGCGCTCGGCGACAGCGGGATTCCGTCCGTGGTCGACGAGCGCCTGCGCGACCGGGAGCTCGGCATCCTGGACCTGCTCACCGGGCGGGGCGTACAGGCGCGGCTGCCGCAGGAGTACGCCCGCCGCGCCCGGCTCGGCAAGTTCTACTACCGGCCGCCCGGCGGTGAGTCGTGGGCGGACGTGCTGCTGCGGCTGCGGTCGCTGCTGCGCGAACTGCGGGAGGACCACCCGGGCGGGCGGGTGCTGCTGTTCGCCCACGAGGCGACCCATCTGCTCGTACGGTATCTGGCGGAACAGCTCAGCGAGGCCGAGCTCATGAAGATCGCGCACGCGACCACGGTGGCGAACTGTGCGATCAGCTCGTGGCGGCGCGACGGTGAGACGCTGCGCGCGGAGATGTTCAACGAGGTGGTGCACCTGCACGAGGAGGGCGCACCGGCCACGAAGCAGGAGGACGTCGATGCCGAGCCGGTCTGACGAGGAGGTCATCACCCCGCGGCTGCTGCGGGACTGGCCGCTGCCGGATCCGCAGGGCGACAAGGAGTCCCGCGGCACCGTACTCGTGGTCGGCGGTTCCCGGTTCACGCCCGGCGGCGTCCTGCTCGCCGGGGTGGCCGCGCTGCGGGCCGGCGCCGGGCGGCTGCAGCTGGCCGTGACCGGGTCGACGGCGACCGCGCTCAGCATCGCCGTGCCCGAGGCGAAGGTCGTCGGCCTGCCCGAGACGGACGGCGGGTCGGTCTCCGGCGACGTGCCCGGGCACCTGCTGGAGCTCGCCGCGGGTGCGGACGTGCTGGCGATCGGGCCGGGCCTGGACGACGTCGAGGAGACCGGCCGGTTGCTGCACCGTCTCCTGGACGCGGCCGGCAAGGACGCGGCGGTGGTGCTGGACGCGTACGCCCTGGGCGCCCTCAGCAAGGAGCCGGACCTGCTCGCCGGGCGCTCCCAGCGGGTCGTCCTCACCCCCAACGTGACCGAGGCCGGTCACCTGCTCGGCCGCGACCCCGGCGACGACCTGGCCGCCGAGGCGGGGGAGCTGGCGCGCCGCTACGAGTGCGTCGTCTCCCTGTACGGCCACATCGCCGCCCCCGGCGGCCGCGCCTGGCGCGAGGAGAGCGGCGACGCCGGCCTCGGCACCTCGGGCAGTGGCGACGTACGGGCCGGAATCGTCGCCGGGCTGCTCGGCCGGGGTGCCGAACCCGCACAGGCGGCCTGCTGGGGTGCGTTCGCCCACGCGGTCAGCGGTCAGCGGCTCGCCCCGCGCTACGGCCGTACCGGGTTTCTCGCCCGCGAACTTGTGGACGAGGTCGCATACACGATTGCCACCGTCTGAAGCGGGTACGGGTTCGACATACGTCAGAGAAGGGAGAGATTCTCATGCCCACCGCACGCGAGATCATGACCCCCGACGTCACCTGCATCGGCGAGAAGGAGTCCCTGGCCGAGGCCGCCCACAAGATGGCCGACCTGGGCGTCGGTTCGCTGCCGATCTGCGGCGAGGACAACCGGCTCAAGGGCATGGTGACCGACCGCGACATCGTGGTGAAGGCGCTGGCCCAGGACCGCAACCCGGGCGACATCACCGCCGGCGAGCTCGGGCAGGGCAAGCCCGTGACGATCGGCGCGGACGACGACGCCGCCGAGATCCTGCGCACCATGGCGCAGCACAAGGTGCGGCGGCTCCCGGTCATCGACGGTCACCAGCTGGTCGGCATCGTCGCGGTCGCCGACGTGGCACGCGCCCTGCCGGACCGCCCGGTCGGCGACCTCATCGACGCGATCTCCGAATGATCGTTTTCTGAACCTGGTTCGAATATCTGTCTCATCGGGGCCCTGACAGTCCTACTCTCTGGTAGATAGAGGTTCATGACTGTCATTCCCAGCGCTGAGGGTGCGGTCGACCGCCGCACCCTCCTGCGTCTCGCCGGCCTCTCCGCCGGCGCCGGCCTCGTCGCCGCCGCCACCCTGCCCGGCGAGGCCCATGCCGCCGCCGGCGTCTTCCAGCACGGTGTCGCCTCCGGCGATCCGCTGCCCGGAGGCATCCTGCTCTGGACCCGGGTCACCCCGACCGCCGACTCCGTGCCCGGCTCGGGCGCGGGCCCGGACGTCACCGTGACCTGGCAGATCGCCGCCGACGCCGGCTTCTCGAGCGTCGTGCAGTCCGGCGAGGTGCGTACCGGTCCCGCCCGCGACCACACCGTCAAGGTCGACGTGGCCGGGCTGAGGCCGGCCACGACGTACTGGTTCCGTTTCGGCTACGAGGGCGCCTGGTCGCCGGTGGGCCGGACGATGACCGCGCCTAGTGCCGACGCCGCGATCAGCCGGTTGCGGATGGGTGTCGTCTCGTGCGCCAGCTGGGAAGCCGGCTACTTCTCCGCCTATCGGCACCTCGCCGAGCGCGGGGATCTCAACCTGGTCGTGCACCTGGGTGACTACATCTACGAGTACGGCACCGGGGAGTTCGGCGCCCGGGGCGTGGTCGTGCGCCCCACCAAGCCGGAGCACGAGACCGTGAGCCTGGCCGACTACCGGATCCGGCACGCCCTGCACAAGACGGACCCGGATCTGCAGGCGCTGCACGCCTCGGTGCCGTGGATCATCACCTGGGACGACCACGAGGTCGCCAACGACATGTGGAGCGACGGCGCCGAGAACCACACGCCGGCCACCGAGGGCGACTTCGGGGCCCGCAAGGCGGCGTCGCGGCAGGCCTATGCGGAGTGGATGCCCGTACGTCTCGGCGCCGACGGTCACATCTACCGGCGGCTGCGCTACGGCAACCTCGTGGAGCTGTCCATGCTGGACCTGCGGACGTACCGTTCGAAGCAGGTCAGCGGCATCGACGGCGGCGACATCGACGATCCGGCCCGCACGATCGCCGGCGGCGACCAGCTGGAGTGGCTCACCGACGGGCTGGTCGGCAGCACCGCGAAGTGGAAGCTCGTCGGCAACCCGGTGATGATCTCGCGGCTCGACCTGGCCACCCTGCCGGCCTGGCTGCTCGGCCCGCTGGGTGACCTGCTCGGGATCCCCGACAACGGCGTGATCGTCAACCCCGACCAGTGGGACGGCTACAACGCCGACCGCGAGCGGCTCGTGGACGCCCTGCGCGCGGCACACACCCGCGACGTCGTCTTCATCACCGGCGACATCCACACCTCGTGGGCGAACGAGCTGACGACCAAGGACACCGGTACGCGCAACCCGGCCGCCGCCGAGTTCGTGGTGCCGTCGGTGACCAGCGACAACATCGACGACTACCTGGGCACCTCGCCGGGCGGCCCGCTGAGCGTGCTGGCCGCCGACCTGATCAAGGCGACGAACCAGCACGTCAAGTGGGTGGAGACCGACGGGCACGGCTACGGCGTCCTGGAGGTCACCACCGATCGCTGCCGGATGGACTGGTACCACCTCGTCGACCGGACGAAGAAGGACACGGCCGCGCGCTGGGTGACCGGCTGGTCGGTCGGCACGGGCTCCTCGAAGATCCGCAAGGAGTCCGCGCCGCGCTGACCGGGCCCGGGGTGGGGATCGCGGGACCCGACCCCCACCCCGGGGACTGTCGCCCCCTAGTTCACGAGCACCTCATAGATCCGCGCCGCGGTGTTCCCGTCGGAGGCGGGCGTCACCACGGATATACGAAGATAGCGGGCATCGACGTTCACCGTTGTGGACGTCGAATCCGCCGTGTTGCCGCGTACCTGGGCCCGGGTGGTCCACGAGGAACCGTCGTCCGAGGTCTGGACGTCGAAGTCGCGCGTGTTCCATGCCGGGTTCTCGCCGCCGGCGCCGGCGTGTCGCACGATCACCGTGGAGATCCGTTGCCGGCTGCCCAGATCGGCCTGCACCCACTTGGTGGCGCCCTGCGAGCACCACTTGTCGGACCAGCCGCCGAGCCAGCTGCCGTTGAACGCCTTGTCCGGACCCTCGGTCGCCCCGCAGGACGAGTCGGCGGCGGCCGGACGGCGCAGGGCGAGGTCCGTGGGTGCGCTGCTGCTGCCGTACACCTCGAGCTCGTAGATCCGCGCCGTGCCGCTGCCGTCGTTGGCCGGCTGGCTCGTCTCGAACCGTACGTAGCGGGCGGTGCGGGCCGGGATCGGCGTGTAGGTCCGGCTGGCCTTCGAGCCGGTCACCGTGACCGCGGCGTTCCAGGTGGTGCCGTCCGTGCTGGTCGAGATCGTGTACGCGCCGGTGTTCCATCCGGTCTGCTCGCCGCCGAGCCCCGCGTGCTTGACGACGAAGGAGCTGACCGTACGCGCCGAGCCGAGGTCGACCTGAAGCTGCTGCGGCGCCGTACCCGAGCAGAACTTGCTGTTGCCCGCGATCGCGCCGTCGACGGCCTTGGCCGGGGACTCCGCGCTGTTGCAGGCGGCCGAGCCGGTCACCGGCCGGCCCAGGGCCAGGTTCGCGCCCAGGTCGGGTTCGGCCGGCGGCTGGGCGCGGCCGTCACCGAAACTCGGGGGTACGTCGCCCGCGCCCGTGCCCCACGCCGACGGGCTGCCGCCCTGCGTGAAGGCGATGGTGCCGCCGCCGGCGATGTCCCCGTACCGGAAGTAGCTGTGACTGGTCGAGCTGCCGTTCACCGAGAGGCTCTGTACGTAGCGGTCGGCGGAGCTGCCGCCGGTGATCGTGATGTTGCCCGGCGCGCGCTGGATCAGCACGTCCGGGAACAGCGCGCCGTGCACCGCCAGGGTGTCGGCGCCCGGGGTGACCGGGTAGAAGCCCAGCGCGGACCAGACGTACCAGGCCGAGGTGGCGCCCAGGTCGTCGTTGCCGGGCAGGCCGCCGGCGCCGGTCGTGAACGACTCGCTCATCACCCGGCGGACCGCGTCGCTGGTCCCGGCGGGCTTGCGGGCGGCGTTGTACGCCCACGGCACGTTGTGCTCGGGCTCGTTGCCGATGTAGAAGTACGGCCGCACGAGTCCGCCGTTGAGCTCGGTGAAGTGGTGGTCGAGGCGCTGCACGGCGGTGGCCGGGCCGCCCATCAGGGTGACGAGCGCGCCGAGGTTGTGCGGGACCATCCACGTGTACTGGGCGGCGTTGCCCTCGACGTACGGGCTCTCCTGCGCCGGGTTCAGCGGCTGCCGCCAGCCCCCGCCGCTGTCGCGGGTGTGGATGTACGACGACTCGCCGTTGAACAGGCTGCGCCAGTACTGCGAGCGGGCGCTGTACGTGTTGTACGCCGCGGTGTCGCCCGTCGCCTTGGCGAACTGCGCGATGGCGAAGTCGGAGGACGCGTACTCGAGGGTCTCCGACGGGTTGCCGGGGATGAACTGGTTCGCCTCGTACGCGGCCTCGTTGCCCCGCAGGACGGCGCCCTGGGTGCTGCCGCCGGTGGCGCTCTTCTTCATCAGCGCGAGCGCGGCCGCGGTGTCGAACCCGCGGACGCCGAACGCGTAAGCGCTGCCCACGATGATCGGCCCGGGGTCGCCGGGCATGACGAAGTCCTCCACCGTCTGGTGCGACCACTTGGGCAGCAGTCCGCCCTGCTGTCCGTCGAGGACCATCGACTTGACGATGTCGCTCATGACGTCCGGGGCGATGAGCGCGACCAGCGACGCCCAGGAGCGGTAGATGTCCCAGCCGGAGTAGTTCTGGTACACCGGGTGCGACGCGGTGTGCACGGCGCCGTCGAAGCCGCGGTACTGACCGTTGGTGTCGCTGGAGACGTTCGGGTTCTGCAGCACGTGGTACAGCGCTGTGTAGAACTTCTGCAGGTCGGTGGCGCTGCCGCCGCCGGTGACCTGGATGCGGTTCAGCGCGGTGTTCCAGGCGCTGTTCGCGTTGGCGCGTACGGTCGCGAAGCTCGCGGCCTCGGCGGTGGCGTTGGTCTGCGCGTTGGCCACGCTGACGAACGAGATGCCGACGGTGGCGTTGACGACCGCGTTCGAGGTGGTGTCGAAGGTGACGTACGCGCCGGTCTGCGTGCCGCTGGTGGTCGTGGACCCGGCCGTGACCGTGCCGCCCTTGAACGTTCCGTAGCCGGTGGGGGTGCGGTCGAACTGGATCGAGTAGTACATCGTGAACGTCTTGCCGCCGCAGAAGCCGCCCGCGGTGTGCTGCCCGGAGACGCGGTTCCCGCTGATGGTGACGGTGCCGTCGCGGTCACCGGTGGCGGAGCGGCTCGCGTTGATCAGGACCCGCGCGGTGGTGCTCGCCGGGTACGCGAGCCGCAGCGCGCCGGTGCGCGTGGTGGCGCTCAGCTCGGCGTCCACGCCGTACTTGTCGAGCCGGTTCTTGTAGTAGCCGGGCGAGGCGACCTCGTTGGACTTCGTGTACGCCGATGCGTAGCTGGTCCAGGCCGAGCCGGGGGAGGAGCCGAGGTTGCCGGTGACCGGGAGGATCGGGATGTCCTCGTTGTTGGGGCAGCCGGCGCCGTTGAAGTGGGTCAGGCTGAACGACTCGATGGTGCGGTCGCGGTCGCGGTAGCCCGACGGGGATCCGGTGGGCGTGTCCGGGCTGAACTGCACCATCCCGAACGGCACGGTGGCGCCGGGGAAGGTGCTGCCGCCGGCGCCGCCGGGGACCGGGTTGGGGGAGCTGCTGTCGTCGGTGCCGACGAACGGGTTGACGTACTGGGTGAGATTCAGGTCGGCGGCGGCCGCCGCCTGCGGAACGGAGAGGGCTGCGGCGGTGAGGACAACCGCCGCGGCGAGGGTACGGAGCATCGGGGTGCCGTCCCTTCCTGCGGAACAGGCGTGACAACGTTGTCACGAGATGGCACCAATAGAAACACGGCTATATAAGTGCTTGTCAATATCAGGGGCGCCGGCGCACCAGGGTGGCGGCGGCCATCGCCGTGCCCCCGGTGCCGACGCCGCCGAGCACTCCCAGCGCGAACCGCTGTTCATCGGCGGCGCGGTCGCCGGCCAGCGCGCTGATTCCGGCGATCCAGAAGGCCAGCAGGACGATCCCGGCGGCCACCAGCGCCCAGCGCGGCAGATCCACCGGGGGCGCCCACACCTCGCGGATGAACCAGCTCTGCGGCCGCCTGCCTCGCAGCGCCCGCCGGTTGGTGACGATGCCGGCGGTGAAGCCGGGCAGCACGAGCAGAGCGGCGACCGTCACGGCGAGCCCGGTCGCGACGATCGTCCCGCCGCGCAGCAGGCCGGCGATCAGCACGGCGCACCACAGGACGCCGGCCAGGCACAGGACGTCCAGCAGCAGCAACAACCGACGAGAGATCACCGATCCGGACGTTAGCGCTCGGATCCCTCCCGTACGGGCCGTTCCGGCTTTTTCCGCGGAACGTGCCGCCGGTACGCGCTCACGGTCGGGTCCCCGCCGATCCAGAACCGCCAGGGCACGTCGTGCGCGGACGTCACCCCGACCCGCGGACCCGCCTCCACGGGACCGACCGGCCCGTCGGGCTCGTGCAGCGTCGCCGGGCCGCTGCCGTCCACCACCGACGTCCCGTTGGCCCGGCGGTCGATCGCCAGGACCTGCATGAGCTTCGCCGGGCCGGAGGCGAGGTCACGGTCCCGGCGGGTACGCCGGCGCTCCCGCGCGACCTCCACCCCGCCGACGACCTCCCCGGCGCGCAGGAGCACCGCCGATGCCACGCCGGGCTCACCGCACACCACGTTGGCGCAGAAGTGCATGCCGTAGATCTGGTAGACGTACAGCATGCCGGCGGGGCCGAACATGACCTCGTTGCGGTTCGTCACCCCGCGGTGCGCGTGGCTGGCCGGATCCTTGCCCAGCCCGCTGTACGCCTCGACCTCGGTCAGCCGTACGGTCACGCCGTTCGCCGTCAGGCGCCAGCCGAGCAGCTGCCGCGCCGCCTCGTCGACCTTGTCCGCGGGGAGTTCGAGCCAGGGATACGTCACGGCACCAGCGAAGCACAGCGTCAGCTGGTGGGCCGCGTCGGCCCTTTCGGGCGGCGCCGCTTCACCGGCCCGCACGTGCCGCCCGGGCGGTACGGCCCGAACGGCCGGGTCGGCCCGAACTCGAGGCGGCGGCGTCGCCGGCGCCTCGCGGGTCCGCTCGCGCCCGTCATCCCACGAAGTCCTGGGTCATCCACACGACTCCCTTGCTGTCGCGGACCACGCTCAGGCCGATGCGCTTGAAGCTCTTGCTGAGCAGGTTCTTACGGTGGCCGTCGTTCGGCGGAACCTCGGCGAGCATGCTGTCGGTGAGCCCGTCGGCGGCCTCGACGATCTGGGAGTCGCTGCCGCCCGCGGAGCCGAAGCCGATGTTCTCGCCCGCCGAGCGCCAGCTCACGCCCTGCGCGCTGAACCGGTCGCCGATCCCGGACTCGCCCGGGCACTGATGGTTCAGGCCGCAGCCGTCGATCATCAGCTGGTTGTGCAGCGCCGAGGCCTTCGACAGCGACTCGTCCAGCGTGAGCGCCGGCAGACCCTCGTCGTTGCGGGCGGCGTTGATGTGGGCGAGCACGCGGTCGAGGATCGAACCGCTCGTCGCCGGCGGGTTACCGGTGCTGGGCCGGCCGGGCGGCCGGGTGGCCGGGCGCCGGGCCGCGGTGGCCTTCGGCTTCGGCTTCGCCTTGGGCTTCGGGGGCGTCGTGGTGGCGGCCGGTGCGGGCTTGCCCGCGGTGGCTGACGGCGCCGCCGAGGGCGGCAATGAAGCGGCCGCCGCCTCGTCGAGCTGCAGGTCGGTCCCGGTGCCCGTGTCGTCGACGTCGGCGGGCGGCTGGGTGACCAGGGGCGCGTCGGCGGACGTCCGCTCGGCGGCCGGTCCGGCGTCGTGCCGGTGGAGCCCGACGACCGTGAACCCGACGCCGATCACCACGGCGGTGGCACCCGCCGCCAGCGTGTACCGGAACTGATGGGCAGCGGACATAGGCACGGACTCGGTCACCTCGGGCTCTCGTCGGACGGCCGCGGGGTGCACGGCTCGGCGGCCGCGGGCACGGCGCCTGACGACTATGGCCGCCGTGACCGGGCGGCGGGCCGTACCTCAGGAGCCCTTAAGGATCGACACACGAAGACCTAAGATCACCCGTCGAGCCCGAATACGGCGAGTGACGCGAGCGCCACTACAGCGTCCTCCACCCCAGCGGTACAAGACCCCCGGGTCCTTGAGGGGTGCCCAGCGCGGGCGCCGCCGTCGAGGCGAGCGGGCCGGCGCACCGGCGTCGGTTCGGCCTCCCTGCAGGGCCCCGAATTCGGGGCACGCGTCACCGACCGTGTTCGGCGGGGATGGGGCAGCGTTGGGCTGGTTGCCACACGTGGTAGCCGTTGAGGTTCCAGTGTTTCTGCCATTGGCAGGTGGAGTGGGCCAGGACGGTGTTGCGGGTGTCGGTGGTGCGGAATACGTAGGTGGCGTGGGGGTCGGCTTGCACGGCGGTGCGGTAGGGCTGGTAGCGGTCGAGTCCGGGGTGCAGGCCGTCGGTGGGGCTGCCGAAGAGTACGGCGCAGGTGATGTGTTCGTTGCTGAGGAAGGTGAGCCGGTTGCATTCGAGGTAGCCGCTGTAGATGTGGGTGATGCCTTCGTGGTGCAGGGCGTTGATGAGTTGTCGGCGGGGTGTTTCGGTGGGGCCTTGGCCGGCGTCGCGGTAGGCCTGCACGGTGCCGAGGGTGAGGGTGATCGCGGTGAGGGTGAGCACGGCGGTTCGCAGCAGGGCACCGGCTCGGGGTGGGATGGCGGGTAGGGCCCAGAGGGGGGCTATGACGGCGGGGGTGGCGATGAGCACGCCGATGATGTAGCGGAAGTTGTTGGCGGGGGCGACGCCGGGGGTGGGGCTGGCGGCGAAGGCGAGCACGGTCAGGGCGGCGGCGGTCAGCATCGCTAATCTTGCCCAGGTTTGGGCTTGGGTGGGCATGTCCGCGGTGGGTTGTTGCGCTGTGGTGGCGCGGTGGTGGCGGAGCAGGCGGATGCCGGTGACGAGTCCGATGCTCCACAGCACGATGAGGGCGATGCCCCACAGCGTGGAGACGAGGTCGTCGGTGGGTGGGTGCCAGCTTCCGGACATGCCGAAGAACCAGGCGGGTGGGGAGTTCGGGTGTGCGAGTGCCGAGCCGCCGGTGACGTAGGACAGGCTGGTGGTGACGGTGTTGATGACCTGGGTGGTCAGGCCGGGTGATGCGGCGCCGTTGAGGCCGGTGCCGCCGTGCAGGTACATGTTGATCACGGCGAGGATCCCGCTGTCGTGCCAGGGGCGGCTGAGGTCGTGCAGGATCCAGGGGATGGCGCCGGTGAGCAGGCCGGCGGCCAGGGCCGGCCAGCTGCCGGGAATGGGGGTGGTGCGCCGGCGCAGGCTCATCCAGACCAGTACGGCGGAGGTGAGCACGAACGGGGCGATCAGGACGGTGCTCCACAGGCCGAGGGTGGCGGTGGCGCCCCAGCCGGCGAGCCGCCACCGGTGTGCGTGGGGGTGGCTGGTGTCGTGGGTGGTGTCCAGCAGCCGGTGGGCGAGCAGGAGCAGCAGGGTGCCGGCGAGCAGTGTTTCGGGGATGGCGCCTTGGGCGACCAGCTGGTGGCCGTACAACTCGCGGGAGCCCAGGGTGAGCAGCGCTACTGATACCAGGGCGATCGTGGTGCCGTACAGGCGGCGGGCCAGGACGTACATGGTGGCCAGGAACAGTAGGTACATCAGCAGCATGGCGGTGCGCAGCGCGATCAGCGAGGCACCGAACACCCGGAAGATGAGGGCGGCGAGGTAGGCCTCGGCGGTGCCCATGTAGGACTGGCCGTACATGAAGCTGGGGAAATCGCGGCCCTGGGCGATGTGCATCGCCATCAGCCCCATCGTGCCCTCGTCGCTGTTACTCGCCGGCCACTCCGCGACCAGCAGGCCGAAACGCACACCAGCCGCGACACACAGCAACAACACCAGCAACAACGACGGCGACCAACGCACCCTCAACCAGGACACCGCACCGACACCCGCTCCCGGCCTCGTCACAGCGTGGGCCGGCCGCCCGGTGGGTGCGCCCGGACGGCGCCCGGACGGAGCGGATTCGGCATCCGATCCCACTCTTCGGTCAACGTCGCCTCCCAGGCTTCACGGTACGTCATCGACGATCGACGGGTTCGACGACCGAGGCGATGGCAGGGCGCCTTCACATCCGCACGGCTTGCTACGCATCCGCACGCCGCTGTCGGACGCCGCCGAAGCCCTGCCGGGCAGCCTGACCGGGGTGCTATCCGTCGGCGATGCCCTGCACAGCCGGATCGGCCACGGGTTCATCTACCGGCGATAACCACGGCACTGAGAGCGGGATGCTTTCTCGCAGGGTCGACCTGCACATTCGTTGAGGAGATCCTACGCAGGATTCGCCATTAAAGAAGGCGATGGTATCTGTCAGGTAACGGGTTCCTGAATGGGTCGCCGGACGTAACTATCCGTGTGCGTTGGGTGACTAGTCGGAGTTTGCCCGATGGTGCCGTACCGAGCCTTTTCCCGCTTCTCTTGCAGGCCACGGCAGGTGAGTCCGGCCAATACCCCGGCTCGGCCGAATCCGACGACAATACAGAATGACGCTTTGACCCTGATGAGTGGGGTCCATCGCTCGCGATACGAGTTGACAATCGCTTATCCCGTGACGTTGACTGTCTCGCCGATGCACGTTTGAGCAAGGAGATCGGATGCGTAAGAAGAAGTTCGCCGGTGCGGCAGTGGCAGCGGCGATGGTCGGGGCACTGCTCACGGTCTTCACCCCCAGCGCCGCGCAGGCATCGACCTGCTGCTTCAAGTACAAGAACGGGAATGGCAAGTACCTGGCGGCCAGTGGCTCGTACATTGTTGTCAACAGCACCGGCCTCGCCTGGACGGAGGTTGGTGACTCGGGTTACCTGACCCTCTGGAACCAGACGGCCAACAAGAACCTGGGCCTCAGCGGGAACAGCACCGCGAACGGCACCCGCGCCGTCCTCGCGAGTGGTTCCAGCAGTCACACCCAGGACTGGTCGCCCAAGTTCGTCAACGACTTCCAGTTCCAGCTGAAGAACCGCGCCGACCCGAGCAAGTGCCTCGGAATTTCGGGTGGCAGCAGCGGCACCGACGTCGCCATCTTCACCTGCCAGGTCGCCACGAACCAGCTGTGGTCGCGCGTCTGATCAGGTTTGATCGGGTCTGATCGGACCTGGAGTCGGCGAGAATAAGAAAGTTGCCGGCGGGCGAGCCTGCGGCGGGCACAGAAATCACTGATAATGGGAGCCACATCACTCATTCATCATTGAGATCTGTGCCCGCTGTCCGTTACGCCCCGGGTTCCATTGCACCGCTATGCGGGCGCTGCTGGAGAGCGCCCCGAGCTTCGCCGTTGACCCCTGCCCGGCAAGCTGGCGGCGCGCGATCGCGTCCAGCTCGTCATAATCGCGTACGAGACAGCGCTGATCTCGGCGAGGAGCTGACGTGGTGGACCTGCCGGAGGGGTATCGCCTGCTCGACGGGCCGCCGCCCGTCGACGAGTACCTTGCGCTGCGCCGCGCGGCGGGGCTGTCGCCGAGATCCCGGGCGCAGGCCGTCGCCGCGCTGCCCGGAAGCTGGTACGCCTGCCACGTCCTGCACGCGGAGAGCGGCCTGGCCGTGGCCATGGGCCGGGTCATCGGCGACGGCGGCTGGTACTTCCACGTCGCCGACATGGCGGTGCTGCCCGAGCACCAACGCCGCGGCCTCGGCGACGCGGTGCTGACCGTCCTGCTCGACCGCATCCGGGCCAAGGCGCCGCCCGGGGCGTACGTGAACCTCCTCGCCGATCCGCCCGGCCGCCGCCTGTACGCCCGGCACGGCTTCACCGAGACGGCCCCGGACTCGATCGGCATGGCGCTGAAGCTGCCCTGATCAGACCCACGACAGGAACCGTTCGTAGAGGTCGGCCGGGGTGGGCCGGCCCCGCGCGGCGAGGTCCTCGACGGCGTCGTACATGGTCGACGCCATGTAGATCGCGAGGCCGGACGGGAAGCGGGCGTACTGCGCCGCCAGCTCGGCCTTGGCGTCGGCGCACGGCCACGGCGTCGCGCACACGAGGCACTCCCAGGACGGGCGGGCCGGCAGGTGGTCGGTCCGCGGCACGAGCATCCTGCACCCTCTCGTCGGACCCCTTCATCACGGTGGGCGATGCGGGGGCTACACACAGGAGCGTGCGTGACATAGTCTCAGGCATCAATGGATCAGGGCGAGATTCCCGAGATCGAATTCTCAGTGTCTCGCCACGGGCGATCCGGTCGTCTCGTTCGGCACACCTGCACAATTCCCGACACTGGAGGCGGCCCGTGAACGCGGAAACCGGGTCCACCGTCCCCCGGCGCCAGGCCGGCCGGCTCATGAAGCAGCTGCGTGAGCAGGCGGGCATCTCGCTCATGGCGGCGGCCGAGGAGCTCGAGTTCTCCCGCGCCCGGATGTACCGCATCGAGAACGGCGAGGTGTCGCTGCGCAAACACGACGTGCTGGCCATGTGCGCGTTCTACGGCGCCAACGACCAGATCACCGAGGTGCTGGTCGGGCTCGCGCGCGAGTCCAAGGCCAAGGGCTGGTGGCACGCGTACGGCGACGTCGTCCCGGGCTGGTTCGAGCTCTACGTCGGCATGGAGACGGCAGCCGAGCGGCTGCGGCACTACGCGCCCAGCGTCATCCCGGGACTCCTGCAGAACCGGGAGTACGCCGAGTGGGTGTTCCGCAAGCGCGCCGACCTCGACGAGGCCGGGGTGCAGAACGCGGTGGCCGTACGGCTGGAGCGCCAGGAGCTGCTGCGCCGGCACAGCCCCCGCCCGCCGCAGCTCGAGGTGATCGTCGACGAGGGCGTGCTGCGCCGCAGCATCGCCGACACGCTCGGCATGCAGAAACAGCTGGCACACCTGGTCAACATCTCGCAGCGGCCCGGGGTGAGCGTGCGCGTGCTGCCCTTCTCGGCCGGCCCGCACAGCGCGTCCAGCGCCGGTTCGTTCACCATTCTCGACTTCCCCACCGTCGGGGCGGCCGCGCCGGAGCCGACCACGATCTACAGCGAGAATCTGACCGGCGCCCTCTACCTCGACAAGCCCCGTGAAGTGGAGACTTATAGCGGCATCTGGCGTGAGCTGGAACGCGCGGCCCTCGACCAGCGTGCCTCCGACGATTTCATCGGCACGATCATCAAGGAGAGCGATGGCTGACCTGACCGGTGCCCGATGGCACAAGAGCACCCGCAGCGGCAGCAACGGGGGCGACTGCGTCGAGGTCGCCGACAACCTGCCGGACATCATCGCCGTCCGCGACAGCAAGGACCCGCACGGGCCGGCGCTCGTCTTTCCCCGCGAAACATGGCGGGCGTTCATCGAATCGCTCAAGGACCAATAGCCTGGGGCGGTGATCACCACCGTCGACCTGCCCGCACCCGGCCCGCTCTGGCGCCGGTGGAGCATCCTGGCCGCGGCACTGACCGCGCTCGGCCACGAGGACACCTGGACCGTAGGACCCGCCGGCGCCCACCACGACGACGGCGGCGGCAGCTGGAGCCACCTCGCGCTCGTCGAGGGCGGCCGGGCGGTCCTGTACGGCTACGACCGTGACTACAGCGAGACCGCGGACATCGAGCCGCCGCTGGACCTGCTAGCCGGCGCCCCGGCCTGGCTGCCCTGGGACGAGCTCACCCGGTTCGCCGCGCAGGACCAGCTCGGGTACGTGCTCTGGTGCGACGGCACGGCAGCCTGGCAGCGCGTCTCCTATCCGGACGACGTGGAGGACGGGCTGGACTCGACCGCCGGCCCGGTCCTCGACGAGCGCGCCACCCACCGCGAGCTCGTCGATTTCGTGTACGTGCGGGGCGGGCACGGCATCGACACCCCGGCGGAGCGCGCCGCTGTCGCCGAGGCGGCGGACCGGCTGCTCGCCGGCTTCGGCCCCGAGGCCCTGCACGAGCTGGTGGGCCGGCTGACCGAGGTGCAGGTCGACCTGCCCGCCGCTCTGGCCGTGGCCGCCCGCGGCGGACTGATGCCGGGCACCGCCGTACCGATGGTGCCGCCCGGCAGTCCTCCTGCCCGGCGCCGGATCCGCAAGCTCAGCGACGCCGAGCACGACCGGCTCATCTGGGCCGCGATGCGCGAGGAGACCGAGCGCACCCGCCCGGTGCCGGTGCCGACCGGCGAACTGGGCGCGATGGTGACCTGGCTGCGCGGCCGCGCCCCGGCGGGTGACGGCCGATGTTCCCTGCTGGTGTACGCCGACGACGCCAGCGTCACCGCCCAGCCGGGCGAACACCCGCCCGCGGACCTCCCCGGCGAGGGCCGCTTCGGGGCCTTCCGCGAGCTCACCGACCTCGTGCGCCGGCTGCGGGAGGCCGAGGCGGACGACGCCGGCGGGCGCTGGTTCTTCCTGCGCATCGAGACGACCGCCGGAACGGTCTCCGTGGACCGCCGCTACGACGCCTGGCCGTCCTGGTGGAGGGACAACGGCATCTCCGGCCCGTGGCGCGGCAACCTCCTTCGCGAGGTCGAGGCCCGCGCGGCGGCGTGGCGTCCGTCCTGGACGGCATTGCTGAGCCCCGAGGTCGCCTACCGCCCGGCATAGGCCGCTACAGTGCCGGGCGTGAGCAGACTCCTCAAGGGCATCGCCGGATCGTTGCGCCGGATGGCGGGCAGCCGCGTCCCCGCGCCCCGGCAGGCACCGCGCCAGGTCCCGACCGCCAGCCGCGGCCGCCACCTGGAGTACGCGCCGAACCTCGACGGCGACGCCGACCCGGGCGAGATCGTCTGGACCTGGGTCGAGTACGAGGAGGACGCCAGCCGGGGCAAGGACCGCCCGGTGCTGGTGGTGGGCCGCGACGGCCGTACCCTCCTCGGCCTGATGCTCTCCAGCCAGAGCGAGCGGGACGGCCAGCGCAATTGGCTGGCGCTGGGCCCCGGCGCCTGGGACCGGGAGTCGCGGCCCAGCTGGGTCCGCCTCGACCGGGTGCTGGAGGTCGACGAGGACGGCATCCGCCGCGAGGGAGCGATCCTCGACCGGGGCCGCTTCGATCAGGTCGCGGCGGTGCTGCGGGACGACTACGGCTGGGCATAACCCGCTCCCGGCGGGAGTTGACCACTACCGTGGGTGCCATGGATACGGACGTAATGGTCGGTTTCGGCGGCAAGCAGGCGTGGCTGGCCGTCCGCGACGGCGACCCGGGCGAGGTGCTCGCCGCCCTGGGCCTGCGCGACCTCGGTGAGGTGCGCTGGCGCGACGGCATCGACCTGGCGCACCTCACCGACGACCGCGTCGCGGTGACCCCGCCGCTGCGCGGTGTCGCCGGCAGCCGGTGGGTGCTCGCGGCGGGCCGTCACCTCATGCGCCCCGACGTCGTCCTCGACCTCGCCGCGCTGTCCAAGCAGCTGCACACCCAGATTCAGTTCTTCGCCACCCACCGCGTGACCGAGACCCACCGCTGGCAGCGCGCCGACGACGGCACGCTGATCCGCGCCTTCGGATACGTGGGACAGACCGGCGACGTCACCTCGTGGTTCGGCGACCCCGACCCGGTGGAACTCGCGGCCGGGCTGCCCGCGTCGTTCGCTGAGTCCCTGGACGACGAGCTGGTGCGCCTGCTGGAGGAGGGCGACAGCTTCGCCTCCACGACGGTGCTGGTCTCCGAGCACGACGTGCTCCGCGTGGCCGAGGGCTGGAGCCTCGACCCGACCGGGCTCGACGGCCGCGCGGCACCGGGTCCGCTGCGTGTCGGCGCCGCGGCCTGAGGGAAGGACGAGACCATGCGCAAGTACGTGATCATGGGTGTGCAGGGCAGCGGCAAGGGCACCCAGAGCGAGCTGCTCGAGAACGACCTCGACCTGGTCCACATCAGCGTCGGCGACATCTTCCGCTGGCACGTGCAGCACCACACCAAGCTCGGCGCCCAGGTCCGGCGCACGATGAACGCGGGCGAGCTCGTCGGCGACGACCTCGTCGAGAAGGTGGTCCGCGACCGCCTCGACCAGCACGACTGGAACTTCGGCTTCGTCATCGACGGCTTCCCGCGCAACGGGCGCCAGGCCGAGTTCTTCATGGAGACCTACGACCTGGACGGCGTCATCCACCTCGAGCTGCCGGACGACGAGGTACGCCGCCGTGTGCTCAGCCGCCGCCTCTGCCCGGGTTGCGGCATGGACTACAACCTCATCGCCGACCGGCCCAAGGTCGAGGGCCGCTGCGACATCTGCGGCACGGAACTGATCGTCCGCGAGGACGACACCCCGGAGGCCCTCGCCGCCCGGCTGCGCGACTACCACGAGAAGACCCGGCCGGTCCTCGAACTCTTCCGGCGCAAGGAGGTCGTGCACGACGTGGACGCCCGTCCCGCGCCGGAGAAGGTGCAGCAGGAGATCCGCCGCGTGCTCGACCTCCCCGAATATCAGCCGGCTTCGGTGATGTCGTAGCCCCGCGCGGTCAGCTCCTCCTCGACGAGGTGGCAGACGTGCTCCACCACGGCGAGGCGCGCGTAGTGCTTGCTGTCGCCCGGCACGACCTGCCACCTCGCCCGCGCCCGGTCGGTCCGCTCCAGCATGTCCTCGACGGCCGCCTCGTAGTCACTGCGGCGTTCCCGGTTGCGCCAGTCCTCGTCGGTCAGCTTCCATGCGCGCAACGGGTCGCCCGCCCGGCTCTCGAAGCGGCGCAGCTGCTCCTCGTCGGAAACGTGCATCCAGAACTTGATCAGGATCATGCCCTCGGCGGTCAGGGTGCGTTCGAACTCCACGATCTCGTCGTACGCCCGTGACCACTGGTCCCTGGTCGCGAAGCCCTCGACCCGCTCCACCAGCACCCGGCCGTACCAGGAGCGGTCGAGCACCGTCATCCCGCCCCAGCCCGGCAGCACCGCCCAGAACCGCTGCAGGAAGTGGTGCCGCTTCTCGTCGTACGTCGGGGCGGCGAACTGCGAGACGCGGACGTGCCGCGGATCGAGCGGCGAGACCAGCCGCTTGATCGCACCGCCCTTGCCGGAGGCGTCCCAGCCCTCGAACAGCACGCACAGCGGCGGCCCGATCTTGTGCCCGCCCAGCTGGCCGCCGAGCAGCAGCCGGAGCCGCAGCAGCCGCTGCTGAGCCGCCTCCAGCTTGTCGGCGGCCTTCTTCTTCGACATCTCGACGGGGGGTACGGCGGATCCGAGACGGCTCATCACCACAGCGTGCCACGCCCGTACGACGAAACCCGATGTCACAGCCCCCGGGGCATGCAGGACAATCGCAGGGTGACTCTCGTTGACGACATGCAGTGGCGCGGACTCATCCAGGACTCGACCGACCCCGACGAGCTGCGCAAGCACCTCGACGGCGGCTCGATGACGTTCTATGTGGGCTTCGACCCCACCGCGCCGTCCCTGCACGTCGGCAACCTCATGCAGGTCGTGACCGCCCGGCGGCTCCAGCTCGCCGGTCACAAGCCGCTGCTGCTGGTCGGCGGTGCCACCGGGCAGATCGGCGACCCCAGCGGCAAGGCCTCCGAGCGGGTCCTGAACTCGAGCGAGGTGACCGCCGGCTGGGTGGCGCGCATCCGCGACCAGCTCGCCCCCTTCGTGACGTACGAGGGCGACAACGCCGCCGTGCTGGTCAACAACCTGGACTGGACCGGCGAGCTGTCGGTGATCGACTTCCTGAGAGACGTGGGAAAGCACTTCCCGATCAACAAGATGCTCGCCCGCGACGTGGTGCGCAACCGCCTCGAGAGCGGCATCAGCTACACCGAGTTCAGCTACCAGCTGCTGCAGGCTAACGACTTCTACGAGCTGCACACGCGGCACGGCTGCGTGCTGCAGTTCGGGGGCTCCGACCAGTGGGGCAACATCACCGCGGGCGTCGACTTCGTCCGCCGGCGTGGTGCCGGCCCGGTCCAGGCCTTCACCACCCCGCTGGTCCTCAAGGCCGACGGCACGAAGTTCGGCAAGAGCGAAGGTGGAGCGGTCTGGCTCGACCCCGCGATGACCTCGCCGTACGCGTTCTACCAGTTCTGGGTCAACGCCGACGACCGCGACGTCTCCCAGTACCTGCGGTACTTCAGCTTCAAGACCCGCGAGGAGCTCGAGGAGCTGGACAAGGCGACCGCCGAGCGGCCCCAGGCCCGGCTCGCGCAACGCGAACTCGCCTTCGAGATCACCGCCCTCGTGCACGGCGAGGAGGAGGCGCACCAGGCCGTGGCCGCCAGTCAGGCGCTGTTCGGCAGAGGATCCCTGGCGGAGCTCTCGGCGGAAACGCTGCGGGCCGCCCTTTCCGAGGCCGGTCTCACACAGGTACGCGGTGAGCTGCCGACTGCCACCGTGCTCCTGCAGCAGGCGGGCCTCGTGAAGAGCGGCGGAGAGGCGCGCCGGACGATCGCCGAGGGTGGCGCGTACGTCAACAACGAGCGCGTGACCGATCCCGAGGCCGTGGTTCCGGAGTCGGCGCTGCTGCAGGGGCGCTTCCTCGTCCTGCGCAAGGGCAAGCGGACGTTCGCCGGTGTCGAACGGGTGTGACCCAGGTCTACTTCCGGGGATTTGACGGTCGTTAGACCCTCGACGTACCTTTCTTCCTGCCCGCGGGAGTGTTCCTCGGGCAGGAAGAGCCCAGCGCCGGCATGGTTCGCCATTCGGTCTGCTGGACCGGGTGGTGCGGACCGGACCCCTTCGGGGGCCGCGGAACCCCTTCGGGGGGCCGATTTGGAGCCGCGAAGCCGACCGGGTAAGGTTCTTCGAGCCGGCAGGGAAACGGACGCGGTAAGCGGACGTCCTGCCAAACCCCAGGAAAGAGCATCCGGTGGAGTCGTGCGCGGCTCCGGATAACCGGTGCGCCGGAATGGGACTCGAGCGAAATCCTTCGCCGAAACCGGGAAAACCCCGGATTTGACGGTGGGAAACAGCGAGAGTAAAGTTGAGCGAGTGCCCCGGAGAACGGGCCGCGGAAATGCGGTTCTTCAACGGTGTGTGGTTGTTCTTTGAGAACTCAACAGGGTGCTTGATAAGCCAGTGCCAATTTGATTTACCCTGGCCAGGCTTTATGTCTGGTGGGATTCCTTTGGCAGCATTTTTTGTTGCCGGGATGGATTCACAACAAAGGTTTTTGTTGGAGAGTTTGATCCTGGCTCAGGACGAA
>NZ_JBITLP010000005.1:0-24946 GCF_044465265.1 Actinoplanes sp. NPDC049681
GCGAGCATGCCGACGCCGAAGGCGATGATGCCCGCGGCGAGAGGGTTGCCCTGCGTCTGCTGGGTCACGGCCTGCGGGGCGCCGCGGACCGTGTCCGCGACGCTGTGGGCGGCGTCCGACGCCTTGTCGCCGAGCTGGGACGCCGTTTCCGACGCCTTGTCGCTCAGCTGGGACGCCTTGTCCTGGACCGTGCCGGCCGCCGAATGGGTGGCTCCCGAGGTGGTGCCCATGACCTTCTCCTTCACCGAGGTCCAGCGGCGCTTGGCCACCTGCCTCGGGCTTGTCTTCTCGGCGAGCAGATCCACGTCACGCGTGAGCGAGGCGCGCGTCTGCTCGATCTCCTGCCTCAGCCGGTCGGGTTCTTCAGCCATTGCGCGTCCTCCTTGATCGTGTCGACGGTGCGGTGCGGCACGGGATCGACGGTCTTGAGCTTCTTGCGCCCGTTGGCGTAGAGAACGGCGCCGATGATTCCCCAGATGACCGCGACGATGAGCGCGGCCCAGCCGAGGTCCATCACGTTGCCCAGCGCGAACACCAGCGCGAAGCTGAGCAGCACCACCGCGAGGTAGCCCGCGAATCCGGCGCCGCCGAGCATTCCGGCGGCCTTGCCGGCCTTGGTGGCCTCCTGCTTGAGCTCCGCCTTGGCCAGCTCCACCTCCTGGCGGAACAGCTGGGACAGGTCGTTGCTGATGTTGCCGATCAGCTCACCGACGGAGGTCGACGAGACCTCCTCGGCGCGATCCTGCTCGGCCGGGTACGGCGTGGTCATCGCGCGCCACCCGGATACTCCTCGTCCACGACGACGGGCGTGCCCGTGCCGGTGGAGGCGTACTCGGTGCCGCCGGCGGTGTACCCGCGGGTCTCGACGGCCGGGTCGGCGTAGCCGGTGCCGGTCGTGGTCGCGCCCGTCGTGGTCGCCGTGGTGGTGTCGTAGCCCGTGGCGTAGGTGCCGCCGGTGCCGTACGCGCTGCCGGTGTCCGTACCGGACACGAAGGAGTCCGTGCGCGGCTTGCCGGCCGTGTCGTCGGCCTTCACCACGCCCTTGCCCAGCCGCCCGACGACGAAGCCGGCGGCCAGCGCGGTGGCGAGGAAGGCGCCGGGACGACGCCGGGCGAAGTCCTGCACCTCGCGCAGCACGCCCTCGGGACCGTGGTGGTCCAGGTAGTCGGCCAGCTGCCGGCCGCCGTCGGCGACCCGCGAGACCACGGTGGCGGCCGGCGAGTCCTGCCGCTCGCCGCGCATCTCGTCGAGCTGGTCCGCGACCTGCCGGATGCTGCCGACGAGCTTGTCGTTCTGGGTCCGCGCCTGGCTGCTCACCTTGTCGCGAACCTCGGAGGCGACGGTGCGCGCCTGGCTCTTCGCCTCGGCGCCGACCCGCTGGACCTGCTCCTTGGCGGTGTCCTTCACCTCGCTCGCGGCCTGCCCGGCGGCGTGCGCGCTTTCGCCGGCGACCTGCTTGGCCTGCTCCTTGGCGCCGGAGGGGGAATCGCTCTCCGTCGTACCGAAGGCGCGGTCGTCGCCGGCCGTCAGGGTCTCGCCCGGGGTGAGGCCCGTCGCGGGGTAGGTCTCCGTCGCCGGGTAGGTCTCCGTTGCCGGGTAGGTCTCGGTGGCCGGATAAGTCTCCGTCGCCGGTTGCACCGGCACCTCGCCGTAGCCCGTCGTGCCGTCCGGTGCGCGGGCGCCCGTGTAAGGGTCACTCATCGCTACCTCCAAGTTGGTTCGTCCGTCGGTGCGTTCCCTATGCGCTACCCGCTGGGAGCGCGCGCCGAACCTGATTCCGGTTGACCGATGGTGCGAATTCACGCTGCATAGATCGGCTGCGATGGGGTATGCAGGCCGGTCGGGGCTTTTCCTAGCGCACCCATCGGCTTGGCATGCTGAGGGGCGTCACTGTCGGTACGAGTCAGCCGTGCCACGTCCGCCAGAGAGCCGAATACGCACCACCGGCGTCGATCAGGTCGTCGTGGGTGCCGAGCTCCACCAGGCGCCCGGCCTCCATGACCGCGACCCGGTCGGCGTCGTGCGCCGTCTGCAGCCGGTGGGCGATCGCGATCACCGTACGGTCGTGCAGCACCGCCGCCAGCGCCCGTTCGGCATCCCGCGCGGTGGCCGGGTCGAGCAGGGCCGTCGCCTCGTCGAGGACCACCGTGTGGGGGTCCGCGAGCACCACCCGGGCCAGCGCCAGCTGCTGGGCGCGGGCACCGTCGAGGGCGATGCCCGACCCGCCCAGCGGCGTGTCCAGGCCCTGCGGCAGCTCGTCCGCCCAATCCGCGCCGACCACCGCCAGCGCCGCCCGCAGCTGCTCGTCGGTGGCGTCCGGCGCGGCCAGGGTGAGGTTGTCGCGCACCGCGTCGCGGAACACGTGATGTTCCTGGCTCACCAGCACGATCTGCCGGCGCAGCAGGTCCGGCGGCAGATCGGCGATCGCCACCCCGCCCACCGTCACCGTCCCGCTGCGCGGCCGGTCCACCCCGGCGAGCAGACGGCCCAGCGTGGACTTGCCCGCCCCGGACGGCCCGACGACGGCCAGCCGCTCCCCCGGCCGTACCGTCAGATCCACGCCGCGCAGCACGTCCCGGCCTCCGTCGTAGGCGTACCGGAGATCGCGGACCTCGATCCGGTCCCCGGCCGGCGGCGGGCCCGGCACCGTGACCGCCGGCGGGATCGCCGCCAGGCCCTCCACCCGGGCGAACGACGCCGCGCTGCTCTGCAGCTGCTCCAGCCAGATCAGGATGGCGTCGAGCGGGACCGCGAGCTGCCGCAGGTACAGTGCGGACGCGGCGACCGCGCCCAGGCTCAGCCGTCCCTGACCGTGCAGGACGCCGCCGATCAGCAGCACCGCCACCACCGGGAGCACATAGGAGACGTCGACCGCCGGGAAGAGGACGCTGCGCAGGAAGAGGGTCCGCAGCCGGGTGCGCCGGACCCGGGTCATCGCGTGCCCGGCCACGGCGATCCGGCGTTCCTGCAACCCGAAGGCCTCGACGGTACGCGCACCCGCGATCGTCGCCGCCATCTCGTCGGCGAGCACCGACGCCGCCGCACCCTCCTCCAGGTACGCCCGCCGGGCCCGGCGCAGGTACCAGCGCGTCACGACGGGGATCCCGGCGAGGCCGAGCACGGCCACCGCCCCCAGCAGCGGTTCCAGGACGAAGACGGCGGCCAGCACGAACAGCGCCTGACCGGCGGCGATGAGGACCTCCGGCACCGCGTCGCGCAGCGTGGTCGCGACCGCTCCGACGTCCGCGGTGCCGCGGGTGGCCAGGTCGCCGGTGGGCACCCGTTCCGCCACGGACGCGGGCAGGGCCAGGGCGCGGTCGAGGAAGCCCTCCCGGACGCGGGCCGCCGTACGCTCCCCGAAGCGGTAGCCGACCGCCAGCGCCGTACGGGCCAGGATGATCTGCGCCAGCGTGCACACCAGGATGCCGCCGGCGAGCCGGTCCACCGCGCCGACCGACGCGCCGCCCGCGGCCACCGTGTCGACGATCCGGCCCAGCAGCCAGGGCCCGCCCAGTGCCGCGACCGCGGCGGACGCGTTGAGCAGCACCATCCAGACGACCGTGCGTCGTTCCACGCGCAGCAGGCGGGCGGCCGCCCGGCGCAGGTGGGCGGTCCCGGCGACGGGCAGGACGGTCACCGGACCGCCCCGGCCGGCACGCCCTCCCCTGCGGCGCGGCTGACCAGCGCGCGATATCCCGGTTCCGCGGCGAGCAGATGCCGGTGCGTGCCGGTGGCGATCACCCGGCCCGCGACCAGGTAGTGCACCACGTCCGCGCGCTCGAGCAGCGCGGGCGAGGTGGTGGTGACGAGGGTCGCCCGCCCGGCCCGCGCGGCGCCGAGGCGTTCGGCGACGGCCGCCTCGGTGTGCGCGTCGACCGCCGAGGTCGGCTCCACGGCGAGCAGGATCTCGGGGTCGGCGTGCAGCGCCCGGGCCAGGCGGATCCGCTGGCGCTGGCCGCCCGAGAGATTGCGGCCTTGGGTGTCCAGCACGGCGGCGGTCCCGCCGGGCAGGCCGTCCACGATGTCGCTCGCCGCCGCGGCGGCCAGGGCCCGGCGGACGGCGGCGTCGTCGACCGCCGCCCGGCCCGCGACCACCTCGCCCAGCGTGCCGGTGAACAGGTACGCGTCGCCGTCGGCGACCAGCACGCGCTCGCGCACGGCGATCCGCACGACGGGGATGCCGCCCCAGGTGGCGGCGGTGAGCCCGTAGCGGCCCAGGCGGTCGACGACGGCGGCGGCATCAGCGGGCCGGGCCGTGGCGAGCACGGTGAACAGGCCGGGGGCGACGACCACACCGGACTCGGGGTCGTACAGCGCCGCGGGCCGCTCCGGTCCCCGCTCGGGCGGTGCGGGGTCGGCCGGTAGCCGCAGGAACTCCAGGATGCGCCGGCCGGCGACCATCGCGCGGCCGATGTCGAAGCCGCCCTCGATGACGAAGGCCGCCGGCACGACCAGCACGGCGGCGTACCCCCAGACCGCGATCAGCTCGCCCACCGTGATCGTGCCCTGCGCCGCCATCCGGGCCGCCAGCCAGATCACCACCGCCAGGAACAGGGCCGGCAGGCCCATGCCGAGGGCCTGGATCCAGCTCGTCACCGCGCCGACGTGGTAGCCCTCCTCGACGACCCGGCGCGACTCGCTGCGGTAACGGGCCGCGTACGCCTCCTTGCCGCCGAGCCCGTTGAGGATGCGCAGGCCAGCGACGACGTCGACGAGCCGGTCGGCGAGCGCGCCCTGACGGGCCCGGTACCTGGTGCCCGCGCGTTGCAGCCGGCGCAGCATCGGCCCGACCACCAGGGCCAGCACCGGAACACCCGCGAGGACCACGACCGCCAGCAACGGCGAGATCTTCAGCAACAGCACGGCCACCACGCCGTACGCGAGGGCGGCGCCGAATCCGGGCCCGGTGACGGTCAGGGCCTGGGCGAGCACCCACACGTCGGCCACCCCGATGGTCACCACCTCGCCCCCGCCGATGCGCCGGGGCAGGGCCGCACCGAGCCGGGTGGCGTGCGCGATCACCGTCCGGATGGTGCGCAGCCCGCCGTCCAGGCGGATCTTCGTCATGGTCCGGTGGCGCAGGATGGCCAGGATCGCGTTGACCACCCCGACGGCCAGGAGCGCGGCGACCCAGGCGGTCAGCGCCGCCCGGTCACGCCGGCGAAGGCCGAGATCGACGGCCTGGGAGAGAAGGTACGGCGGGAGCGTCAGCCCCACCATCCACGAGGACCCGAGCAGCGCACCGACCGCCACCCGGCGCTTCTGCCGGCGTACCAGCCACCACAGGTAGCGCAACGGACCCCGCACGTCGGCGACCGCGAGTCCTGCTTCCGTCACCCCTTGCACCCTAGAGCGCCGCGATCATTCCCGGGAGTCCCCAATTCCCGCACCTCATCGCCGGGTTAGTCTCCGGGCGTGAGCCTTTACGAACCGCCTCTGATCAGCGCCAACCGGGTCATCGGCGGGCGCGCGTACGACTTCTCCCGGCGGGTGGCGGTGATGGCGATCGTGAACCGCACCCCGGACTCGTTCCACGACCGCGGCCGCACCTTCGCGCTCGACCGTGCCACCGAGGCGGTCCGCGCGGCGGCGGAGGCGGGCGCCGACTGGATCGACATCGGCGGCGTGCCGTTCGCCCCCGGCCCGGAGGTCACCGCGGCGGAGGAGCTCGACCGGGTCCTCCCGGTGGTCGAGGCGGCTCAGGGCCTGGCGGTGGTGTCCGTGGACACGTTCCGCCCGGAGGTGGCCCGCGAGGTCATCAAGGCCGGCGCGGGCGTCATCAACGACACGTCCGGCCTGCGCGACCCGGAGATGGCCGACGCGGTGGCCGGCACGGACGCCACCCTGGTCATCACCCACAGCCTCGCGGCGCCGCGGACGGCGCACCCGGGGCCCACCTACGACGACGTGACCGCCGAGGTCACGGACTTCCTGCGGCAGAAGGTCCGGCTGGCCGAGGACCGCGGCGTACGCCCGGAGCAGATCATCATCGACCCGGGCCACGACCTCAACAAGAACACCCTGCACACCCTCGAGATCACCCGCCGCCTGCACGAGGTGGCGGACATCGGCCACCCGCTGCTGGCGGCGGTGAGCAACAAGGACTTCATCGGCGAGACCCTCGACCTGCCCCAGGCGGAACGCCTCGCCGGCACGCTCGCGACGGTGGTGTTCTGCGTCCTGAGAGGAGCACGGATCGTCCGCGTGCACGACGTGCGCCCGGCGGTGGAGGCGGTGCGGATGACCGAGGCGATGATGGGGTTCCGAGAGCCGGCGTACACCCGGCACAACATGCCCTGAGCTACTTGTCCAGCAGCTCGGTCATCCAGGGCTCGCGCGGCACGGGATCGGGGCCGACCACCTGCATCGCGCCCAGGCAGGTGAGCAGCATGCCCATGGCCAGGAACTGGCGGGCCTCGTCCTGGTCGGCGCCGGTCAGTTCGCGCACCGTGCGGTAGATACGGCCGAAGCAGTCGCGGACCACCGGGCCGATCGCGGGGTCGGCGCTGGCGGTGAAGCCGTGCAGCAGCACGGTGATGAGCTCCCGTTCGGCGAGCAGGTCGTCGTAGGCCGCGCCGAGGCTGGCCAGGGTGGGCTCCACGGCGGCCGCCTGGCGGAAGCGCTCCTCGATGCGCCGGCCGGCGTTCTCGACGGTGGCGAGGAAGAGCTGTTGCTTGGTGCCGAACAGCCGGATGACGTACGGCTGGGAGACCCCGGCGATCCGGGCGACCTGGTCGGTGGTGGTGCCGGCGTAGCCACCGGTGGTGAAGGCGGTCAGTGCCGCGCGGAGCAGCTGCTCGTGCCGCTCCTCGGCGGTGAGACGGGTACGGGCCACCCCTCCAGGTTATCAGCGGATGACACACCGCGACCGACACACCGCTGTCGCAGCCGTAAAGAATGGCGAAAAGGCGACGCTGCATTGTCATTCTTCAATAGGAAAAGGAGTCTTGACCGACCGTTGTCCCCGGACGAGATTGAAGGCGACGCACAGGCGGGCCCGCCGGTAGTCATCGCACCGCACACCTTTCGTCGAAGGAGACGCGATGACCATCTCGAAGCACGGAACGCGGCGCCTCAGGGCGGCGCTCGCGGGTGCCGCGCTGATCGCGCTGGCCGCGCTCGGCATCCCGGCCCCGGCCAGGGCAGCCGTCCCGGTGGCCGTGGCCGAGCCGCTCGAGCAGTGGACCGGCTGGGCCCCGCTCCCCGGGGGCGGCGCGACGCCGGACAGCCCCGCCGCGGTCTCGTACAACGGCACCCAGAACGTCTTCGTGCGCGGCACGGACAACGCCATCTACCGCAACGTGCTGAGCGGCGGGGACTGGAGCGGGTGGACGCAAGTCCCCGGCGGCGGCGCCACACCGTCGGCACCCGCGGCCGTCGTCTTCAACGGCGCGTTGAACCTCCTCGTACGCGGCACCGACAACGCCATCTACCGCAACACCCTCAGCAGCAGCGGCACCTGGTCCGGATGGAGCCAGGTCCCCGGCGGCGGCGCCACACCCTCGGCACCCGCGGCCGTCGTGTACAGCGGCGCGTTGAACCTCCTCGTACGCGGCACCGACAACGCCATCTACCGCAACACCCTCAGCAGCAGCGGCACCTGGAGCGGATGGGCCCAGGTCCCCGGCGGCGGTGCCACACCGTCGGGCCCGGCGGCCGTGGTCTTCACCAGTGCTCTGAACGTCTTCGTCCGCGGCACCGACAACGCGATCTATCGCAACGTTCTGCGCAGCGGCGCCTGGAGCGGGTGGGCACCCGTCCCCGGCGGCGGAGCGACCCCTTCCGGACCCGGCGCGGACGTGTTCAGCGGCAGCCTGCAGCTGTTCGTCCGCGGCACCGACAACGCCATCTACCGCAACGTCCTCGTGCCGTGACATGAGGCGGGAACGGGCCGGCGATCGCAGCGCCGGCCCGTTCCGCATGTCCGGGGGTTGCCAAGGCATCGGTTGATAACTAACGTGGCGGGCGCACTAGTTATCATTCGATAACAACAAGGAGCCCGTCCATGACCACCATGACCGTGCCGAGCGTGCAGCCGCCCGCTCCCGCACGACCGCACCCGGCACGACCGCTCGCCGCCGTGCTGGCCGCCGTCGGCATCCCGATCTTCATGGTCACGCTCGACAACCTCGTGGTGACCACCGCACTCCCCGTGATCCGGACCGAGCTCGGCGCCTCCCTGGCCGACCTGCAGTGGTTCGTCAACGCCTACACGTTGCCCTTCGCCGCCTTCCTGCTCACCGCCGCGGCGCTGGGTGACCGGATCGGCCGGCGGCGCATGTTCCTGACCGGGATCGTCGTGTTCACGCTGGCGTCCGCGGCCGCCGCCCTGGCCACCGAGCCCTGGATGCTGACCGCCGCGCGAGCCGTGCAGGGACTCGCCGGCGCCGCCGTCGCTCCCCTGTCCCTCACGCTGCTCGCGCAGGCCGTACCCGAGCGGATGCGCAACGCCGCGGTCGGCATCTGGGGCGGCATCAGCGGCCTAGGGGTGGCCGTCGGGCCCGTGGTGGGCGGCGCCGTCGTGGAGGGGCTGCACTGGTCGTGGATCTTCTGGCTGAACGTACCCGTCGGGGTGCTCGCCACCGTCCTCGCCGCCGTCGTGCTGCGCGAGTCGCGGGGCGGCGCGCCACGGCTGGACCCGCTGGGACTGGTGCTCTCCGCGGCGGGGATGCTGCTGCTCGTCTGGGGCGTCATCGACGGGCCGGATCATGGCTGGCGCTCGGGCCGGGTGCTCGGCATGCTCGCGGCGGGCGGCGTACTCATCGCGCTCTTCGTGCTGTGGCAGTGGCGCAACCGGACCCCGATGCTGCCGCTGACCCTGTTCCGGTCGCGAGGATTCGGGCTGGTCACGGTGGTCACCCTGACCTTCTCGGCGGGCACCTTCGGCTCGGTGTTCCTGCTCGCCCAGTTCTTCCAGGTCGTGCAGGGGCTCAGCCCGCTGGAGGCGGGGGTTCGCACGCTGCCGTGGACCATGGCGCCGATGGTCGTCGCGCCGCTCGCCGGGATCTTCGCCGACCGGGCCGGCGTCCGGAACCTGATCGTGGCCGGACAGGTGCTGCTCGCCACCGGCGTGCTCTGGATCGCCCTCGTGAGCTCGACCACCGTCTCCTACGGCGACCTGGTGATCGCCTTCGCCCTGGCCGGCGTCGGCATGGGACTCACCTTCGCGCCGATCAGCACCATGGCGCTGGCGAGCGTCTCCGAGAAGGACCGGGGCGTCGCCTCCGGCGCCAACAACACCATCCGGGAGCTGGGCGTGGCGGTCGGGGTCGCGGTGCTGGCCTCGGTGTTCAGCTCGTACGGCGGCTACACCGGCGGCCAGTCGTTCGTGGACGGCATCGTGCCGGCGGTGATGGTCGGCGCCGCCGTGATCGCCGTGGGTGCGGTCGTGGCGATCTTCCTCCCCGGCCGCTCGAAGACCCGGTGAGAACAGGCGGAGCGGCCGGGACGGATCCCGGCCGCTCCACCCGTGCGCCGGTTCAGCCGATGCTGACCCAGGCGTCGTCGAGGCCGCCGTGGAACTGGTCGTTGTTGACGCCCGTACCCTTGCCGCCCAGGCTCAGCGGCTGCGTCGTGACCACGGACAGGGCCGCGGGCAGCGTGGTGGAGCCCTCCACCTGGTCGTCGACCAGGATGGTCAGCGTGGCGCCGGCGCGCCGGCACTCGAGGGAGTGCCAGCCACCGTCGGCCATGGACTTGCCGCTCTTGGCCAGGTGGATGGTCGTCGACGACTTGTCGCTCATCACGCAGCTCGGCTTGCCGGAGGCGCCGTCGACCTGGAGCTTGTACTGCCCGCCGGTGGTCGAGTAGCCCTTCTGCAGGATGTTCTCGCCCGACGAGGTCTCCGCCGGCGAGAGCATGACGTGGGCGCCGTACCGCAGGTCCTTGGCCCCGGGGTTGAGGTCCGGGGCGTCGGCGGCCTGCAGCACCACCCGCGGGCAGGTCGTCCCCGTGCACTTCGCCGGGTACATGATGGCCTGGCCGCTGCCGTGCGCGACCGTCTTGAGGGTGGCACCGTTCACCGCGCGCGTCCGCAGCTGGTGCCCGTTACCCGAGCCGTCGTCGTAGGTGCCGTCCGGCACCGTCGAGTCGAAGTTGTACGACGCCACGTACGGCGTGGGCGGCGCGGGCGGCACCGGAGTCCGCGCGGTGGGCCCGCCGAACGAGGCGTAGCGCTTCTGCGTGACGCCGCCGATGGTGGTGAAGTCGCCGCCGACGCTGAGCAGGCCGGTGGCGGTGTCGGTGGCGAGGGTACGCACCCCGACCACGCCGTTGGCCTGCGGCGCCCACTCGGTCAGGTTGCCGGCGCCGTCGATCGCGGCGAGCTTGACCCGCGGCACCGAGCCGTCGGTGCAGACGCCGTTGGTGCCGTTGTTGGTGGTCGTGCACGCCCGGTCGAAGTGGCCGCCGACGTACGTCGTCCCGCCGAGCGTCGCGATCGCCTGCGCGTCGCCGTCGAAGACGCGGGTCCAGCGGGCGAGGCCGCCGAACGTGTACGCGATGGCCCGGCCGCCCTGGCCGCCGAGCGCGGCGTAGACGCCGTCGGCATCGGTCGAGAGCGCGAAGACCTGGGACACCGGCTTGGGCAGGAAGCTCTTGTCGAGGACGCCGGTCACGTCGTCGACCGCGGTGAGGCGCAGCGTGGAGCTGATCCCGTTGGTCTTGTGGAAGCGGCCGCCGAGGTAGACGCGGGTGCCCGCGACCGCCAGCGCGTTGACGGTGTCGTCGGTGGTCGGCGCCCAGGTGTCCAGGGCTCCGCTCGCAGTGCTGAACGCCGCCAGGTTCGTCCGCGGGGCGCCGTCGACGGCGGTGAGCCGGCCGCCGACGTACAGCCGGCCGTTGCCCACGGCGAGCGCGTTCGGCTGGCCCAGCACGGTGTGCTTGAGGCCGGTGAGCTCACCGGTGGTGCCGTCGATGCCGGCGACCGCGTCGCGGGACATGCCGGCGACCTTGTCGAAGTCCCCGGCGGCGAAGACGGTGGTGCCGTCCACCGCGAGGGCTCGTACGGTGGCGTCGGCGCCCGGGTTCCAGCTCAGCAGGGTCCCGGTGCTCGAGTCGAAGGCGGCGAGCCGGGCGCGGGCGATCGTCTTGCCGCCGACGACCGCGCCGGTGAAGGAGCCGCCGACGTAGACCACGTTTCCGCGGTGGGCGAGGGCGTACACCGGGCCGTTGAAGGAGGGCGCCGCGGCGGGCGTACCGGAGACGACCTCGGCCAGGGCGGCACCGCCCGCCGCGACCAGGACGGTCGCCATGCCGAGCGTGATCAACTTTCGCGTGCCGGATTTCAGGCCATTTCGGTTGTTAAGCACACCCGGTGTCAACGGCGCTCGCGCCCGGAGGACGCGAGCGCCGTGAGTTTTGTCCCCTAGGGAGTGATCGTGAAGGTGCGGGTCGTCCCGGTGAAGGGCTTGATCGACCCGGTCAGGCTCTTGGCGTCGCCGTGGTGCACGATCCGGTACGTCCCCGGCACCGCGTCGGCGGGCACGCTCCAGCTGATCTGGGCCGTGGAGACGCCGAGGTACTCGCGCTTCCAGCGGTAGATCGTCTGCCACTCCGCGTCGGTGGACACCGTCGTCCACGCGCCGCCGTCCTGGCGCTGCACCTCGAGGAACGTACCCTCGTCACGCAGGTTGTTGTCGGGGTGACCGGTCACGAAGTCCGCGCGGACCGTCGCACCCCGGGCGTACGAGGCGGCCGGCTCGGTGATGACGCTGCCGAAGGACTTGCCCAGCGGCGGCGAGTCCAGGACCACGCCCGGGCGCACGCTGATCCGGTTCTGGGGCAGGGCGGGCGGCTGGACCGCGCTGGGGGTGGGCTGCCCGGTGCGCAGGGCGGCGGCCAGCTTCGCCAGTTCCTGGGCGTACGCGGACTGCGTGTAACGGCCGAAGTGCGTCGCGGCGCCCTCGTAGTGCTGGAGGTCGTACTCCTCCGGCGTGGCCACGTAGCCGGCGTAGGCATTCGCGTATCCGGCCAGGATCTGGTGAGTGGCGATGCCGCCGAGCTGGGCGGCGACCGCGTCGCGTACCCGCCGGCCGGAGACGATCGTGAACTCGCCCGGCGCCGTGGTGATGGCCAGCTGGCCCAGGCGCAGGATCTGCAGCGGCATGATCTGCGGGGTCCACGGCGGGTTCTGGCTGCCGCTGCCGAGGAAGACGTCCTTGGGCGCCTGGCAGGCCCGGACGTCGGCCGGCGTCGGGTTCACGATGATGCCCGCGACCAGCAGCAACGGGTTGGTGTTGAGGTCGCCCTCGTCGACGATCGGCGGACCGGGGCCGTCTTCGGCGCCGGCGGTGAAGTTCTGGCCGAGCGCGCCGGGACACGTGTGGTGCTCGCGGCCGTCGGGGGTGTACTCCCCGGACACCTGGACGTGGGAGAAGTCCACATAGCGCCCGCGGGCGTCGATCGGCCCGGTGAGCTCCTCGGTCGCGCCGTCGAACAGCTGCTGGGCCTTGTCGGCCTGCAGCTTGCCGATGATCCGGGTGTTCTCGAACTCGTCGTCGGTCGGGCCCTGGGCGCCGCCGTTGCGCAGGTTCGGCGACATGTCACCGGCGTTGGTCTGCGCGAAGGCCGCGACGAACGCCCCGCGGTGGGCCCAGTCGACGCCGTGCACGCCGTCCTCGATGAGGTGGGCCGCGTACCCCTTGTTGTCGGCGCTGATGAGGTGGTTGGCCGGGGTCATCGAGGTGCCGTGGGTGGCGAAGAAGCTCAGCAGGCCGACCGGCCGGCCGCCGCGCTCGAAGCGCAGCACCGTCATGTGGGTGTCGACGGCGCCGGGGAACTTCGCCTTGTCGGACGCGGGGTTGTTCTCGAACGCCGGCAGCGAGCGGTTGACGTTCGCGCCGGACAGCTCACCCTCGGCGATCTTGACCGAGCCGGGGGCGAGACCGGCGTCCGCGGCGTCGACGGCCCGGACGATGCCGGACACGATCGCCTCGAAGACCGGCGCCTCGAAGCCCAGCGTGGTGAGGTTCCACATCGTGTACTCCGAGAACCCGCCGGGGCCGGAGTGCGTATGGGTCGCGGTCAGGACGACGTTCTGGTCGGTGTACGTGGTGCCGTGCTTCGCCCGCAGTCGCTTCAGGACCTCCATCTGCACGGCCTGCGTGACGAAGTCGATCTCGGCGCTGACGAACGCGACGTGGTGGCCGGCGCCGTCGGCCACCACGAAGGCGCGGGCCCACTGGCGGGAGGCGATGCCGGAGGTGGTCTGGGTGGGATCGGCGTAGCCGAGCATGCCGACCTCGGCCGCCTCACCGGTGATGTCACCGATGCCCACCCCGACCTGATAGCCGGAGGGGGCGGCGGAGGCGGGAGCGGGGAGAAGCAGGAGCAGGCTCGCGGCGAGGCCCGCGAGCAGGCGTCTGGGGGACAAGGGCACCTCCGGATATAGACCGAGGGCGATCGATAGACCGAGATGTTAATGCGATTCATGTTTTAACGCACGGACTGTGGAATACTTCCGGGACTTGGCCCCGAAACTTACGAGGAGGGTCCGTGGCCCGCGTGACCATCGCCGCCATCGCCCGGGAGGCCGGGGTCTCGGTGCCCACGGTGTCCCGCGTCCTCAACGGGCGCGCCGACGTCGCCCCGCAGACCCGGGAACTGGTGGAGAACCTCCTCAAGGAGCACGGCTACCGCCGCCGCGCCTCACGCCAGCAGACCGGCAAGGCGGCCCTGGTCGACCTGGTGTTCAACGACCTGGACAGCCCGTGGGCGGTCGAGCTGATCCGCGGCGTGGAGGACGTCATGCACGCCGCCGGCGTGGGCACGGTCGTCTCCGCGGTGCACCGGCGCTCGACGGCGACCCGGCAATGGCTGCAGAACCTCTACGCCCGCCAGTCCGACGGCGTCATCTTCGTGACCTCCGACCTGACCACACCCGTCTACGCCGAGCTGCAACGGCTCAACATCCCGGTGGTGGTGATCGACCCGGCCGGCGGCGCCCCGCTGGACATCCCGACCGTCGGCGCCACCAACTGGGCCGGCGGCCTCTCCGCGACCCAGCACCTGACGTCGCTGGGGCACCGGCGGATCGGCTTCATCGCCGGCCCGAGAAACCTCATCTGCAGCCGGGCCCGGCTCGACGGATACCGCACCGGCCTCGAGACGGTCGACGAGTCCCTCATCCGGCAGGGCGATTTCATGTACGAGTCGGGCTTCGCCTGCGGCCGTTCGCTGCTGGACCTCCCCGACCCGCCCACCGCCATCTTCGCCTCCAGCGACACCATGGCCCTCGGCGTGTACGAGGCCGCCCGGCACCGCGGCCTGCGCGTCCCCGGCGACCTGAGCGTGGTCGGCTTCGACGACCTGCCGGAGGCGCGCTGGGCCTCTCCCCCGCTGACCACGGTGCGCCAGCCGCTTGCCGAGATGGGCGGGCTGGCCGCGCGGACGACGCTGCGCCTGGCCCAGGGCCAGGAGATCGAGACGCCCCGGGTGGAGCTGGCCACCGAGCTCGTCGTCCGCGACAGCACCGCCCCGCCGCGCGCCCCGGCCGTCAACTCCTGAACCGGGGCGCGGGCAGCCGCGTCAGTCGACGACGCGCGGTGCGGTCCGGGCGGCTTCCTTCAGCGCCGCCGCCGCACTCGAGTACGGGTTGTACGTGTACGAACGCGACAGCGTCCCGGGCACGGTGAAGTACTCCGCGGACAGCTTCGCCGGATCCGTGGCGATCTCCCCGCGGCCGGGCAGGTCGTCGCCGTCGTCCCAGCCCCACGGCGCGTTGGCGGAGTTCGTACCGCACGAGAAGGTGCCGACGCCGCAGTCGCCGGAGGTGTCCCCGGCGAAGGTGCCGAGGTTGGCGAAGAGGCTGCTGTTGCCACGCTCGGCCCACAGGCCACCGGCGGCGAAGATGTCGACGAGGGCGTACCGGACGTCGCGGTCGTCGGCCGAGCTGGGCGTCTCCGCCGTGGTCGACGGGTAGTACACGATGCCGTCGCCGTTGATCTTGTATTGCGGGTACGCCTTCAGGCCGTGCCCGCCCCGCTCCTGCGCCGTCACGGGGTGCTGGAACGAGTCGTGCGGCGAGGACTGCATCTGCAGCGTCCCGTCGACGGTCTCCCGGCCGGTGGTCCAGGTGCTCCCGGCCGGGGTGTACGAGTAGAAGTTCGTGTGCGCCACGGTGACCGCCCCGCGCAGCACCCCGTAGTCCGTACCGTTCTTCTCGATCGCGAGCGTGACGCCCTCGCCGTCGTTCTCGTGCTCGCTCTCGAAGAACGGGTGGTCGATCCAGTCCCGCGGGTGGAAGAAGAAGTACGTGATGAACCAGTGGCTGCCGGTCTCCACGACCGAGTAGTACACGTGCGCCGCGAAGGACACATCGGACCGCCCGGCGTCGTCCCAGTTGTTGCGCCCGTTCAGGTCGCCGTCGTAGTCGACCCGGGTGAGGTAGTCGGACTTCCCGCCCAGCGAGTGGCTGCCGGTGGCGTCGACGTCCTGATAGTGGATGGGGGCCCAGCGCAGCGCCAGCTGGGCCCGGCTGACCGCCGCATGCGCCGGCGCCGGGCTGACGAGCCCCGCGGAGACGAGTACGGCGGCCAGCACGGTCGCGATCCTGCCCGTGACGGACATAGGTTCTCCCGCGTTCGAAGAGATAGATCGCGGTCAACCTAAAAGATCGGGTACGGCGTGTACATGTCCACTGGACGACGCGCGGGTGGCGACCGGCGGACACCTTCGGTCGGCGCCGCACGCCGACCGGAACTTCCGGAACCGGCTCTGCCGATCAGAGCACCTGCTTCGGTCGGACGTCGCCCGCTACTTCCCCGACACCGTGATCGTGACGTGCGCGGCAGCGGGCAGCGCTTCCTGGGCTGGACCAACTCGCTGTTCTGAGGAGCCTGGCCGTCCCGCTGTTGGTGCTGGTGCTGGCGACCTTCGTCCGCGACGTACCCCCAGACCTCGCGGGAGGGCAAGTACACTCCGCCCGGATCGATCGACGGGGAGGCCGGGGTGCGGCGCAAGATCATTATGGTGCTGGGTGCGGTGCTGCTCGCGGGCGTGCTGCCGGCGACGGCGCCCGGCGCGTCGGCGGCGGTCGCCGCCGAGACGAGCACGATCACCCTGGACGGGCACGTCGTGCAGCGGGACCGCGTCGCGACGCCGAAGACCCGGGTCACCGGGACCGGCGCCACGCACGCGGACTTCGACGGCGACGGCGTCGACGATGTCGCCGGTCAGGCGTACGTCACGAAGATGGAGTGGAGCTCCGACCACCAGAGCTCGGGAATCGTCACGGTCCGCTACTCCTCGGTGCCGTACACCGATCACTTCACCGACGACCCGGAAGGCTGCGGCTTCGGTTACACCCTGGCCTCCGGCAACTTCAACGGCGACAAGTACGACGACCTGGTGATCGGCGCGCCGTGCGAGCCCGATCCGCGGGCGGGCTCGGTGCGGGCCGGCGGCATCTGGATCCTGCCCGGCGGATCCGAGGGTCTGTCCTTGGACCGGGCGATCCACATCGACCAGAGCACGGCCGGCGTCCCGGGCGCCTCGGCGGCCGACGACTACTTCGGCGGGGCGCTCGCGACCGGCGACCTCAGCGGCGACGGGCGGGACGATCTCGCCGTCGGTGCACCGTGGAAGAAGATCAACGGCAGGCAGCAGGCCGGTTCGGTGCTCGTCCTGCTCGGCGGCACCACGGGGATCCGCACCACGGGCGCCGTCCGGCTCGACCAGGACCAGCCGGCGGTGCCCGGCGGCGCCGAGGCCCGGGACCAGTTCGGCTACGCGCTGGCCATCGGCAAGGTCGACAAGGACCGGTACGCCGACCTGGTCATCGGGACGGTCGGCGAGAACGCGAGCGACTACCCCGGCAACGGGGCGGTCACACTGATGCGGGGCGCCGCCTCCGGCGTCCTGCAGTCCGGCGCCACCACCGTCACCGGGCACAGCGCCGCCCTGGCGCTGCACCGCGACGGCGTGATCCTCAACGGTCTGGGCGAGGCCCTGGCCGTCGGCGACACGAACGGCGACGGGTACGGGGAGGTGCTGGTGGGCATGTCGGCCGCCCAGGCCGCCGACGGCCTCCTGGCGAGCGGCGCGGTGATCAGCCTGGCGGGGCGCGCAGGGGACCTGTCGACGTCGGGCGTGAAGATGCTCTCGCAGAACACCGCCGGAGTGCCGGGCGCCGACGAGGCCGAGGACCGCTTCGGCGACAGCATCGCGGCCGGCGACGTCACCGGCGACGGGCGGGCCGACCTGCTCGTGGGTGTACCGGGCGAGGACCTCGGCAGCCATCGGGACGCGGGGGCCGCCGTGCTGCTGCGCGGGTCGGCGTCCGGCCTGACCGGCACCGGCGCGCAGGTCTGGAACCAGGATTCCGGCGGGGTGCCGGGCGCCGCCGAGAAGGGTGACCGTTTCGGCGACGTCCTGGGGCTGCTGAACCTGGACGGCCGGGGCGGCTGGGACGCGGTGGTCGCCGCGCCGGGCGAGAAGATCAGCGGTGATCCGGACCCGGTGGCGTCCGGCTTGATCCAGACCTTCACCGCCACCTCGGCCGGGCTCACGCCGAAGACGAGCTGGAACGGGCGGATGCTGCGCTACACGGACTTCTACCTCGACAACTACGGTCAGCGCCTGGCCGCGGGGTAGCGGATCACCACGGTTCGACGACGACGGGTGTGTGCAGCACCCGGTCCGGGCCGGCCACCCGCCGTTCCCCCGTGAGCCGCACCGTGGCGCGGCAGGGCAGGTCCGTGACGGACCGTCCGACATGGACCTCCAGCTCGCCCGGGTCCACCACCCGACGCAGGTCCCGCCCGACGAAGGCGGTGCGGTCGGCGTGCAGTGTGAACACCACGCGGGCCGCCGCGCCGGCGGCCAGCGGCACCCGGGCGAAGCCGGCGAGCTGGCGCAGCGGCCGGGTGACCTCCGCCTGGACGTCGTGCAGGTACAGCTGGACCACCTCGGCGCCGTCGCGCGCGCCGGTGTTGCGGACCCGGACCGACACCGTCAGCGTGCCGTCGGTCGGCAGCTCCGCGGCACTCAGCGTGAGGTCGTCGTACGCGTACGAGGTGTACGAACGCCCGTGGCCGAAGCCGAACATCGGCGTCGGATCGACGTTGCTGACGCCCTGGCTGTTCGCGCCCAGCGGAGGCTGCAGGTACGTGCCCGGCGCGCCGCCCGGTAGCCGGGGGATCTGGACGGGGAGCCTGCCGGCGGGGTTGACCCGGCCGGAGAGGACGCCCGCGAGGGCCGCGCCGCCCTCCTCGCCCGGCATGAACGCCTGGATCATCGCGGCGGCGCGCTCGTAGCCGCCCAGCGCGTACGGGCGGCCGGACACGACCACCACGATCACCGGCGTACCGGTGTCCAGCAGCGTGCCCAGCAGCTCGCCCTGCACGCCCGGCAGGGAGAGGTCGGGGACGTCGCAGCCCTCGCCGGAGGTGCCGCGGCCGAACAGGCCGGCCCGGTCGCCGACCACCGCGATGCAGACGTCGGCGGCCGCCGCGGCGGCGACCGCCGCGGGGAAGCCCGAGCGGTCCTCGTCGCGGATCGGGCAGCCCCGCTCGAGGGTGAACCGGTCGCCGGGCAGCTCGGCGTGCAGCGCCGTCCAGAGGGAGTCGGCCGCCACGCCCATGCTGTACTCGGGGAAGTCGCCGAGGACGTGGTTGGGGTAGGAGTAGCAGCCCATGAACGCCTGCGGGTCGTCGGCGCACGGGCCGACCACCGCGATCCGGCGGGGGCGGGCGCCGGCGCCGAGCGGCAGCACCCCGGCGTCGTCGGCGAGCAGCACGATCGAGGCCTCGGCCAGCTCCCGGGCGATCTCGCGGTTGCCCGGCGGGTCGAGATCGATTCCCGCCCCCGCGGCGACCGATCCTTCCGGCGTCCAGTCCGGATCCAGCAGGCCCAGCTCTGCCTTCTGCCGCAGCACGCGGCGGGCGGCCCGGTCCACCAGCTCCTCGGGTACGCGGCCCGCCCGCACCAGGGCCACCAGGCCGGCGCCGTAGCCGATGGTGTCGGGCAGCTCGACGTCGATGCCGGCGGCCAGGGCGAGCGCGCCGGCCTCCGCGGGTGACGCCGCGACGCGGTGCATGGTCTGCAGGAACGGCACCGACCAGTAGTCGGAGACGACCACGCCCTCGAAGCCCCACTCGTCGCGCAGGACGACGGTGAGCAGATCGGGGTCGGCGCCGGCCGGAAGGCCGTCGATCTCCGCGTACGAGTTCATCACCGAGCGGGCCCGGCCGGCACGGACGGCCGCCTCGAACGGGGGCAGGATGATCTCGCGCAGCTCGCGCGGGCCCATGGGCACCGGCGCGTGGTTGCGGGCAGCCCGGGAGGCGGAGTAGCCGGCGAAGTGCTTGAGGGTGGCCACGACCCCCTCGTCCTCGAGGCCGCGCACGTACGCGGTCCCCAGCGCCGCCACCAGGTACGGGTCCTCCCCCATCGTCTCCTCGACCCGTCCCCACCGGTAGTCCCGGACGACGTCGAGCACGGGTGACAGACCCTGATGCACGCCGGCCGAGCGCATGTCGGCGGCGATGGCGCGCGCCATCCGCTCGACCAGCGCGGGATCGAAGGTGGCGGCCCAGGCGAGCGAGGTCGGGTACACCGTCGCGCCCAGCGTGGTGAATCCGGTGAGGCACTCCTCGTGCACGATCGCCGGGATGCCGAAGCGGCTGCCCGCCGTGACCCGGCGCTGCAGCCCGGCGACGCGCTCGCGCCCCTGCCGGGCGGTGACCGGGCGGGTGCCGAAGACCCGGGTGAGGTGGCCGATGCCGTGCCGTACGGCCTCGTCGAACGGGCGGGACCCGGCCGCGAAGATCTCCTGCATGGGCGCGACGTCGCCGGTGGCCTCCACGGCCAGGCCCTCCCACACGCTGCCGAGCTGGGCGATCTTCTCCTCCAGGCTGAGCGCCGCGAGCAGGGCGTCGGCCCGCTCGGCGGCAGAGAGGGCGGTGTCGGTCCATCGGTGCCGGTCGACCGGGTCCAGCACGGCCATGGCTCCTCCTGCCTCGCCGGAAGTTGCGGAAATATCCCGGTCGGCTTTTGCAGTCTGCCCGGCCGCGTGAACCCCACGCAAGGCGCCCGGCCCCGGCCATTACCCATCCGAAACTTCCGGAGTATCGAGCGGCAAAAAGATCCCGCCGCCTCGGCCTGCGAGACGGCGGGATCCGGTGGCTGCCGGAGGTCACTCCCCGGGTTTCTTGAACTCCTCCTGGGGCTTGCCCTCCATGAAGTCGGCCATCGTCTCGTAGACCGCCGGGTTGACGATGCCGTGCGACATCCGGTCGTAGTGGCCCGCCCAGTCCGGGTTCACCAGATAGCCGGCGATGACCAGCGACTGGGTGCCGACCACCAGCGCCGCGGTCTTGTCGGCGTCGGTCGTACCGGTCTTGCCGAAGATCGGGTGACCCACCGCCGGGTGCGCGTCCGGCTCGGTGGCTCCGCCGCAGTTGCCCAGCTGGGCGTGGTCGCCGACCGGGCAGCGGGCCGCGTCGAGCGCCTTGCGCGCCACGTCCTTGCTCGTGGCCCGGGTGCACTCCGGCTGGCCGGCCTTCACCTTGGTGCCGTCGGCCGAGGTGATGCGCTGGATCGGCGTCGGCTTGCAGTACATGCCGTCGCCGGCCAGCGTCGCGTACGCGTTGGCGATGTCCAGCGGCGTGGAGGCGGAGACGCCCAGCGTGAAGGCGCCCCACTGATGGGCCGCGTCCGGGTTGTTCGCCATGTCGGCGTCGGACTTCGCCCGGAACTGCACGCCGAACCGCTTCGCGACGTCCACCACCTTCTCGGCACCGACCTGCTCCTGCAGCGGCACGAAGTACGTGTTCACCGACTTGCCGAAGCCGGTCCACATGTTGAAGGTGCCCTGCTCGTCCTTCGACGCGTTCGACGGGCAGTAGAAGTGGGTGCCCGGGCAGGCCGCGTCCGAGCTCGGATCGATGATGTACCCGGACTTGTACGTGGACCCCGACGTGATCTGGTGATCCAGCCCGAAGCCGTTCTCCAGCGCCGCCACCATGGTCAGCATCTTGAACACCGAGCCCGCCTGGTAGCCGACGATGTCGCCGCCGCCGGTGATGATCGGGTTCGTGGTGTACGGATACGTGCCGCGGATGCCCTTGGCCGCCAGTTCCGGGTTGGAGTTCAGCCTGTTCTTCGGATGCTCGGGGTTGTCCAGCTTGAACTTGCGGTTCGCCGCCAGCGTGCGGACCCGGCCGGTACCCGGCTCGATCCCGGCCAGCAGCAACGCGTTGCGGTTGGTGTCGTTGATGCGCCGGGTGATCTCCTTGCGGGCGGCAGCCTGTGCATCGACGTCCAGCGAGGTCACCACGCGGTAGCCGCCGCTCTTGAGCTGGCGCTCACGGTCGTACGTGGTCTCGCCGAACTCCTTCTGGCTCAGCCACCAGCGGTAGAAGTAGTCGCAGAAGAAGCCCCAGTTGTTCTTCGCCACCGACACGCAGCCGTTACCCGGGCGGTTGGTGGTGCGCCCGAGCTTGGCCGCCTTGGCCTTGGTGCCCTCCTCCGGGCTGATGTACTTCAGGTCGACCATGTTGTCGATGATGTAGTTGCGCCGGTCGAGCGCCTGCGGGTAGCCGGAGGGCGTGGTCGGGTCGAACGAGGTCGGCGCCTTCACCATGCCCGCCAGCAGCGCGGCCTCGGCGACCGTCAGGTCCTTGGGCTTCTTGCCGAAGTACACCTGGCTGCCGGCGTAGACACCGTAGGCGCCGTTGCCGAACGGGGCCATGTTCAGGTAGCGCTCGAGGATCTGCTGCTTGGTCAGCTCCTTCTCCAGCTGCAGGGCGTACTTCATCTCGCTGAGCTTGCGCTCGGGCGTGTCCTTGGTGGCGTCGATCGCCTCCTGCGGCGTCTTCGCCGAGTAGGCCAGCATCATCCGCACGGCCTGCATGGTGAGCGTCGAGGCGCCCTGCTTGGCCCCGCCGTTCTTGTTGTTGACGAACGCGCGGGCCACGCCCTTGAGGTCGACGCCGTTGTGCTCGTAGAACTGGTGGTCCTCGGCGGCGACGATCGCGTTCTGCATGTTCTTGGAGATGTCCTTCAGCGGCACGTCGCTGCGGAACTCGTCGTACATGACCGCGATCTGGGTCTTGCCGTCGGAGGCGAAGATCCGCGTGACCTGGGGTGCGGACTGGTGTTCGAGCTCGGTGGGCAGCTCGGCGAACCCGCGCGAACCCGCCTTCGCCGCCAGCCCGGACATCGCGACGGCCGGGAAGGAGGCCGCCGCGACCACCACCCCGGCGAGCAGTCCGCAGATCACCAGAGATCCGGTGTTGGCAAAGAACGAGCGATCGCGTTTTCGGGTCCAGAAACTCACCCGGCCCACGTTAGCCACGGGGATCCAGCACCGCCTCTCGAGGGTTGCCCCATTTGTCTGCGTGCAGAACGTCATCAAGGGGGCGTCGCCGCCGCCACCCGTGCCGTTCCAGGTCTGGTACGCGCTCCAGATGCGTGACCGGGCCCAGGCACAGCCACGCCACCGGGCGCACGCCCTGCGGTATGCCCAGCAGGCTGCGCAGATAGTCCTCCCGGTAGAAGGAGACCCAGCCCACGCCCAGCCCCTCCGCGGTGGCGGCCAGCCACAGGTTCTGGATCGCCAGGCACACCGAGTACAGGCCCGCGTCGGCGATCGCATGCCGGCCCAGCACCGCGGGGCCGCCCCGGTCCGCGTCGTACGTCACGACCACCGAAAGAGTGGACTCCATCACACCATCGATCTTGATGCGCGCGAACCGCTCCGCCGCCTCGCCGTCGAGCTGCGCGGCGAAGACCCGGCGCTCGTGCTCGACGTGGTCGCGGAACCGCCGGCGCACCCCGGGATCGCGGATCAGGACGAAGTCCCACGGCTGCGACATCCCGACGCTGGGCGCGGCGTGGGCCGCGGTGAGCAGCCGGTGCAGCACCTCGGCCGGGATCGGGTCGCCGGTGAACTCGCCACGGACGTCGCGGCGGCGGTGGATGGTCTCGTACAGGTCGTGCACAACGGCTCCCGGTGATCGGCTCGAGGGGTCAGAGCTGATTCTCGAACGTCGCCACCCCGCCGGTCGCAGCCGCCTGCGGCAGGCGGGCCTTCGCGGTCGTGTCGCCGTGCAGCGCCCAGCGCAGGAACTCCGCCGAGGTCCGGGTCGTGGCCTCGAAGTCGCCACTGCCGGTGACGTGGCCACCCTTGGTGACCGAGAGCATCGCGCGCGACCACGGCACGGCCGAGAAGACGGCGTGCCCGGCCCGGTACGTCACCGTCTCGTCCTTGCGCCCGTGCACGAACAGCATCGCGGCGGCGGGCCCGGTGAACGGCATGCCCTGGAAGTCCGTACCGGCGAGCACCACGCCGGCCTTGAGCCGCTCGTCCCGCCGCGCGCTGAACAGCCCGACCGTGGTGATCCCGCCCGCCGAGTGCCCGGCCGCGGCCAGCCGGTCCGGGTCGATCATCGCGCCGGCCGGGCCGCCCTGGGTCAGCAACTGGTCGATCACGTGGGAGGCGTCGGCGGGCTGGTTGACGATGTCCTGCGGGTCGAGGTCCGGCACACCGTAGGAGGTCTTCGGGTACGTGGGACCGGCGACCACCAGGCCGGCCTGCGCCCAGCGCGCCAGCATGTCCTCGTAGTCGCCCGGCTGAGCGGTCAGCCCGTGGCTGAACAGCACCAGCGGGAAACGCCCGCCCGCCGCCGGCGCGTCCTGGCCGGGGGCCGGCTCGCCGCCCGGCGCGGTGCCCGCCGCCGGATACCAGACCGTCGTCGGCAGGGCCCGGTCGCCCCGGCTGAGCTGCAGCGTCCGGCGGCCCACCGGATACGCCGCCGCGGGCGCGGTGCCGACCGGCGGCGTGTACGGCGTCGCGACGGCCCGCGGCGCCAGCGACGACGCGGTGGTCGAGGCGAGGATCGGCGCGGCCGAGGCGGAGGCGCTCGTCGCCCCGGACATGCCGACGCCGGTGTCGGCCGTGCAGGCGGCCAGGCTTCCGGCCCCGGCGGCGCCGGCCAGCCCGAGCAGCAGTGTCCGTCTACGCATGGTGACCAGTGTGCGGGGCGTACCTGTGATGACCTTGGGAATGGGGCGAGCCGTAGATCACATCGGGTCACGCCGGTCGCCCCCCGTATCCGGAATATGCTCCGGTTCATGACGAACAGGCCTGTGAGGATCGCGCTGCAGCTGCAGCCGCAGCACGCCGATTACGCGACGATCCGGCGTACCGCCGCCGAGGCGGAGGAGCTCGGCGTCGACGTCCTCTTCAACTGGGACCACTTCTACCCGCTCTACGGCGCCCCCGACGGCCTGCACTTCGAGTGCTGGACGATGCTGGGCGCCTGGGCCGAGGCGACCTCGCGGGTGGAGATCGGCGCCCTCGTGACCTGCAACAGCTACCGCAACCCGGACCTGCTCGCCGACATGGCCCGGACCGTCGATCACATCAGCGACGGCCGGCTCATCCTCGGCATCGGCTCCGGCTGGTTCGAGAAGGACTACCAGGAGTACGGCTACGAGTTCGGCACCGCCGGCGGCCGCCTGAACGACCTCGCGGCGGCCCTGCCGCGGATCGAGGCGCGACTCGGCAAGCTGAACCCGCCGCCGACCCGCAAGATCCCCACGCTCATCGGCGGCGGCGGGGAGAAGAAGACGTTGCGGCTCGTCGCCGAGCACGCCGACATCTGGCACAGCTTCGGCGACGCCGCGACCGTGGCGCACAAGCTGGGCGTGCTGCGGCAGCACTGCGCCGACGTGGGCCGGGACTTCTCGGAGATCGAGATCTCCGGCGGGCTGCCCTCCGGCGACGACGCGGTGAGCGCCGCGGCGGCGCTGCGCGAGCAGGGTGTCTCGCTGTTCACGGTGGGCGCCGGCGGCCCGAAGCCGGACCTCGGGCCGCTGCGCGATTGGCTGGCCTGGCGCGACGAGCAGAACGCCTGACCGCTCGCGGCCGTGCCCCAGCCGGCCGGGGCCCGGCCCCCCCGGGGCCAACAAAATTTGGGGGTACCAAACAAAGGCCCACCCC
>NZ_JBITLP010000005.1:24956-115042 GCF_044465265.1 Actinoplanes sp. NPDC049681
GGCGCGGCGGGGGGCTGGGGGGGGGGCCCCCCCCCCCCGCCCCCCGCGCCCGCCGCCCCCCCCCCCCCCCCCCCCCGCCCCCCCCCCGCTCGGGTCAGACGAAGATGTCGAGGATCATCACACAGGCGAACCCGACCACCGAGATGATCGTCTCCATGACGGACCACGTCTTGATGGTCTGCCCGACGGTCATCCCGAAGTACTCCTTCACCAGCCAGAACCCGGCGTCGTTGACGTGCGAGAAGAACAGCGAGCCGCTGCCGATCGCCAGCGCCAGCAGCGACACCTCGGGCTTGTCGAGGGTGGCGGCCAGCGGCGCCACGATGCCGGCGGCGGTGATCGTCGCGACGGTGGCCGAGCCGGTCGCCACCCGGATGCCGACCGCGACGAGGAAGCCGAGCAGCAGGGCCGAGATGTTGGCGTCCTTCGCCGCGTCCGCCACCACGTTGCCGACGCCGGCGTCCACCAGCACCTGCTTGAACCCGCCACCGGCCGCCACGATGAGCAGGATGCCGGCGATGGGCGGCAGCGCGCCGCCGAGCACCGACGAGGTCTGCGCCCGGTCGAAGCCGGCCCGCTTGCCCAGCGTCCACATCGCCAGCAGCACGCCGAAGAGCAGCGCGACCACCGGCGTGCCGAGCACCTCGAAGACCTTCCGCAGGCCGGTGCCCTCGTCCAGGACGAGCTCGGCGACGGCCCGCAGAAGCATCAGCACGATCGGCAGCAGCACGGTGAGCACCGCCGGCCAGAAACCGGGCCCGCTCCGCCCGGCGGGCAGGCCGGCATCGACGGGCTCGTCCGGCTCGCGGGCGCCGGCATTGGCGAGGTCGTCACGGTCGACGAAGTCCTGACCGCCCACCGGGCCCGAGCCGGGACGGTCCCCCACGGCCGCCCGCTCCCGGGTCGCGCCGGTCATCAGCGCGCCGGCCGGCACCGCCACCGGCACCCGCTTGGCGATGAAGTTACCGAAGACCGGGCCCGCCACGATCACCGTCGGGACGGCGCAGATCAGTCCGAACGCCAGCGTGAGCCCCAGATCCGCGTTGAGGTTCGCGATCGCCACCAGCGGGCCGGGGTGCGGCGGGACCAGACCGTGCAGCACCGACAGCCCGGCCAGCGCCGGAATGCCGATCTTCAGCAACGGTACGTCGGTGCGCTGCGCCACCAGCAGCACGATCGGCACCAGCAGCACGACGCCGACCTCGAAGAACAGCGGCAGGCCGACGAGCGCGGCGACACCGGCCATCGCCCAGGGCAGCGCCGAACCGGAGAACCGGCGGACGATGGTGCCGACGATGCCGTCGGCGCCGCCGGACTCGGCCAGCAGCGCGCCGATCATCGAGCCCAGCGCGATCAGCAGGCCGACGCTGCCGGCGGTGCTGCCGACCCCGGCGGTGAACGAGGTGACCGTGTCGCCCGGCGCGGCGCCGGCGACGATCCCGAGCACGGCCGCGCCCAGGATCAGAGCGAGGAAGGGATGCCACTTCGCCCACGCGATGAGCAAAATGACCACGGCGATGCCGAGCACCGCGGCGAGGATCAGTTGGCCGGTACCGGCAGAGGTGATGGCCTCCGCCGCCAGCACAGGAGCGGCGTGCGCTGTCATGGGCGAGCCGTACCCGGATCGAGGGAAATCGAATCACGGTCGGGCCGGCACCCGGCTGATCAGCGCTCGAGCGGCAGCCCCGCCCGGAGCAGATCGAGGGCGCGGTCCAGCGCCACGAACTCGTGCTCCTCGAAGGACATCTCGCCGGGGGGCAGCGCCGCCAGGCAGACGCCCATCACGGCGCCGGCCAGGACCCGGGCCTGGAAGTCGTCGGCCGGCAGCCCGGCTCGCTCCGCGACGGCGGCGGCGAGCTGGCCCATGGTCGACGTGTACTGGTGCAGCGCCCGGGCACGCAGGTCGTCGACGGAGAGCAGGATGCGCTGCCGGCGGCGCTCCACGGCCCAGTCGTCGGCGGCGATGGCGCTGAAGACCTGCCGGATGGCGAGCTTGACCGCCTCGACCGGGTGCGCGTCCGCCGGCTGGTCCCGCAGCGCCTGCAGCAGCAGCGGGTCGTAGTCGTCGGCGAGGACCACGTCCTCCTTGGCCGGGAAGTAGCGGAAGAACGTGCTCGGCGAGACGTCCGCCGCCTCGGCGATCTGGTCGACCGTCGTGGCGGCGTACCCCTGTTCCTCGAAGAGCCGCAGCGCGTGCTCGCGGATCGCGGCGCGCGTCCTGGCCTTCTTGCGTTCCCGAAGTCCCGGCGACGTCATACCGTCGATTCTGCCGCCGGCTGCGGCGGTACGGGCGCGAGGGGGACGTCCGGCGCGTGTCGCGGGCGGCCGGGCAGGAAGATCGCCGCCAGTACCGCTCCGGCCGCCGCGACTACGCCGGCGACGAGCAGCGCCGTACCCATGCCGTCGGTGAAGGCCGACCGGACCACGTCGAGGGCGCCCGGATCACCGAGCCGGGAAGCCACCGCCATGCCCGCCGAGACGCTGTCGCTTGCGGCGCCCGGCAGCCCCGAGCCGTCGATCCCGTCGCGGTACGCCGCGTTGAGCACCGTGCCGAGCACCGCCACCCCAACCGCGCTGCCGACCTGCCGCAGGGCCTGGATCAGCGCCGAGCCGACGCCGCTGCGCTCCCGCGACAGCGCGCCGAGCGCCGCGTTCATGGCCGGCGGCATGGTGAAGCCGAGGCCGATCCCGGTGACGGTGATCCAGCAGGCGACGTACCCGTAGCCAGTGTCCGGTCCGGTGGCCGTGCCCGCGAACAGCCCGGCCGCCATGAGCACCAGGCCGGCCGGGACGACGATCCTGGCACCGAGCCGGGGGTCGAGCCGTCCGGCGATGCGCGCGCCGGCCATCAGCCCGCCGATCACCGGCAGCAGCCGCAGGCCGGTGCCGAACGCGTCGTTGCCGCGGACCGCCTGGAAGAACAGCGGCAGCGCGAAGAGCAGGCCGAACATGCCGAAGCTGGCCACCGTGGCCAGGATCGAGCCCCAGGTGAAGGCGCGGGACCGGAACAGGGCGAGGTCGATCAGCGGTGCCGGCGAGCGCCGCTGCCACAGGACGAAGGCGGCCATCACCACCGCGCCGGCGGCGATGGTCAGCAGCGAGCGCGGGTCGGCCCAGCCGCGTTCGCCGGCCTCGATGATCCCGTACGTCAGCGCGACCAGGCCGGCCGCCGACAGCGCGACGCCGGCCAGGTCGGGGCGCCGGGCCCGGTCACCGTGCGACTCGGGCACCCACAGCGCGACGGCGACCAGGCCGGCGACCACCAGCGGCAGGTTGATGAGGAAGACCGAGCCCCACCAGAAGTGGTCGAGCAGCCAGCCGCCGACCAGCGGGCCGAGCGGGATGCCGAGGGTGTTCGCGGTGATCCAGACGGTGAGCGCGCGGCTGCGCTCCCCCGGCTCGAAGATCACCGTGAGGACGGCGGCGCTGAGCGGCATGATCACCGCCGCGCCGAGGCCGAGCGCCGCGCGGGCGGCGATCAGCTGCCCGGAGGTCGTCGCGTACGAGCAGGCGGCCGAGGCCAGGCCGAAGATCGCCAGCGCGCCGAGCAGCAGGCGCTTACGGCCGAGGCGGTCGCCGAGCATCCCGGCCGGGAGCAGGGCCGCCGCCAGGACCAGCAGGTAGGAGGTGGTGAACCACTGGAGGTCCCCGGTCGAGGCCCGCAGGTCGCCGGCGAGCGTCGGCAGCGCCACGGACAGCACGGTGCCGTCCAGGCCGATGGCGATGGTGCTGAGCGAGAGCGCGGCGAGCGCCCACCAGCGCGAAGTGGAAGTAGCCATGAAATGACAGTAACTCTCAAAAGCTACCGACGGTCAGAATGTGAGATGCGTCATCATCGAGCGGTGAACGACTTCGCCCGCACGCTGGGCCTGCCGGGCCTGGCCGACGTGCACACCCATTTCCTGCCCGAGCGGATGCAGCGGCGCGTCTGGGCGCACTTCGCCGAGGCGGGGCCGCTGATCGGCCGCGAATGGCCGATCCGCTACCGCGGCACGGAGGCCGAGCGGGTCGCCGAACTGGGCCGGCTGGGCGTACGGGTCTTCTCCGCGCTCGCGTACGCCCACCGCCCCGGCATGGCCGCCGACCTCAACGCATGGACGCTGGACTTCGCCGCCCGCACCCCGGGCTGCCTGCCCAGCGCCACCTTCTTCCCCGAACCGTCCGCGACCCGCGACGTCCGCGACGCGCTGGACCGCGGCGCCCGGATCTTCAAGCTGCACCTGCAGGTCGGCGGCTTCGACCCGCGCGACGACGCCCTGCACGACGCGTGGGGGCTGCTGGCCGAGTCCGGCACGCCGGTGATCGTGCACGCCGGCTCCGGCCCGGTCCCGCACGGCTTCACCGGCCCGGGCCCGATCGGCGAGGTCCTCGCCCGCCACCCGCGCCTGACGATGATCGCCGCGCACCTGGGCGCACCCGAGTACACCGGCTTCCTCGAGCTGGCCGAGCGCCACGAGCGCGCCGGGCTGGACACCACGATGGCGTTCACGGGCTTCTTCGAGGACATGGCGCCGTTCCCCCGCGACCTGCTCCCCCGGCTCCGCGACCTCGGCCTGGCCGGCAAGGTCCTGCTGGGCAGCGACTTCCCGAACATCCCCTACCCGTACGCCCACCAGGTCGACTCCCTGGCCGCGCTGGGCCTCGGCGACGACTGGCTGGCCGCGGTCTGCTGGCACAACGCGGCCCGGCTGTTCGGCCTCTGACGGCGCGTTCGGCAGGCCGCGCGTGCGCCGCTGTGTCACGATCACATCGACCGCGCGCCCGGGGAGCGACGCGTGCTGGCAGGGGAGGTGACCGGCGACGATGAAGAAGGCCGTCGGCTGGATCGTGCTCGTCCTGCTCATCTTCTACATCGGCACCAATCCCGGTCCCGCGGCGGACATCGCGCGGGGCATCGGCGACGGCGTCGCGGAGGTGTTCCGCAACATCGGCGTCTTCTTCTCCGACCTGGCGTCCTGACCGCCGTGCGGGTGGTCTGCGCCGGCCTGGCCACCGTCGACCTCGTCCAGCGCGTCGAGCGGCTGCCCGGCGCCGACGAGAAGGTCGAAGCGCTCTCCGCCGAGGTCGCGGCCGGCGGCCCGGCCACCAACGCGGCGGTCACGGCCGCCGCCCTCGGCGCCGACGTCGTGCTGGTCACCGCCGTCGGCGCGCACCCGCTCGGCGATCTGATCCGCGCGGACCTCACCGCCTGCGGAGTGACGCTGATCGACGCCACGCCGGACGCCGCCGCAGCGCCGCCGGTCTCCGCGGTCACCGTTCTCGAAGGCACCGGGCAGCGCAGCATCGTCAGCCGTAACGCGCGGGGCGCGGCGGTGGGCGTACCGGAGGGTCTGCGGGAAGCCCTGGCCGCCGCGGACGCCGTGCTGGCCGACGGGCATCACCCGGCACTGGCCCGGGCCGCCGCGCGCAGCGGGCGGCCGCTCGTGCTGGACGCGGGAAGCTGGCGCGAGGTCTTCGCCGAACTGCTCCCCCGGGCCGCGTTCACCGCCTGCTCGGCCGCCTTCCGCCCGCCCGGCGACCTGCCGGTGGAGCAGTCGTTGCGAGCTCTGGGCGTCCGCCGTGGAGCGATCACCCGCGGCGCGGACCCGGTGCGGTGGTGGTCCGGCGACGACGCCGGCGAGATCGAGGTGCCGCCGGTCGACGCCGTCGACACCGCCGGCGCGGGCGACGCCTTCCACGGCGCGCTCGCCGTCGCGGTCGCGCGCGGCGCCGGCACGACCGAGGCCCTGCGGTACGCGGTCACGATCGCCGGCGTGCGCGTCCGGCACCGCGGCCCCCGCTCCTGGCTGGCCGCCCTGGAAAATCGGTCGTGACGACGGGCGGCCGCCCCTAGCATCGGCGGTATGCACGCCAGGATGGTGACGACGACGCCGGGACACCCCGGCGTACGTTCGCGCTGATCCTTCTTCGAGCGACGACACGGCCCCGGGCGAGATGCCCGGGGCCGTCGTGCGTCCCGGCACCTCCCCGGCCACGATCCCAGGGAGACCACCATGCCCGCCGACCACCGCAGACTCGGGCGCGAGCTCGACGTCTTCGACTCCGACCCGCTCATCGGCGCCGGGCTGCCGTTCTGGCTGCCCGAGGGCGCCGCGGCCCGCCACGAGGTGGAGTCGTACGTCCGCGACCTCGAACGCCGCGCCGGCTACCGCCACGTGTACTCGCCGGCGCTGGGCAAACGGCAGCTGTACGAGCTGTCCGGCCACTGGTCCCACTTCGCCGACGACATGTTCCCGCCGATGCACCTCGGCGCCGGTGACGACGCGCTGGTGCTGCGGCCCAGCCTCTGCCCGCACCACGCGCTCGTCTACAAGGCACGGCAGCGCTCGTACCGGGACCTGCCGTTGCGCATCGCCGAGCTGGGCACCATGTACCGCGCGGAACGCTCCGGCGTGCTGGGCGGCCTGGCCCGCGTACGGTCCATCTCGCTCAACGACGGGCATGTCTTCTGCGCCCCGGAACAGGCCGGCGCGGAGGTGGCCGGGGCGCTCGGGCTGCTGCGCCGGGCCCACGAGGCACTCGGCCTGGACGTCTCGTCGTACCGCCTGTCGCTGCGCGGCGACGGCGGCAAGTACGCCGGCGACGACGAGTCCTGGCAGCGGGCCGGCCGCCTGCTGCGCGAGGCGCTCGACGACGCCGGCGTACCGTACGCGGTGGCGCCGGGCGAGGCCGCGTTCTACGGGCCGAAGATCGACGTGCAGATCGCCGACCCGGCCGGCCGGGAGTCCACCCTGTCCACCGTCCAGGTCGATTTCCACCAGCCGGCCCGCTTCGACCTGTCCTACCGCGACGCCGCGGGCGGCCGGTCGCGGCCGGTGATGGTGCACCGCAGCCTCGTCGGCTCGTTCGAGCGGCTGTTCGCGCACCTCGTCGAGGCCCACGCCGGGGCGTTCCCGGTCTGGTACGCCCCGGTGCAGCTCGCGGTGCTACCGGTCGCGGCCGGCCAGCTGCCCGCGGCCGACGCGTTCGCCGGGGAGGCGGTCGCCGCCGGCCTGCGGGCCGAGGTCCGCGCGGACGGCACCGTCGGGGCGCGGATCCGCGAGGTGGCCCGGCGGAAGATCCCGTACGCCGCGGTGATCGGCGCCAAGGAGGCGCCGGGCGAGGTGGCGCTGCGCCTGCGCGACGGCCGGCACCTTCCCGCCCGGCCGGGCGGGCAGGCGATCGAGCTGATCCGCGACGCGGTGGCCGCGCGGACCTGACCGGTCAGGCGTTGCCCAGGGCCTCGAGGAGGCGCTTGTGGTTCGCGTCCAGTTCCTCGGCGCTGACGTCGGCGTTCGCCCGGGCGAAGTCGAAGTCCCCCATGTCGTGCGCCGCGAAGACGTGCACGTGGGCATGGGGGACCTCGAAGCCGGCCACGATCAGCCCGACCCGCGGCGCGTCGAAGGCCCGCTTCAGGGCGGCCCCGACGGTGCGGCTCACGGTCATCAGGTGGGCGACCAGCTCCGGCTCGAGGTCCGTCCACTCGTCGACCTCGTCCCGCGGCACCACCAGGGTGTGCCCCGGGGTCAGCGGTGCGATGGTGAGGAACGCGGCGACCCGGTCGTCGGACCAGACGATCCGGCCGGGCAGCTCGCCGTTGATGATTCTGGAAAAGATCGTCGGCATGCCCACCATGACATCACGCCGCCGGGGGCGTGAGCTTCCTGCACCCGCCGGGGCACCCGTGGCCGCGTCTGGCCGGCCCTCGCGGCGGTGGCGGTCGCCGGGGTGGCCGCCGTGTCGGCCGCGCGGAGCCGGGCACCTGCCCAAGGGGGCGGCCACGATCAACGCCCGGCTGCCCTCCGGGCAGGTCGTCACCGGCGCCCACGACGGCGACATCTTCCTGATCTGGGCGCCGGGCGCATCCGTGCGAGGCGCCCGGCTCACCGCGGCCGGGCCGGACGGATCGATCGTCGACACGGCCACCGCCCCTGACGCTGCTACCTAGTCCACGGCCGGTCAGGCGATCCGCACCAGGTTCTTGCCGACGCCGTCGCCGCGCATCATGGCCAGGAACGCCTCCGGCGCCGATGCCAGGCCCTCGAAGATCGTCTCGCGGTGTTTGATGCGGCCGTCCGCGAGCGCCGGCGCCACGTCCTCGACGAACTGGCTACGCAGGTCGCCGTGGTCGCGGACGAGCATGCCGCGCAGGGTCAGCCGTTTGGCGATGACCTCGGCGAGGTTGCGCGGCGCCGGCGTGGGCTCGGTGGCGTTGTAGACGCTGATCATGCCGCAGACGCAGATCCGGCCGTGGACGTTGAGGGCCGCGATCGCGGCCTCCAGGTGGTCGCCCCCGACGTTGTCGAAGTAGACGTCGATGCCGTCGGGGGCGGCGGCACGCAGCTGATCGACGACGGGGCCGTCGTGGTAGTCGAACGCCGCGTCGAAGCCGAGCTCGTCGCGCAGGTACGCCACCTTCTCCGCCGACCCCGCGCTGCCGATGACCCGGGCGGCGCCCTTGAGCCTGGCGAGCTGGCCCACGACCTGGCCGACCGCCCCGGCGGCGCTGGAGACGAAGACGACGTCACCGGCCTTGAACTCCGCGCTGCGCAGCAGTCCGGCGTACGCGGTGAGCCCCGTCATGCCCAGCACGCCAAGGTACGCGCCCAGCGGCGCCACGGACGGGTCCACCTTCGCCGCCGACTTCGCGGGCACGAGGGCGTACTCGCGCCAGCCGAGGCCGTGCAGCACGATGTCACCGGGTTTGAAGCCGTCGGCCTCGCTGGTGACCACCTCGCCGACCGCGCCGCCGTCGAGCGGCTCCCCCACCTGGAACGGCGGCACGTACGACTTGCGGTCGTTCATGCGGCCGCGCATGTATGGGTCGACGCTCATCAGCAGGTTGCGCACGAGCAGCTGCCCCGGTGCCGGGTCCGGCACCTCGGTGCGGGCGGTCTCGAAGGTCTCGGCGGTCGGCCAGCCCTGCGGGCGCGCGGCGAGACGGATCTCGGTCGATTGGACACTCATGTGCCGACCCTAGACCCGGCTCCCCGTCACCCGGGCCCTCCGCCGGGCCAGGGCGACGAAGATCATGATCAGACGGTACGGGCGAGCCGGTCGGCGAGCAGCTTCGCGAACCGCGCCGGGTCGGCCAGGTCGCCGCCCTCGGCCAGCAGCGCCGTGCCGTACAGCAGCTCGGCGGTCTCGGGCAGGGCCGGGTCGTCGGCCTGCCGTGCGTACGCGTCGCGCAGCGCGCTCACCAGCGGGTGCTCGGGGTTGAGCTCGAGGATCCGCTTGACCGGCGGCACCTGCTGCCCCATCGCCCGGTACATCTTCTCGAGCGTCGGCGTGATGTCGTCGGCGTCGCTGACCAGGCAGGCCGGCGAGGTGGTGAGCCGGGTGGACAGACGCACCTCCTTGACCTCGTCCAGCGTCTCGCCCAGCCAGGTCAGCAGCGGCGCGTACTCGCCGGTCCGCTCCTCGGAGGGTTTCTCGTCCGTGGCCAGGTCCACGGAACCACGCGCGATCGACTGGAGCTTTTTGCCGTCGTACTCGGGCACGGCCTCGACCCAGATCTCGTCCACCGGGTCGGTGAGCAGCAGCACCTCGTACCCCCGGGCCTTGAACGCCTCCATGTGCGGCGAGTTCTCGACCTGGGCCCGGCTCTCGCCGGTCATGAAGTAGACGGCTTCCTGCCCCTCCTTCATCCGCGAGACGTAGTCGGCCAGCGTGGTCGGCTCGTCCCCCGCGGTGGAGGCGAACGACGCGACGTCCAGGATCGCCTTCTGGTCGTCGGCCTCGCCGAGCAGGCCCTCCTTGACCGCCCGGCCGAACTCGCGCCAGAAGGTGCGGTACTTCTCCGGGTCCTTGGTCATCAGGTCCTTGACGGTGGAGAGGACCTTCTTCGCGAGCCGGCGCCGGATCATCTGGATGTGCCGGTCCTGCTGGAGGATCTCGCGGGAGATGTTGAGCGACAGGTCGGCCGCGTCGACGACGCCCTTGACGAACCGCAGGTAGTCGGGGATCAGCTCGCGGCTGTCGTCCATGATGAACACGCGCTTGACGTAGAGCTGGATCCCCCGGCGGGCATCGCGCTGGAAGAGGTCGTGCGGCGCCCGGGACGGGATGAACAGCAGCGCCTCGTACTCGAAGGTGCCCTCCGCCTTGAGGTTGATGATCTCGAGCGGGTCGGTCCAGTCGTGGCTGACGTGCCGGTAGAACTCGGCGTACTCCTCGTCCTTGACCTCGGACCGCGGCCGCGCCCACAGGGCCTTCATGGAGTTGAGCGTCTCCGGCTCGCCCTCGGCCTTCAGCAGCCGGATGGGGAACGAGATGAAGTCGGAGTACCGCTTGACGATCTCCCGGATCTTCCACTCGTCGGCGTAGTCGTAGAGCGCGTCCTCCTCGTCCTTGGGACGCAGGTGGACGGTCACGGCGGTGCCGATGGGCGCGTCCGCGACCTCCTCGATCGTGTACGTGCCCTCGCCGGCCGACTCCCAGCGCGTACCCGTGTCCTCGCCGGCCTTGCGGGTGACCAGGGTGACGTTGTCGGCGACCATGAACGTGGAGTAGAAACCGACGCCGAACTGGCCGATGAGCTCGGCCGACTCCTTGTTCTCGCGGAGCTGGCGCAGCATCTCGGCGGTGCCCGACCGGGCGATCGTGCCGATGAGGCCCACGACCTCGTCGCGCGACATGCCGATGCCGTTGTCGCGCACGGTCAGCGTGCGGGCGTCCTTGTCGGCCTCGATCTCGATGTGCAGGTCGCCGTCGCGCAGCGCCTCGTCGTGCAGGCCGGCCAGGCGCCGCTTGTCCAGGGCGTCGGAGGCGTTGGAGATCAGCTCGCGCAGGAAGATGTCCTTGTTCGAGTAGATCGAGTGGACCATCAGCTGCAGGAGCTGGCGCGCTTCGGCCTGGAACTCCAGCGTCTCGGTGCTCATGTCATCCCTCCGTGCGTGCTTTCCGGGTTCGCCGCCGGCGAACTCCCTTCCCGCCGCTGATCGTATGACCCGCCGTGGATCTATCCGAAGGGGTTCCCGTCCGGCACGGCGGGCCAGCTCACCGAGTTCGGGCCGGGCAGGCCGCCGGTGCCGGGCTCCCACGGGAAGTCGTGGCCGCCGTCGTCATCCGGTTCGGACTTCGCCGGGATCGGCTCGGCCGGCACCTCGGTGGCCGGTGTCGTGACCGGAGGTGCGGCGGGCGTGGTCGCCGGCGTGGTGGCGGGCGTCGTGGCCGGGACGGTGGCGGGCGTCGTGGCCGGGACGGTGGCCGGCGTCGTGGCCGGGACGGTGCCCGGCGTCGTGGCCGGGACGGTGCCCGGTGTGGTGGCGGGCGGCCTGGTGGGCCGGTGCGGCACCGGCCGGGTGGTGGCCTTCGTGGGCGTCGGTACCGGGGGGCGCACCACCACCGGCGGACGGGGGACGGTGGTGGCCGGTTGCGGCGCGACGGGGCCCGGGGCCGGCGCCGTGCCCGTCGTGGCGGCGGCGCCCGCGGCAGCCGTCGTCGCCGCGGTCGTCGCCGGGGTCCACGGCGTCAGCGTCCGGATCCGGGACGGGGCCGGGGTTCGCACGCCGGGCCGCTGCAGCGGGGTAAGCCCCGGGCGCGCGGCGACGCCGGGGCGGGCGGCGGCGCCCAGCGCCTCCTCGGCGCCCGCGATCACGGCTCGGCCGCCCGGCGGGGGCGCACCCCCGTGATCGTCCACGGCGCCCACCATCACGGCGCCCGTGCCGGACACCAGGCACACCAGCGCCATGCATCCGATGATGTTCTTTTCCCGCCTCGTCAACTCAACCATGAAACCGTCATACAGGTATGAACCGGACTCCATAGCGTGTTCTGCCTTATTTCCCTCCGTGTCGCCGACGAGTGCAACTCCGCCGGTGATTACTCGCGGTGAGTAAGCCCGGCTATTGCGGCCCGACGACTACTCTGTGTATCTTTCTCTCGTCTCGGCGGCACCGTGCTGTCGAGTTCTGACGGGGGAATTACGTGAGGTTGAGCGAGATGGCAATGGCTACTGCCATCACGATGAGTGTTGCTGGCCTTTCTTACGCTGCGCTCAGCACGGGTCCCGTCACCAGCACCGCCGTCAAGGTCTCGAACCAGGCGTCGTGCCGCACCGTCGACGGGGCGATCGTCGCGTACGTGGCCCAGCACGGCGCGGCCCCCAAGCGGACGGCCGACCTGAAGCCGTACGTGAACGGCGACATCTCGGCGTACCGGATCGTCCGGGGACAGGCAGCCGGGCCCGGCTGCGCCTGACCCGCGGAAGCCGTCACGCCGCCACCGGCGGCGCGTTGATCGGCTGATGGACAGACGCACCCTGCTGACCGGGGCCGGAGCCGCCGTCGCGATCGCGGCCGTCGGCGGGTACGCCCGGTCGCGCTACGCCGCCGAGCCGGTCGTACCCGGCGCACCCGTGGGCGACGAGCGCCTCGAGCAGCGGCATTCGCCCGCCCGCGGCCGTACCGTCGACTTCTACACCGCCGTCCCGGCCGGGCACGGCGACGGGCGCGGCCTGCCGGTCTGCCTGATCCTGCACGGCGCCTCCAAGACCGCCGCGGACTTCCCCGCACTCGGCCTGGGCCGGTTCGTGACCGACTCGGTCCGCCGGGGCAACGCGCCGTTCGTCCTGGCCGGCGCCACCGGGGGCCGGCTCTCCTGGCGGCCGTCCGGCAGCGACGACCCGCAGCGGATGGTGCGCGAGGACATCCCGGCCTGGTGCGCCGAGCGCGGCTTCGACACCGGCCGGTTCACGGTGGCCGGCTGGTCGATGGGCGGCTACGGCGCCCTCCTGTTGGCCGAGACCTTCCCCGGTCTCGCCCGGGCGGTCGCCGCCTTGTCGCCCGCCGTGTCGCCCGGGGATGAGGTCTTCACTCACGTGGCGGCGCTGCGCGGCGTCCCGGTCGGATTGTGGTGCGGCATCGGCGACGGCCTGCTCACCGACGTACGGGCGCTGGAGCGGGCGTTGCCGCAGCCCAAGGCGGCCGGGGGGTACACCGGCGGCCGGCACAACTTCGCCTACTGGAGCACGTGCCTGCCCGCCGCGTTCGACCTGGTGGCGCGAGTGAATGGCTAGAGGCCTTTACCGGGCGGTCGCGGCTTCCGTAGCGTCATTACTCAGTGCAACGGTTCCACACGCTCGGAGGAAACCATGCGTCGTGCCGCCGTCCTCTCCGGATCCTTCCTCGCCACGCTCTGGATCGCCGCGCCCGCGCAGGCGTTCGCCCACAACAACGTGCAGAACGCCAATCTGCACGCCCTGCTCGACGGGCTCACCCTCGCCGTGGTGTCCGCGCCGGTCTGGACCGCCCTGCTGTGGCGGGGCCCCCGCCGCCTCCTGCTCGCCGCCCTGGTCGCCGTCGTCCAGGTGCCCGTGGCGGTCATCGGGTTCATGCCGGCCGTGAACCCGTATCTGCACCTCACACTCTTCGTCCTCGCGCTCGCCCTGACCGGGATCTCGCTGCGGCTGGCCCGCCGCGGCGCGCTCAGCGCGCCGGAACCGGCCCGCGACCGGCGGTGATCCACTCGCCGGACGGCGCCCGGACGGCCAGCCCCGACACCGGGGAGTCCGGGCCCGGACCGGCCCGCAGCACCCGCACCACCGGGCAGCCCTCGGTCTCGCGATGCCAGAAGCCGCCCGGGTCCCGCACCGACGACCAGCGGCAGTGCTCCTCGTCCGCCCAGCCCCAGGCGATCAGGACGTCCCGGCCGCCCATCGAGTACCGCCCGGCCGAGGCGACCCGGTCCCCCTCGGTGCGGTGGAAGAACTCGGCGTGCAGGCCCGGGACCGGGACACCCTCGAAGGCGGCGTTCGCGACCGTCCGGTGCGGGGTGTAGGTGTCAAGATCGGGAAGTGGCACCGGCCGACCCTGCCACGCCGGCCGCCGGTTCACCGGCACGGACACGGGCCCGCACCCCTTCGGGGGACCGCCGGGTGCGGCAGACTGCGGGTCATGCGCCTGGTCTCCCTGCTGCCGTCCGCCACCGAGATCGTGTACGCCCTGGGCCTCGGCGACGACCTCGTCGGCGTCACGTTCGAGTGCGACGAACCACCGCAGGCGCGGCGGGACAAGGCGGTCGTGGTCGGCGGCCGGGACACCCGCGGCATGTCGCCCGCCGAGATCGACGCGTACGTGAAGACGCAGATGGCGGCCGGCGCCGACCTGTACACCCTGCATGCCGGAGCGCTGGCCGGGCTGGATCCCGAGCTGATCCTCACCCAGGACCTGTGCCGGGTGTGCGCGCTGCCGTCCGGTCACGTCTCCGGCGCGCTGGACCACCTCGGCTGCCGGGCGGACGTGCTGTCGCTGGACCCGTACTCCCTGGAGGAGGTGCTGGCGACGATCGTCGAGGTGGGAGAGCGCGCCGGGGTGCCGCAGCGGGCCGCCGCGCTGGTGTCGGGGCTGCGCGCCCGCCTGGACGCCGTGGCCGAGGCGGTCGCGGGACGGCCACGGCCGCGGGTCGCGATCGTCGAGTGGGTCGACCCGCCGTTCACCGGCGGGCACTGGGTGCCGGACCTGGTGGCCGCCGCCGGCGGTGAGCCGGTGGCGGCGCGGCCGGGCCGGCGTTCGGTGGAGACCACCTGGGCCGAGCTGGCTGCCGCCGCCCCGGACGTCGTGCTGGTCACCCCGTGCGGGTTCCATCTGGCCGGCGCGGTCGAGCAGGCCGCCCGGGTCGTGCCGCACTTCCCCGCGGCCCAGGTGTGGGCGGTCGACGGCGACGGCCTGATCGTGCGCCCCGGCCCGCGGCTGGTCGACGGGGTCGAGGCCGTGGCGGCGATCCTGCACCCGGACGCGGTCCCGGCCGCCCCGCCGGAGGCGATCCGGCGGGTGCGCTGAGGACGGTCAGGCGCTGGCCGAGGCGGGGCGGCGGAGGATGCGCCGGGCCTGGCGTACGCAGACCGCGGGCGTCGAGTCCGCGACAGCCGCCGTGGTGACGGCTGCCCGGCGGGCCCGCTCGGCGCGCCACAGCCACGTGATGTCCAGGCCGAACGACCAGACCAGGGAGATCGCGACCGCGGCCACCGCGACGAGCAGCACGGCGTCGGGCAGCAGCCGCGCCGTGGCGACCACGAGGACCACGCCCTGCACCGCCGCGACGACCTTGCGGGAGAACCGCGGCGGGAGGGCCGAGTCGAGCCACGGCGCCGCCCAGGTCGCCGCGACGAAGGCGTAGCGGAAGGCGCCCAGCGCCACGGCCCACCAGCCGAAGGTCTCGGCGACGAACACGCTCAGCACCAGGGCGAGGATGGAGTCGACCTCCATGTCGAAGCGGGCGCCGAGGGCCGTCGTGCTGTTGGTGCGGCGCGCCACCTGGCCGTCGACGGCGTCCAGCGCCAGCGCGACGGCGACCAGGCCGACCAGGACCGGCAGGGTCACCGGGCGCTGGAAGGAGGTGACCACCAGGGCGGTCACCGCGCCGACGAGCGTCGCGCGGGCCAGGGTCACCGTGTTCGCCGGGCCCAGCGCGGTCATCCCCGCGCGGCGCAGGCCCGTACGCAGGAGCATGCAGAGCACGACGGCGTAGGTCGTACCGGCGAGCCAGCCGGCGAGGCTCAGCCCCGACGTCGCTGCCAGGACGGCCATGAGCACGACCTGGACGGCCACGCCCACGAGCGGCCCCCGCCCCGAACGAGCCGTCATCGTGCCGATACTCATAGTCACTCTGCCTCCGGATCCGCAAGATCGGGTCCCGCGTATGGTTGCCGCAGTCCCCCGAGAACACGCGCCATCGCCACGTTCGGTTCACCGGTCCGAGGAGAATCCACCCCATGACACGTACGGCCCAGGCGTTCTGGTTGGCCACGCCGGGCGAAGGCGAGATCCGGGAGGTGGCGTTGCCGCAGCCCGGCCGCGGCGAGGTGCTGGTCCGCACACTGCATTCCGGGGTGAGCCGGGGCACCGAGACGCTCGTGTTCCGCGGCGGCGTGCCGGAGAGCCAGCACGCGGCCATGCGCGCCCCGTTCCAGGACGGCGAATTCCCCGCCCCGGTCAAGTACGGCTACCTCAGCGTCGGCGTCGTCGAGCACGGCCCGGAGCACCTGCTCGGCCGCACGGTGTTCTGCCTCTACCCGCATCAGACGCACTATGTCGTACCGGCCGAGGCGGTCACCGTCGTGCCGGCGTCCGTTCCACCGTCGCGCGCGGTGCTCGCCGGCACGGTGGAGACGGCCCTGAACGCGCTGTGGGACGCCGCGCCCCTGGTCGGTGACCGGATCGCCGTGGTGGGCGCCGGCATGGTGGGCGCGAGCGTCGCCGCGATCCTGTCCCGCTTCCCCGCCGCGAAGGTGCAGCTCGTGGACGCCGACCCGGCGCGGGCCGAGGTCGCCCGGGCGCTGGGTGTGGGGTTCGCGCTGCCCGCCGACGCCACCGGCGACTGCGACCTCGTCGTGCACGCCAGCGCCACCGCGGCCGGCCTGACCCGCTCGCTCGAGCTGCTCGCGCCGGAGGGTACGGTCATCGAGCTGAGCTGGTACGGCGATCGCGAGGTGGGCGTACCCCTCGGCGAGTTCTTCCACTCCCGCCGCCTGACGATCCGCAGCAGTCAGGTCGGCGGCATCGCCCCGGCCCGGCGCGGGCGCCGCTCGTACGCCGACCGCCTCGCCGTCGCCCTCGACCTGCTCGCCGACCCGGTGTTCGACACCCTGCTCACCGGCGAGTCGGACTTCGCGGACCTGCCCTCGGTCATGCCCCGGCTGGCCGGCGGGGAGCTGCCCGCGATGTGCCACCTGATCACCTATCCGACAGGAGAGTGAATGTTCAGCGTCACCGTCCGTGATCACATCATGATCGCCCACAGCTTCTCCGGCGAGGTCTTCGGACCGGCGCAGAAGCTGCACGGCGCGACGTTCGTCGTGGACGCCACCTTCAAGCGCCCCGAGCTCGACGCGGACAACATCGTGGTCGACATCGGCCTGGCGAGCCAGGAGCTGCACGCCATCTGCGGCGCCCTGAGCTACCGCAACCTCGACGACGAGCCGGACTTCCGGGGGATCAACACCTCCACCGAGTTCCTCGCCAAGGTGATCGCCGACCGGCTGGCCGGCAAGGCCGCGGACGGCGGACTCGGCGCCGGGGCGAGCGGGCTCACCGGCATCGCGGTGACGCTGCACGAGTCGCACATCGCGTGGGCGAGCTACGAGCGGGACCTGTGACCTCACCGCTGCATGTGGTGCTGCCGGGCGACATCGACGACCCGGCGGCGCCCAGCGGCGGCAACACGTACGACCGGCGGGTGCTGACCGGCCTGGCCGCGACCCGCGAGGTGCACGAGATCGCGGTCGCGGCGCCGTGGCCGTATCCGTCGGAGCAGGACGCCGCCCGCCTCGCCGGCCGGCTGCGGACGCTGCCGGACGGGGCCACGGTGCTGCTCGACGGGCTCGTCGCCGCCGCCGTACCCGAGGTGATCGAGGGTGAGGCCACCCGGCTGCACCTGGTCGTGCTCGTGCACCTGCCCCTCGGCGACGAGACCGGGGCCGCGCCGGCGCTGCCCGCCCGCGAGCGCCGCACGCTGCACGCGGCCCGTGCCGTGGTGGCCACCAGCACCGGCGCTGCCCGGCGGATCGAGGCGCTGCACGACCTGCCTGCCGGCAGCGTGCGGGTGGCCCCGCCGGGTGTCGACCCGGCGCCGCCGGCCACCGGCAGCGCCACCGGTGGGCGGCTGCTGTGCGTGGCCGCCGTGACACCTCGCAAGGCCCAGGACGTGCTCGCCGAAGCGCTGCGTACCCTCGACGACCTCGACGCGAGGTGCGTCTGCGTGGGCGCGCTGGACCGCGACCCGGACTTCACCGCCCGGGTACGCGCCCGCGCCGGGGACCGGATCCACTTCGCCGGCACCCGCACCGGTGCCGCGCTGGAGAGCTCGTACGCCGCCGCCGACCTGCTCGTGCTCCCGTCGCTGGCGGAGACGTACGGGATGGTCGTCACCGAGGCGCTGGCCCGGGGCATCCCGGTACTCGGCACCCGGGTCGAGGGCGTGCCCGAGGCGCTCGGGCAGGCCCCGGACGGCACCGTGCCGGGTGGGCTGGTGCCGCCCGGCGACGTACAGTCCCTGGCCACGGCCCTGCGAAGGTGGCTGACCGACGCGGAGCTGCGCCGGTCGTGGCGGGCCGCCGCCCGGGCCCGCCGGGCCGGCCTGCGCGGCTGGGACGAGACGACACGACGACTGAGTGAGGTACTGCCCTGATGACCGGAGAGTTCAGCACCGACTGGCTGAGCCTGCGCGAGCCGGCCGACGCCGCCGCCCGCGCCACCGACCTGCCCGGCCTGCTCCCGGTCGACGGGACCCTGGTGGTGCGCGACCTCGGCTGCGGCACCGGGTCGATGGCGCGGTGGCTCGCGCCCCTGCTGCCGGGTCCGCAGCGGTGGATCCTGCAGGACCGCGACCCGGCGTTGCTGGCGTACGCCGCCGCGCACGCGCCCTCCTCGGCCGCCGACGGCAGCCCGGTCACCGTCCAGACGGTCGAGGCCGATGTGACCACGCTCACCCCCGGGGACCTCTCCGGGGTGTCCCTGGTCACCTGCTCGGCGCTGCTCGACCTGTTCACCGCCGACGAGGTCACCGCGCTCGCCGACGTCTGCGTGGCCGCCGGCACTCCCGCCCTCTTCACCCTCTCCGTCGACGGCGAGGTGACGTTCGACCCGCCGCACCCGCTGGACGCCGAGGTCTCCGCCGCCTTCAACGAGCACCAGCGCCGCGAGACCGGCGGCCGATGGCTGCTCGGGCCGGAGGCGGTCGGCGCCGCGGCCGAGGCCTTCGCCAAGGCGGGCGCCGCGGTGACGACCCGGCCGAGCCCGTGGCGGCTCGGCGCGGACCGCGCCGGGCTGATCGCGGCGTGGCTGCGCGGCTGGGTCGGCGCGGCCGCCGAGCAGCGCCCCGACCTGCCCGTCGGCGACTATCTGGCGGCCCGGCTGGAAGCGCTGGAGGCCGGGACGCTGACGGTCACGGTGGGGCATCAAGATCTTCTGGCGCAGAAAGACTGAACCGCCTCGCGGCACTCGGACGTATTAGTCGCAGGGAAGTGACGTGGAGGGGGCTGGGGAATGAACCGATCGATCTGGGCGTGGGTGCGGCTGCTCGGCGGGGTGGGGATCCTCGCCGTGCTGCTCTGGCGCCTGGGGACCGGGGCGTTCCTCGACGGGCTGCGGGTGATCGACGCGGGCACGCTCGGCACCGCGTTCGCCATCGGCGTCGCCACCACGGTGCTCTGCGCCTGGCGCTGGTGCCTGGTGGCCCGCGGCCTCGGCCTGCGGCTCTCGCTGCGCAGCGCGGTCGCCGACTACTACAAGGCGCTGTTCATCAACGCGGCGCTGCCGGGCGGCGTGCTCGGCGACGTCGACCGGGCGGTGCAGCACGGCCGGGAGGAGGGCGACGTCGGCCGCAGCGTCCGGGCCGTCGTGCTCGAACGTACGGCCGGACAGATCGTGCTGCTGTCGGTGGGGACCACGGTGCTGCTGACCGTACCGTCGCCGGTGCTGACCCAGCTGCGCGCGCACGGCGCGGACGTCGCCGCCGCGGCCGCTACCCTCGCGGTGGCCGCGGTCGTGCTGGTCGTGGCCGTGGGCCGGCTGCGCAGCGGCGCGTCGCGATGGGCCCGCGCGGCCCGGACCGCGGTCGCCGAGATCCGATCCGGCCTGCTCGCCCGCCGCAACTGGCCGGGCATCGTGCTCGCCTCGACCGCCGTGCTGGCGGGCCACCTGGCGACGTTCGTGGTGGCGGCGCGGGCCGCCGGCTCCCACGCCTCGCTGCTGCGCCTCACCCCGTTGATGCTGCTGGCGCTGCTGGCGATGGCGCTGCCGCTGAACGTGGGCGGCTGGGGACCGCGCGAGGGCGTGACCGCGTGGGCGTTCGGTGCGGCCGGGCTCAGCGCGGCTCAGGGCCTCACCATCGCCGTGGTGTACGGGCTTTTCGCCTTCGTCGCCGCGCTGCCGGGCCTGGCCGTGATCCTCACCCGGGCGGTCGCCCGGCGCCGCGCGAAGCACGCCGCGCAGCCGCAGGTCACCGGTACCGGGCGCCCCGCGACGGTGGTCGCGGAGATCCTGCCGGTACGGGAGCTGGTCGGCAGCGGTGCCTGACGGTCATGCCGCCGTCCTCGGCGCGCACTATGTTGGGGCGGTGGAAGATCGGCCGTACGTGCTGCTGAGTTGCGGCATGTCCATCGACGGATACGTCGACAGCGCGGACGACGAGCGGCTGCTGCTCTCCAACGACGCGGACTTCGACCGCGTCGACGAGGTCCGGGCCGGCTGCGACGCGATCATGGTCGGCGCGGGTACGGTGCGCCAGGACAACCCGAGGCTGCTGGTGCGCGACGAGGCCCGGCGGCGCGCCCGCGTCGCCCGCGGGCTGCGGCCCGACCCGGTCAAGGTGACGGTGACCAGCAGCTGCGACCTCGACCCGCAGGCCCGGTTCTTCACCCTCGGCGAGTCCGAGAAGCTCGTCTACTGCGCCGGCCGGTCCGTGCCGTCGGCCCGGAGCAAGCTCGGCGGCCTGGCCACCGTGATCGACGCCGGCGACCCGGTGGACCTGGTACGGGTCACCAGCGACCTGGCCCGCCGCGGGATCGGGCGGCTGATGGTGGAGGGCGGCGGCACGGTACACACCCAGTTCCTGACCGCCGGCCTCGCCGACGAGCTGCAGCTGGTCGTCGCGCCGTTCTTCGTGGGCAACTCCAAGGCCCCCCGCTTCGTCGGCGACGGCGAGTTCCCGTGGGGCCCGCATCACCGCGCCGACCTCGTGGAGGTGCGCCAGATCGGCGACGTGGTGCTGCTGCGCTACGCGCTCTCCAGCCGATGCAGGATCCGGGAGGGGAATTGATGTCGGAAGCGTTCGGAGACCTTCCGCAGGCTTCGGTACGGACCCGCGTGACCGTCCCCCTGCGTTTCGCCGACGGGTACACGACGACCGCCCGCGTGCTGACCTTCGACGGCCTCGTGGACGGCCGCGAGCACATCGCGCTGGGCCTCGGCGACTGGGAGCGGGCGATCCGCGACGCTCCCCTGGTGCGCCCGCACAGCGAGTGCCTCACCGGCGACGTCTTCGGCAGCCAGCGCTGCGACTGCGGCCCCCAGCTGCGCGAGGCCGTCGAGCGCATCACCGTCAGCGGCGGCCTGCTGCTCTACCTGCGCCAGGAGGGCCGCGGCATCGGGCTGTACGCGAAGCTCGACGCGTACGCGCTGCAGGAGGCCGGGCTGGACACCTACGAGGCCAACGTGGCGCTGGGCCGCGGCGAGGACGAGCGGGACTACACCGCGGCGGCGCAGATGCTGCTGGCGCTCGGGGCCGACAAGATCCGGCTGCTGAGCAACAACCCGGACAAGGCCGCCCAGCTGCAGGCCTGCGGTGTCGAGGTCAAGGAGCGGATCCCGACCGGGGTGCACCTGTCCGCGGCCAACCTGCGCTACCTCGCGACCAAGGCCACCCACACGGCGCACACGCTCGACCTTCCGGGGCTGTGACCGTGCACCCGGCGGCTCCTTGACGGTGAATCCGGCCGCCACGGGATGCGTGGCGGGCGCCGGGGCACGATGATGGCACGGGGCCGACGGGAAGCGCGGGTGGGATGGGCGACGAGCGGGCCGGCGATCCGGAGGTGATCATCTCCGCCGCCGATCAGATGCCGTTCATCGTCATCGTGTGCGACGGCCCCGAGCTGCGGATCGCGTACGTGAACGCGGCGACCCGGCTGCTGCTCGGCGGCCGCGAGACGGTGGGCCTGCCGCTCGGCGAGGCGCTCGCGGACGTCAGCGGCCAGCAGTGGCTCGAGATGTACGCCGGCGTCTACGCCTCCGGCACCCCGGTCACCGGGGCCGAATGGCGGGCGACCCTGACCGGTCCGGACGGCTCGGTGCAGGAGATCTACGCGAATTTCACCATCTCCCCCTGGCGCCGCGAGGACGGCACGATCCGCGGCGTCATCGGCGCCGGCTTCGACGTGACGGAGTCCGTACGGGCCCGGCTCGCCGCCGAGAGCCGGACGGCGGAGCTGCAGGAACGCTACGAGCAGACCCGCGACGTGATCACCGCCCTGCAGCGCGAGCTGCTGCCCGGCGGGCTACCGGTGCTGCCCGGCGCCCAGATCTCGGCCAGCTACCTGCTGGCCGACAGCGACCGGGCGGCCGGCGGCGACTGGTTCGACGCCGTGGTACGCGCCGACGGCACGGTGGGGCTGGTGGTGGGCGACGTGGTCGGCCACGGTGTCACCGCCTCCGGCGTGATGGGGCAGCTGCGGGCGGTGCTGCGCGACCGGCTCGACGACGGCGCGGACATCGGCGAGGCGCTCGGGGCGGCCGACCGGTTCGCCCGCCGGCTGCCGGCTGCCCACGCCACCACGGTCTGCCTGGCACTGCTCGACCCGGCGGACGGCACGCTCACGTACTGCACGGCGGGGCATCCCGCGCCCCTGGTGGTGGCCGCGGACGGCGGCACCCGCTTCCTGGCCACGACCGGCGCCGCACCGCTCGGCACCGGCGGCGGCTTCCCCGTCCGCACCGGCCGGCTGGGCGTGGGCGATCTGCTGCTGCTCTACAGCGACGGCATCCTCGAGCGCCCCGGCGTCACCCCGGCGGACAGCGCCGCGGAACTGGCCCGCACCGCCGCCACGGCCGCGGCCGGGCGGGCATTGCACGACCCGGCGAGCACCGCGGCCGAGCGGGTCTGCGCCCAGACGGTGGAGCTGATGGTCCGCGCCACCGGGCACGGCGACGACATCACCCTGCTTGCCGCGCAGCGCGTGCCCGCCCCGCCCGAGCTCGACCTCGAGCTGCCCGCCGAGCTCTCCTCCCTGCGTACCTCCCGGGTGGCCCTGGCCGGCTGGCTCGCCACGGTGGGAGCGACCAGGGAGGACGCCTTCGTGCTCCAGCACGCGCTGGGCGAGCTCGTCACCAACGCGATCGAGCACGGCTACGAGGGCGTGCAGGGCAAGGACGTCGTACGCCTGGTCGTACGCCTCGCCCCGGACGGCCAGGTCGAGGCGGAGGTGACCGACCACGGGAGCTGGCGCGTACCGGCCCGGCAGTCCCTGCGCGGGCGGGGCCTGGCCCTGACCGCCCAGCTCGTCGGAAGCCTGCGGGTCGTGCCCGGGGAGACGGGAACCGCGGCGACGGTACGGCACCCGCTGCTGCGCCCGGCACAGTCACCCGGCCGCCCGGAACCGTCCCCGGCGGCGTCCGCGGACGCGACGCCCCTGCGCATCGACGAGGTGACCGGGACGGAGGTCCGGGTCAGCGGCACGATCGACGCCGCCTCCGCCGCGCAGTTGCGACAGGACCTGCTGCGCCGTACGCGCGGCGGGCACCTGCCGCTCAGCGTCGACCTCACCGGGGTGACCCACCTGGCCAGCGCCGGCGTCTCGGCCCTGCACCAGGTGGCGGAGCAGCACCGTGAGCAGGGCGGCGAGCTGGACCTGCACGCGGCCCGGGACAGCACGGCGCAGGCGGTGCTGGACATGGTGGCGCTGCCGCACCGGGTGGACGGGCACCGTGCGACGGACGCCACACCCCGATCCGACGCTTCGCGCAGCTGAGCCGGGGGCCCGGCGCCTATCGTCGGAGGATGACGACTGTCGACTTCTACTTCGATCCGGCGTGCCCGTTCGCCTGGATCACCTCCCGCTGGATCCTCGAGGTAAAGCAGCAGCGCGACCTGGACCTGCGCTGGCACGTGATGAGCCTCTACGTCCTCAACGAGAACCGGGACCTCCCGGAGTCGTACAGGGAGCTCATCGACCGTTCGCTGGGCACCGTACGGGTGGTCACCGCCGCCGCGCAGCAGCACGGCGACCAGATCCTCGGGCCGCTGTACACCGCGCTCGGCACCCGCATCCACAATCAGGGCAACAAGGACTTCGCGGCGGTCATCCCCGAGGCGCTCGCCGAGGTCGGCCTGCCGGCCGAGCTGGCCGCGGCGGCGCAGTCCGACGAGTACGACGCCGCCCTGCGCAAGAGCCATCACGAGGGCATGGACCCGGTCGGCGAGGACGTCGGCACGCCCACGATCCACATCGACGGCGTCGCGTTCTTCGGGCCGGTGCTCAGCAGCATCCCGCGCGGCGAGCAGGCGGCGCGCATCTTCGACGGTGCGGTGGCGCTGGCGGGCTACCCCGACTTCTTCGAGCTCAAGCGCACCCGTACGGGCGGCCTGAACTTCGACTGATCAGCTCTGGAAGTCCCAGGAACCGCACTGGTGCTCGGCGACGTAGCGTGCGTCGCCGATCTGGACGCTGTGCCCGCCCGCCCGCCCGCAGCGAGCGATAACCGATGGCCTTCAGTCCGTTTGTGGGTGGCGGCAGGGTGGTCGGACGGGCGATGCGGGGCCAGCCGGGGCTGCCGCGGAGCACGAACGCGCCCCAGTCGTGTTTCATCTCGCGCGCCAGCCGGCGCTCGGCGCGGTCGAAGGTGGGCGCGATCGCCGGTGCCGTTGTCGAACGACGGGGGTCAGGCCCCGGCCCGGTGCGGTGGTCGGATTCGTAGGCGTACGTGCGGGTCCAGCGGGCAAGGTCACGGGTGAGCCGGCGGTCGCTGCAGCCGCCGATGCCCGGGACCAGGCCGGAGTCGGTCATGATCGCGCCGATCAGGTACGCGGCGCTGAACCGGTCCGCGTCCGGCCGTGGTGGTGACCCACTGCTCGTACTGCTCGCGGGTCGCGCCGATGAACCCCTGCGCGAAGGTCCGGCCCTCGTCGCGGTTCGCGCCGATCACCACGGGTACGCGCGTGAAGTCCCCGGCGGCCACGGCGACGGCGGGATCGACCGCAGCGTCGGCGTGCCCCGGACCAGCGCGAACCCGCCGGCGGGCGCGTCGATCAGCCGGGCGACCGGAGTGGACCGCAGGCAGGCGACGTCGGCGCAGCGCACCGCCGCGGCCACAGCGGCACCCGCGGACGCGGCCTCCTGCTGCGTACGGCCGAGGCACGAGCCACTCTGGATCATCGCCTGCGTCAGCAGCCCCCGCGAGCCGGGCGCGACCGGGTGCCCGCCCACCGACCAGCCACCGGCCGACTCACCGCCGACCGTGACCCGCCGCGGGTCGCCGCCGAACGCCGCCACGTCGCGCTGCACCCACCGCAGGGCGGCCTGCTCTCGCCGCGCTCGGCGGTCAGGGCGGGCAGGCCCAGGAACCCCAGCACGCCGAGCCGGTAGTTGAAGGTCACCCCGACCACGCCCGTGGCGCGGACCATCACGGCCATGTCGGCCTGGTTCGAGCTGCCGTCGACCAGGCCGCCGCCGTGGATGAAGACGTACACCGGGCGACGGTCGCCCTTGCGGGAGGCCGGCCGGGCGCTGCACGTTGACGAACAGGCAGTCCTCAGCCTCGGTACGCGGCCCGGCACAGCGGGCGCCGTACGAGCCGGCGTCGGCGATGCCCGGCCAAGCCGTGGCCGTCACCGCCGGGCGCCCCACGGGCGGGGCGGCGTACCGGATGACCAGGAAGCTCTCCACTCCCCGGCCCGGACCCCCTGCACGATGCCCTTGTCGGTGCCGACCAGCGGTCCGCCGTGACCGTGCGCGGCGGCCCCGGCGGGCGCGGCCAGGACGGTGGCGAGGGCGGCGCCGACGAGCGCGGGAAGCAATCGCATGAGGATCAGCCGACGCCCGGGCCACGGGTTGTCCACAGGCCGCGGACCCGTCGCCGGCGCAGTCACTAAACTCGCGGGGTGACTTCCGCTCCCCCGCTCGCCGGTCCCGCCTACGACGTGCTCAGCCGGGTCTTCGGCTACGCGGACTTCCGGGGCGGGCAGCGCGAGATCATCGAGCACGTCATCGGCGGCGGCGACGCGCTCGTGCTCATGCCGACCGGCGGCGGCAAGTCGCTGTGTTACCAGATCCCGGCCCTGGTGCGCGACGGCACGGGGGTCGTGATCTCCCCGCTGATCGCGCTCATGCAGGACCAGGTCGACGCGCTGCGCACCCTCGGCGTGCGGGCCGGCTTCCTCAACTCGACCCAGGATCCCGGCGAGCGGCGGCTCACCGAGCAGCTGTTCCTCGCGGGCGAGCTCGACCTGCTCTACGTCGCTCCCGAGGGGCTCGGCGTGGCGGGCACCCAGCGGCTGCTCGACCGCGGCCGGATCTCGCTGTTCGCGATCGACGAGGCGCACTGCGTCTCGCAGTGGGGCCACGACTTCCGGCCCGACTACCTCAATCTGTCGATGCTGCACGAGCGCTGGCCCGACGTGCCGCGCATCGCCCTGACCGCGACGGCGACCAGCGCCACCCGGGAGGAGATCGCGGCGCGGCTCGACCTGACCGGCGCCCGGCACTTCACCGCCAGCTTCGACCGCCCCAACATCCAGTACCGCATCGTGCCCAAGAACGAGCCCCGCCGGCAGCTGCTCGACCTGCTGCGCACCGAGCATCCCGGCGACGCCGGCATCGTCTACTGCCTGTCCCGGGCCTCGGTGGACAAGACGGCCGAGTTCCTCACCCAGAACGGCGTCACCGCCCTGCCCTACCACGCCGGCCTCGACGCGGGCACCCGCGCCGCCAACCAGAGCCGGTTCCTGCGCGAGGACGGCCTCGTCATGGTGGCCACCATCGCGTTCGGCATGGGCATCGACAAGCCGGACGTGCGGTTCGTGGCCCACCTCGACCTGCCCAAGTCGGTCGAGGGCTACTACCAGGAGACCGGCCGCGCCGGGCGCGACGGGCTGCCGTCCACCGCCTGGCTGGCGTACGGGCTGCAGGACGTCGTCCAGCAACGCAAGATGATCGAGACCTCGGAGGGCGACTTCGCGCACCGCCGCAACCTCGCCGCCCACCTCGACGCGATGCTGGCTCTCTGCGAGACCGTCCAGTGCCGCCGCGCCCAGCTGCTCGCGTATTTCGGCCAGTCCGCCGACCCGCAGTGCGGCAACTGCGACACCTGCCTGACCCCGCCGGAGTCCTGGGACGGCACCGTCGCGGCCCAGAAGCTGCTGTCGACCGTGCTGCGCCTGCACCGCGAACGCGGCCAGAAGTTCGGCGCGGGCCAGTCGATCGACATCCTCCTCGGCAAGACCACCGAGAAGGTGCTCCAGTTCCGCCACCACGAGCTCTCGGTCTTCGGCATCGGCACCGACCTGCGCGAACAGGAATGGCGAGGCGTGGTCCGCCAGCTCCTGGCCCAGGGCCTGCTCGCGGTCGAGGGTGACTACGGCACCCTCGTCCTCACCGACGCCAGCAGCGCGGTCCTGCGTAAGGAACACCAGGTCATGATGCGCCGCGAGCCGGAACGCACCCGGGCGCCCAAGGCCCGGCGCTCCTCCTCCGCGGCGTCGGCACCGGCGGCGGACCTCGACCCGGCCGCCACCGAGCTCTTCGAGCGGCTGCGCTCGTGGCGGGCATCGGCGGCGCGCGAGGCCGGAGTCCCGGCGTACGTCATCTTCCACGACGCGACCCTCCGCCAGATCGCGGCGTTGCGGCCCGGATCGCTGGCCGAGCTGTCGACGGTCGGCGGGGTCGGCGAGAACAAACTGGCCAAGTACGGTCAGCAGGTCCTCGACACCCTCGCCTCCGGCTGACCCGCCGGTCCTTTCCCGGCCCGGGGCTGCCCATCCTCGAGGGTCGAGCCGTGTGGTCCGTCCAGCAGGCCGCACTCCACCAGCTGCGCGATGAGCTGCTGGACCGCGCCGGCGCACCGGCCGGCGTCCGCGGCGGTGAACCACGCCACCTCAGCGATCTCGCCGGTGGCTGTCGGGACTGCGGTGCTCGGGCCGGTGTAGCAGACGAGCCGGACGGTACCGGGCCGGCCGTACGCGGCGGAGACGATCTCCGTGAACAGCGTCAGCTCGTCCGGGCGCACCTCGATGCCGACCTCCTCCGCCACCTCTCGCGCCGTGGCCTCCGCCGGCGTTTCGCCGGGCTCCGGCACACCACCGGGCAGGAAGAAGGCGTCCCGGCCGTGCGGACGCACGACCAACAGCTGTCGCCCGCGGATGCAGGCCCACGTCGCCGCCGTCACTTGTGGAGACGAGGTCACGACGTCACTCCGTCTTGATGGCGATCACGAAGAGGCGGTCCGGCGTACGGCGGCCGACGCCACCGGTGATGTCGACGGTCTGCATGTCGTTTCGTCGCAGCACGGAGGACAGCTCGGCCCGCGACCACGGCCGCATCGTGAAGTCGTAGGTGGATTCGCGCTCGACCCGGCCGTCCACGACCAGGTCGTACCGCTCCTCCACCCGCAGCAGCCCGTCCTGCCACGTGGTACGGGTGATGAATCTCAGCTCCTCGTGCTCGCTCAGCGAAGCAACCACCCGGCGCGTCCCGCCGTGGGCCCGCAGCCGGGAGCCTTCCCCTTCCCGGACGTCCAGGAACAGCAGTCCCCCCGGCCGCAGGCAGGCGGCCAGCGACGCGATCGCCGATTCGCGTTCCTCGCCGGCGACCATGTCGTTGAGGACCCCGCGGCATGTCACCGCGTCGTACGACGGCCCGAGGTCCATCGCGCACAGGTCGACCAGCAACGTCCGCGCGCCCGGGCAGCGGGCACGGGCCCGCGACAGCAACTGCGGTGAGGCGTCGGCCATGTCGACCCGGTGGCCCTTGGCGGCGAGCGCCGCGGCGTGCCGGCCGGTGCCGCATCCGGCGTCCAGCACCGAGGCGCGGGGCCGGTCTGCTCGGATCAGTCGGTCGTGGACGGCGTCGACCCACGGCTCGACCGGATCGTCGATCAGGAGGTCGTAGGCGTCGGCGTGCAGGGCGTAGAAGGGACGCTCGGCACTGACTCGCGCGGACCGGGACGTCACCCGGCGATCATAAGGGGCGCGCGCACCACGTCCGGGGCGTCGAGCAGGCGGCACAACGCCGCGAAAGCGGGCGCCGGGTCCGGGGCGTCGGTCAGCGCGGGACCGGATCCGGTACGGACACCAGCGCCGGGTGCGCCGCCGCCAGCCGGGCGAGCACGCGCCCAGGTCGGGGGGTCAGCGGGGTGCCGTCCGGGCCGGTCCGCAGCAACGCGTCGAGGGCGAGGTCGGGCGGCCCCAGGCGTACCCATTCGAAGTCCAGGAGGGACACGCCGGCGGACGCACTCCAGGCGTACGCCCGCGGCATCGGGCACAGCCGCGACGGTAACAGCGGGTACGGGGAAATGCGGTGCCGCGCGGCCGCGGAAATGCCATGCTGCGCGCACTCCACACCGAGGAAAGGGCTACCGCCGCATGGATTTCGCCGCAGCACTCGAACAGCATCTGGCCACCATCAATGCCCGGGACGTCGAGGGGTTCCTGGCGACCGTGCACGACGACGTCACCGTCATCGCGCCGAACGGGCGGGTGCTGGCCGGGCGGGAGGAGGTCGGCGCGTTCCACCGGGACTGGTTCGGCGATCCGGACTGGAGCTGGAAGCTGGAGCCGCTACGGCGCACCGAAGCCGGGGACACCGCGGTCGCCACGTACGCCGTCACCTACGACGACCTGGACGCCGGCGGTCGTCCGTACACGATGACCTATGTGCTGACTTTGGTCTTCGCCCGGCTGGGCGGGGCGTGGCTGCTCCTGCACGACCAGAACACCCCTCGCTGAGGGCGGATTCATCAGCATCTGGCGCAAACGATGTTCCGCCCCTTTCGCCGGCGGCGAGGGCCTGACGGGAAAGGCAGCGACGCACGACACGTTGTCATTTTTCCGGCACTTTCCGTAATACGAGGTGCCTATCGTTGTCCTCCGGCTGTCCGAACAACGTCAGAGGGATCCGGAGGTGTCGCAGCTGATCGATGATGACGCCGAGACGCCGTACGAAGTCTTTGTCTTCACGGACGAGACCTACGAGAATCTCCTAGCCGCCCGGGTCAATCCCCTGTCGGTCATCGAGGTACTGCATGCTCACGGGGTGGTACGCCGTCATATCGGGCCCGCCATGCAGGTCGCCGGGCCCGATCGCAAGGGCACGTGGCTGGTGGTGGCACTGATCGAGGACAGCGATGACACGTACACGGTCGCCTCGGCCCGATATCTGGACGACGTGGAGATCGATGCGATCGCGCGGATCAAGGGAGACACCTCATGAGCAGGTTCGACGATGCCGCTGCCTCCGTCAACGACCGGGACTGGAACTCGGCGCAGCGTGACAACCGCCCCCGGGCGAGCGGGGTGGTGCACGCGGTGACGATGTCCTACGAGATGACGGAGCGGCTCGTCACGCTGGCGCAGCGGCGCGGCATCAGCCCTAACGACCAGATCCGGGAGATCGTCGAGGACTACCTGGACGACGGTGTCGACGAGCTGGTCAGCATCCGCCGCTCGGACCTGCACCGGGCGATCGACCTGGCCGTGAAGAACGCCACGTGAGGAGCGGCACCTGAGCGGAGAACCGTCGCACCCGAAGTGCCCCTGATTTACGCCCGTCCCGCAGAAAGCTCAAGCAAGGTGCCGGGCGGCCGATCAGTCAGGGCGTGAACCCCATGGTGCCGTTACCGCTGCCGGGCACACAGCTCGTGCACGTCGGCCGGCAGCCGATCTTCGACGTGACGGGCGACGTCGTCGCGTACGAGCTGTTGTTCCGGGGCAGCATGGACGCGGTCGAGGCCGGCCGCCGGGACACGTACGCGACCAGCCAGGTGATCGTCAACACGTTCACCGAGTTCGGCATCGACGAGGTCGTCGGGGACCGTACCTGCTTCATCAACATGACGCGGGAGTTCCTGACCGGGGTGCTGACCCTGCCGTTCGGCCCCGAGCACGTGGTGCTGGAGGTGCTGGAGTCGGTCGACGTGGACGACGAGGTGGTCGCCGGCGTCACCGCGCTCGCGGCGCAGGGGTATCGCATCGCGCTGGACGACTTCGTCTGGGGTTCCGGTCACGAGCGGCTGTTGCCGCTGGCCGACTTCGTGAAGCTGGACCTGCTCACGGCTGATCTCGCCCACCTGGACGAGGTCGTCACCGCGTGCCGCGCGTTCCCGGACATCAAGATCGTCGCAGAGGGCCTGGAGACCGGGGAGCAGCTGGCGCTGAGCAACCGGTACGGCTTCGAGCTGCGCCAGGGCTACGTGCTCAGCCGCCCGCAGGTGCTGACCGCGGCAAGCCTGACCCCGTCGAAGCTGCGCCGCCTGGAACTGATCGGCGCGCTGAGCGCCGCCGACGCCGACCTGGAGACGGTGCTCGCCATCATCGCCCGCGACCCCGCGCTCACCATGCGGGTGCTGCGGGCCAGCAACTCCGCGGCCGTCGGTGTCTATGCGCGCGTGTCCTCCGTACGCCAGGCCGTCGTGATGCTGGGCCTCGCCCACATCCGGCAGTGGGCGATGCTGATGGTCGTCGACGACGTCGCGGAGGCGACCGAGGAGCAGATGGCGGACGCGCTGACCCGCGCCCGGCTGTGCGAGAACGTCGCCGGCGCGTTCGGCACCAACTCCGACGCCGCGTTCATGGCGGGCCTGATCACGGCGGTGGCCCAGATGATCGGGCTGACCCCGGCGGCGATCGCCCACCAGCTGCCGCTGGACGCGGAGATCACGGCGGCGCTCGAGCGGGGGTCCGGCAGGCTGGGCCAGGTGCTGCGGGTCGTCAACGCGTACGAGCGGGGTGATCTGGGCGAGGTGGCCGCGGCGTACGCGGGCGACGATCTCTCGGGCACGGTCATGGCGGCGATGAAGTGGTCCCGGATGGCGGTAGCGGCGACGCAGAGCGCGGCCTGACGGCCCTTGCCCATCTCCTACCACGACTATAGGCTTTACCCATGGTGAAGCTCTCGGCAGCCACCCGTCTCGCCGGGCCCGTGGACGTCGCCACCTACGGCGAGTACCGCATCCCCGACACCCCCGGTCCCCTGCTGCGCTTCACCGGCCGCATCACCGCGGACGGCGAGTTCACGGCACGGCCGTTCCGCTACCACGTGTACGGCGGGTGGTTCTGTCCGTGGTCCCACCGCGTCGCCATCACCCGCGCCCTGGCCGGACTCGAGGACATCGTGACGATGTCGTTCGTCGACGGTGAGCGCGACGGACGCGGCTGGGCCTTCCGCGAGCAGTACGGCCCCGACCCGGTCAACGGCTTCACCCTGCTACGCGAGGTGTACGAGGCGACCGAGGAGAACTTCGACGGCCACGTCTGCGTGCCGGCGCTCTGGGACCGGGCCACGTCCCGCCTCGTCAGCAACGACAGCCGCGGCATCGGCATCGACCTGGCCACCCGCTTCGGGCACCTGGCGACGCCGGTGATCCACACGTACCCGCAGCGCCTGCGGGACGGCATCGAGCAGCTGGACGGCTGGCTGGGCCCTGCGGTGAACCACGGCGTCGGCGCGGCCGGGCGCCCCGGGCCCGCCCGCGACGCGCTGCTGGAGGCGTTCGAGCAGCTGGACGGCCGGTTGTCGCGCTCGCGCTACCTGCTCGGCGACGAGGTCACCGAGGCGGACATCCGGCTCTGGGTCACCCTCGTCCGCTACGACGTCGGCCCGAACGCCGGACGCACCATCAACCCGGGCCTGCACGTGTACCCGCACCTGTGGTCGTACGCCCGCGACCTCTACACGATCGCGGCCTTCCGCGACACGACCGACTTCGCGGCGTTCAGCCGGCCGGGCGCGGTGCTTCCGGACTGGTCCGCCCCCGCCGACCGCTGACCACCAGGCGGCGGACCACCGCGGTCAGCACCGGGACCCCGAACCAGAAGTCGTACGCGTACTGGGTGAAGAACGCGACGGGGATGGAGAGCAGGAACCCGAGCGCCAGGCTGCCCGTGCCGATGTACGCGTTCGCAAACATCGCCGGAGGCGTCTGCGGGCCGTACAGGTGATGCGTCTGCACCTGGCGGACCATGAGCATGAACAGTATTCCGGCGAGCGCCTGCACCGATGCGTACAGGATGAACCGGAACTGGAATGCGCCGTCGCCGCCGAGAACCTTGGTCGCGAACGGTGTGATGATCTGCATGAGCAGCCAGAGCAGGGTGAGCGGCGCGAGGCGGCCGCCGATCCGGTTGACGTGGCGGAACACCCGGTGGTGGCCGCTCCAGTGCGCGCCGATCACCACGAAGCTGATCAGGAATGCGATGTACTCGCCGCGTTCCCTGCTGATCTCGTGCAGCATCTCGCTGTTCGTCCCGCCGTGCGGCAGCGGCAGCGGCAGTTCGAGGGCGAGCAGGGTGATGGCGATGGCGATGACGGCGTCGCCGAAGAACGTCAGCCGTTCCGCGGCGACCGCGCTCGGGCCGGCCTCGGCGAGGTCCTCCAGCGGCAGGGTGGCGCGCTCGGGCGGTGCAAGATCCATGGCCGGGAAGCCTAGCGGTCAGCCGCGATGTGCGCGGACCTCGGCGAGCCTCGCGCCGAGGAACGCGCGTTCCACGTCGTTGGCGGTCAGGGTCACCGCCTCCTCGTACGCGACGAGCGCCTCGTCCCACCGTCGCAGGCGGCGCAGGAAGTCGGCGCGGGCGGCGCTGAGGTAGCCGTACGTGGCGAGGGCGGGCTCGCCGAGCAGCGGTTCCAGGGCCGCAAGACCGGCCTCAGGGCCGTCGCGCATGCCGAGGGCCACCGCCCGGTTCAGGTCCACGACGGGGTTGGGCCAGAGTCTCCTGAGGACCTCGTAGAGCCCGCAGATCTCGGTCCAGTCGGTGTCCTGCCAGGTGGGCGCCTCGGCGTGGACCGCGGCGATGGCGGCCTGCACGGCGTACCGGGCCGGCGGGCGCCCGGTGAGGGCCTCGGTGAGCAGGGCCGTACCCTCGGCGATCCGCCGGCGGTCCCAGCGGGTGCGGTCCTGGTCCTCGAGGAGCGCCAGGCCGCCGCCCGCGGCCGTCCGGGTCTCGCGCCGGGCGTCGGTGAGCAGCAGCAGGGCGAGCAGCCCGGCCACGTCGCCGTCCCCGGGCAGCAGGTCGTGCAGCATCCGGGCGAGCCGGATCGCGCTGTCGGCGAGGTCGTGGCGGGCCAGCCGGGCGCCGGCGGGCGCGGTGTGCCCGGTGGTGAAGACCAGGTGCACCACCTCGAGGACCGCGCCGACGCGCTGCGGCAGGTCCTCCGCCGCCGGCACCCGGTACGGGATCCGCGCCGCGGCGATCTTCTTCTTCGCCCGGGTGATCCGGGCGGCCATGGTGGGCTCGGGCACCAGGAACGCGCGGGCCACCTCGGCCGTCGACAGGCCGCACAGCAGCCGCAGGGTGAGCGCCACCTGCGCCTCGTGGGCCAGCGCCGGGTGGCAGCAGGTGAAGATCAGCCGCAGCCGGTCGTCCGGCACCGCCTGCGGCTCGCCCTCGTCCGGCCCCGGCTCGGCCTCGTCGATCACGAGCAGCGGCAGGGTCCGGCGCAGCACCGTCTCGCGGCGCAGCAGGTCGGTGGCCCGGTTGCGGGCGACGGTGGTGAGCCAGGCGCCGGGGCGGTCCGGGACGCCGTCGCGCTCCCACGCCTGCACGGCCCGGGCGTACGCGTCCTGGGCGCACTCCTCGGCGAGGTCCAGGTCGCGGGTGACGCGTACCGTCGCGGCGAGGACCCGGCCCCACTCGCGCCGGTACGCGTCGGCCAGCGCCGCGGCGACGCCGGTCAGTTCGGCTCCACCAGGGGACGGATCTCGATGCCGCCCCGGCCGGCGGTCGCTTCCCGCAGCCGGCTCGCCATGGCGATCGCGGCGTCGAGGTCGGGCGCGTCGACGACGTAGTAGCCGCCGAGCACCTCCTTGGTCTCGAGGAAGGGCCCGTCGGTCACGGCCGGCCGGCCGTCGGCGCCGGCGCGCAGGCTGGTCGCCGTGGCGGCGGGCTGCAGTTGCGCGCCGCCCAGGATCGCGGGCCCGGCCGACGCGGCGAACGCCACGTGGGCGGCGTGGCGGGCCTCGAGCTCCTGCGGCGGCACGGCGTCCCACGCCTGCTCGTCGCCGTAGATGAGGATCAGGTACCTGGCCATGTCGTGTCCGATCTCGTCGGGGCCCCTGCGGCCCGTTCCTTCCTCCGACGAACGGGCGGGACGCGGATCGACACTATCCCCGGTTGAATTCCCGCGGCGTCAGACGGCGTACCAGCGCAGCAGGGCCGCGCCGACCGACATGCCGCCGCCGAAGCCGGCCAGCAGGACCAGGTCCCCCGCCTTGAGGGCGCCGGAGCGGGCGGCGGTGTCGAGCGCGACCGCCGCGGAGCCGCTTCCGGTGTTGCCGTAACGGTCCAGGACCAGATGGGTACGGGCGGACGCCAGCCCCGCCGCGTCCACGAGCTCCTGGAGCATGACGCCGTTGGCCTGGTGCGGCACGAAGTGGTCGACCTGCCCGGCGGTGACCCCGGCGCGCTTGAGCAGCGTCTCGAGCACGGGCGGCACTCCGGCCATGACGAACTCGCGGACGCCGCGGCCGTTCATCCGGAAGTAATGGTCGCCGTCGGCGACCGTCTCCGCGGAGGCGGGCAGGCGGCTGCCGCCGGCCTTGATGTGGATCAGCTCGTGGGCGTCGCCGCGGGTGACCAGCTCGGCGTCGACCAGCCCGTACGGCGCGGGCACGGCACCCACGACGGCGGCACCGGCCCCGTCGCCGAACAGGATCGCGGTACGCCGGTCGTCGAAGTCCAGGATGCGCGAGTAGATGTCGGCGCCGACGACCAGCACCACGGCGCCGGGCCGGGTGGCGATCAGGCTGTCGGCCAGCACGAGGCCGAAAACGAAGCCGGCGCAGACGACGTTGATGTCGAAGGCGGCGGCCCGGTGGGCGCCGATGGCGTGCTGCACCAGCGACGCGGTCGGGGGCTGCGGCGAGTCGCCGGTCGACGTCGCGACGATGAGGTAGTCGACCCGGTCGGCCGCGATCCCGGCGTTCTCCAGCGCTGCGGCCGCGGCCCTCGTGGCCAGGTCGGAGGTGGCCTCCTCGGGCGAGGCGAAGCGGCGGGCCTCGATCAGGGTCTTCTGGGAGATCCACTCGGGGGTGGTGTCGGTGACCCGCTCCACCAGTGCCTCGTTCGTGACCTCGTGCTCGGGCACGTACGAGCCCGTGCCGAGGATCCCGACGCGCGGTGTCGACTGCATGTCCGGACAGATCGGCTCCGGAGCGCCCCGCTTGAGGACTCGGGAGGGTGGATCACGCCAAAGACGTCCGTATATGTTCCTCAGCGTCACACGTTTGTTACCAAAAGGCCTTCCGCTGCCGAAAAATATTCACGAAGCTCTATCTCAGTCCGGCCTCACCCCGGCCGGCACGAGAGGAGAAACGGTGCGCACCAGAGCCATCGTCACCGCGGCCGCCCTTGCATCGGCCGCACTCGCCGCTCCCGCCGCGGCTCACGCCGCCGAGCCGCAGCCCGTCACGCCCGCCCTGGCCGCCTCCCGCGCCACGTCCGCGATCGGCAGCCACGCCTCGGCGTTCGCCGCCGGCGCCTCGGACACGTTCGCCCAGCGCGGCGTGCTCGTCGAGAAGAGCGGCGTGAGCCACGTCCACCTCAACCGCGCGTACCGCGGGCTGGAGGTCATCGGCGGCGACGTCATCGCCCACCTCGGCCGCGACGGCGATCTGAGCGCCGTGACGAAGACCCAGCTGGCCCCGCTGACCCTGTCGGCGGTGCCCACCCTCAGCGCCGCGAAGGCGGTCCGCGCGGCGGCGAAGGCGCTCGGCGGCACCGCTGCCACGGGCGCACCCGCGACCCTGGCCGTCGACGCCCTGCCCGCGACGCCGGTGCTGGTGTGGCGCACGGTGATCACGGTGAAGGACCCGGCCGGCGGCGACGGCGTCACCCACGTCCTCGTGAACGCGCACACCGGCAAGATCGTCGACAAGTGGTCCGACGTCGAGACCGTCGAGGGCTCCGGCACCGGCTACAACGTCGGCACCGTGCCGCTGGACACCACCAAGTCCGGCTCGACGTACCAGCTCAAGGACCCGGTCCGCGGCGGCACCTACACCAACGACATGAACAACCGGCGCTTCGGCCAGGGCACCCTGTTCACCGACGCCGACAACGTCTGGGGCACCGGCTCGCTGAGCAACGACCAGACCGTGGCCGTCGACGCCCAGTACAGCGTGGCCGAGACCTGGGACTTCTACCTCGAGAAGTTCGGCCGCTCGGGCATCGCCGGCGACGGCAAGGGCAGCTACAACAAGGTTCACTACGGCACCAAGTACAACAACGCCGGCTGGTCCGACAGCTGCTTCTGCATGGTCTACGGCGACGGTGACGGCACGAACTACGGCCCCTTCACCTCGCTGGACGTCGGCGGCCACGAGATGACCCACGGCGTCACCTCGCGCACGGCGGGCCTCGTCTACAGCGGCGAGTCCGGCGGCATCAACGAGTCCATCAGCGACATCTTCGGCACCCTCGTGGAGTTCCACTCCAACAACACGAAGGACGTCGGCGACTACCTGATCGGCGAGAACATCGCGCTCGACCACACGCCGCTGCGCTACATGGACGACCCGTCCAAGGACGGCAACTCGGCGAAGTGCTGGAGCAGCACGGTGGGCAACCTCAACGTGCACTACTCCTCCGGCGTCGGCAACCACGCCTTCTTCCTGCTGGCCGTCGGCAGCGGCGCGCACACCGTCAACGGCGTCGCGTACAACAGCCCGACCTGCAACAACAGCACCGTGACCGGGATCGGCAACGACAAGGCGGGTGCGATCTTCTACAAGGCACTGACCACGTACCTGAGCTCGGGTTCCAAGTACGCCGACGCGCGTACGGCCACCCTGAACGCCGCCCGCGACCTGTACGGCGCGAACAGCGCCGAGTACAACGCCACGGCGGCCGCCTGGTCGGCGGTCAACGTCGCCTGATCCGCAGCACCGTCAGCGGGGCCGCGCACCACGGTGTGCGGCCCCGCGCCGCGCGGAGATAATCATGGACGTGACCAACTGGGAGTACGCACGCCTCGAGTACCGCGCCGCGGGCACCTTCGGCGCCGATCGCTTCATGGACTGGACGGCCACCTTCCACCACCCGGGCGGGGTGCTGCGCTGGGGCACCGACGAGCGCTTCGACGACCTGCGCCACCTCAACCGGGCCGGCGCGGCGGGGTGGCAGGCCTACGACCGGGCCGCCATCCACGTCATCAACGAACCGCACCGGCTGCACGGCGTCACGTACTCGATGCGCCGTCCCATCCCGTAGGGCCTGTCGCTACACGTAGTCCTCGAGCAGGGCCGGGGTGAGCCCGGCCTTCTTGATGGCCCGCAGCGCGCCGAGGAAGTCCTTCACGAACGCCTTCCGGAAGTGCATCAGGATGATGTCGCCGGCTCGCACCCGCTTGCCCTCCTGGAAACGGACCTTGCCCTTGTCGACGGTCTCCTTCCACATGAAGCCCGCCTTCATCCCGCAGTCGTGGGCCGCCTGGAGCGTGGTGGCGTCCTTGTTGCCGAAGGGCGGCCGGAACAGCACCGGGCGGCGCTGGTACCAGCCGGCCAGCCGGTCCGCCGAGCCGCAGATCTCCCGCTTCTGGAACGTGTACGGCCGGCCCCGGAGGCTGGCGTGGGTGATCGTGTGCGCCTCGACCACCGCCCCCGCCTTGATCATCGGCTTGAAGTAGCCCGGGTCGTCGGCGATGGCGTCCGTGGTCAGGAACAACGTCACCGGCACCCGCGCCGCCGCGATCAGCTTCGGCGCCTCGGGATGCTTGAGGTAGCCGTCGTCGATGGTCAGGAACGCCACCTTCTGCGTGGTCGGGATCCGCAGCAGGTACGGCACACTGCCGCCGGACGGCAACGCGATCTTCTCCGGCGCCGGAGCCGGCCCGAACACCGGGATGTCCGAGTCCCGCCACCCCGCGTGCTGCCGGTCGGGCCGCTTACCGACCGGCACGCCGGCGGAGGGGCCGGCAGCCGAGGCGGCCGGATGCGCCCCGGGGGCCGGCTCCCGATCCGCTCCGTGACCGGCGGAACACCCTGCCAGCACGAGCGCCATCGTCACCACCGGAACCGCACGCAAGATCGACATGGTGCGACATCGTGGTCCGCACCGTGTCAGACCGCGGTGAAGTGTCCCTCGGCGCTCAGCGCGCCACGTACAGTGATCAACCACTGTGGTCCGGCTAGGCTGCCCTCGTGACTGGTCGAGACTCCGGCGTACGGATCGGGTTCATGGCGGACCGCGACCGGGCCCCCGAGGAGCTGCCCGGCTTCGCCCGGGACCTGGAGGCGGCCGGCGCCGACGACCTCTGGGTCGTCGAGGACCTGGGCTGGGCCGGCTCCATCAGTGCGGCCGCGCTGGCCCTGGCCGCGACCAACCGACTGCGGGTGGGCATCGGCATCGCGCCGGTGCCGCTGCGCAACCCGGCACTGCTCGCGATGGAACTGGCGACGCTGGCCCGGGTGCACCCGGACCGCCTGGTCGCGGGCCTCGGCCACGGAGTGCCGGAATGGATGCGCAAGGTGGGCGCAGAAACCTCCGGAAAGCTCGCGCTCCTGGAGGAGACGATCCGGACGGTACGCGGCCTGCTCGCCGGCGAGACCGTCACCGAGCACGGCCGGGAGGTGACCGTCGACGGGCTCGCCCTGGTGCACCCACCGGCCCAGCCGCCACCGCTGGTCACCGGGGTGGTGAGGCCCCGCTCGCTGGAGCTGTCCGGACGGGTCGCCGACGGCACGATCCTGGCCGAGGGGACCGGGCCGGCGCAGATCGCCGACGCCCTCGGCTTCATCGGCCGGGGCCGCGCGGCGGGCGACCGCCCCGGGCACGAACTGATCGTGTTCGCGTTCCTGCACGTCAGCGAGGACCCGGCGGCAGCGGCAGCGGCCACCGCCGACATGGTTTCCGCTCAGGCGGCGTGGATGGGGGTCCCGCCCGAGGAGCTGTTCACCCTGATCGGCCCGGCCTCCGGCATCGCCGCACGGGTCGCGGCCCTGGGCGAGGCAGGGGCCGGCACCGTCGTGCTGCGCCCGCTCGGCGCGGATCCGCTGGGCCAGGCCACGGCGGCCCTGCGGGCCCTCGGTCGCTGACCCGCACGACCCGCTGGTCTACGCCGCTTCCGTCGCGAGCCTCGGCCTGCTGCTGGTCGACCTCACCGGCCGCCTGATCGACAACGGCTCCCAGAAGGGGCGCATAGCGGACGGTTCCTGATCAGTCTCGCCGTCCACATGCGGGGTACGCGGCCCGGGCGGGCCGCGTACCCTCGTGGACGGTCAGCTGCTGAACACCTGGAACTCCGCCGCGACCGCCGATGTCGCGGCCGGCGAGCTGGTGGCGCAGTCGGTGCTGGAGCGCGGGTCGTTCTCCTGCTCACCCGCGTAGAGCGGGTTGCCCGTGCACTGGTTGCTGAGGATCCGCAGCCGGACGTGCGTGGCCAGGGTCGGGCGTACGGTGAAGGACTTCAGCACCAGGTTGGGCACCTTGGGGCGGAACGGGCCGGTGTCGAAGGCGTTCGCCGGGCTGGTGTAGGCCACCCGGTAGCCGGTGTCGCTCGCGCAGTCGGCGCCCGCCGCAGCGTTGCAGGTGAGGATCTCGAACTGGCGCACCGTGCTGTACATCGTCGACGTCGACGCGCCCGCGCCCGGGAAGGCGCTGAGCTGGACCCGGGAGACGAGCTTGGCGGTGTCGGCCGGGAGGTCGACGGTGACCTGGCGGCCGGCGGCGCCGCCGGTTGCCGTCCAGGCGGTGCCCTCGGCGTCGTCGGTGAGGCGGCCGGGGTCGGTGCCGTCGCCGGTGATGGTGGCACCCGCCGCGGCGGAGGCCAGGTTCGTCGGCATGACCACGCCGATCTGGCCGGTGACGCCCGGATACACGGTCTGGGTGAACCGCTTGTGGCCGAAGCCCGCACCGATCGCCAGGAACCGGTACGTGCCCGGGGCCAGCGTCACCGTCTCGGGCAGCGCGGTGGCCGGGTCGGTGTCGGCGATCGGTGCCGCGCCGTAGTCGTAGTCGCCGACGTAGAGGCGGACGGGCTTGCCGGCGGCCTCGCCGAGGGCCTTGAACGTCACCTCGGCGTTCTGGGCGTACGGGGACGCGAAGCTGGCCACCGGGTCGGCGTCCGACGGGCCGCTGGACGCGCCGGCGCCCATGCCGCGGGCGGCGAAGGCGTTCCACAGCAGGTCGGCGTTCGCGCCGTCGAAGCGCAGCGCGTCCGCCGTGATCATGTTGTCGCGCATGTCGAGCATGCTGATCGAGCCGGTGGCCGCGAGCAGGAACGAGTCGAAGACCAGCTGCGCCCAGCGCCGGTTGCCCGGGCATTCGGTCGCCGGGGTGGTGCCGGCCGCGCAGCTCTCCTGCTGGGCACGGGTGCCGGAGCCGTAGCGGGCGATGAAGGCCCGGCGGACGTCGAAGTTGGTCGCGCTCCAGATCTCGCCGTCGGAGTGCACCGCCGAGCCGCGGTCGTAGCCGTAGTCGGAGTAGTTGAGCGGGCTGTTGCTCATGTCGTAGTTGCGGATGCCCGTCGCCAGGTCGCCGGTCACGTAGCCCCCGGTGACGTACGGCGTGTTGCCCCGCGGGGTGTAGCCGCTCTCGAACAGGTACTCCATGGCGATGAGGTCGGACCAGCTCTCCCCCATCGCGCCGCCCTGGGTGGAGCTGATGCCGCTGTCCGGGCCGGCGATCATGCGGTTGCTGATGGCGTGGCTGTACTCGTGGCCGATGACGGTCATGTCGAAGTCACCGTCGACGCACGGCGGGTACGCGGCGCCGGCGAACGGCTGCCACATGTACATGTTGGTGACCGGCTGCATGCCGTCCGGTGGGGTGTTCTGGTTGGCGTTGTTGCGGATCGTCGCCGTGGCCGCACCCTGCTGGGCGTTGCCGCGCTCGGCGTCGCCGCCCTTGCCGTACGGCAGCGTGTTGACCTTCTGCAGGTTCCAGGTCGCCTCGGTGAACCCCAGCTTGTACGACCAGTCGTGCATCCGGTTGTGCATGGCGAACAGGTTGGCGGTGGCCGCGTCGACGTCCGCCTGCTCGGGCGACGTGAGCGACTCGGGGTTGCACTTGCCGGCGTTCCACTGGTTGGTGAACGGGTAGACGTACTCCCGGTCGGGCTTCGTGGTGGCCGGCACCGCCGGGGTGCCGTTGCCCCACAGCCGTACGGACTCCGCCGAGTTGCCGGTCGTCGTGAACGTCGGTGTGCCCGTCGTGGCGTCGACGTCCCACGGCTTGCCGGTCGCCGGGTCGAGCACCTGCCGGGAGCAGCCGGTGGCGGTCGTGGCGCACCACGTCTGCCGGGTGTCGGCGCCGTTGGGCGGCGGGGTCGCGGGGAAGACCTTCCAGTGCGGATCGTCCTCGGCGAAGTTCACGAGGTTCTCCCGGAGCAGCACCTTGCCGTCGATCGCGTCGACGTACGTGGTGTAGCCGAGCGGGTGGTCGGCGTCCTTCGACAGGACCACGACCTGGTACGCCGCGCGTGGCTCGGCACCGGGCATGGGCACCGCGACGAGCCGCACGCGCGAATCGGCGAGCTCGCCGCGGGAGATGCCGGCGTCGGTGAGGGCAGCCTCGAGCGCGTCGGCGGCCTGGAGGCGGGCGGCCGCGGGCTTCGCCGTGCGGGGGCTCAGCGTCGAGGTGACGCGCAGGACGTCACCGCCCTTGACCGCGACCGCCACCAGACCGTCGTGGGCGGCGGGCAGGCCGCCGTACCGCTGGCGCATCAGCACGACCGTGCCCGCGCCGACCTTGGTCTGCGCGACCGTCTCCAGGTCGTCGACCGCCGCGGAGCGCAGCGCGAAGAGACGGACGCTGCTCTTCAGGTAGGCCCGGGCGACGGCCTGGGCGTCACCCTTGAGCCCGGATGCGAGGGGGCCCCGCACGGGTGTGACGGAGGCGGGCGTGCCGAGCTTGTTCCAGCGGGTGACGAGGTGGTCGTCGCGGACCAGTGAGCGCTGCGCGGAGGACGGTGCGGCCCGGCCCCCGCGGTTGTCGACGAACGCGTAGTCGTCGGCGGGGCGCTCGCCGGTGAGCGGCGTGGCCGCGGCGGGTGCGGGGCCGGCGGGCGACGCGCTCGCACCGATCGGCGCGCTCGCGATGAGGGTGGTAGCGGCAAGGATTCCGGCCACGGCGGACCGTCTGCGTAAGCGCACGCAAGCCTCCTGAGATCGTCCTGGAGGGTCTCCCCAGACGACCGAGACAATACGTGACCATAGACGGCCATAGATGAACTTTGGATATCAACAATGACGAAGATCGATGGAGCTCGACGCGCGGGGCGGCCGGCGCTAAGTTGGCGGCAGGGAGGTCGCCGATGACTCCGCTGCAGGAACTGGCCGCCACGCTGCGGGCCGCGCTGGGTGCCGACCGGATCGTCGACGACCGCCAGGAGCTGCGGACGTACGAGTGCGACGGCCTGGCGCACTACAAGGTGACGCCGGGGCTGGTGGTGCTGCCCCGCGACGCGCAGGAGTGCGCGCTCACGGTGCGGGCGTGCACCGCGCTCGGCGTGCCCTTCGTCGCCCGCGGGTCGGGCACCGGGCTGTCCGGAGGGGCGCTGCCCCACGCCGAGGGCGTGCTGGTGGTGACCTCGCGGATGCGCGAGATCGTCGAGGTCGCGCCCGCCGATGAGCGGGCGGTCGTGGAGCCCGGCGTGATCAACCTGCACGTCACGAAGGCCGCCACGCCGCACGGCTACTACTACGCCCCCGATCCGTCCAGCCAGCAGATCTGCTCGATCGGCGGCAACGTCGCGGAGAACTCCGGCGGCGCGCACTGCCTCAAGTACGGCTTCACCACCAACCACGTGCTCGGGGCGCAGATCGTCACGCCGGACGGCGACCTCGTCGAGCTGGGCGGGGCCGCCCCCGACACCCCGGGCTACGACCTGCTCGGCGCCTTCGTCGGGTCCGAGGGCACGCTGGGCATCGCCACGCGGGTCACCGTACGCCTGACCCGGCTGCCCGAGTCCGTGCGTACGCTGCTCGCCGCCTTCGCGACCACCGACCAGGCCGGCGCCGCCACCTCGGCCATCATCGCCGCCGGGGTGGTCCCCGCGGCGATCGAGATGATGGACGCGCTCGCGATCGAGGCGGCGGAGGCGGCCGTGGCGTGCGGCTACCCTTCCGGTGCGGGCGCGGTGCTGATCGTCGAGCTGGACGGGCCCGCCGCCGAGGTCGCGGCGCAGTTCGCGCAGGTCACCGCGCTGTGTGAGGCGAACGGCGCCTTCGAGCTGCGGATCGCCGCGGACGACGCCGAGCGGGCACTGTTCTGGAAGGGCCGCAAGTCGGCGTTCGCGGCGGTCGGCCGGATCAGCCCCGACTACATCGTGCAGGACGGCGTGATCCCGCGGACCGCGCTGCCCGAGGTGCTGCACCGCATCGGCGAGGTGGCTGCGGCGCACGGCGTCCGGGTGGCCAACGTCTTCCACGCCGGCGACGGCAACCTGCATCCGCTGGTGCTCTTCGACGCCGCGGTCGAGGGCGAGGCGGAACGCGCGGAGACGGTGTCCGGGGCGATCATCGACCTCTGCATCGAGTACGGCGGCTCGATCACCGGCGAGCACGGCGTCGGCACCGACAAGGCGAAGTACATGCCGCGCATGTTCACCGGCGACGACCTGGAGACCATGCACCTGCTGCGGTGCGCGTTCGACCCGGCCGGGCTCGCGAACCCGGGCAAGGTCTTCCCCACGCCCCGGCTGTGCGGCGAGGTCCCGCGGCGGCACTCCGCCTCCGACGCGCCGGCCGCGGCGGAGATCTTCTGATGGGGTGGCGCCCGGCGGGCAGCGATGACCAGGTCGGCGGCGTCCCGGCGCGGTTCGTCGCCGCGCCCGCGGACACCGGGCAGGCCGCGGAGATCCTGCGCGCCGCCGAGGCCGACGGCCTGGCCGTGGCGGTCCGGGGTGGCGGCACCAAACTCGACTGGGGCCTGCCGCCGCGCCGGCTCGACCTCATCGTCGACACGCACCGGCTCACCGGCGTCGTCGAGCACGCGGCGGGCGATCTCATCACCGTGGTCCGGGCCGGGACGGTGCTGTCCGAGCTGGACTTCGGCGCCCAGCAGCTGGCCCTCGACTCGCCGCTGCCGGGCGCCACCGTGGGCGGCGTGCTCGCGACGAACACCAGCGGGCCGCGCCGGCAGCTCTACGGCACCGCCCGCGACCTGGTCATCGGCATGACGGTGGTCCGGCCCGACGGCACGGTCACCCGCTCCGGCGGCAAGGTCGTCAAGAACGTCGCCGGGTACGACCTGGGCAAGCTCTTCACCGGTTCGTACGGCACCCTCGGGCTGATCACCGAGTGCGCGTTCCGCCTGCACCCGGTGCCCCCGGCGCGGGCCGTGGTGCTGCGCGAGGCGGACGTGCCGGAGGTGGGCCCGCTGCTCGCCGCCGTCCGGGGCGAGCAGGTCGTGCCCACCGCCGTGGAGATCGACCACGACGGGTCCGGCCCGGTGACGATCGCGGTGCTCGTGGAGGGCACCGCCGAGGGTGTCCGCGACCGGGCGGCCCGGCTCGAGAAGGTGCTGGGCGGCACGGTGGCCGACCTCCCCTCCTGGTGGGGGGCCCATCCGTGGCCCGCGGGCGGGGTGGGCGTGAAGCTCACCGCGCCGCTGTCCCGGGTGCCGGAGCTGCTGGGGATCGCACCGGGCACCACGGTCCGCGGGTCGGCCGGCAGCGGCGTCCTCTACGCCGGCGTCACCGGCGACGTCCCGCGCAGCATCGAGCTGCTGCGGGCAGCGGCGGTCCGCGCGGGCGGGCACGCCGTCGTGCTGACCGCGCCGCGGGAGGTCCGGGAGGCCGTCGACGTGTGGGGACCGGTGCCGGGCCTGGCCCTCATGCGCCGGGTCAAGGACCGGTTCGACCCGGGGCACCGCTTCGCGCCCGGCCGCTTCGTGGGAGGCATCTGATGGTCGACGCCACCTGGGGTACGCACGAAACCCCGCGCGACGTCCTCGGCCCGGTGGCCGGCACCCCGGCGTTCGACGGCCACCGGCCGCCCGCCCTGGAGCTGATCTCCGACTGCGTGCACTGCGGGTTCTGCCTCACCACGTGCCCGACGTACGTGCTCTGGGGCGAGGAGATGGACTCGCCCCGGGGCCGGATCTACCTCATGAAGGCCGGGCTGGACGGCGAGCCGATGAGCGACTCGATGGTCAAGCACTACGACCGCTGCCTCGGGTGCATGGCCTGCGTGACGGCCTGCCCGTCCGGCGTGCGCTACGACCGGCTCATCGAGGACACCCGGGCGCAGGTCGAGCGGCGTCACGACCGGCCGCCCCGGCAGCGGGCCCTGCGCGCGGCGATCTTCGCGTTGTTCCCGTACCCGCGGCGGTTGCGGCTGCTGCGCGGGCCGCTGCGGGCGTACCAGGCGAGCGGTCTGCAGGGTCTCGTGGCCCGCAGCGGGCTGATGACCCGGCTCGGCCCGACGCTGGCCACGCTGGAGTCGCTGACCCCGCGGCTGCGAAAGGTCCCGCGGCCGCCTCGGCTCGTGCCCGCGGTGGGAGCCCGGCGGGCGGTGGTCGGCGTGCTGACCGGCTGTGTGCAGAGCGCGTTCTTCCCCGACGTCAACTCGGCGACGATCCGGGTGCTCGCCGCCGAGGGCTGCGACGTGGTGATCCCGCCGTCCCAAGGCTGCTGCGGCGCGCTGAGCGTCCACAACGGCCGGGAGGCGGAGGCACAGCGCTTCGCCCGGCGGCTGATCGACACGTTCGACCGCGCGGGCGTGGACCATGTCGTGGTCAATGCGGCCGGCTGCGGCTCGTCGATGAAGGAGTACGCGGAACTGCTGCGCGACGATCCCGCGTACGCCGCCCGCGCGGACGCCTTCGCCGCCAAGGTCCGCGACCTGTCGGAGATCCTGGTGGAGCTGGGCCCCGTGGCGAAGCGGCACCCGCTGCCGATCACGGTCGCGTACCACGACGCCTGCCATCTCGGGCACGCCCAGGGCGTCCGCGCCCAGCCCCGCGCCCTGCTCGCGGGCATACCCGGACTGACGGTGAAGGAGATCGCCGACCCCGAGATCTGCTGCGGTTCGGCCGGCGTGTGGAACGTCCTGAACCCGGAGCCGGCGGCCCAGCTCGGCGAGCGCAAGGCCCGCACGGTGCTGGCCACCGGCGCCGAGCTGCTGGTCACCGCCAACCCCGGCTGCCTCATGCAGGTGGCCGCCGCGGTCCAGCGCCTCGGCGGCGAGATAGCGCTGGCGCACACCGCCGCGGTGCTGGACGCGTCCGTACGCGGGCTGGGCGCCGAAGGGCTGCTTCAGAAGACCGTCACTTGACCGCCAGCTCCCCCAGCTCGGACCAGTCGTCCTGGTCGACCGCCTGGCTGATGATCTTCGGCGTGGACCGCAGGTGCGGCGGCAGATCCTGCTGAGCCTGCTTGAAGTGAGCCGAGCCGACGTGTGCGGCGCCCGCGTCACCGTCGCGGAAGGCCTCGACGAGGACGTACTCGTGCGGGTCGTCGAGGCTGCGCGACCAGTCGAACCACAGGCAGCCCGGTTCGGCGCGGGTGGCCCGGGTGAAGGGGCCCGCGATCTCCGGCCACCGGTCCGCGGACTCCGGCTTGATGTGGAACTTGGCGGTAATGAAGATCATCTTTTTGTCCTCTCGTGCCATCCGTTGCCATGCTTCTTCCCGGCGGGCGCGGCGGCCGATGCCGGGCCGATGAGCAGCCCCCCGAACACCGGCCTGCTGCAGTCCGTCACCCGGGCGCCGCGGGTGCTCGACCACGTCGCCGCGGCGCCCGGCCCGCTGCCCGCCCGCGAGATCTCCCGTGCCCTCGGCCTCACCCTCCCGACCACCTACCACCGGCTCACCACCCTGGTCACCGGTGGCTACCCGGTCCATCTTGCCGACGAGAAGGCGTACGCGCTGGGTCACCGGGTGGACGGTCTCGCCCGGGGGCTGCACCGGCAGATCGCCGTGCCGCCCGAGATCCGGCGGGTCGCCGCGGTGACCCATCGCCAGGCCCACGCCGCGGCGTACTACGCGATGCTGCGGGACACCGAGATGATCGTCGCGCACGTCGCCGAGTGCCCGGAGCATCCGCGGATCCGGCGGCTGGGCGTCGGCTTCCACCATGCTCCGCACGCCACCGCCTTCGGCAAGCTCATGCTCGCCATCGCTGGAGCCGGCCGCCGCCGACGACGTGCTCGACGCGACCGGTACACCGCCGTTCACCGCCGCGACCGTCACCGACCGGCGGGTGCTGCGCCGCCAGCTCGAGCAGATCCGCGCCACCGGGCTTGCCGTGGAGGTCGCCGAGGTCCAGGCCGATCTGTCCTGCATGGCCGCGCCGGTCACCGACGCGGCCGGGCGGTTCGTGGGCGCGGTCGCCATCTCCATGCCGACCACCGAGCTGCGTGCTCACCGCTGGACCGGCCCGCGTTCTCGTGCCCGATGGTGTACGGCAGCGCGCCCCCGACTTCTCCGCCCACTGCCCCTCGACGATGTGCAGGTCGGTACGGCACAGCCCGGCGGCGCCGACCTCGACGAGCACGTCGCGCGGCCTGCCGATCGCGGGTTCCGGCACCTCGTCGATCGATCGGCGCTTGCCGTAGGCGTGCACACGGACGGCTTTCATCGGCCTCGACTCCTCGGTCCGGCTCTTCCCGCACTGTGGACCGCGGCGGGGCGCCGTCCCAAGGTGCGGTTCAGATGCTGCCAACGCGCTGTTGACAGCACCGGCCGGGGCGCGGACGCTACGGGGCAACCCCGCCGGGATCCCGCCATGAACCTCGCCAGAGCCGCGCAGATCACGCTGATCATGCTGTCGCCCACGCTTGCCATGGGCGCGGCGATCTATGCCTCGCGCCTCGCCCGGGCGCTGTGGCAGCGGGCCCGGCGGCCCGGCGACCCGCTGCGCGCCCGCTCCGCGCCGATCGAGCAGCTCGCCACGGACCTGCGGCGGCTGCTGCGCCAGCACGACGAGCTGCGCACCCGCACCGAGCCCGGCCTGCGCCAGGTGCGGCTGCGTGCCCTCGAGGCGGCGATCACGGACCTGGCCGTGCAGGCGGCGCGGGCGCTGGGCGTACCGGCCACCGCGCCGCCCGCGCACGCGGGACTGCGCCCCGCCGAGCTGAGCCGGCTGCTGCACGACCTGACCGAAGCGGGTCTGGCGCTGCCGGCCGTCGGCCTGCTGGCGGACGGTGGCGGCACGTAGGCTCACACCCTGTCAGCAAGGGAACGCCCGGCGGCAACGGGCCGAGGCAGGGAGACGGCCACGCCCAGGGAGACCGGTCGCAAGGTCATCGCGTCGAACCGCAAGGCGCGCCACGACTACGCGATCCTCAAGACGTACGAGGCCGGCATCGTGCTCGCGGGCACCGAGGTGAAGTCGCTGCGCGCCGGCTACGCGTCGATCGTCGACGCCTTCGCCCAGGAGCACGAGGGCGAGATCATGCTCTACAACCTGCACATCGCCGAGTACGGCTTCGGCTCGTGGACCAATCACGCACCGCGGCGGACCCGTAAGCTGCTGCTGCACCGGGTGGAGATCGCCCGCATCCTCGACAAGCTGCGCGAACCGGGCATCGCTCTGGTGCCGCTCTCGCTGTACTTCAACGACGGCTGGGCCAAGGTCGAGCTCGCCCTCGCCCGGGGCAAGCGCGAGTACGACAAGCGCCAGGCGATCGCCCGGCGCGACGCCGACCGCGAGATCGCCCGCGCCCTCGGGCGGCATCTGAAAGGGCGAACCCACCCGGCGTCCTAAATGGGTTTTGCAACGCAAAACCGGCGCGTCGGACGCGCCCCGAAGGGAATTTTTCGTCTCCGCCGATTCCCGCCTCGCGGATCACTGCGTTATCTGACAGTCTCGATGAGTAGCTGTGATCTGCGCCATATCTAGCGACTGTTTCCGGACGGAGGATCGCTGATGATTCAACGGCGGACGGGGGCGGCTCGGCGGCCCTCACGATGGGCGGTGGTGGTCGGTGCAGCGGCGCTGTTAGCCCCGCTCGCGGCCTGTTCCAGCGGCCCCAAGGGCACAGTGGTGAACCTCTACGGCGGCGCCAGCGGAACCGGGTTCGACAAAATTCTCCAGGACTGCAATCAGCGGGCGGCGGGCCGCTACACCATTGTCGGCAACCTGCTGCCCAGTGACGCCGACGGCCAGCGCGACCAGTTCGTCCGGCGGCTCGCCGCCCACGACGCCGGCATGGACCTGCTCGGCATGGACGTCACGTGGACGGCCGAGTTCGCCGAGGCGAAATGGATCAGGGAACTGACCGGCGACCAGAAGGCGCAGGCCATCAAGGACACGCTGCAGCCGCCGATCGACACGGCCACCTGGAAGGACAAGCTGTACGGCGTCCCGCGCACGACCAACGTCCAGCTGCTGTGGTACCGCAAGTCGCTCGTACCCACCCCGCCCAAGACGTTCGACGAGATGATCACGATGGCCCAGCAGCTCAAGGCCGCGGGCAAGCCGTACGAGATCGGCCTCACCGCGGCCCAGTACGAGGGTTACGTGGTCAACGTCAACAACCTGATCACCGCCGAGGGCGGCACCCTGGTCAACGAGGACAGCTCGGCGCCGACGATCGACGACAAGACCGTGCAGGCGCTGACGCTGCTCAAGCGGCTCGCCACCTCCGGCGTCACGAGCGCGTCGCTGTCGAACGCCCAGGAACCCGAGGTGTTCGCGGACCTGCAGGCCGGCCGGTCGGCGTTCTCGCTCAACTGGCCGTACGTGCTCAGCGCCATGCGCGACGCGAACCCGAAGCTGGTCGACGACCTCGGCTACGCGCCGTACCCGTCGGTCGACGGCAGCGCGCCGAAGGTGACGCTCGGCGGCATGAACTACGCCATCAGCAGTTTCAGCAAGCACCCGGCCGAGGCGTTCGAGGCGGCGATGTGCCTGCGCGACGAGAAGAACGCCCTGAGTGCCGCGCTCGACGCCGGTGACGTCCCGGCCCTGGCCACGGTCTTCGAGCTGCCGGAATTCCAGAAGGCGTACCCGATGGCCGACGTCATGAAGGCCGAGCTGCAGACCGCCGTCCCGCGGCCGGTCTCGCCGGTCTACCAGAACATCTCGACCATCGTGTCCACCACGTTGTCACCCCCGCAGAAGATCGACCCCCAGGCGGCGGCCAAAGAACTGCGGGACTCCATCAAGGATGCGATCGAGGGCAAGGGGATCGTTCCATGACCGCCACACCTACCGCGGCGGCCGCGCAAGCGGCCGAGGACCGCATGGACGACGGCACCACCGCAATCGCGCGCCAGCGCTACACCGATGCCAAGAAGGCCGAACGCAAGCTGGGCCTGATGCTCGTGGCCCCGGCCGTCGTGATCATGATCGCGGTGGCCGCCTATCCGATCCTCTACGCCTTCTGGCTGTCGCTGAACAAGGCCGACCTGCGGCAGCCGGATGCGAACGAGTTCATCTGGTTCGGCAACTACGTCACCGTGCTGTCCAGCCCGATCTGGTGGACCGCGTTCGGCGTCACGATGCTGATCACCGTGGTCGGCGCGAGCCTCGAACTCGTGCTGGGGATGCTGCTCGCCATCGTCATGCACCGCACGCTCGTGGGGCGAGGGCTGGTGCGCACGTCGGCGCTGGTGCCGTACGCGATCGTGACCGTGGTGGCGGCGTTCTCCTGGCGCTTCGCGTGGACCCAGGGACTGGGCTGGCTGGCGCCCGGTGACTCGGCACCGCTCACCCAGTTCTGGCCGTCGCTGTGGATCATCATCCTGGCCGAGGTGTGGAAGACCGTTCCGTTCATGGCCCTGCTGCTGATGGCGGGCCTGGCGCTGGTGCCCGAGGATCTGCTCAAGGCCGCGTCGATGGACGGCGCGAACGCGTGGAAGCGGTTCTGGATGGTGACCGTACCGTTGATCAAGCCCGCCATCCTGGTCGCGCTGCTCTTCCGCACGCTGGACGCGTTCCGGGTGTTCGACAACATCTTCGTGCTGACCAGCGGGTCCAACAAGACCAGCTCGGTGTCGATGGTGGCCTACAGCAACCTGATCCGCGGGCTGAACCTCGGCATCGGCTCGGCGATGTCCGTCCTGATCTTCATCACCACCGGGATCATCGCGTTCCTGTTCATCAAGTTCTTCGGTACGGCGGCGCCCGGGTCGGACCCGGAAGGGAGGCGGTAGTCATGCAGCCGGAGACCACGAACCGCAAGCTGATGTGGTGGGGCGTCAACATCCTCGTCCTGCTGTACGCGTTCATCCCGGTGGTCTGGATCGTCTCCCTGTCGCTGAAGGACGAGGCGACGCTGAACGACGGGAACTACTTCCCCACGTCGCCGACCGACGACAGCTACTCGGCGATCTTCTCGAACTCCGACTTCCTCCGGGCCCTCATGAACTCGATCGGCATCTGCATCATCGCCACGCTGATCGCCATCGTGTTCGGCACCATGGCCGCGTACGCCATCGCGCGCCTGGACTTCCCCGGCAAGAAGGCGATCGTGGCCACGGCGCTGCTCGTCTCGATGTTCCCCCAGATCGCCCTCGTGACCCCGCTGTTCAAGATCGAGACGGCGATCGGGCTGTTCGACACCTGGGGCGGCCTGATCATCCCGTACATCGCCTTCGCCCTGCCGCTGGCGATCTACACGCTCTCCGCGTTCTTCCGGGAGATCCCGTGGGACCTCGAGAAGGCGGCGAAGATGGACGGCGCCACGCCGTACCAGGCCTTCCGGCGGGTCATCACCCCGCTGGCGATGCCGGGCGTGTTCACGACGGCCATCCTCGTCTTCATCTCCTGCTGGAACGACTTCCTGTTCGCCCTCTCGCTGACCTCGACCTCGCGCGCACGGACCGTGCCGGCCGCGATGAGCTACTTCACCGGCGCCACCACGTTCGAGAAGCCCACCGGGCCGATCGCGGCCGCCGCCGTGGTCATCACCATCCCGATCGTGATCTTCGTGCTGGTCTTCCAGCGGCGGATCGTCGCCGGCCTGACCTCGGGCGCCGTCAAGGGCTGACCGGCCGCCGCAGCACCCACCCACCAGACCCGACACAGCAGAGGAGCTGAAGTGGCCGAGATCGTTCTGGACCACGTCGTGAAGCGCTACCCCGACGGCGCCCTCGCCGTGGACGACTTCAACCTCGACATCGCCGACGGCGAGTTCATCATCCTGGTCGGCCCGTCCGGGTGCGGCAAGTCGACGACCCTCAACATGGTGGCCGGCCTGGAGGACATCACCGCGGGCAAGCTCATCATCGACGGCCAGGTCGTCAACGACAAGGCGCCCAAGGACCGGGACATCGCCATGGTGTTCCAGTCGTACGCGCTCTATCCGCACATGACCGTCGGCGAGAACATGGGCTTCCCCTTGCGCCTGGCCGGCATGGACAAGGCCACCATCCGCACGAAGGTGGCCGAGGCGGCCGAGATGCTCGAGCTGTCCCAGCACCTGGACCGCAAGCCGTCGAACCTCTCCGGCGGCCAGCGCCAGCGGGTCGCCATGGGCCGGGCCATCGTCCGCCAGCCGAAGGCCTTCCTCATGGACGAGCCGCTGTCGAACCTGGACGCCAAGCTGCGGGTGCAGATGCGCACCCAGATCTCCCGGATCCAGAAGACGCTGGGCACCACGACCCTCTACGTCACCCACGACCAGACCGAGGCGATGACCCTCGGCGACCGGGTCGTGGTCATGCGCGGCGGCGTCGTGCAACAGGTCGGCACCCCCGCCTACCTGTACGCCCGCCCCGCCAACCTCTTCGTGGCGGGATTCATCGGCAGCCCGTCGATGAACTTCCTCCCCGGCCAGCTCAAGGGCCAGGGCACCGTCGTGACGGCGCTGGGCGAGGCGCAGCTGCCCGACCGGGTACGCCAGGCCCTCGACGGCGCGGCCATGAAGAGCCGCGACGTCATCGTCGGCATCCGCCCCGAGCACTTCGAGGACGCCTCGCTCGTCGGCGACAAGCCCGGCGCGACGTTCGACGCACCGATCGACATCGTGGAGGCGATGGGGTCGGACGTGTACGCGTACTTCACGATGAAGGGCGAGGAAGCCCGCTCGGCCGACCTCGACGACCTGGCCAAGGACACCGGCAACGACCTGCACAGCGACGGCGTGCTCATCACGGCCCGGCTGGACGCCGCGGCCGACGTCCGGCGCGGACGCAGCGCTCGGCTCTGGTACGACACAACGCGGCTGCAGGTCTTCGACCCCGCGACGGGCAAGAACCTCGTCCCGGCCACCGACTGAGAGCCGCTACTCGATCAGCGGAAGCTCCGCCGCCTCGCCCGTCACGGGCGGGCGAGCGGAGTGCTCGGGCGCGGGCAGATCGCTGCGGGAATACCGCCCCTGGTGGCGGTCCACCCGCAGGGCGACCACGTGGATCGGCGGCGGCGCCTCGGTGATCCGGCCCGGCCCCCACCGCACCCACAGCGGGATCCGGCCCTCCTCGGCCTCGGCCAGCAGCTTCTCGACCGTACGCCGCCGATCGGTGTGATCGACCTCCACCACGATCGGCGGCGCGGCGGGCCGGGCCAGCGCCACGTCCAGCACCGAATGCTGCCGGTCCATCGGCGGCGGCAGCCGCACGACACTGGGCGCCCGCCGGTAGACCCGCCACCCCTGACCCGCACCCCACGCCGCGACGGTGTCGATGATCAGCGCCGTCACCTGCTCCTGGGTGAGGTCCCGGAAGCTCAGCGCGGCGAGCCGCTCCCCCAGATCCTCCACCCCGCCAGCTTAGGCCGTGGGCAGAAGGTGACGACCCGGCCGATCCGCACGGGGGTTCCCGTACGTACCGGTTCGTGGCACCGACATGGAGGGAACACCATGCAGGGAACCCACGACCCGGAGTCCACCGGCCCGGAGGCCCGCACGTCACCGGCCGACTGGCCCGCGCCCGACACCCCGCTGCCCGAGGAGGAGCCGACCGTCGAGCTCCCGGCCGTGGCCGCGGACCGCCCGGCGGGCTGGAACGGACCGACCCTCGCCCGCGCCGCCCTGTCCCTCGTCATCACCCGGCGCGAGCCGGACCCGGACCCGGCCGTCCCCTCCCCGCCGCCCGAACCAGCCACGCCTTCCCCTTCGCCGGCCGCTCGTCCCGCGGCCGCCCTTCCCGCGGAACCGCTTGCCCCGGCGTCGCTTCCTGCGGACGCTCCTGCTTCCGCGTCCCCTCCTCCGGTTGCCGAACCCGGGCGGCGGTGGCTCGTGGGCGCCGGCATCGCCGCGGCCGCGCTCGTTCTCGCCGGGGTCGCGGTGGTCGTGGTCGGCCGGGACCGCCACGACGACGGCCGGCAGTGGGCGCCCCCGGCGGCGGCCGCCGAAGAGGACGGTGACCGCGCCCCGTCCGCACCGCCGCCGGCCACGGGACACACCGCCACCGGGCCGCGCGGCGGGCGTACCGCGGCAGCCCTCGACCTCATCGACGGCGCCCGGACGGTGACCTTGCGCACCGCCGACCTCGGCGACGACCTGTACCGGATCAGCACCCCCGCCGGTGAGCAGTCCGCGCCCCGCGCCGACCTGCGCGACGGGCGGGTACGGGTACGCCTGGACGGCAAGCCCGACGCCGTGGACGTGGCGCTCAACACCCGGGTGCGATGGGATCTGCGGATGGCCGGGGGCGCCCAGCTGAGCACGATCGACCTGTCCGGCGCCCGGGTCGGCGGGGTGGAGCTCAGCGGCGGCGCCAGCCGGATCAACCTCACGCTGCCCGAGCCCGACGGGACCCTGAGCGTACGCATGTCCGGCGGCGTCAGCCTCTTCGACGTGCGGACCGCCGGCTCCGCGCCGGTGCGGGTCCGGCTCGGCAGCGGCGCTTCGCAGGTCGTGCTGGACGGGCGTACGCATCGGGGCGTCGCGGCCGGCCGTACCTTCACTCCGCCGTCCTGGGCCGGCACCACCGACCGGGTCGACGTCGACGCCGTTGCCGGACTCTCCGCACTGACCGTCGCGCCTACCGGCGGGTAATGACAGGATGCGGGCATGACGACGCTCGATCCCGCGATTGCCCGCGAAGCCTGGCGGCTGGCCGAACCGCTGCACGCGATGGTCTACTTCGTGCCCGAGTCCAAGGAACGCTTCGAGGCGCTGGGAATCTCCGACCGGGCCGGTTACTTCGCCGCCCGCGGCGGCGTCTTCGGCCCGGTCGGCCCCGGCCCGGTCGTGGCGACCTTCTACAACTTCCGGCCGGACCTGGTGGCCCGCTTCCTGCCGGCGGTCTGGGAGACCGTCAGCCCGGCCGCCGTCATCGAGGCCCGGCTCGCGGCCGCGGACGCCGCCCTCGAACGTGGCCTGGGCGACACGCTGCGCGGCGACGAGGTGGCCGAAGCGGCGGCCCTGGCCCGGCGCGCCGCCGAGTCCGCGACCGCCCACATGGCGGGCCGCCCGCTGTACGCCGCCCACGCCGAGCTCGAATGGCCGAAGGAACCGCACCTGGTGCTGTGGCACGCCCAGACCCTCCTGCGCGAGTTCCGCGGTGACGGCCACGTGGCGGCGCTGCTGCTCGCGGGGCTCACCGGCCTGCAGGCGATGATCCTGCACACCGCCTCCGGCCAGGCCAGCGGCGGTTTCCTGCGCGCCAGCCGGGGCTGGACCAAGCAGGAGTGGGCGGCGGAGACGGAGACGTTGCGGTCGCGCGGCCTGATGACGGGAGACGAGCTGAGCCCGGAAGGCGCAGCGCTGCGGGCCCGCATCGAGGAGGAGACCGACCGGCTGGCGGCGCCGGCCTACGAGGTGCTCGGCACGGAGGGTTGCGCACGGCTGGCAGACCTCGTCCGGCCCCTGAGCCGCACCCTGGTCAAGGCCGGATTCCTGGCGGGCGTCGCCCCGGCCCGCCCGAAATGAGCACGGGGCTTACGGCTGTCACGGCATCGACGGCGGTTCGCCTGCAGCCCGGCGCGGGGTCTCCCCTATGATGCGCGCTACATCTGCACCTGAAGCCGTCCGGAGGCATGTCGTGGCATCGTTCCTCTCCCTCGTTGCCGGGCTGGTGGTCGGCGTGCTCGCCGGCTGGCTGCTGCGGGGACGCCAACTCGCCGCCCAGCACACCGGGGCGAGCACGACCACGCCCGCCGTACCCGAATCCGCCGCTGCCGAGCAGCGCACGGAGGAGACCGCCGATTCCGGCCCGGCGCCGGGCGAGGAGCCCGAGCCGGTGAGCGTGGCCGCGGAGCCGGAGCCGATCGCGGTGGAGGAGCCGCGGGAGGCCCCGGTCCCGGTGACGGCCGCCCGCCCGGAGCCGACGCCCGTCGCGGTCGCCGCCGAGCCGGTCGCCCTCACGACGGAGCCGGTCGCGCCGGAGCCGATCGCGCCGGCACCGTCCGCGCCGTCGCCCGTGGCGGAACCCGCGGCGAGCGGCCGGACGCCGGACGCCGAGCCGCTCCGGGCGGCCGAGCCGCTCCCGGTGGCCGAGCCGGGCCCGGCGGCCGAGCCGGAGCCGGTCGCGGCGGTCGAGCCCGAGCCGGTCGCGGCGGTCGAGCCCGAGCCGGTCGCGGCGGTCGAGCCCGAACCGGTCGCGGCGGTCGAGCCCGAACCGGTCGCGGTGGTCGAGCCCGAGCCGGTCGAACCTCAGCCCGTGGCCGCCGCCGAGCCCGTCGAGCCCGTCGCAGACGCCGAGTCCGTCGTACCCGCCGAGCCCGTCGCAGACGCCGAGCCCGTCGCAGACGCCGAGCCCGTCGCGGACACCGAGCCCGTCGCAGACACCGAGCCCGTCACGGCTCCTGAGCCGATCGCAGCTGCGGAACCGATCGCAGCTCCGGAGCCGATGGCGGCCCCCGAGCCAACACCGGCCGCCGTCGCGATCGCCGAGCGGGAGACGGTCGCGGTTCCCGAGACCACGATTCCCGCGCAGGCGGCAGCACCGGACGACGCGCCGGTCCGGGAGCCGGACGACCTCACGAAGATCGCCGGCATCGGGCCGAAGATGGCGATGGCGCTGGCCGCCGGCGGCATCACCACCTACGAGCAGCTGGCCGCCGCCGACGAGGCGGCCCTGCGCGCGGCGATCACCGGGGCCGGCATGCGCATCGCGCCCAGCTTCCGCACCTGGCCGGAGCGTGCCCGCGCCCTCGCCGGCTGATCCGGCTCCGTGCCGGTTCCCTCATGCCCGTCCGGTCACCCGGGCGGGCATGATGCTGGTCAGGCCCGGGAAGTGACCCCGCGCACAGGGTTCGCCACTGTGACCTAGTTGCCACAACTATGCAACAGCAACACCTCCCCAATATGCTGATCTCAGCCGGCAGCGGGAGGAACGATGGAAACAGTGGCGATGCACATCGCCAACGGGATCGTGAACGGTCCGGTGTCCGCACTCTTCGCCGTGTTCGCCGCTCTCGCGCTGGGGTTCTGCGTGTGGCGGGCCCGCGCCGACCTCGACGACCGGCTCGCGCCCATGGCGGGCCTGGTCGCCGCGTTCATCTTCGCCGTGCAGATGCTCAACTTCCAGGTGCTGCCCGGCGTCTCCGGGCACCTGCTCGGCGGCACGCTCGCCGTCGTCCTCGTCGGACCGTGGGTCGGTGCGCTGTGCGTCTCGACCGTGCTGATCGTGCAGTGCCTGCTCTTCGCCGACGGCGGCCTCACCGCGCTGGGCCTCAACATCACCAACATGGCCCTGCTCGGCACGGCGGCCGGATATCTGCTCGTCGCCGGCCTGATGCGGATCCTGCCGAAGACGCCCGCAGGCGTGGGCGCCACCGCCTTCATCGGCTCGGTCGTCGGCGTGGTGGTCGCCTCGCAGGGCTTCGTGCTGGAGTACTGGCTGGGCGGCACCACCCAGCTCTCCCTGGCCTGGGTCTCCGGGACGATGGCCGGCGTGCACACGCTCATCGGCATCGGCGAGGGCCTGATCGCCGCCACCACCGTCGCGACCGTCGCCCGCGTACGCCCGGACCTGGTGTACGCCCTGCGCCGGTTCCGCAAGCCGCCGGTGGCCGAGCCGGCGCCCGTCTCCGGAGGTGTGGCATGACGAAGCGGCTCGGCTGGTTCCTGGCCGGTGGGCTCCTCGTGGCCCTGTTCCTCGCCGGGGTGGTGAGCAACTTCGCGTCCGGCAGCCCCGACGGCCTCGACGCCACGGCCCGCCAGGGATGCACCTTCGACGCCCACGGCGAGATCACCGGCGGGACGTGCATGGCGCAACGGGAACGGCAGCATCAGCTCGCCGGCAGCCCGATGGCCGGCTACGGCATCCGCGGCCTGGGCGACGGTCCGCTGTCGACCGGCCTGGCCGGCGCGCTCGGCGTGGCGATCACCTTCGCGGTGGGCGGCGGGGTGTTCTGGGCGGCCCGCCGCCGGCCCGCCGGCGCACGCGAGCGGTCGGAAGCCGGGGTCTAGTGGGGGCCGGTCACGCGCACCCGCTGCACCTGGACCGCCCGAGCCCGGTGCACCGCCTGGCCCCCGAGGTGAAGATCCTGGCGACGCTGCTCTTCACCGTCGTCGTGGTGGTGACACCCCGGGAGGAGTTCTGGGCCTTCGCCGGTTACGCCGGCCTGCTCGCCGGGGTCGCCGCCCTGGCCCGGGTCCCGGCGTTGTGGCTGGCCAGACGTGCCACCATCGAGCTGCCGTTCGTGCTGCTCGCGGTCGCGCTGCCGTTCGCGGGGAGCGGCGAGCGGGTGCACTGGGTGGGCCTGTCGCTGTCGGTGGACGGCCTGCACGGCGCGTGGAACATCTTCGCCAAGGGCACGCTCGGGGTGCTGGCGTCGCTGCTGCTGGCCGCCTCCACGACGATGCGCGACCTGATCCTCGGGCTGGACCGGCTGCGCTGCCCGGCGGCGTTCACCCAGATCGCCACGTTCATGCTGCGCTACCTCGACATCCTGGCCGACGACGCCCGGCGGATGCGGATCGCCCGGCTCTCGCGCGGGTACGATCCGAGATTCCTGTGGCAGGTCAAGGCGTTCGCCGTCAGCGTCGGCTCGCTGTTCCTGAGGGCGTACGAGCGGGGCGAGAGGGTGTATCTGGCGATGGTGTCGCGCGGCTACGACGGGCGGCTGCCCCGGCCGGAGGCGGGCGGCGCGACGGCTGCGCAGTGGGCCCAGTCGGCGGTGCTGCCGGTGTCGGCGGCCGCCATCGCGCTGGCGGCGGTGCTGGGATGAGCCTGCGGATCGCCGGCCTGACGTACGCGTACCCGGACGGCACCGCCGCCCTGCGCGGCGCGAACCTGACCGTCGCCGAGGGTGAGCGCGTCGCCCTCCTCGGGCCCAACGGGGCCGGCAAGACGACGCTGGTGTTGCACCTCAACGGCGTGCTGCACGGCGGGGCGGGCACGGTCGAGGTCGGCGGCCTGCGTGTCGACGCCCGGGACCGGTCGCGGCTGGCCGAGATCCGCCGGCGGGTGGGGATCGTCTTCCAGGACCCGGACGACCAGCTGTTCATGCCGACGGTCGCCGAGGACGTCGCGTTCGGGCCGGCCAACCAGGGCCTGCGCGGCGCCGAACTGGCCGCCCGGGTCGACGAGGCGCTGGCCGCGGTCGGCATGGCGGCGCACCGCGACCAGGTGCCGCACCACCTGTCGTTCGGCCAGCGGCGCCGCGTCGCGGTGGCCACGGTGCTGGCGATGCGACCCCAGCTGCTGGTGCTCGACGAGCCGTCGTCCAACCTCGACCCGGCCAGCCGGCGCGAGCTCGCGGAGATCCTCGAGCGCCTGCCGGTGACCGTGCTGATGGTCACCCACGACCTGCCGTACGCGATGCAGCTCTGCCCCCGCTCGGTGATCCTCGACGGCGGCCGCATCGCGGCCGACGGGCCGACCCACGACATCCTCGCGGACGAGGACCTTCTGCGCGCGCACCGGCTGGAGCTTCCCTACGGCTTCCGACCGGTACGCCGCTAGGGAGTGTCTTCAAACGATCATCGACTCACATGATCTGGCGGGTGATCCGCCGCTATGAGCTGACTGACGCCGAGCGGGACTGGTTGTCGAGGTACTTGCGGCTATGACCCTTTGACGACACTGCCTAGCGCCTGCGTGGCAATGTCCGGCTTCCGCTCACGAAGCAGGACCGGACAGGCCACAGTGAGGAGACCACAGCAGCGGACGGGGGGGCACCGGTGACCGGATCACGCATCGCAGACCTTTGTCATCGGGTGCTGCCGGCCGTGCTCGTGGTCGCCGGTCTCGCCGTCATGGGCACCGCGATCGTCGAAGCGACCATCGACTACGGCTTGACTTTCGGCCCCGCGGATCCGACCGACGACACCGGGATGAACGGCCGCATCCGTGTGGCCGGCCTGCTGGTCCTCGCCGCAGCCTTCTGGACGGTCCTGACGGGGCGGCGCTGGTGGGTGCCCGCGACGCTGGCCGCACCCACGATGCTGGTGACCTTGCCGAGCCTGTTCGAGGAAGTGCCCCGCAACGGCCTGCCGATCCTCGGCTTCGTGCCCGCCGCGATGCTGGTCACGGTCGGCATGGTGGGCAACGCCATGGCGCTCACCCGGTAACGCCCGTAGCCGCCGAGGCCGGCCCGGGTACGGGCGTAGAGCCGGCCTCCGTGAGAGCGGCGTACCAGATGCCGGCGATCCGGGCGTAGCCCGCATCGCCCGGGTGCACGTCGTCGGTCAGGTCCCCGAGGCCGAGGGCATGGCTCTGGTCGACGTAGACCACGCCGTGGTGGCCGGCGAGCAGGGCGGGCAGCCGGGCGTTGAAGGCGTCGATGCGGGCGTCGATGACGGGGTCCGCGGAGGCGACGAGCGAGGAGACGTAGACGGTGGCGCCGGTGGCGGCGAGCCGGTCGGCGAGGGCGGCGAGGCGGTCCGGGGCGGTGGGCGTACCGAAATTCTGGATCATGTCGTTGGTGCCGAGGTGCATGACCACGATCTGCGGACGGTACGTGCGCATCCACTCGTCGGCGCGGGCGGCGATCTGGTCGATGCGCCAGCCCGGGTGGCCCTCGTGATCGTTGTCGGCCATGGTGCCGGAGCGTTGCGAGCCGACGAAGTCCACGGTCATCCCGGCGTCGCGGGTGAGCCGGTCGTGGAGCACGCCGCGGTAGCCGTTGCCGTCCGAGGAGCCGTAGCCGTACGTGATGGAGGCGCCCAGGGGCATGATCGTCACCGGCCGGGCGGCCGCCGCGGGGTTGATCACCGTCGCGGCGGCGCCCAGGCTGAGCAGGACCGCCATCACCCGTCGACCGATTCGCACGCAGCATGTGTACCGGTCCGGGCAAAGGGGCGGATCGGGCGATCAGGCGGATATGCGTTCGACGATCGTCGCATTCGCGGTGCCGCCGGCCTCGCACATCGTCTGCAGGCCGTAGCGGCCGCCCGTGCGTTCGAGGGTGTGCAGCAGGGTGGTGGCGAGGCGGGCGCCGCTCGCGCCGAGCGGGTGCCCGATGGCGATGGCGCCGCCGTCGATGTTCACCTTCGCCGGGTCCGCGCCGGTCTCGGCGAGCCAGGCCAGCACGACGGACGAGAAGGCCTCGTTGACCTCGAAGGCGTCGATGTCCGCCAGGGTGAGCCCGGCGCGCGCCAGCACCTTCGCGGTGGCCGGGACGATGCCGGTGAGCATGTGAATCGGATCGTCGCCGACGGCGACCGCGGTGTGGATGCGGGCCCGGGGCCGCCATCCCCGCCGGGCCGCGATGTCACTGGTGGTGACGAGCAGCGCCGCGGCGCCGTCGTTGACCGGGCTGGAGTTGCCGGCCGTGACCTTCCAGTCCAGGTCGCCGAAGCGCTCGCGCCACCGGGGGTCCGCAAAGGCGGGGCGCAGCCCGGCGAGCGTCTCGACGGTGGTGCCGGGCCGGATCGTCGCGTCCGTCGCCGGCCCGGCAGCGGCCGGCGGCACCACCTGGGCGTCGAACCAGCCGTGTTTCCAGGCCTCGGCGGCGCGCTGGTGACTGGTGGCGGCGAACTCGTCGAGCTGCGATCGGGACAGGCCCCACCGGCGGGCGATCAGCTCGGCGCTGACGCCCTGCGGGATCAGCCCGCCGGGATACCGGCGTGCGACGGACGGGCCGCCGACGTCCGCGCGCTCGCCGTCGACCAGGGCGGAGCTGCCGATGGGTACGCGAGACATCGACTCGGCACCCGAGGCGACCACGATGTCGTACGCGCCCGAGGCGACACCCTGGGCGGCGAAGCTGAGTGCCTGCTGGCTGCTGCCGCACTGGCGGTCCACGGTGGTGGCGGGCACCGATTCCGGCCAGCCGGCGGCGAGCACGGCCATCCGCGTGGTGTTGGTGCTCTGCTCCCCCACCTGGGCGACGGTGCCGCCGATGACGTCGTCGACCTCCGCGGGGTCGAGGCCGGGCACCCGCTCGACGAGTGCCGTGAGGACGTGGGCGTGCAGGTCGACCGGGTGCACGCCGGCGTAGGCGCCTCCCGGTTTGCCCTTCGCGACCGGGGTGCGTACGGCTTCGACGATGACCGCATCACGCATGGCGTGGCTCCTTCTGAATAACGGACCGATCGGTCCGACTCTAGAGCAGCCGTGGACCGATCGGTCCGTTATATTGGCCACATGGCGAGAACCGCGGCAGCCGGCACCCGTGAACGGATCCTTGCCGCGGTGGTGCCGCTGTTCTACCGCCACGGCGTGCGCGCGGTCGGCATGGCTCAGGTGATCGAGGCCGCGGGCTGCGGCAAGAACCTGGTCTACCGGCACTTCCCCGGCAAGGCCGACCTGGCGGCGGCCTACCTCGAGGAGGTACGCGGCCGGCGTGAGCGCTCGGCTCGCCAGGCGGTGCACGAGGCCGGCGACCCCCGGAACGCGGTCCTGGCGCTCGTGGGCGAGATCGCCGGCCTGGTACGGGACCCGGAGTTCCGCGGCTGCGCCATGCGCAACTACCTCACCGAGTTCCCGGGCGAGGACGACGCACCGGCGCGGGTCGCCCGCGACTACCTCACGACCACCCGCGCCCACCTCGACGACCTGGTACGCCGGGCCGGCGGCGGCCCCGGAACGGCAGACCGCATCTGGCTCGTCATCGAAGGCCTGTACGCGAGCGCCGGCCGCCCGGACGCGGCACGCGCCGCGGAGGTGGCGCTGACTCTGACGGCGGACCTGCTCCCCCGCCCGTGAGCGCCGGATTCACGCCTTGGCGGCGCAGGCCCCCGGGGGCAGCTGAGCCTCGCCGAGGATGCCCAGCGACTGCTTGACCTCGGTCGTGGTGCCGAGCTGGCGGTACCGCTCCCCGATCACGACGTCGACCACGGCACCCTTGCGCTTGGGGTCGTACGCGCGGGTGGCGTCGCCGAGGAAGTACGCCTGGATGAGCTGGGCGTCGCCGACCGCCGCGGGGCCGTACCGGAGCAGGGCGACCTCGTCGAAGTGCTTCTTGTTCTCGCCCGGCTTCTCCACCTTGAACTCACGGTTGGCGAACTCGGCACTGACGTCCCTCGCCCGGCCCTGCGTCCGGGTGCCGTTGAGCACCTTGACCGTCACCTCCTTGGGCCCCTTCGGCAGCCGGAGGTCGGCGATCGGCGCGCCGGCCGGACAGCCCGCGGCGACCGCGTCGGCCTGGGTGTCGCGGACCACCGCGATGACGACAGTGACGATCGCCGCTACGGCGAGGAACCCGACAACGATGAAGGCGCGGACGCGAGTGAAGCTCACGGTGCGCGAGAGTAGTGCCCGGACGCAACGGACCGGCGCGCGTCAATCCACCGGACGCCGTCGCCCGATCGGGGGAAGCGCCGGACCGCTGTTGGTACAAAGGTGGCCATGCGCCCCGAGCACTTCAGGATCGCCCGTGTCATGATCGACGGCGGGCGGGAGGTCTGCGTACGCCTCTTCGGTGACCTCGACGGCGACGCCCGCGACGAGCTGCGCCGGGAGCTCGTCGACGCCGTGCACGACAACGCCGCTCCCCTCGTGGTCGTCGACCTGCACGGGGCCCGGTTCCTCGACTCCGAGGCGATCGGGGTGTTGCTCGACGGTCTGCTGCGCGTCCAGGAGGCGGGCAAGACGGCCTGCATCGTCAACGCGCGCGGCGTGGTGCGTACGGTCCTGCAGGTCACCGGGATCCTCGACCTCTTCGGGGCGACCGCCGAGTCCTCCGCCGGGCTCGGCGTGCCCGGCGGGACGAGGGTCCTGCCACTGCCGGACCGTCCGGGCCCAGCGGAGTCCTTGCCGCGAGAGGCTACATAGGAGCCCTGCCGCGGACCGCGGCGATGACGGCCTCCGGGGCGGTCCGGACGGCGGGACCGGGGCTGACCTCGACGAACCGCACGAGACCCGACCGGTCGGCCGTCACCACCGTGGGGTGCGGCAGCGTGGCGCGGCCGGTGCCCAGCAGCTTCGCCGACTCGGGGCTGCTGAACCCGATGCCGAACGCGTCGATCAGGGCGTGCCGTCCGTCCGAGGCGACGAGGTAGCTGAGGTCGTGCCGCCGCTTGAGGCCGGCGAGCCGGTCGGCGCGCTGCGGGCTCACCGCCACCAGGTGGGCGTTCAGCTCCGTGAGCACGGGCGCGAGCCGCGTCTCGTACGCCGCGAGCACGGCGTCGCACTCCGGGGACGCGGCGTGGCGGAAGAAGACGAGCACCAGCGGGCCGGTGTCCAGCAGCCGGTGCAGGTGCACAGGCCCGAGGTCGGCCTCGACGACCGCCAGGTCGGGGATCCGGCCGCCCGGCGCGATCATCCGGCTCCAGACCGCGTCGCGCTCCAGCTGGCGCCGGAACGCCTGGTCGGTGGCCGGCGAGCCGTGCAGGGAGGTGGTGGTCATGACCACGATAATACCTATCCAATTGATAGGTATTGGTTACAAGGTCACGACCATCGGGTGTCCGGATCGCGTCTGGCCGACCGCCCGTCCCGGCGGCTGAAATACACTTATTATGGCGTTTCGTACAGGAACGAGGTCGGGATGAGCGCCATGACGCATGCAGTGCCGGAGCCCCCGGTGCCGGAGGAGCTGGAATGGGCGCTCGAGGAGGCGAACAAGGAGGTCGTCGCCATCGCGCCCGGCTGGTTCCGCGCGTGGCCGACCGCCGACGAGAAGTGGTCAGCCGTCAACCTCCGGGCCGCCACCCAGGTGATCGTCAACCACAGCCGGGAGGACGACCGGCATCCCGACAGCTGGACGGTCCGGGCACTGTTCGGCGACAAGGCGGTGGAGCTGCGGGTCGGGCCGTACGACAACAAGGCGCAGGCCATCTGGGTGGCGCACGCGATCCTGAGCATCGCCTTCGGCAACGACGGCCACTGAGCGGTCCCCCGGAGCCGGCCGCGCGGTACGGTGGTCGGAGCCGGGAGGTGACGACGTGGCCGATCCCGAGGAGACGCGCCGCTTCGACGACATCGTCGCGCACCTGCACGAGGACGATCCCGGGTTCACCGCCGCCTTCCACGAGCCCCGCCGGCCACCCGGGCGGCTGCCGATCATCATCGGGGCCGTCCTGTGTGCCGTGGCGCTGGCCCTGCTGATGTTCGGCGGGGCGAAGGGTGCGGTGCTGGCCGTCCTGCCCTGGCTCGCCGGCATGGCCTTCGCCCTCAAGGGCCGTGGCTGAGAGCGGCGGGCGTCACCCCGGGCCGTAGGCCGTCAGCCCGCACCAGGCGACGTACTGCTCCGGGCCGCCGTCGGCCAGCGACTGCCGCGCGTGCCACACGGCCGAGGCCAGGGAGTCGCCGCGGCTGATCCGCTCGTGCAGCACGGCCATGCAGCCCGCGCACGCGCCGTCCGGGAGCGGCAGGTCGGTCGCCGTGATGCCCGCGCTGCCGTTCGACATCATGGCGCCCACGAAGCCCAGGACCTCGTTGCCGCCGTACGAGCGCTGCGCCCCGGAGTTGCAGGAGGCGAGCACGATCCGGTGTGGTGCCACCCCTCGGGCCAGCATCTCGTAGAGCGTCAGCCGGCCGTCGCTGAGCTCCAGGGCCGAGAACAGCGGACTGTCCGAACGGAACAGCCCGTGACAGGCCAGATGGGCCAGGTCGGCGTCCTTGACGAGGTCGATCGTCGCGTCCACCGTGCTCTCCGGCGGCAGCAGCGTCCGCGCGCCCGGATGCGCCGCCGCCACGGCCTGGGCCTCGGCGAGGGCGCCGGTCAGATCCGGGCCCGCGACCACGGCCACCCGGGTGCGGACGGCGTCGTCCGGTGGCCCCTTCGGCGGCGTACGGCGGGCCCGCGCCCACAGCGCGGCGGACGGCGACACCGAGACCGGCGCGGGGTGCAGTGCCGACCACGGCATGCCGAGGAAATGGGCGGAGGGCACGACCACGAGCGGCACGTCCGGCGGCGTGCCGATCGGCGTGATCAGCAGCCGGGTCAGCGCCTCGACGGCGTCGCGCGCCGCGCCGTGGGCGACCGCCGAGAACCTGGTGCCGTGCAGCAGCCGCCGCAGGCCGAACATCAGCGCGCCGGCCTCCTGCCGGATCGGGTCGAGCGCGCCGAGCTCGACGATGCGGATGCGCTTCGGCTCCACCACGACGGCGAGCACGCGATCGCCGGAGACCGCGTACTCGACCAGCCATTCGCCGTCGAGGGCCCGCCGCAGCCCGGCGACGCCGGCCGGATCGGTCTCGCCGGCGGGATCGTCGCCGGCCCAGGAACGGCGCCGGATCCGGGCCTCGAGGGCGCTCTGCCGGTTGAGCAGCACGGCCGGCTCCTCGCCCCGCTCCAGCCGCGCGACCCGCAGCTCCTGCGCGATGCCGCGCAGGGCGATGACGTCGTCGTCCACACCGGTCGCCGGTGGTTGCACGCGTAGCAGCGCCGCCGCCCGGGTGCGCTCGAGCCATTCGAAGATGCTCGACGGCGAGCCGGCGGGCAGCAGCCGGCGCAGGCCGACCTCGCCCAGCTCGGCGCCGTGGCCGGAGGCGAGCACGCGTAGCTCCAGCGACGGCAGGGCCGCGCGGTGCCGGGCGAGGTCGCGCAGGCCGCGTACGCACTCGCGCAGCACGTCACTGGACTGTTCGGCCTCGGCCAGCAGGGCCCGGGCCAGGCGTCCCCGCAGGCGCACCAGCAGCGATTGACCCTCGGCGAGCCCGCCGACCGCCGTGAGCTCGGCGCGCGCCACGGCCCGGCGGCTCAGGGCGAGGGCGGCACGGCCGGCCGCGAGGTGCGCGTACGCCGCCTCGGCCCGCAGCCCCAGGCCCTCCAGGGTCGCCGCGGCCTTGCGGAGGCGGCGCAGCACCTCGGGAGAATAGCCGTCGCGCGCCGCCAGGGCCTCCGCCTCCGCGACCGTCGCCCGGGCCGTCCAGGCGGGACGCCGCTGCCGCCGGAAATCCCGCACCGCCGCCTCGGCCTCTCCCAGGGCGGTCGCCGGGTCGCCGAGCTCGACCGCGACGTGCGCGACGCGGAGCCGGGCCTCGGCCGCCATCAGCCGGGCGCCGTGCCGCTCGAAGTCGGCCGCCGCCGACCGGGCCGCCGCCATGGCCTCGTCGAGCAGGCGCAGGTCCCGCAGGACGTCGGCGTACTCCAGGAGGTGCTCGCCCAGCGGCAGGCCGGCGGCGGCGTGCAGGCGGCCCGCCTCTTCGAAACGGCGTACGCTCTCGGCCAGCCGTCCGGCGTGGAAGCTGGACCACGCCCGGCTGTTCGCGATGACCGCCGGCAGCTGGGGGCCGAGGTCGTCGGCGAGGACGGCGGCACGGTCGAGGTGGACCAGGGCCTCGTGCGGGCGGCCCAGCAGGGTCTGCGCGTTGGCCAGGTTGTTGGCGGCCTTGACCAGGACGATCGGCGGGCACCGCGGATCGTCGAGCAGCTCGCGGTAGGCCTGCGCGGCGGCGACGATCCGGCCGCGGTTGTGATCCAGGACGGCGAGCTGCAGGCGCAGGTCCGGCCGGTCGGCCGGATCGATCAACGGCTCGGCCAGCCGCAGATCGCGGGCGGCGGCGTCGTAGCGGCCCAGCTCGTGCAGGGCCACCGCCCGGGTGACGAGCACCTCGCCCAGCCGGCGCGCGAGGCCGTGCCGGCGGGCCAGGCGGACGGCCTGGTCGAGCAGCGTACGGGCACCCTCGTTGTCCAGGGCGGCGTGCCGGGCCCACGCCGCGGCGCGCAGGGCTGCCACGAGGGCCTCGACGTCCGAGCCGGACCGGGCCCGCCGCAGTGTTACTTCTGCCGCACCCGCGTATCTGACCGGATCGAGCGTGACTCTCCTGTAAGCGGCGTCGGCCTCCTCCCGAAGGCCCACCTCTGTGTCCACCTGGCACCATCCGAGGGCGTGGCGGGGAAGGTCGTCGTCAGCGTACCGACGGAAAGGGAGAGATATCCATGACCATCGCCTCACAATGGCCGCTGCGGGACACGCGTTCCGCAGCGCAGCTGGCGCACGACAAGGAGGACGTCCGCCGCCAGGTCGACGTGCTCCAGACGGCGCAGCACGACGTCGTGGAACGGATCCGCGCTCGCCGGCGCTCCGTGGGCAGGCCCATCGTCAGCTTCGCGCCGGACTCCGGCGACCGCCGGATCCTGCTCGCCGAGAACCAGCTCGTCGTCGACCCCACGCCGGAGCAGCAGGACCGCCTGGGCGACCTGCTGGACGGTTACGACGCGGGCGACCGCGAGGGACGCAGCCGGCGCCGCCGGACCCGCGTCTTCACCAGCCGCTCCGGGCGGCCCCTCGCCGACCTGCGCGCCGACGCCAGGCGGCTGCGCACGCAGGGTGTCTCCGCCAACGTCAACATGATCGTCCCGCTCGGATACGTGATCAAGGGTTCGTCGTATCCGGGCGTGACCGTGGCTCCGCGGCCGTTCGCGACCAACGGCGCGACCGCACCGGTACGGGTGGCGATCGTGGACACCGGGCTGACCGGGCAGCCGCGCACCGACACCTGGATCCAGCAGGTGCAGAACCGGGGTACGGACCCGCTGGACGAGGTCCCGCCGTCACCGCGCATCGACTGGTTCGGCGGCCACGGCACCTTCGCGACCGGCATCGTCCGGCAGCTGGCGCCGGACTGCGAGGTCTGGGTCTACCGCTTCACCGGCCCCGACGGCCTCGGCACCGACGAGGCGGCGGCCGACATGCTCATCCAGGCCGCCGACGACGCCGCGGGCCGGCGGCTGATCATCAACGCCTCGTTCGGCGCGCCCGCCGTCGACGGCGTCCCGCCCCTGGCGATGCAGGAGGCCGTGGCGTACATCCACGCCACGTACCCGAAGGCGTTGATCGTCGCGAGCGCGGGCAACGACGGTCAGGACGTGCCGCAGTATCCGGCGGCGTTCCCGGGCGTGAAGGCGGTGGGGGCGCTCAACAGCGACCTGACCCCGGCGGCGTTCTCCAATCACGGGTCCTGGCTGCACTGCTCCACGGTGGGCGTCGGCATCGTCTCGACCTTCGTGGAGGGACTGCTGCCGCCGGAGCCCAACATCGGCACCGACATCACCTTCGGGCAGAACCCCTGGGCGACCTGGAGCGGCACCTCGTTCACGGCGCCGCAGATCAGCGCCGCCGTCGCCGCCCTGTGCGGGGAGGAGGCCTCGCTGACCCCGCGGGACGCCTTCGAACGGCTCATCACGAACCGGACGGACCGGCCCGGCTACGGCAAGGTGGTGCACCTGCTCCCGGGAACCCCCGTGTGAGCGGGTGACGGCATCACACCAGGGTCCACTGCGTGGCCACGTCGGGCGCACCGGCCCGCCGGCAGGTCAGGCTCATCGGTCCCGGGAGCACGCCGTCGACGACGAACAGGCCCCGGCCGTCCGCGTCCACCCGGCGGGCCTCCGGGGCCATGGGCTGCCGTACCTCGATCCGCGCGGGGCCCTGCGGTGCGAGGTGACCGGTGAGCCGGCGGTGCGGGCCCACGGACTCCACCTGCACCGCGATGATCACCTCGTCGCCGCCGTGCGGGCCGACGACCTGGAAGGTCAGTTGCCGGGGCTGGGGCGCGGTGCCGGGATCCCGGACGGCGACGGCCTGCCGGTGCACCCCGGCGTCGCCGCCGGCCGACTCCGAGTCCTCGACCAGGGCCGCCAGCTCGGCGTCGAGGGCGCGCAGGACGAAACTCTGCCGGGCGAGCTCGACGGCGTCGGCCGGGGGCGGATCGGACTGCGCGAAGAGGTCACCGAGCCGGGCGAGGAGGCTGTCGTCGCGCGCGTCGTTCACGGTGTCTCCTCGGGCCGGTGGGAAAAGGCGTTGCCTGTTGCATCCATCAGTGTCATGAATCCCCAGCGGCGTCCCCGATACCTTCTGTCAGGAATCGGCGCAGCTGTGTCAGGCACCGCCCGCGGGTGGGCCCGAGGCTGCCGATCGGCATCCCCAGCGCCGCCGCGGCCAGCTCGTAGGAGGGCCGGCCGCCCTCCGCGTCGACGACGAGAACCCGCAGGACGTCGCGGCACCGGCGGTTGAGCCGCCGGAAGGCCCGCCACAGCTCGGCGTCGCGGTCGGCGACCAGGAACGGCAGCTCCGGATCGTCGTCCGGGTCACCGGGCCGGTCCACCAGCCACGAATCGTCGACGGGCTGGGCGCGCCGGGCCCGCCGGATCGCGGCCAGCGCCTCGTTGCGGCAGGTGGTGCCGATCCAGGCGCCGAACTTCGCCGGGTCCCGCAGGGAGTCGAGGTTCTCCAGCACGCGCAGCCACGTCTGCTGGAAGACGTCCGCCGCGTCGGCGGGGGCGAGCCGGTGGACCCGGCACACCGCCCACACCCGGCCGCTGTACCGGCGCACGATCTCGTCCCACGCCGCATGGTCACCGCCGGCCGCCTTGCCCACGAGCGCCGCCATGTCGTCGGCCGGTCCGCCGTCGCTCATCCCGCCTCCGATCGCGGCGCACGGAGGCCGGCCGCGGCTCGCACGCCATCGGCCGCCCTGGATGTACCGATTCACCATAGACCACCGGCCGCCACCGGTATCAGGGCCGGCGCCCGCGCCGTCTCCCTGACGGACGAAACCCGCGGTCGAAAAGCGCTATGGTCCTGCGATGTTCGCGATCGATCTCGGTGACGGCGCCGAGCTGCGCCCCCTGGAACCGTGGCAGGCCCCCGAGTTCCTCCAGCACATGGACCGCGCCCGGGAGCACGTCGACCCCTGGATCCCCTGGGCGGCCCGCAGCACCGACCTCGAGACCGCGACCGCCACCCTGCAGCGGTACGCCGACCTGACCGCCCGCGACGCCGGCCGCATCTACGGCATCTGGCTCGACGGCACGCTGGTCGGGGGCACCATGTTCGTCTCCTTCGACACCCGGACCGGCAGCTGCGAGGTGGGCTGCTGGCTGGAGCCCGCCGCCACCGGCCGGGGCCTGGTCACCCGGGCCGTCCGCAGGCTGGTGGACTGGGCCCTCACCGAGCGCGGCATGTGGCGGGTGGAGTGGCGCTGCCGCCCGGACAACACCGCCAGCTCCAACGTGGCGCGCCGGCTGGGCCTGACCCTTGAAGGGGTGCTGCGCGGCAGTTTCCCGTACGGAGGCGTGCGGCACGACACGCAGGTGTGGGCGGTGACCGCCCCGGAGTGGGCCAAGGAGTCCCGCCCGGCCTAGGCGCCGGGTTCGTGCCGCTCCCGGACCGCGTGGTCGCCCAAGGCGGCCTCGCGCCGGTCCAGCCGCCGTTCCCGCTCGTCGGCCGCCCGCTGTCGGGCGTCGGCGTCGCGGTCCCTGCGGTCGGCCGCCGCGCTGCGCCGGTCGGCGGCCAGGCGGCGGCGCAGATGCCGCTCGTTGTCCAGGATCTCCCGCTGCTCCTGGAGGATCTCCCGGTCGGTCAGGTCCGTCTCCCGGTCGTCGAGGAGCTCCTCCTGCTCCCCGACGAGCCGCTCGCGCTGCGACAACGCCGCCTCGCGTTCCTTCGTCCACCGCTGCTCCGGGCGCGCCGCCGACGGGCCGGCCCGGGATCCGTCCGGCGCACGGGAGGGTACGTGCCGGACCGGCGCTTCCTCCGCGTCCCCGCTTCGCCCTGCCATGCCGTCACGATAGGTGACTGCGGCGCTGATCGGCAGTCGCCGGACGACCCGAAAGCGCGCGCTCGGGCCGCGGCGGCAGGGTGGCGGTGATCCAGCGGGATGGCGCCGGGTCCGCGCGCCTGGCCGCCGCGAGTCCGCGTCGCAGCGCGTCGCGCATGCGGGGGCCGAAGGGACGCTCGACGAACCGGTGCACCAGCCACGCGGGCAGCAGGACGAACGCGACCGCGCCCGCGACGAGCACCCCGACGGGAAGTCCGGTGTGCTCGTAGCCGTACCGGATCAGCACGTAGCCGATGCGCTGGTGCAGGAGGTAGAAGGGGAAGGTGAGGGCGCCCGCCACGGTGAGCCAGCGCCAGGTCAGGCGGTCGGTGCGGCCCAGGGCGATCAGCAGCAGGACGGCGTACGCCACCGTCATGATCAGCACCGCCGGCCAGAGCGGGACCTTCCAGCCGGGGTCGAGGCGTACCCGTTCGCCGAGGTTGTGCAGGTTGATCAGCCAGGAGAACCCGATGATGCCCCACAGCAGGGGGCTCGGCCCGAACCGGCGCATCAGGTACATGGTGATGCCGGCGACGAAGTACGGCGCGTAGTGCCGGACGGTCAGCATGGTGAAGACCGGGTTGTCGATCGCCGGGGCGATGGCCGAGGCCGTCATCCACACCGCGCAGAAGACGACGGTACGCCGATAGGTGACCCCGGGAACGACGACGAAGAGCGCGAACAGCAGATAGAACCGCAGCTCGCTCCAGAGTGTCCAGTACACGTTGTCCACCGCGGGGACGCCCAGCGGTTCCTGCAGCATCGTGAAGTTGACGCCGATCTGGGCGAGCGTGTGGCCCGAGGGGATCGGCAGGTAGCCGCGGATCGGGAAGAGGACGGCGACCGCCGCGGAGACCACGATGCCGGCCCAGTACGCCGGGTAGAGCCGCGCGGCCCGGGAGACGAAGAACTCGCCGAGGCTGCGGCCCCAGCCACTCATGCAGATCGCGAAGCCACTGATCATGAAGAACAGCTCCACGCCCAGGAACCCGTAGACGGTGACCCGGGTGGCGTTCGGCAGGAAGTACGACGGCAGGTGCTCGCCGTCGAGCTGCCAGAAGTTCGTGTAGTGGTAGACCGCGACGGCGATGGCGGCGATCAGGCGCAGGGCGTCCAGGGCGGCGAGCCTGCGCGGGGGTGCCTCCGGCACGTCGAAACCTCCTGATGGTGGGAAGACGCCGATCTTGGCCGGGTGCCGGTCGGGCGGCGGTGAAAGATCCTTTGACGAGCGCGTTATGTCTCCGCTGGCACACTCCCCCGCGTGCGAGTGCTGATGGCGGACGATGAGCGGCTTCTGGCGGACACCGTGGCGCAGGGGCTGCGGCGCCTCTCGATGGCCGTGGACGTGTGCTACGACGGTGACACCGCGTTCGAACGGATCAGCGTCAACCGCTACGACGTGGCGGTGCTCGACCGGGACATGCCCGGGCGCTCCGGCGACGACGTCTGCCGCTGGGTGGCCGGCGCCGAGGCGGTGGAGACGCGGATCCTGCTGTTGACCGCCGCGGCCGGCCTGCGGGACCGGGTGGAGGGCCTCGGGCTGGGCGCCGACGACTACCTGACCAAGCCCTTCGCCTTCGCCGAGCTCGCCGCGCGGGTGCAGGCGCTGGGCCGGCGCTCGACGCCCGCGGTCCCGCCGGTCCTGGAGCAGGAGGGCATCGTCCTCGACGTGGCCCGGCACGTGGCCACCCGCGACGGGCGGGTGCTGAACCTGACGAACAAGGAGTTCGCCGTGCTGCACGTGCTGCTGGCCGCCCGCGGCCGGGTGATCAGCGCGGAGGAGCTGCTCGAGCGGGCCTGGGACGAGAACACCGACCCGTTCACCCACGTCGTCCGCGTCACGGTGATGAACCTGCGCAAGAAGCTGGGCGAGCCCGGCGTCGTCCACACCGTCCACCGCTCCGGTTACCGGATCGGCGGCAGCCTCTGACCGTCGTCCAGCACGTCGCGGAACAGGTCACCGCGTTCCCGCAGCCGGGGCAGGATGGTGCGGACGGTGAATCCGTCCGGCCGCAGGCCCGGGTCGTCCAGCTCGTCCCAGTCGATCGGCGCCGACACCGGGGCACCGGCGGCCGGGCGCGGGCTGTACGGCGCGACGAGGGTCTTGTTGATCGCGTTCTGGGTGTAGTCGAGGCGCGCCAGCCCACCGCGGTCGCTCTTCTGCCACTTCCAGCTGACCAGCTCGGGCAGGACGGCGCCGACCGTACGCGACAGCTGCTCGACCCACGCCCGGGTCTCGCCGAAGCCCGGGCCCGGCGCGATCGGCACCCAGATCTGGATGCCCCGGCGGCCCGTGACCTTGGGCCGCGCGCGAACGCCGAGATGCTCGAACGCCGTGCGGTGCAGGCGGGCCAGCGCCAGCAGGTCGTCCCAGCCGGTCGTGTTCCCAGGATCAAGATCGATCAGCGCGTACGTCGGCAGCCGCGGCGCGTCGGTCCGCGAGGTCCACGGGTGCCACTCCAGCGCGCCGAAGTTCGCCGCCCAGACGAGGGCCGCCGGCTCGTCGACCACCAGATAGGTGCGCGTCTCGCCGGGGCCGGCGTCGGGGTTGTCCCAGCGCGGCAGCCACTCCGGCGCGTGAACTGGCACCTCCTTCTGCCAGAAGCCCTTGGTGCCGGCACCGTCCGGGTAGCGATGCAGGTTGAGGGCCCGCCCCCGCAGGTACGGCAGCAATGTCGGCGCGATCGTGGCGGTGTAGCGCAGGAACTCCCGCTTCGTGACCGGCTCCTCGCCCGGCCGGGCCGGGAACAGCACCTTGTCCAGGTTGGTCACCCGTAGCCGGCGGCCGAAGACGGTCCACGTGCCCGCCGAGCGGAAGGCGTCGAGCTCGGCCAGCTCGTCGTCCGTGACGGGCGCGGCCTTCAGCGTCACCGAGGCGCGTGCGGCCGGCGCGCCCGAGCGCCACAGCCGGTCGGGATCCGCCTTGACCTCGTCGTTGGTCCGGCCGCTCAGCACCGAGCGCGGGTGGGCCTCGGCGTCCCAGCCGCTCACCGCGTACTCGTCGCGCTTGTGCAGCAGCAGCCATTCCTCCTTGCCGGACGCCGCTGTCCGGGTGCGGACCAGCACGAACCGGCCGTGCAGCTTCTCGCCCTCGAGGTCGAAGTGCAGCTCGCCCGCGGCCACCTCGGCGGCCGGGTCGACGGTCCGGCCGGCGCGGCGGGCGTGCGGTTCCCACGTGCCCGCGTCCCAGACGATGACGTCGCCCCCGCCGTACTGCCCGGCCGGGATGACGCCCTCGAAGTCGAAGTACTCCAGCGGGTGGTCCTCGACGTGGAACGCGGCCCGGCGCACGGCGGGATCGAGCGTCGGGCCCTTGGGCACGGCCCAGCTGACCAGCACGCCGTCGATCTCCAGCCGGAAGTCGTAGTGCAGCCGGGTGGCCCGGTGCCGCTGCACCACGAACCGGCGGACCCCCTCGGCGGCGGGCAGCGGGCGCCCGGCGGGCTCCGGCGTCCGGGCGAAGTCCCGCTTGCGCCGGTATGTCGTGAGCGGATCGGCCGGCACGGTCAGGAGGCGCGCTTCCTCGCGGTGGTCTTCTTCGCCGCGGTGGTCTTCTTCCCCGTGGTGGCCTTCTTCGCCGCGGTGGTCTTCTTCCCCGTGGTGGCCTTCTTCGCCGCGGTGGCCTTCTTCGCCGCGGTGGCCTTCTTCGCCGTGGTGGCCTTCTTCGCCGCGGTGGCCTTCTTCTTGGGCGCGGCCTTCGTCGCGGGAGCCTTCGCGGACTTCTTGGCGGCCTCCACGCTGCGACGCAGCACCTCGAGCAGGTCCGTCACGTTCGTGGGCTCCGGCGCCTCCGCCGCGACGGTGACCTCCTTGCCCTTCTTCTTCGCCTCGATCAGCTCGTTGACCCGGTCGGTGTAGGTGTCGCGGTACTCCGACGGCTTCCACGGTCCGGACATCGAGTCGATGAGCTGGGCCGCCATGCTGAGCTCGGCGGGTTTGGCCTTCGCCTTGCCGGGGATCCGGTCCAGCTCGGCCTTCGGGTCGCGGACCTCGTCGGCGAAGTACATGGTCTGCAGCACGAGCAGGTCGCCGTCCGGGCGGATCGCCGCCAGGTACTCCTTGCCCCGCATCACCAGCGTGCCGATCGCCGCCCGGTTGGCGTCGCGCATCGCGTCCCGCAGCAGCGCGTACGTCTTCATGGTCTCGTCGCTGCCCGGCGCCAGGTAGTAGGTCTTCTGGTAGAAGATCGGGTCGATCTCGTCCAGGTCGACGAACCGGTGGATCTCGAGGCTGCGCGAGCGGCCCGGCGCCACCGAGTCGAGCTCGTCCTGGTCGAGCATGACCAGCTTCCCGCCGCCGACATCGGTGCCCTTGACGATGTCGTCGAACTCGACCTCTTTGCCGGTGCGCTCGTTGACCCGCTTGTAGCGGATCCGGTCCGCGGTGCCCTTCGCGAACTGGTGGAAGGACACCTCGTGCTCATGGGTGGCCGAGTAGAGCCCGACCGGCACGGAGACCAGGCCGAAGGTGATCGAGCCGGTCCAGATCGGGCGCGCCATGACCGCTGCCTCAGCGGCGCCCGAGCCGGCGCTCGCCCGAGGCACCCGGCTGGTAGCCGAGGCCGTAGTGGGCGTACACGGCGGGCTCGTCGGTGGCCGTCAGCTCGCCGTCGAGGTCGATCGAGGGCGCCTCGGTGGCCAGCTTCTTGTCGTAGCGGACCCGGACCGCCGAGGGGCTGACGGTCGCGCCGTCCACCGGCACGAACACGAGTTTGTGCCGCCCGATGAAGCCCACCTTCACGGTCACGAAGGCCGGCTCGTCGGTGGCGGTGTCGACGTAGACGGCCTCGAGCTCGCCGATCTTGTCGCCGGCCGGGTCGATCACCTTCTCGCCACGCCAGTCGCGCAGGTTCTCAGCGGGGAACATGCCCCTGTACCTTCCCGGACGCGGCCGGTCGAAACGGGCCCGGTTTGTGATCGGCGGCGCGGGGCACTCCCGGCCTATGTCGACCGTTCTCGATGACCCGCCGCTTCCCCGGCACCTACAGCTCGAGATCACCTCGGCGTGCAACCTGCGCTGCCTTATGTGCCTGGTGCGCTACCGCCCACCGGTCAACAAGCTGGCCGGGGCGATGCGGCCGGAGCTGTTCCACCGCGTCGTCGCCGAGGTGCCGGAGCTGCGGCGGCTCACGTTGCAGGGGCTGGGCGAGCCGTTGCTGTCGCCGTACCTGCCGGAGATGATCAGCACGGCCGTGGAGCGGGGCATCACGGTCGGCTTCAACACCAATGCCACCCTGCTCACCGCGCGCCGCGCCGCGGAGCTGGTCGAGAGCCGGGTGGACTGGCTGCACGTCTCCCTGGACGGTGCGCACGCCTCGGCGTACGAGAGGATCCGCGACGGCGCCGACTTCGAGACCGTGGTGCGGAACCTGGCCGGGCTCGTGGCGGCGAAGCGCGCCGCCGGCAGCGCGACGCCGTGGATCCGGGTCGTCTTCGTGGCGATGCGTGACACCATCGGCGAGCTGCCCGACCTCGTGCGGCTGCTCGGCGACATCGGCGTCGACGAGCTGCACGTGCAGAACCTCTCCCACAGCTTCTCCGACACGGACCCGGCCGGGCGGTACGAGGACATCCGCCGGTTCACCGCGGACCAGGCCCTCTGGACCGGCGCCGACGAGGAACGGGCCCGGCAGGTCTTCGCGGCCGCGTCCGAGGTGGCCCGGGAACGCGGGCTGAAGGTACGGCTGCCCACCCCCGGCGCCCCGGCCGACGGCCCCGGGACGAACCGGCGCGGCTGCTCCTGGCCGTGGGAGGCCGCGTACGTGACCAGCGCCGGCGTGCTCCAGCCGTGCTGCATGGTCATGGGCGACGACCGGGTGTCCCTGGGAAACCTCGCAGAGCAGACGTTCCCGGAGATCTGGCGGGGTCCGGCGTACCGGGACTTCCGGCGCCGCCTCGCGGGCGACGAGCCGCCTGAGGTCTGCCGCGGGTGCTCGCTCTATCAGCGCACGTTCTGACCCGGCGCAAGGGTCGGGACGTCCACCGGGATCGTCTCCGGGTACTTCAGGCCCGTACCCGTGTTCAGGACGACCACCCGCTCACCGCCGGCGATGAAACCCGCCTCGCGCAGCTGCCGGGCCGCGGCCAGGCAGGCCGCGCCCTCAGGGCAGATGAACGTGCCCTCGTCGCGGGCCAGCGTGCGCTGCTCGGCGAGCAGGGCGTCGTCGGTGACCGCGACGGCCGTGCCACCGGTCTCCCGGACCGCGCGCAGCACCAGGAAGTCGCCGAGCGCCTTGGGCACGGTGATGCCGAACGCGGCGGTGGCCGGGTCCGGGAAGGGCTCGCTGACCTCGGCACCGGCCTCGAAGGCCCGCACGATCGGGGCGCAGCCGGCCGCCTGCACCGCCACCAGCCGGGGCAGGCGCTCGCCGATCCAGCCCAGCTCCTGCATCTCCCGCAGCGCCTTGTGGATGCCGATCAGCCCGACGCCGCCGCCGGCCGGGTACAGGATCACGTCCGGAACCTGCCACCCGAGCTGCTCGGCGATCTCGTAGCCCATCGTCTTCTTGCCCTCGAGGCGGTACGGCTCCCGCAGCGTCGACACCTCCTGGTAGCCGCCGCGCTCGCGCACCGCCGCGGCGACCAGCCGGCCGGCGTCGCCGATCAGGCCGTCCACCAGGTAGAGCTCGGCGCCGGCCGCGACGCACTCCGTGCGGGTGATCGCGGGTGCCGCGACCGGCATGGCGATGAGGCAGGCCAGCCCCGCGCGGGCCGCGTAGACCGCCCAGGCGGCGCCGGCGTTGCCGTTGGTCGGCATCGCGACGCCCTTGACCCCCAGCTCCGCCGCCCGGGACACGCCGACGGCGGCGCCGCGCGCCTTGAAGGTCCCGGTCGGCGTCAGCCCCTCGTCCTTCATGAGCAGATCGGGTACGCCGATCCGCGCGCCGTACCGCGGCAGGGGCAGCAGCGGCGTCATGCCCTCACCGAGGGAGACGACGGACGCGGGGTCGCGTACGGGCAGCATCTCCCGGTAGCGCCAGAGGGTCGCGGGGCGGGCGGCCAGCGCCTCCCTGGTGAGGGTGCGGGCGGCGCGTTCGACGTCGTACCGGGCCAGCAGCGGCATTCCCGCCGCGCTCACGCCCTGCACGGCGTCGGCGTCGTACCGCTCGCCGGTGCGGGAGCATTCGAGGTGGCTGAGGGCGGACACGCTCATGTCCGCCCACCCTAGGTCAGTGGACCAACCGGTACCGCCCAGGCTGGTACGTGACGACCCCGGCGTCGTCCACCTCGTAGGTGCACGCCGGGTCGTCGCCGGTGACGCGCAGCCGGTGGGGGCCGAGCATCTGGTACGTCGACACCCCGGGAAGGACCGCGAGCGACGGCACGAGCACGCGCACGGTCGGCACGGTGACCGGGCCGGAGGCCGGGGTCAGCCCCAGCCGGCGCAACGCCCAGCCGAGCGAGGCGGGTGAGTCGCCGAGCCGCACCACCGCGGCGTCGGCGAGCCGCAGCGGGTCGTCGATACCGGGCGGGGGCTGGCCGCCGCGGCCGTGCGCGGCGAGGTCCCCGGTCTCCTCGGTGCGGCAGGACCACTCGTCGTCCTCCCGGCTCAGGTCCAGCGTGCGGGCCCACTGGGCGCCCCGGCACGTCACCGTCAGCCGGCGCACCGCCCCGGTCCCGTCGAAGTCGGCATGCCACTGCGAGGCGTACGCCACGGGGCCGGCGATCACGGCCGTACCCTCGGCCGACGCCCGGGAGGGGAACACCAGCTCGGTGCCCACCGTGTCGGTGCGCTGCCAGGCCAGGTGCGCCGCCGGAGCCGGTGGCGCGGGAGGTGCCGGGGCCTTCCGCGGCGCCAGCAGCTCGGCGGGCCCGGCGGTCACCGTGATCCTCCGTCCGCCTCGGCGGGCGGTCCGGCGTGCCGGTGCCGGCGTCCCTGGGTCAGCCCGGCGGCGATGGCCTCGACGGTCTGTTCCAGGTAGTTGAAGTCGGGGACGGCGACCGCTTCGGCGCGGGCGTGCAGCGTGCCCGGGGTGACGGTGTCGTCGATGCGGGCGACGTGGTGTTCACCGTTGCTGTCCATTGCTGCTCCCCTCGTACGCTCACTTGCAATGCATAGAACCATCTTTGCACTGTGCAAGCTTTCTTGCCAGGAGGATGCGCGAACGAGCCGTGCCGGAGGTCAGGCCGAGACCTGCTCGCCCGGGTCGTCGTCGCGGTGCGCTGCCCAGCCCAGCCACCAGTCCGGCTCGGAGGCCTCCCCCGCGGCGTCGGCGAACGCGCTCAGCGCCTCGATCACCGCCGGCTGCCACAGGCCCTCGGTCTCGGCGACCAGCCGCTCCAGCTCCGTACGCCGGCGCATCAGCACCCGCTCGACGATGTCGTGCCCGGCCGGCGTCAGACGTACCCGGACCACCCGGCGGTCCGACGCCGACCGCATCCGGCGCACCAGCCCCTTGCGGATGAGCCGGTCCAGCATCCGCGTGCCGGTGGACGGGTTCACCCCCAGCTCCTCGGCGATGTCGATGCTGCGCTGCGCACCGCGCACGGCCAGCACCACGAGTGCCCGGAACTGCGGCAGGGTGACGTCGTTCTCCACGGCGGCCAGCGAGCGCGCGGTCATGCCGACGAAGGCACGACTGGCCCGCATGAGCGCCTGCACGGTGGCGTCGCCGGGAGCCCCGGAAGATGGTTGCATAGGGACATAATTGCACGATGGCGGATCGATGCGCCCGCCTGCTCCCCCGCCCCTACTCCTCGGCGCCGACACCGCGGTACGTCCGGCGCAGCACCTGAGCCGCGGTCCGGCCGTGCAGCGGCTTGCAGAAGTGGAAGCCCTGGCCGAAGCCGCAGCCCATCGCGGCCAGGATGCGGGCCTGGTCGGCGGTCTCGATGCCCTCCGCGACGACGCTCATCCGGAACGCCATGCCCAGCCGCACCACCGCCTCCGCGACCGTACGGGCCTGCGGATCGTCCGCGATGCCGGTGACGAACGAGCGGTCGATCTTCAGCACGTCGACCGGGAGGCGGCGCAGGTAGCTCAGGGCCGAGTAGCCGGTGCCGAAGTCGTCGACGGCGATGCTGATGCCCAGCCGGCGCAGGCTTTCCAGGCGGGCGACGACCTGCGAGTCCGGTTCCAGGATGACGCCCTCGGTCAGCTCGAGCACCAGGCGGTTCGCCGGGAAGCCGGTCTCCGTCAGGATGTTGCGGATCGTGTCGACCAGGGCGGGCTGATGCACCTGCGCCGGCGACAGGTTGACGCTGAGGCGCATGTGCTCGGTGCCCGGGACGGTGGCGCGCCAGCGGGCGGCCTCGTGGCAGGCCTCGCGCAGCACCCACTCCCCGAGCGGCACGATCGCGCCGGTCTCCTCCGCGAGCTCGATGAACTCGGCGGGCATGAGCAGGCCCCGCTGGGCGTGACGCCAGCGGACCAGCGCCTCCACGGCCACGACCGCGCCGGTGGCCAGATCGACGGCGGGCTGGAAGAGCACGACGAGGTCGCCGTCGTCGATCGCCCGGCGCAGCTCGGCGTCGCGGGCGCGGGTGTCGAGCTCCGGCGTGAACATCGCGTAGCGATCGCGGCCGGCGCGCTTGGCCGCGTACATGGCGGCGTCGGCGTGCTGCATGAGCGGGTCGCCCTCGGGCGTGAGCTCGTCGCGGACGGCGACGCCGATGCTGGCGCTCGTCTCCAGCAGGTAGTCGCCGAAGATCACCGGGGTGTGCAGGGCCTCGACGAGGCGCTCGGCGATGCGGGCGGCGGCGGCACGGTCGGGCAGGTTGTGCAGGATGACGGCGAACTCGTCGCCGCCGAGGCGCCCGGCGGTGTCCCCGGCGCGCAGCACCGAGCGCACGGCGGCGGACGCGGCGGAGAGCACCGCGTCGCCGGCGTTGTGGCCGTACCGGTCGTTGACCGGCTTGAAGCGGTCCAGGTCGATGACCATCACGGCGGCGTGCCGGCCCTCGTCCAGCGGCTGGGCGGAGAGCTCGGCCAGGCGCTCGGCGACCAGGGTGCGGTTGGCCAGGCCGGTGAGCGGGTCGGTGAACGCGAGCTGCCGGTTCTCCCGCAGCGCGTACATCTGCCGGGCGACGATCAGGGTGGTGAGCAGCACGGCCCCGGCGATCATGCCGCCGAACGGGTACATCCCCTGCTCCCGGGCGAGGGCGCCGAACAGGCCGTAAGCCAGGGCGATCGCACCGTACGGGAGCCAGTTGATCGTCGTCCGCGACCCGGCACCGCGCCCACCGGCGGCCCGGGCGGTCCGGTACTGCCGGTGCGCGGAGAGAATGAACATGAAGCAGCCGGCCAGCCAGAACAGGTCGGGCCAGGTGCCGCCGACGAAGCCGGCGTGCAGCTGGATCCAGCCGTAGTAGAGGTCCGCGACGACGTAGACGGCGACCCCGCAGGCCAGCAGCCGGATCGGCGCCCGCGTCGCGGCCGAGCGCCGGAGCAGCACCGTCGCCAGGGCCACGATCAGCACCAGGTCCCCCACCGGCAGTGCGGCCGAGTAGAAGACCTGCTCGAACGAGGCGCCCTCGCTGCACACCATCGGGCCGAGCACCAAGTACCACACCACCATGAAGGTGCTGGCCCCCACGATCAGCGAGTCGAGCGCCAGCTTGATCTTGTCGCGCCGGTGCCGGTGCACGCCCGGGAGCAGTAGCAGCCCGATGAACAGGAACGGCACGAAGGCCAGGAACCAGTAGTCGGCGAACGACGGATACGTGTCCGAGTGCAGGATCACGTCCCCGACGAACCACGACGCGTGCGCGACGAACTGGCAGAAGAAGGCGGCGGTGATGAAGCGCCAGGCCCGCCGCGCCCGGGCGTCGAGCCCGCCGCGCCGCACGACCCGCAGGCCCAGCACCGTGGAGAGCAGCGCGAGCGGCGGATACATGCCGTCGGTGACGTACGCCCGCAGCGTCTCGCCGCCCCACCCGCCGACGTACCAGACGAGGAAAGCCGCCAGCAGCACACCGCTGCCCGCGACGGCCGCATCGGCCACGCGGTCCCCGAGCTCGCGCCTGTTCATCACGCAGGACCATCGACCGTGACGCAGGTCTCTTGAGAAAATAGTCGTTTATCGATCCGGCCGGTGCGGTAGTTCCCGGGGCATGACGACGCAGCAGGCCTCCCGCCGGGAGAAGACGTTCTTCGGCCAGCCGCCGGTCCTTGCCAACCTTTTCGGCGTCGAGCTGTGGGAGCGGTTCTCCTTCTACGGCATGCAGGGCATCCTGCTGATCTACCTCTACTACGGCGCCGACAAGGGCGGGCTCGGGCTCCCCGAGGCGACCGCGACCAGCATCGTCGGCGCGTACGGCGGGGCGGTCTACCTCTCGACCATCCTCGGCGCCTGGGTGGCCGACCGCCTGCTCGGCCCCGAGCGGGTGCTGTTCCTCAGCGCCATCCTGGTGATGGCCGGGCACATCAGCCTTGCGGTGCTGCCCGGACTGACCGGCGTCACGGCCGGCCTGATCCTCATCGCCGTCGGCAGCGGCGGCGTCAAGGCCAACGCGACGTCGCTGGTCGGGACGCTCTACGACGAGCACGACGAGCGCCGCGACGCGGGGTTCTCCCTGTTCTACCTGGGCATCAACCTGGGCGCGCTGGTCGGGCCGCTGCTCACCGGCCTGCTGCAGAAGAACTGGGGCTTCCACTGGGGCTTCGGCCTCGCCGCCCTCGGCATGGCGGCCGGTCTCACCCAGTACGCGCTGGGCCGCAAGCGGCTCACCGGCGCGGCGCGGGTCGTGCGGAACCCGCTGCCCCGGCACCGCCTCGTGCCGGTCGCCCTCATCGTCGCCGCGGCGGCCCTGCTGGTCGTCGTCCTGGCCGTGACCGGCGTGCTGCGGGCCTCGTACCTGTCGACCGTGGTGGTGGTGCTGAGCGTGGTGGCGGCCGTCGCCTATTTCGTGGTGATCCTGAGCAGCCACAAGATCACCCGGGTGGAGCGCCGCCGGGTGTACGCGTTCATCCCCCTGTTCGTCACCAGCGCCGTGTTCTGGTCGCTGTACCAGCAGCAGTTCACCGTCGTGACGATCTACTCGGACCAGCGGCTGGACCGTGACCTGTTCGGCTGGGAGATGCCCGTCTCCTGGGTCCAGTCGATCAATCCCGTCTTCATCATCATCCTGTCCGGGGTCTTCGCCGCCCTCTGGACCCGGCTCGGCCCGCGCCAGCCGTCCACCCCGGTCAAGTTCGCGCTCGGCACCGTGATCATGGGCGTGGCCTTCCTGCTCTTCCTCCCCCTGGCCGGCGGCGGCCCGAACAGCACGCCGCTGCTCGCCCTCGCCGGGATCCTCCTGGTGTTCACGGTGGCGGAGCTGCTGCTGTCGCCGGTGGGCCTGTCGCTGGCCACCAAACTGGCGCCGACGGCCTTCCACACCCAGATGGTGGCCCTGTTCTTCCTCTCGGTCGCCCTGGGCACGGCCGCCTCGGGCACGCTGGCGAACTACTACAGCGAGGCGCACGAGACGGCGTACTTCGGGATCCTCGGCCTGGTCGCCATCGCCGCCGGCGCCGCGCTGTGGCTCGCCGCGAAGCCCATCGCCCGGCTGATGAGCGGGGTGCGCTGACCCGGGCTCAGGCTCCCCGGGACGATCCGCGAAAATGGGTGCGATCGTACGAGCACGGAAGTTGGGGATCGTGGCAGAAGCAGCAGGAGCCGTCGACTGGGTGAGCCGGTTCGCCGACGAGGTGATCGCCGAGGCGCAGCGCCGCTCGCCGGGGCAACCTGTGGTGTGCGCGTCCGGGCTCAGCCCGTCCGGGCCGATCCACCTGGGCAACCTGCGTGAGGTGATGACGCCGCACCTGGTCGCCGACGAGATCCGGCGGCGGGGGCACGAGGTGGTGCACCTGATCTCGTGGGACGACTACGACCGGTTCCGCAAGGTGCCGGCCGGCATCGACGCGTCGTGGGCCGAGCACATCGGCAAGCCGCTGACCGCCGTGCCCGCCCCGCCGGGCAGCCGCTTCCCCAACTGGGCGGAGCACTTCAAGGCCGCGATGATCGACTCGCTGGCCGAGCTCGGCGTCGAGTATCGCGGCATCTCCCAGACCGAGATGTACACCTCGGGCGCGTACAGGGAGCAGATCCTGCTGGCGATGCGCGAGCGCGCCCGCATCGACGCGATCCTCGACCGCTACCGCACCAAGGGCCGCACCGCCACGCCGAAGGCGAACGCCAAGCTCGACGAGGCCGACGCCGCTGCGGCCGCCGAGGCGGCCGAGGGCTCCGGCGCCGCGGACGAGGACGACGGTACGGCGAGCACCGGCTACTACCCGTACAAGCCGTACTGCGGCGGGTGCGGCAAGGACACCACGACGGTCACCGGGTACGACGACGCGACGACCGCGATGACGTACCTGTGCGCTTGCGGGTTCACCGAGACGGTGCTGCTCAGCGAGTTCAACCGGGGCAAGCTGGTGTGGAAGGTCGACTGGCCGATGCGGTGGGCGTACGAGGGCGTGCACTTCGAGCCCTCGGGCGTGGACCACTCCTCCCCGGGCTCCTCGTTCGTCGTCGGCGGCCAGATCGTCCAGGAGGTCTTCGGCGGCGTGCAGCCGATCGGCCCCATGTACGCGTTCGTCGGCATCAGCGGCATGGCCAAGATGTCCAGCTCCCGCGGCGCGGTCCCGACCCCGGCGGACGCGCTCGCCATCATGGAGGCGCCGCTGCTGCGCTGGATGTACGCACGCCGCCGCCCCAACCAGTCCTTCAAGGTCGCCTTCGACGCCGAGATCCAGCGCCTCTACGACGAGTGGGACGCGCTCGAGGCCAAGATCGAGGTCGGTACGGCCGCACCCGCCGACGACTCCGCCCACGACCGGGCGGTGCGTACGGCGTCGGTCACGCTGCCCCGGACCCCCGTGCCGGTCGCGTACCGCACCCTCGCCTCGATCGTCGACATCACCACCGGCCACGACGAGCAGACCCTGCGCATCCTGAGGGACCTCGACCCCCGCCGCCCGGTCACCGACCTGGCCCAGGTGCGCCCCCGCCTCGACCGCGCACAGGCGTGGGTCATGACGCAACTTCCCGCGGAGGCCCGCACCCAGGTCCGCACCGAGCCGGACAAGGAGCTCCTGGCGTCCCTCGACGACGACCAGCGCGAATCCCTGCGGCTGCTGGCGGCGGGCCTGGACGAGAACTGGTCGCTCGACGGCCTGACGACGCTCGTGTACGGCGTACCGAAGGTCATGGCCGGCCTGCCGCCGGACACCAAGCCGACCGCGGAGCTGAAGGTCGCGCAGCGGTCGTTCTTCGTGCTGGTCTACCGGCTGCTGATCGGCAAGGAGACCGGCCCCCGCCTGCCCACGCTGCTGCTGGCGGTCGGCGCCGACCGCATCCGCACGCTGATCGGCGCCTGACCCACCGCGAACCGGGCGGCGGACGCCGAACCGCCGCCCGGAGGAGCCCACGGCCGGCCCGCCGTGGCGATCGACAAAGACCGGTAGGCCGGTATCCACTTGCGGTCGAACGCGGGCCACCATACTGTTCGATCATATTGTTGCGACCGCGTCCGCGACCTCGGTAAAGCGTTGCAGCGGGCGCCTCGATCTCATTCCGCTTCACTCATTCCGGCGGCGATCAATGATCACCGAATCTTGAGACCATAAAGAGCCGGATCGCGATGCGTCCGGCGGCTCACCGGGGAGGCGGATTTCGATGACGCTCGAACAGCTGATGGACAAGCCGGCGTTGAAGAACACGCGGACCATCGCCGCGACGATCAATTCCTTCGTCCTTCTGGGTTCGATTGCCGCCGGCGTTCTGCTCACCCTGATCGTGAACGTCAGGGTCAGCCCGGCGCTCGTCGCTCCGGCATCGATATCGGTCCTCGCCGTGGTCTTCTGCGGGGCCGCCTACCTGCATCGCACGCTGCGCTCCTCCAATCCGACCGCTTATCGGATACGGCGGCTCGAGGGCCGCCTGACCGTCGAACCGCTCGGCGACCACCGTCGCTACCACTACCAGCGTTTCCAGACCGTCGAAGCGACGCGGGACGACGTGCGGCTCGTCGAGCTGAGGGAACATTGGACGGGCAAGGGAAGTCGCGACTCCTTGACCGTCACGTGCGTGAAGCCCGCCGATGGGGTGCTTCTGGACGGAAAAGTTCCGGAGGAGGACGGCCGGGTACATCGCTGGGTGTATCCGACCCGGCCACTGGGCCGCGGTGAAACCCTCGACGTCGAGGTACACCAGACCCATATCGACGATGTCGAGACGCAGCGACCCTATTTTCGGCAGGGCGGCGGAAGGTACGACACCGACGCGATACGCGTCCAGGTCAGTTTCCCGGCCGGCTACGAACCCACCGACATACGCGGCGGCGTCTGGAACACCGGGCGCCCGCTGCTGCACAACCAACTCATCCGCACGATGGATTGCGCTCGTACGGAGGACCGGGCGGCCGGATCTGTCACGTACTCCGTCGAGGCGCAGCGCACCCCGCATCACCACTCGGTCGGACTCTTCTGGACGTGGCCCCCGTCGACGAGCCCGCAAGGCCGACCTTCCGCGATCCCGGCGGTCACCACCTGACCGGGCGCAGAAAGGTGCGCCACTGTCTCGCTTTACCGCGGAATGGCCCGAGGTCGAGAATGAGCACAGAGGCGCCACCCCGCTCAGTCGCCTCCCATAGGGCACACTCCTACAATTCCTCGCCGTCAAGATCGTCCCGATCCTATAGCACTTCCTGCCATGGACCGGCGTTGTCCCGCGCCGCGCCCGGCCCGGGCCACGGCGCTGTTCGTACGTGGCGGACCGGGCTCCGAAGAGCCGCTCAGCCGCCCTGGCTGGCCAGGAACGCGATCAGGACGATCAGAGCGAGCGGGATGGCCAGCCCGATGATCGTCATGGGCCGCTGCAGCAGACGCGGCCCCGGATCCATCGGCGGCCGGCTCGGGCCGAACGGGTTGGGCTGCGGCGCGGACAGGCCGGCGACCTTGCCCCGGCGGACCAGGTTCAGCAGCACGGTGATGGGCGTGATGAGGAACGACGCCCAGCCGTACCAGCCCTGCACCAGGGTGCGGGAGGTCATCGACCGGAACGTGGCCAGCCCGCAGTCCCGGCAGAACGGCCCCGGCATGCTCAGGAACCGCATGACGATGACGAACCCCTGATGCCCGCGGAACGTCGTCCGCACCGCGGGCACGCTCCCGCACATCCGGCACGAGACCACGGCAAAGCCTCCGGCCTGGCCCGCCGCCCCATGGCCCGGCTGCGCGGGAACGGGAACGGAGTAGGGCGCGGCATGGTGCGACTGAGCCGGTGCACCATAGGGCGCTTCGGCCTGCGGCGCCGCGCCGAACGAGGACGGCGCCCCGTAGGGAAGCTCCGCGGACGGCGGACCGGGCTGCTGGGGGTAGGACACGACGAAACTCACCTCGGTGCTGGGGGCTGAACGAGCCGCGCCAGGCTACTGGTTCGACCCACATCTTCGCTGCCCCGCCGGAACCCCTGAGAGGATGCCGCGGTGACGATCGCCCACGTCCTCATGCACAGCCCCCTGGTAGGACCGTCGACCTGGGCGCCGGTAGCCCAGCGCCTTCCCCACGCCCTGGTGCCGTCTTTCCTGCACCTCGCCGACGCGCAACCACCGTTCTGGCCGCACGTCGCAGGCACCGTGGCCGCCGCGGCCGCCGCCCTTCCGCCGGCCACCGAGGTGGTGCTGGTGGCCCACAGCAACGCAGGCCGTTTCCTGCCGGTCGTGGTCGACGCGATCAACCGCCCGGTGCGAGGCTGCATCTTCGTCGACGCCTCCCTGCCCGCTCGCGAAGGACCGACCGACGCCGTCAAACCGGCACTGCTCGAGCTGGTCCGCCGCAAGGCGCAGGGCGGCCGACTGCCGCCCTGGTGGCAGTGGTGGGACGAGGCCGACATCGCCGGGCTCTTCCCGGACCCCGCCACCATGCGAGCGATCTGCGACGAACAGCCCCGGCTGCCGCTCTCGTTCTTCGAGGAGCGCATCCCGGTGCCGGCCGGCTGGGACGACCGGCGGTGCAGCTACCTGATGTTCGGCTCCGGCGCCGACGACGACAAGGCGGCCGAAGCCCGCGACCGAGGCTGGCGGGTCGACCACCTGACCGGATCCCACCTGCACCAGCTCGTCGACCCCGACGCCGTCGCCGCCACGATCCAGACCCTGGCCTGACCCGGCGATGCCGCCCCTACTTGCAGGCCTCGGTCATCTTGACACTCGCATCGGTGAACGCACCGGCGTCCGGCACCTGCCCGTCACCCGAGCTGAGCGTCGTCCCGAACTTCTCCATCACGTCGGCCAGAGCGTCCGCGGTGCTCTCCACATCCCCACCGGCCTTCTTGCCCTCAGCCCGCACGTTGGCCGCCCCGTCGGCGTACGTCTTGGCGAGCCCCTTCGGGTCGGAGATCTGCTGCATCCCCTTGCTCGAAATACTCGTCAGCTCCTTGCTGATAGCCGCACACGCCGCCTTGTCGTCACTCCCGCCCAACCCGCAGCCCCCGGCGCCCGCGACTGCGGCAAGCACGACGGTCCCCACAGCGATCTTGAATGCGCGCACAGTCTCTCCCCGTGATCATGGTGAATGTCCGACCCGGCACCGTACCAACGCCATACGACCCCGCCCCGCGGCCAGCCCGACCGACGGACGAACCCCGACCCCAGCGCGGCAGCCAGACCACAAACCGCAAGGTGAGCGGCAAGCTCAACCCCGCACGAGGCAGCGAGCGCCGCCCAACGAACCCGGAGCGAAAATCATGCAAGGTGGGGGGGGGGGGGGGGGGGGGGGCGCGCGGGCGGGCGGCCCCCCCCCCCCGCGGGGCCGCCGCCCCGCCCCCC
>NZ_JBITLP010000005.1:115052-366672 GCF_044465265.1 Actinoplanes sp. NPDC049681
TAGACAAAAAAACCCTCTGGGGGGGGCGGGGTGGACTTCGTACGGCATAAAACGCCCCACCAGCCGTCTTGGTCACCCCGGCCCCCCACCGTCGACCGCAAGCAATCACTCAGGCATGAGACAACCCGAAAGCAACAAGAAACCCCGCCACGGTCACCAGCCCGATCAACAGATGAGCATCCTCGAAGGCCTCAGGAATCATCGTGTCGGCGACCATGGCCAGAATCGCCCCGGCGGCCACCGCGGTCACCCCGGCGAGCAGAGCATCCGACGTCCCCCCGAGCAGCGTGTACCCCGCCACCGCCGCCAACCCGCTGACCAGAGCGATTGCGCTCCAGAGCCCGAAGACATACCGCGGAGTCCGCCCGGCATTACGCATGCCGGCCGCACTCGACAACCCCTCCGGCACATTGCTGATGAACACCGCCGCCACGGTGACCGCCCCCACGGCACCCCCACCGAGCAGGCTCGCCCCGATCACGATCGATTCGGGGATGCCGTCGAGGAGAGCGCCGAGGGCGATCGCCGTACCCGATCCCGCGTCCTCGCTCTCGGACGGCTGCTGGTCGCCGGAGCGTTTGCGGTGCCGGGCGCCGTGCATCGCCAGCACGACATTGCAGGCGGTGTAGACGACGGCGCCCGCGACGGCCCCGATCACCGTGGGTCTCAGGCCGCCCCGCTCGTTCGCCTCCTCGATCAGTTCGAAGGCGACCGCCGACAGCAGGACACCCGCGCCGAAGCCCATGATCCCCGCCACCACGTGTCTCGGCACCGGAAGGAGGTAGCCGACCGCGGCCCCGATGAGCAGGGCCGAGCCCGCGAGTAGTCCCCATCCCCCGGCCTGCAACCACTCTGGCATGGCGGGATTGTGTCACCCCTTGACGGCCCCGGACGTCAGACCGGTCACGATGTAGCGCTGAAGGATCTGGAACACGAGCACCGTCGGTACGGCGGTCAGCAGCGTCCCCGCGCAGAACATGCCGAAGTTGTTGTTGCGTTCGCCGGCCACGAGCCCGTACATGCCGACCGACAGGGTCTTGGCCCCGGTGTCGGTGAGGAACACGTTGGCGATGAGGAACTCGTTGATGGTGCCGATGAACGCGAGCAGTGCCGTGACCGCCAGGATCGGCGCGACCAACGGCAGCAGGATGCGGAAGAACGTCTGGGCGTGGGAGGCGCCGTCCATCGTGGCGGACTCGTCCAGTTCCCGCGGCACGGTGTCGAAGAAGCCTTTCATCAGCCACGTGTTCACCCCGAGCGCGCCGCCGAGGTAGAGCAGGATGAGCCCCCACGCCTGGTTGAACCCGATCGGCGGCCACAGGTCGGTGATCGTGGAGAACATCAGGAAGATCGCCACGATGGCCAGGAACTGCGGGAACATCTGGATGAGCAGCAGAGCCAGGAGGCCGGCCCGCCGGCCGCGGAAACGCATGCGGCTGAAGGCGTACGCGGCCAGCGCCGACAAAAACACCGAGGCGGCCGCGGACACGCCCGCCACCAGCACCGAGTTGAGGAACCAGCGAGGGAACTGCGTGTCGGTCAGCAGGCGGGTGACGTTGCCGAGCGACGCGCCGGTCGGCACCACCGACGTCGACGACAGGGTGCCGAGCGGGTTGAGGGCGGCCGACACCACGAACACGATCGGGAACAGCGAGAAGATCAGGGCGAGCACGGCCACCGCGTGCCGCCACCCCACGCGCGACAGCCACGTCATGAGTAGACCTCTTCCTGGCGGCGGGTACGGCGGAAGCTGATCGCCGAGATCACCGCGACGATGACGAAGATGAAGATGGACACCGCGGCGGCGAACCCGTACTGGGCGCCCGAGCCGCCGAAGGCCAGCCGGTAGGTGTAGGTGATCAGCAGGTCCGTGGCCCCGTTCGCCGGGTTGTCGGCGGCGAACGGCGCGCCGTCGGTGGTCAGGTAGATCGCGTTGAAGTTGTTGAAGTTGAACGCGAACGACGAGATCAGCAGCGGGGTCAGGGCGACCAGCAGCAGCGGCAGCGTGACCCGGCGCAGGGACTGCCACGCCGACGCGCCGTCGAGCCGCGAGGCCTCGGTCAGCTCGGCCGGGATGGCCTGGAGGGCACCGGTCGCGACCAGGAACATGTACGGATACCCCAGCCACAGCTGGACGAGGATCACCGCGATGCGGGCCGACGCGGTGCCGCCGAACCAGTCGACGTCGAGCCCGAACAGGTTGTTGATCAGGCCGAAGTCCGTGTTGAACATGTCCCGCCAGACGAGCAGCATCGCGAACGACGGCATCGCGTACGGCAGCACCAGCAGCGTCCGGTAGAGCCGCCGCCCGCGCACCCGCGGCGAGTGCAGGGCGAGCGCACAGAGCAGGCCGAGCACGAAGGTTCCGCCGGTCGAGGCCAGAGCGAAGATCAAGTTCCAGATGAGGGTACGGGTGAACGGCCCGGAGATCGCCGGGTCGGTGACGAGGCGGGTGAAGTTGGCGAGCCCGACGCCGACCTTCCAGCCCTGGGCCAGCCGTTCGCCGTCCGCACCGACGAAGGCGCCTTGGGAGTCGTCGGCGGTCCACGTCTTGCCGGTGGCGGCCTCCCGGATGCAGTCGCACGCGGCGTCGTACGCCCGCCCGGCCCGGCCCTCGTAGGCGCGCGACAGGCCCTGGGATCGGATGGCGCCGCCCGGGGTCGGCACGGCCAGGTCGGTGATCTCCCGGCTCCGGGCGCTGGCCTGGCCGCCGGTGAGGATCGTGTACCCGGCCGCGCTGGTGACCCGTCCGGCGGCGTTCACGGTGGCCCGGCCCGGCGGGAGTTCCGCCAGCCCGCCGGCGTCCCCGGCGGAAACCTTGCCGGTGGCCGGGTCGGTGACCAGGAAGGTGAGCGGGCCGGTCGCCGCGTCGCCGGTGGTGGCGACGGTCAGCGCGTACTCGGCGGATCCGGGTACGCGCGTGACGGACGCGGTCTGGATGGCCACGACGGCCTGCTGCTTGTCGCCGCGGTGGCCGTCGCTGAAGTTCGTGAACGCGGTCGACGCCGTGTACAGGACGGGGAACAGCTGGAAGGCGACGAGGAACAGGGTGCCCGGCACCAGGTACTTGGCGGGCACGTGCCGCTTACCGGCGTACAGGTAGAACAGCCCTGCCGTGGCCGCGACCAGGACGGCGAGGCCGGCCCACTGCCGCTGCTCGATCAGCGGGAAGGCGGCCCACAGGGCGATCGCGGCGGTGAGGCCGAGCAGCAGAATGGTGAGGAGCCGGCCGGAGGAACCGCTCCGGCGCGGCCGGGGGGCCTGCGCCGGAGCGGTCTCCCGCTCGAGGAGCGCGGTCATTACTTGATCTGGCCGGAGATGGTCTTGGCGGCCGCGGTCAGCGCGGTCTTCGGGTCGGCGCCGCCGATGACGGCGGACTCGGCCTTGCCGAACGGGTCCCAGATCGTCGCCATCTCGGGGATCGCCGGCAGCGGTACGGCGTTCTTGCCGGCGTCGACGAACTTCGCGAGGTCCGGGTCGGCGCCCTTGACCTGGTCGAAGGCGGCGGTCAGCGCCGGCGGCCGCGGCTCGGCCTGGTAGAGCGCGACGGCGAGTTCCGGCGTGGTGACGTAGTTGGTGACGAACTCCTGCGCCAGGGCCTTGTTCTTGCCCTTGGCGGCCACGTAGAACGTCTGCACGCCGAGGAACGGCTGGGCGGGCTTGCCGCCGGCGAAGCCGGGCACGGGCGAGACGTCGTACGCGATCTTGGCCTTCTTGGCATCGGTGATCGCCCACGGCCCGGAGACCAGGAACGCACACTTGCCGGCGGTGAACGTGGCGATGGAGTTCTCGACGGTGATGGAGCGCTTGAGCGCGCCGTCGCCCTTCTCCCCGAGCTTGCGGATCTTCTCGAAGGCGGCGATCGACTCGGGCTTGCCGACGCCGAGGTCCTTCTTGTCGTAGTCGCCGTTCGCCGTCCGGCCGAAGAGGTAGCCGCCGGCGGAGGTGAAGAACGGGTACAGGTGGTAGGCGTCGCCGTTCTGGCCGACCTGGAGGCAGAGGATCTCGCTCGCCTTCTTCTCCGCCTTGAGCTTCTGACCGGTCTTGACCAGGTCCTCCACGGTCGCGGGGGCCTCGGGGGCGAGCTTGGTGTTGCGGATCAGGGCGAGGTTCTCCGTCGCGTACGGCACGCCGTAGGTCTGTCCGTTGAAGGTGACGGCCTTGAGCGCGTTGGGGGCGATGGCCGCCTGCTGGGCCGCGGTCAGCTGGACCGGGTCGACGGCGCCGTTCTGCACGAGGTTCCCGATCCAGTCGTGCGCGCCGACCATCACATCCGGGCCGCTGCCCTGCTGGGAGGCGGTGACGAAGGTGGTCTGCTGGTCCTTGGAGATGGCCTGCACCTCGACGGTGACGCCGTTCTCCTGGCCGAACCGGTCGGCGAAGGGCTTGAGGGCGGCGGCGCGCTTGTCGTCGGCCCAGATCACGAGCTTGCCGCCGGCCGCCGGGGCGGCGGACGACGACGTTCCGGGGGTGTCCTTGGTGCCGCTGCACCCGGCGGCGAGGGCGATCAGGGCGATCGCGGCTATGGCACGAATGCGCATTTTCTACTCCAATTGGGCAGCACGGGGCCGCCCGCTGCACAGAGTGGGATCGAGGGGAGGTTGCTGACGTCGCCGGGACGTTAGCAAGGAGTTTCTGTCAATGGAAGAGCTTGCAGGCGTTCCGCAAGAACTTCCAGGGTCTACAGTGACGCCCATGCGCGCACGACTCTCCGATATCGCGCGCCAGGCCGAGGTCAGCGAGGCGACGGTGTCGCGGGTGCTCAACGACCGGCCCGGCGTGTCCGCCGACACCCGGCAGGCGGTGCTGACCGCCCTCGACGTCCTGGGCTACGAACGGCCCGAAAGACTGCGCAAACGCAGTGCGGGACTCGTCGGCCTCATCGTCCCGGAACTGGAGAACCCGATCTTCCCGGCGTTCGCCCAGACGATCGAGTCGGCGCTGTCGCAGTCGGGCTTCACCCCGGTGCTGTGCACCCAGACCCCGGGCGGCGTGACCGAGGACGAGTACGTCGAGATGCTGCTGGACCGGCAGGTGTCCGGCATCGTGTTCGTCTCCGGCCTGCACGCCGACACCACCATGGACCACGACCGCTACCGGCGCCTCGTGGACCGGCCGCTGCCGATCGTGCTCATCAACGGCTTCGCCAAGGGCCTGAACGCCCCGTTCATCTCCTGCGACGACCGCCTGGCCGGCGAGTTCGCGGTCAACCACCTGGTCGCCCTCGGCCATCAGCGCATCGGCTTCATCTCCGGCCCGGACCGGTTCCTCAACGTGCAGCGCAAGCTGGACGGTTACCGTACGGCGATGCGCCGCGAGCTCGGCCTGCGCGACCGGGAGGTGGACGACATGGTCGCCCTGACGCTCTTCGGCGTCGAGGGTGGCGAGGTGGCGGCCGGGCAGCTGCTGGCCAAGGGCGTCACGGGCATCGTCTGCGGCTCGGACCTGATGGCGCTGGGTGCGATCCGGGCCGCCCGCCGGCGCGGGCTGAGCGTGCCGCGCGACGTGTCGGTGGTCGGCTTCGACGACTCGCCGCTGATCGCCTTCACCGACCCGCCCCTGACCACGCTGCGCCAGCCGGTGGCCGCCATGGGCAACGCCGCCATCCGGCAGCTCGTGGACGAGATCCACGGGCACGGCGCGCCGCGTTCGGAGTACGTCTTCCCGCCCGAGCTGGTGGTCCGGGGCTCCACCGCCATCAACAAGAGCGACCACGGCCCGGAGAGTGTGAAGTTTTCCGCCGCATGAGTCGTACCTGTTAACTTGATCTTTGAAAGTTGTTGCGGGCCTTCCAGTGAGGGCCCGCTGCTGCTACCTGGGGTTCCTCGGCGACACGCCCGCCGGTAAGTAAAGCTCGCTGTAAGCCAAACCGGATGTTCGGCACAAATTGCCGCGGGGCATTGAACGCTTTCTCTTTACGATGCCGAAACACGCTGCTAACTTTCCTCCACTTGCGCAAGGAGTTTCATCCGCTGCTCGCGCCCCTGGAGGCTTCCCATGCGTACCCGTCCGGTCGTCGCCGCCGCGGTGACCACCCTGCTCGCGACGGCCCTCCTCGCCGCCGGCGTCGTCCGGCACGGCGGCCGGGCGGAGGCCTCGGCCGCCTCGCCCGGCGCCAAGGACGTCATCGTGCACCTTTTCGAGTGGCCCTGGGCCTCGGTCGCCAAGGAGTGCACGACCGTCCTCGGTCCCAAGGGCTTCGGCGGCGTCCAGGTCTCGCCGCCCCAGGAGCACGTGGTGCTGCCGGCCAAGGGCTACCCCTGGTGGCAGGACTACCAGCCGGTCAGCTACCAGCTCACCGGCCGCCGCGGGAACCGGGCCGCCTTCGCGAGCATGGTGCAGACGTGCCACACCGCGGGCGTGAAGATCTACGTCGACGCGGTGGTCAACCACATGGCCGGCGGCTCCTCGACCGGCACCGGCAGCGGCGGCTCGACGTACTCCCAGTACGCGTACCCGGCAGTGCCGTACGGCAACGGGGACTTCCACCACTGCGGGCGCAACGGCAACGACGACATCGTCAACTGGGGCGACCGCTGGGAGGTCCAGAACTGCGAGCTCGTCGACCTCTCCGACCTGAAGACCGAGTCCTCGTACGTGCGCGGCAAGCTCACCGCGTACCTGAACGACCTGGTGTCCCTGGGGGTCGACGGCTTCCGGGTGGACGCGGCCAAGCACCTGCCCGCCGCCGACCTGGCCGCGATCGTCGATCCGGTCACCGGCGACCCGTACGTCTTCAGCGAGGTCATCGAGGGCGGCAGCGGTGAGCCCGCGCCCGAGGAGTACACGGGCATCGGCGACGTCACCGAGTTCCGCTACGGCGACGTGGTCGGCGGCGCCTTCAAGGACGGCACGCTCTCGGGGCTGAACACCCTCGCCGACCGGATGCGCCTCGGGTCCGGCGACGCGGTGGCCTTCGTCGACAACCACGACACCCAGCGCAACGGGCGGGCGAAGCTGACCTACAAGGACGGCGCCCCGTACGCGCTCGCCGAGGCGTTCATGATCGCCTGGCCGTACGGGATCCCCCAGGTCATGTCGAGCTTCACCTTCACCGACCCGGAGGCCGGCCCGCCCGCCTCGGCCGACGGCACCACCACCGCGGTGAGCTGCGGCAACGGCTGGCAGTGCGAGCACCGTACGCGGACCACGGCCAACATGGTGGCGCTGCGCAACGCCGCCGCCGGCGCCGCCGTCACCAACTGGTGGAGCAACGGCTCGAACCAGATCGCCTTCGGCCGTGGCAGCGCCGCGTACGTCGCGTTCAACCGCTCGGGCTCGGCGCTGACCCGTACCTTCCAGACGTCGCTGCCCGCCGGCACCTACTGCGACGTGATGGCCGGCGATGCCACCGGCGGGTCCTGCTCCGGGCCCGCGTACGCGGTGAACGCGGCCGGGCAGGTGACCGCCACCGTCGCGGCGAACTCGGCGCTGGCGCTGCACATCAACGCCCGGGGCACCGGGACCCAGCCGGCCGGCTGCCCGGCCGCCTCCGTCTCCTTCGCCGCGAACGTCACGACGACCTGGGGCCAGAACGTCTACGTCACCGGCAACACCGCGGCCCTCGGCAACTGGAACCCGGCCTCCGCGGTCCCGCTGTCCTCCGCGTCGTACCCGGTGTGGACCGCCACCGTCTCGCTGCCCGGTGCCACCTCGGTGCAGTACAAGTACATCAAGAAGGAGGGGTCGGCGGTGATCTGGGAGAGCGATCCGGATCGCACCCGGACCACCCCCTCCTCGTCGCCCTGCAGCGCGACGTGGAGCGATTCCTGGCGGTGAGCCCGTCCGGCGTTTGACACTGCGCGGCATCATCGCGCCGTGACCTTCGTCCTGCGGCGCAGCCTGCGTATGCGGCTCATGCTGGTCTCGGCGGTCCTGCTCACCGGCGGCTTCCTCGCATCCGCGTACTCGTGGGACATCGCGTTCTGGGTGGACCAGGGGTGGGGTTGCGACCTGACCGTGCTGCCGCGGGCCGTGCGGCCGTGCGGGCGGATCGTCGTGGACAGCTGGAAGATCCGTGCCGCCCTCTACGCGGTCCTGGCGGTGCTGCTGCTGATCGGCGCGCGGGCACTCGCCGCGTGGTGCCTGCGCCCGGTCCGCGACATGGTGCCGGTCATCGCCCAGGTCGGGCCGCAGAACCTGGGCTTCCGCATCGCCACCGGCGGCAACCGCCGCGACGAGCTGACCGCCCTGTCCGGCGCCCTCAACACCATGATGGACCGGATCGCCGCCGGCTACGAGGGCCAGCGCCGCTTCGCCGCCAACGCCTCGCACGAGCTGCGCACCCCGCTCGCCGTCCAGCGGACCCTGATCGAGGTCGGCATGGCGACGACGTTGTCGGCGGACCAGATGGCCCTGCTGACCACGCAGCTGCTGCAGACCAACGAACGCAACGAACGACTGATCGAGGGCCTGCTCGTGCTGACCGAGGTGGACCAGGGCCTCACCGGCCGTACGCCGCAGCAGCTCGACAAGATCGCCGCCTCGGTCCTGACCGCCCTCGAGGACCAGGCCGCCGCCGCCGGGCTCACCCTCACCGCCGACCTGACCCCGCGGACCGTCCCGGGCGAGGAGGTGCTGCTGGAACGCCTGGTCACCAACCTCGTCCAGAACGCGATCAAGTACAACCGGCCGGGCGGCACCATCCACGTCACGGTGGGCGGATCCCCCGCCCTCACCGTGGTCAACACCGGCCGGCCGGTGCCCGCCGATGCCGTGGCGGGCCTGTTCGAACCGTTCAAGCGCCTCGGCTCCGACCGCATCGACCACAGCGGCGGCGCGGGCCTCGGCCTCGCGATCGTCCGCTCGATCGTCCACGCCCACCGCGGCACGGTCACCGCCGAGCCGGGCGACGACGGGGGCCTGCGGGTGGAGACGTACCTGCCGGACGAGTGAGGGGAGCGGGACCGACCGGCCCCGCTCCCCCCGCTCCGTGCGTGCTTCCGGTCAGCCGATGACGGTGGCCGGGGTGGAGTTCTGGAAGTCGCCGACCCGGTAGGCGACCACCTGGTAGCGGTTGCCCGGGGCGTAGGCCCCGTCGGTCCAGCCCTCGGTGTTGGTGCCGGCGACGAGGCCGACACGGTCGATGAGGTGCTGCTCGCCGGCGATCGAGTTGTCGATCACCAGGAACGGCTGGGCCGTCACCGCACCGGCCGGGGCCACGGCGGTGTACGACGAGGTGACCCAGTTGCTGGTCGACGCGACGGTGTTGCGGTGGTTGGGCGCGAACTGACCGAGGCTCTTGCCGGTGGCGTCACGCCAGGTCATGCCGGTCCGGACCGAACGGCCGCCGCTGGTGAGCGCCTTGAACGAGGTCACCGAGGTGTACGTGGTGCCGGCCGTGACCGGAACCGCCAGGCCGTTGACCGTGACCGTACGGGTGGTGCTGCCGGTGGTGACCAGCATCGAGCCGTTGCCGACCGCGGCGTCACCGGTCTTGGCCGCCACCGTGGCGCCGTTGGCGGTGTAGCCGGCGACACCGTTCTCCATGCCGGACTGGTCTGCCGAGTACAGGTTGCCCGGGATGACGGGGCTGCCGACCGGGTAGTAGGCGACCTCGACACCGTTGCGGTAGACGCGGTAGCCGCCGACCGGGCTGTAGGTGGCTGGGTCCTGCGCCACCGACTCCGACCAGGTGAACGCGCCGTTGGGGGCGGTCAGGCCGGTCGGGGCGAGGGCCGCGAGCGCGCCGTACTTGCGCTGGCCGCCGAGCAGCCGGCTGGTGGTGTTCCAGCCGTCGCCGTTGGCGTCGGTCAGCTGGATGTTGGTGACCGAGACGGCGCTGGTGGTGCTCGAGCCGATCTGCATGCCGTACCAGCTGGTGGGCCAGGCCTGGTCGTCGGCGATCGAGTTGTGGTGCACCTTGTCGCCGTTGCCGATGCCGATCGCGATGCCGACGCTGTCGAAGCCGGAGTACTGCGTGGACCCGCGAACGCCGACGTTGGTGATCTGGTTGCCGGTGACGGTGTCCGCGGCGTTCTTGTCGGCGTTGCTCACGCCGGTGATCAGGATCGCGCTCTCGGCGGTGTTGGTGATCACGTTGTCGGTGATCGTGTTGTTGCCGCCGGGGTAGCGGACGTGCGTGGTGGTGCCCTGCGCGTAGTCGTCGTAGACGGCGGTGATGGCCGTGTTGAACGTGTCGTGGATCCGGTTCCGGGTGACGACGACGTCGCGGGTGTTGGTGACGTCGAAGTTCTCGCCCGAGTGGTCGTAGTTCGCGTTCGACTTGAGGACGATGTTGGCGCCCTTCAGGTCGTTGTCGCTGAAGGTGCCGCCCACGACGGACTCCAGGTAGACGGAACCGTAGCCGGTCACCTTGCGCTGGTCGGCGTAGTACCGGTTGGCGACGACCTTGTTGTTGCGGAACGTCACGTTGCGGGCGTGGGTGAAGTCGAAGGCGTTGCCGCGGATCGTCTGGTCCCACTGGTTGTTCTCGATGACGGTGCCGGTGTTGTCGCTACCGCCGCCGATGTTGTCCTCGTCGCCGCTGCCGGCGCCGAACCAGTTGTCCCACCGGTTGTCGATGATGTGGACGTCACGGGTGGCCTTCACCCACAGCTTGAAGTAGTTGAAGTTGGTGAACCGCACCTGCTGCACGGTCCAGCGGTTGCCCACCTTGATGCCGCCGCCGCTGTTGTTGTCGTTGCCGAGGCTGCTCTCGCACCCGGTCAGAGCCGGATCCTCCGGCACGATGGTGGGTTCCTTGCTGCCCGTCTCCGAGTAGCCGCCCTTGCCCTTGATGCAGCGGCCGTTCAGGGTCAGGTCGGAGACCGTGTTGACGCTGCCCGGCGACGGCTCGGCCGTCAGCGACTGGTCGGCAGCGGGCCGGATCATGAACGAGAACCCGAAGTTGGCCCACGGGGCCGCGTCGTCGATCTTGATGGCGGTCGTCTTGATGCTCGAGCCGCGCAGGTTCACGTTGACCGGCAGCTTCAGCGGCTTGGTGATCGAGTAGGTGCCCTCCCCGAGCAGCACCGTGCCGGGCACGGCCGGCGTGACGACGGTGCCGTCGGCGTCGACGACGGCGGCGGTCGCGCGGGTCCCGGCGGCGTTCAGCGCGTTCTGCAGGACGGTGTAGTCGTCTCCGCCGGTCGGCGAGGCCACCAGGGCGCACCGCAGGTCGGCGGCGCAGGCGGTGGTGGTCAGCGGCGCCGGGCTGACCGTGGCGTCCAGCGAGTAGGGCGCGTCCGGCTGCTCGGTCGCGGCGTACGCAGCCACCGACCCGAGCGGTAGCACGGGCACGGCGGCGGCGATCAGGACGGCGGGCAGTGCGCGCAGCGCCGTTCGCAGCGGGCGACGAGGTTGGCGAATCAATTCCACTCCAGCTTGTCGGTTTCCGGCGGGTTCCCGTCCGGGTGCATTCGCTGGTCAACGTACGGGTGGAATGCCCGGGACCTTAGCTTCGAGTGATTGGTCTGTCCTGCCCGAATGGTCGTACTCCTCGGCCGCTCGGCCACCCCGCCATTGACCGTCGAGTCGCCGCCCCGGCCGTCCCGCCCCGGCAGCCGCCGTGCGCCGGATCGTTATGATGGCCCATCGACTGCAGTCGTCGTACGGGGCGAGATGGACATTCCAGGCGACCCGGATCCGCTGCTCCAGCCCGGCGAGGCGCTGGACCGGCTGGCGGCCTGGAAGGGCCGGATCGACCGGCTGGCCGCCGACACCAAGGCGATGAGCGACCGCCTCGGCGAGCTGCGCACCACCGCCGCCGACGACAACCGGATGGTCGAGGTCACCGTCGATGCGCAGGGCGCCCTGGTCGACCTCCGGCTCGGCCCCCGCATCCGGCAGGTCGATCCCGAGGTCGTGGCCCGGACCATCATGACGACCATCCAGCAGGCCCGCCGCCGGGCCGCCGACCGGGCGCAGGAGATCATCGCCGAAACGGTCGGCACCGAGTCCCCCGCCGCCCGGGCGATCGCGGCCCAGGTGGGCGAGCGGCTGCGGGGCGCCGCGCCGCAACGGGACGGCCGGTGAGCCCGGTGACCGACGGTTTCCTGGTCGACGCGGCACAGATCCGCCGCCACATCCGCAACGTCGAGGCGATCCGCGCCCGCTTCGCGGCGGTACGGGCGGCCAGCACCCACATCGCCCAGGACGACGGCGCGTACGGGCTGCTCTGCAGCTGGCTCCCCGCCGTGCTGGAGGGCCGCCACCAGCGCCAGGACAGCCTGGTCGCATACGTGGAGGAGAACCTCGCCCTCGCGGCGGACGAACTGGCCGCCGTGGCCGACGCGTACGAGGAGGTCGACGCGGGCGCCGCCGACGCGATCCGCAAGGCCGGCGAAGGGCTGGGCCGATGAGCGACGCCTCCCTGATCGCCGGCGTCGTCTCCACCCGCGAGCCGTGGACCGGGGCGTCGCTGGCCGACAGCTTCCAGGGCCTGGTCACCGCCATCAAGAGCGAGGGCTGGGTCGACGACCTGCTGGCGGGCGGCGCCTTCGCGGTGGAGGTGGCCGCGACCGCCCTCGACCCGTTCAGCGCCCTGCTCGCCAACGGCCTCGGCTGGGCGATGGAATACTTCGAGCCGCTGCGCTCGGTGCTGGACGAGCTCACCGGCATGCCCGACGTGGTCGCCTCGCACGCCGCGACCTGGAACAACATCGCCGCCGAGCTGAGCGACATGGCCTCTGCGCTGCAGAGCAACCTCCACGGCGACCTGCCCGACTGGCAGGGCCGGGCGGGCTCGGCATACACGAACCTGATGGGCCACAACGTCGAAGCGATCGGCGGCCTGGGCGCGGTCGCCGCGGCGATGGCGGCGGCCACCGAGGCCGCGGGCAACCTCGTGCAGTTCACCCGCGACATCGTGCGGGATCTCATCGCGGACCTGGTCGCCCGCGTCATCGTCTGGGCCGCCGAGGCCATCTTCGTGGTGACGATCCCGCTGATCGCCGAGCAGATCGTCGCGGCGGTGGTGAAGTGGGCGGGACGCATCCTGACGTACACCACCGCCCTGATCACGAGCCTCACCAACCTGACCCGGCTCCTGAACGGCTGAGTCACGACGCCCGCTGCCATCGGTACGGGCAGGTACTCGAGGTGTTGAAGGCGGCCGCCCGGATGCATTGACGGCGAGCTCGCCCGTAATGTCCGGTACATGGCTTCTCGTTCCCGCCTGGCCGTATCACTGGCCGCCGCCCTCCTTCTGTCGGCCTGCACGCCGAACGGCACACCGGCCGCGCCCGCCGGGTCCCCGCCCGTGGGCGGCGGGGATGCCCGGCCGAACGTCGTGTTCGTGCTGACCGACGACCTGTCGGTGAATCTCGTGCGGTACATGCCCCACGTGCGGGCCCTGCAGAGCCGCGGTGTCACCTTCACGAACTACACCGTCACCGACTCGCTGTGCTGCCCGTCGCGGGCGTCGCTGCTGACCGGCAAGGTGCCGCACCGGACCGGCGTCTTCACCAACGGCGGTATCGACGGCGGGTTCGTGATGTTCCATCGGCGGGGCCACGAGAGCCGGACGTTCGCCACGGACCTTCAGGGGGCCGGGTACCGGACGGCGTTGTTCGGCAAGTACCTCAACCGGTATCAGCCGGAGAACACGATCGGTGGCGGGCGTCCGTACGTGCCGCCGGGGTGGAGCGGGTGGTACGTCGGCGGTGACGCGTACGGCCAGTACGGCTACGAGCTGAACGAGAATCACGTGGTGCGCCACTACGGCCACGAGCCGGACGACTATCTGACCGATGTGATCAGCGCCAAGGCGTCGGCGTTCATCGAGGAGTCGGCTGCTTCCCGTACGCCGTTCCTGGTCGAGCTGGCGACCTTCGCGCCGCATTCGCCGTACACCCCGGCCCCGCGCGATGCCGACGCCTTTCCCGGCCTGACCGCGCCGCGCGGGCCGGCCTTCGACGCGCTGCCCGCCGGCGCGCCGAAGTGGCTGGCCGGCCGGCCGCCGCTCACCGAGGACGAGCGCGCGCAGATCGACGTCGTGTTCCGCAAGCGGGTGCAGGCGGTGCAGGCGGTCGACCGGATGCTGGGGTCGCTGCAGGCCACCCTGGCGCGGGCGGGCGTCGACCGCAACACCGTGGTCGTGTTCAGCTCGGACAACGGCTTCCACACGGGCGAGTACCGCCTGAACCCCGGCAAGCAGACGGCGTTCGACACCGACGTGCGGGTGCCTCTTGTGGTGGCCGGGCCGGGCGTCGACGCGGGGCGTACCGTCTCCGCGCCGGCGCAGAACGTCGACCTGCGGCCCACCTTCGCCGACCTGGCCGGCGTCCCGGTGCCCGCCGACGTCGACGGCCGCAGCCTCACCCCGCTGTTCGCCGGTCCCCCGCCCGCGGACTGGCGCACGGCCGCGCTCATCGAGCATCACGGCCCCGACTTCGACCCCTCCGACCCGGACCGTCCCCGCCCGGGCAGCGGCAACCCGCCGACCTACGCGGCTCTGCGCACCGCGGCGTACACCTACGTCGAGTACGTCGACGGGTCGCGGGAGTTCTACAACCGGCGGCAGGATCCGCACCAGCTGCGCAACATCGTGGAGCAGCTGCCGGCGGCGCGGCGTGCGGCTCTGCACCGGGCGTTGAAGCGGTTGACCACCTGCCGCGCCGCGTCCTGCCGCTCGGCGGACCGCGTCACGGGCTGACCGCCAGCCGTTCCCGATAGGTCACGCGATCGAAGGTGAGGGTCCGAGCAGCATGCCCCAGTGGGGACGGCACGGTTGCCGGAACGCCGACCAGGTCACCGCGTGGGCCCCCACGTCGATGCGCGCCAGCAGCCAGAGACCGCACGGGCACCCGAGCAGCAGGACCTCGCCCGTGCCGTAACCGCCGTAGTACGGGTCGATCTCGCCCCGGGAATGCCGGTCCGGCCCGCCGACCTCCGCGGCGGAGAGCCGTCGTGGCTCTCGGCGATGAACCGCTCCCGCTCGTCGTCCGAGTCGAAGTCGTCGTCGTCGACCTCCAGCGCCCAGAGCGGCCTGCCCGCGTCGGCCGCGAGGTCGCCGAGGTCCACGCCGTCGATGTGGACGGACACGACAAGCTCGTGCGGCTCCTCCCGGGCCGGGCGGTAGCGGAAACTCGATGTCGTTGACGGCGCACCCCTCCCGGCGTTGACGGCAGTGATAACTGTCGATACCGTGCCGTCGGCAGGTAGGGAGTCTTTCATGCTCAGAACAGTGCTGGCCGCCGTATTACTGGCGACGGGCCCGGCCACCGGCACCGTCACCGTCGAGACGGTGAAGGTGAACGGCAGCGGCTGCCGGCCGGACACGGTGGCGGTGGCGTTGTCGCAGGACAAACAGGCCTTCACCGTGCTGTACAGCACCTACCTGGCCCAGGCCGGCGCCGCCACCAAGAACAAGGACGAGCGCCGCACCTGCAGCATCACCGTCCGGCTCACCGTGCCGCCCGGTGTCTCGTACGCCATCCCGTCGGTCGACTACCGCGGCTTCGCCCACCTCGAGCCGGGTGGCTCGGCGACGCTGTCGGGGCGCTACCACTTCCAGGGTTCGGGCGCGCCGTCGTCCACGGTGCATTCCTTCGGCAGCGGGTTCGACGACGACTGGCTGGTGACCGACGTCGTGGGCACGAGCCCGGTCTACAGCCCGTGCGGCAAGGACAGCAAGGTCGACATCGACACCGAGCTGCGCGCCCTGGCCGACCGGGACGACGCGCCCACCAGCTACATCACCATGGATTCGACCGACGGCACGGTCGCCGCCACGTACCACCTGGCCTTCCGCAGCTGCTGACTCACAGGTCGCGGCGGCCGAAGGCGACGGCGGTGAGGCCCAGGACCAGCGCGATCCACACGGCGGTCCAGGCCAGGTAGGCGGTCGTGAGCGGGGCCATGCTGAGGAACGGTGACTCCTCGATGCCCGAGCCGGCCTGCAGCAGCAGCGCGGGGTCCTGGAACGCGTTCATCGCCCCGCGCCACAGCCCGTCCGTCGGCAGCAGCATCCGCGACACCGTCCCGACCTCGGCCACGCTCTCGTTGCCGAGGGCGTCACCCACCGAGCCCACCACGCCCGCGATCCAGGTGGCGCCGAAGAGGCCGACCGCCACGATGCCCGACGCCATCGGGGAGATCGCGGTGGACAGCAGCAGCCCGAGGGTGAGCAGCACGGCCGTCTGGGCCGCGAGCAGGGCCAGGCCGGTGACCGGGTGCGGCGGCCAGTACCCGATGGTGAGCCGGACGATGACGAACTGGGCGAGCCCGGCCACGGCCACGAAGCCGCCGCCGAAGACGACCAGCCCCAGCCACTTGCCGAGCAGGACCGCCGGGCGGCGGATCGGCCGGGCCAGGACCGCCAGCGCGATCCCCGACTCGATCTCCCCGGCCACCGTGGGCCCGGCCAGGAACGCGGTGCCGAGCGCGGCGATCAGGCTCAGGCCGAACATGACCAGGTTCAGCACGGTGGACCCGGCGACCCGCGCCTCGCCGGAGGTGAAGCCGCCGAACTCCGCGTCGAGCCGGGCGAAGCCCCAGGCGCTGAGCGCGAGCAGCAGGATCGTCAGCACGGCGAGCGAGCGCAGCACCCGCCGGCGGGCGGCCTCCTGCAGCGTGAGGGCGGCGACGGTGAGGACGGTACGGGCGGTCATCGGTGCTCCTCGCCGGAACCGGTGCGGAGGATGTCCAGGAGCCGCTCCTCGAGGCTGACCCGGGCGGGTTCCACCGCATGGACGCGGACGCCGAGGCCGACCAGGTCGGCCACCAGGTCGGGCACGGTGGCGGGTCCGGGATCGGCCGGCAGGTCGATCGTGTACGCGTTCCCGCTGCGGGTGAGCCGTCCGGTGGCGGCCAGCCGCGCCTCGGCCCGCTCGCCGACCCCGTCCAGCCGCAGCCGCAGCTCGCGCCCGCCGAGCAGCTCGGCCAGGGTGCCCGAGGCGGCGACCCGGCCCTTGTCGAGGATGACGACCCGGTCGCAGACGCGCTCCACCTCGCCGATGAGGTGCGAGTTCAGCAGCACCGCGACGTCGCGCTCGCGCAGTGCGAGCAGCAGGTCCCGGACGTCGGCGCGACCCAGCGGGTCCAGGGCGCTCGTCGGTTCGTCGAGGACCACGAGCTGCGGGCGGGCCACGAGCGCGACGGCCAGCCCCAGCCGCTGCTGCATGCCCTTGGAGAAGCCGCCCACCCGGTCCCCGGCGCGGTCGGCCAGGCCGACGCTCGCCAGGCATTCGCGCTGCTCCGGTACGGCCACCGCAGCCCCGGACAACCGCACGTGCAGGGCCAGCACCTCGGCGGCGGTGAGCCACGGCTGGTACCGGAACAGCTCGGGCAGGTAGCCGACGCGCGCCCGCGCCCCCGGGTCCGTGGCCGGCCGGCCCAGCAGGAGCACCTCACCGGCGTCGGGCCGGACCAGGCCGAGCAGGATCTTGATGACGCTGGTCTTGCCGGCGCCGTTGGGCCCGAGCAGGCCGACCACCTCGCCGCGGCCCACGGTGAACGACACGCCGTCGACCGCGGTCCGCCGCCGGTACCGTTTGCGCAGCCCCGAGCACCACACGGCGGGCGCCGGGGGCAGGTCGGCGAGCAGCCGCCGCGCCGCCTGGAGTCCGGGGCCGGTCACCGCAGCCCCCGGGCGACGGTCAGCACCTCGCCGGTGCTCAGGGAGCCGGCCACCGCGGTGATGACGCCGTCGTCGACCCACACCACGGCGGCCATCAGCCCGTCCCGCGAGGCGAGCACGGTCGCCGGTGTGCCGTTGACGTCGGCGGCGGAGGTCGTCAGCTCCTCCGCCGACGTGAACAGCGGCAGCGTGGTGCCGTCGGCCGAGAAGGTGCGCAGCTGGGACGCGACGCTCTTGGGCAGGATCGGCAGGGACAGCAGGTAGTCGCGGGCCGTCTCGAACGGCACGCCCGAGGAGAAGGCCTTGGGGGCGATCACGCGGCCCACGACCATGGCGGGCACCGGGCGGCCCTGCTGCCAGACCTCGGCGATCCCGGGCCCGGCGGTCAGGCGGAACCGGCTGCCGTCCAGGCCGGGCGGCGGAGGCGGCAGCGTCTTACCGGCCGCCGCGGCGGTCCGTGCGGCCTTCGCGGCGGAGTACGTGAACACCGCGCTGGTCCGGCCGCCGACCTGGTACTCCGGTTCGCCGGACACACCGCCCGGCAGGCCGGTCACCTTCGGCAGCGTCAGCCCGGTGGCCTTCTCCGCGGCGGCGGCGTCGGCCACCGTCCGTACGGTGACCTTCTCGGTGACCGCGACATCTCCGAAGTCGGACAGGTCCGGAAGCTTGACCAGGTCGGCCTCCGGGGCGGTGACCGGGGCGATCCGCTCGGCGCGGAATATCGGCAGCCAGTCGGCAGCGGCAGCGGCACCGGCCCCGGCGAGAAGGGCGACGACGCCCACCACGGCGACCACCGGACTGCGCAGGGCCGTGTGCCACCGCCGGGCCGGGACGGGCGTACGGTCCCGCCGGTCTCCCTCGGCCGCGACGGCCCGGGACAGCCGCGCCCAGCCGGCATCGACGTCGGGGGACGCGTCGGCGGCCAGTGCCGCACCGGTCAGCGCCGCGTCCTCCCGCGCGGCGGCGAGCCCGGCGAGGCACGAGGGGCAGCCCGCCACGTGGTCGCGGTCGGCCTGGGCGACACCGGCCGGTTCGTCCACGAGCCGGCGCAGTGTGCCGTCAGTCGGATGACGCATGACGGTTCAACTCCTTGCGTAGGGCGGACTCGGCGCGCCGCACGACGGTGCCCACGCTGCCGGGTGACAGGCCGAGGGCGGCCGCGACCTCGGCATAGCTGAGGCCGCTGTGCCGCAGAACGAGGGCGACGGCCTGCCGGCGGGGCAGCCGCGCCAGAGCGGCCCGTACCCGGCGGCGCTCGTCGAGCGTCACGACCGCGTCCGCGACATCCGCGGCGACGGCATCCCGCTCTCGGACGTACTCCTCACGGGCGGCGCGCCGGCGGCCGGACCGCAGATGGTTGAGCGCGGTGTGCGCCGCGGCGACGGACAGCCAGCCCATCGCCTCCCCCGTCGGCACCGCGGAGCGCCCGAAGGTCAGGAAGACCTCCTGGGCGACGTCCTCGGCCTCGTCGCGGGAGCCCAGTACCCGGGCGGCGACCCCGACGACCCGCGGATAGGCGTACCGGAAGACCGTCTCGAGATCGGCGCGGACGCCCCCTGGGCGCGGGAGAGCCGTCACGGCACCGCCGTCCTTCCGTTCCGCTCGCCGGGCCGGCGGGTCATGGTCGTCCGCGGCCAGGACGGCGACTTCTTGCTCCATACCCGCAGAGCACCGCCGACGCGGCGGATGTGACACCCGGCCGGTTGATCAACCCGCGGGCGGGGTGGATGGTTGCGCCCATCTCGGCGAACGGCGACCGCCGGCGGACCGCGGTCCCGGCGGGCCGGCCCGGCGCTTCTGGCGGTACATGGCGTGGTCGGCGCGAACGGCCAGGGCCTCGATGTCGTCGCCGGTCTCGCCGATCGCCCAGCCCACGCTGGCGCCGACCCGGTGCAGGCCGGTGGCGCCCCGGACCGGCTCGGCGATGGCGGCGCGCAGCCGCTCCGCGGTGCCGCCGATCGTGGCGGACAGGTCGGCACCGGTGAGCACCGCCACGAACTCGTCGCCGCCGGTCCGCGCGATGACCTCGTGCCCGGGCAGGTGGTGGCGCAGCCGCCCGGCAATCACCCGGAGCACCTCGTCGCCCGCCTCGTGCCCGGCCGCGTCGTTGATCTTCTTGAAGCCGTCCAGGTCGATGACCAGCACCGCCGCCTGCCTGCCGGGCTGCCGCTCGATCGCGTCCGTACGGCTCTTCAGCAGGGTGCGGTTGGCCAGCCCGGTCAGGCAGTCGTGGGTGGCGGCGTGATGCGCCTCCGCCCGGCTGCGTTCCAGCTCCGAGTGCAGCCGGGCATGCTGGATCGCGATCGCGGCGTGCTCGGCGAACAGGGCCAGGATCTCCAGCTGCTCGGCGCCCGGCTTGCGCAGGCCCTCGGGCAGGTCGACGCTCAGCACCCCGACCCACTCCCCCGACGGGGCCATCAGCGGCGCGAACAGGCAGTCCATCGGGTGCCACAGCGCCGGGTCGTCGGTCTCCTCGATGTCCGGGACCCAGGTGTAGAGGCCTTCCGGCACGCCGGTCCGGTGGTCGACGAAGTAGAGGTTGCCCCACCGCTCGGACCGCCGGAACAGCTCCGCCCAGGTCGCCGCGGAGCCGCGGTAGCCGAGCAGCTCCCGGCGCAGCTCGTCGCTGCCCGCCACGGCCACGGCGGTGTAGTCGCCGTTGGACTCGGCCAGGTTGACGCAGGCCAGCCCGAACCCGGCGACCTCGACGACACCGCAGGCCACGGCGTCGAGGGTCTGGGTCAGGTCGAGGCTGGCGTGCACGCGCTTGGTCACGGCGTGCAGGGCCCGCAGCGCCTGCAACTGGGTGTCGGCACCAGCCATCCCGCGGCCTCCCTCGACCGGCATCCTGATCAACCGACCGTAGACCATCCACACACGACTCGTGGACCCCGGCGCGGTCGCCGCGGCCGCGCATAGCAGGATCGGGACATGACACTCACTCACGACGTGGCCGGCGACGGATCCGCCGTCATCCTCGTGCACTCCACCGCCTGCGACCGCCGGATGTGGGACCCGCAGGTGCCCGCCCTGGGCGACGCCGGCCACCTCGTCGTGCGGTGCGACCTGCGCGGCTACGGCGAGACGCCGATGCCCGACCGGCCGTACGACAGCGCGCGCGACGTCCTCGACGTGCTGGATCTGCTGGCGGTCGAGAAGGCGGCGGTGGTCGGCTCCTCCGGCGGCGGGAGGGTCGCCCTGGAGCTCGCCGCCCGCTGGCCGCACCGGGTCAGCGCGCTGGCCCTGCTGTGCAGCGCGCTGGCCGGCCACGAACCGAGCGACGAGCTGCGCGCCTTCGGCGACCGTGAGGACGCGCTACTCGAGGCCGGCGACATCGACGGCGCCACCGAGCTCAACGTCGCGACGTGGCTGGGCCCGTACGCGGACGACGCCACCCGCGCGAAGGTCCGCGAGATGCAACGCCACGCCTTCGAGGTCCAGCTCGCGGCCACCGAGGAGCACCCGCCTATCCGCGTCCGGGCCGACCCGGCCGGGATCACGGCGCCCAGCCTCGTGGTCTCCGGGGCGCACGACCTGAGCGACTTCCGTACGATCGCGACCCAGCTGGCCACCACCATCCCGGCGGCGCGGCACGTCGAGCTGGACTGGGCGGGCCACCTGCCGAGCCTCGAACGCCCGGACGTCGTGAACGCCATGCTGGTGGACTTCCTCGCGTCCGCTTCGCAATGATCGTCGCCATGCCGTTCGTCGTCGACGTCTGCGTACCCTTCCGGGCTCGCCAGGGTCTGCTGTCACCCGTCCGCGCCGCCGCCGGACAGCAGCGGCTCACGCCCGGCGCCGACGTCGAGGGGGTCCTGCGGGCAGGAGTCGGCTTCGACGACGGCGACCTCACCGACCGCGGCTGGTTCTTCGACACGGATGCGTTGTCGGCGCGGCTGTCGGCGTGGGCCGACGTGCTCGGCGACAGGCCGTGGACCGAACGGTTCCCGTTCCGCCCGACGTTCGAGCTGGTCGCCCGGCACCTGTACGAGGAGCTCGCGCCTGTGGTGCCGGGTCTGGCCTTCGTGGAGCTGGAGGACCGCACGTACGGCAGCCGTACCCGATATCTCCCCGCCTTCTAGGCCTGCCGGAGGACGGAACCGATGCGGCGGACGGCTTCCTGGAGGCGGTCCGGCGGGCAGGCGGCGTAGCCGATCACCAGGCCCGGCGGCCCGGGTGCCTGGCGGTGCCAGGACAGCGGCTGGACCCGTACGCCCGCCGCGGCGATGCGGCCGGCGAGGACGGTGTCGTCGTGCTCGCCCGGCAGCGTGATCAGGACGTGCAGGCCGGCCGCCACCCCCTCCACCCGGGCCGCCGGTACGTGCTCGCGCAGGGCCGCCACCAGGGCGTCGCGGTGGCGCCGCTGGCGGCGGCGGACCGTGCGCAGATGCCGGTCGTGGTCGCCGGTGGCCAGGAGCCGCGCGAGGATGAGCTGGGGCAGGGCGGGATTGCCCAGGTCGCTGGCGTGCTTGGCGGTGACCAGGTCGGCGTGCAGGTGGCGCGGGGCGATCAGCCAGCCGAGCCGCATACCGGGCGCGAGCGACTTGGAGACGCTGCCGCAGTAGGCGATGCGTTCGGGCGCCGAGGCCTGCAGGGCGGCGACCGGGGCGCGGTCGTAGCGGTGCTCGGCGTCGTAGTCGTCCTCGACGATCAGCCCCGGCCAGTCGAGCAGCGCGAGGCGGCGGCGCGGGCTCAGCACCACGCCCGTCGGGAACTGGTGCGCCGGGGTCAGCAGGACCGCTTCCAGGTCGGTGGCGGTCAGGTCCGGCACGCGCAGACCGTGGGCGTCCACGGGTACGGGCACCGCCCGCACACCCCAGTGCCGCAGCTCGTCCTGGGAGCCGCGGGAGCCGGGGTCCTCCACGCCCCAGGCGTCGACGCCACGGGCCCGCGTCGTCTGGCAGAGCAGGGCGAGCGCCTGCGCCACGCCGTTGACGACGATGATGTCGTCGGCGCCCGCCCGGACGCCGCGGGTGCGGGCCAGCCAGGTCGCGAGCTCGGCCCGGAGCCGGGGGGTGCCGCGCGGGTCGCCGTACCCGAGATCGGCGCTGGTCGCCTCGGCCAGGACGGTCCGTTCGGCGCGCAACCAGGCAGCGCGCGGGAAGGCCGACAGGTCGGGGACGCCGGGTGACAGGTCGAGCTCGATGTCCGGGGACGGCCGTTGCGGCAGGCGCAGGCCGCCGGTTTCCTGCCGAGCCGGGCCGCCAGGGGGCCGCGGCGCCCGGGCGGTGATCCGGGTGCCGGCGCCGGTACGCCCGCTGAGCAGCCCCTCGTCGGTGAGCCGCTGGTACGCCTCGACCACCACCCCCCGCGACACGCCCAGCTCACCGGCGAGAACCCGGGTGGCGGGCAGCCGGGCACCGGCGGGCAGGCGTCCGGCGGCGACGGCCGCGCGCAGCCCGTCGGCCAGCCATGCCGTGCGTCCGCGCTCCGGCGGCGCGCCCAGGAAGTCGATTTGGTCCACCCGTCTGGCTCGGATTTGGCCCTTCCAGGAGACCATACCGCCTGACGAGCATGGTGGGCGTGTCCCGTCTCGTCTCCCTCGTCACCGGTTCCGCCGCCATGATCTGCGTCGGCGGCAGTGTCGCGGTCTCCGCCCTGCTCGGCGGCGCCCCGCTCTTCACCACGCAGTCGCTGCGGTATGCCGTCGCCTGCCTGCTGCTCGTCGCCTTTGCGCGGATCCGCCGGGTGCCGCTGGTCCGCCCGCGCGGCCGGGAGTGGGGATGGCTCGCCGGGATCGCCGCCACCGGGCTGGTGCTCTTCAACGTCGCGCTGGTGGAGGGCGCCCGGCACGCCGAGCCGGCGGTGCTGGGCGTGGCGGTGGCGTCCGTGCCGGTCCTGCTCGCGGTCGCCGGGCCGCTGCTCGACGGGCGCACCCCTGGCCGTGCGGTGCCGCTCGCGGCGGTCGTGGTGACGGCGGGGGCCGCGCTGGTGCAGGGACTCGGGCGTACGGACGGTGCCGGGGTCGCGTGGGCCGCGGTGGCGTTCGCCTGCGAGGCGGCGTTCACCCTGCTCGCCGTGCCGGTGCTCGGGCGCCACGGCCCGGCGGGTGTGTCGGTGCACACCACCTGGCTGGCCGCCGCGATGCTGGCGGTGCTCGGCGTGCTGCACGAGGGTCCGGGCGCGGCCACGACCCTGAAGGGCCCGGAACTGTTCGCCGCCGGATACCTCGCGGTGATGGTGACCGCGGTGGCGTTCGTCCTCTGGTACGGCAGCGTGGCCCGCCTCGGTGCCGGCACGGCCGGGCTGCTCACCGGCATCGCGCCGATCGCCGCGGCGCTGACCGGCGTGGCGCTGGGCGGCCCGGCCCCGCGCCCGCTGGTCTGGGCCGGCATCGCCACCGTGGCGGCCGGTCTTGCGCTGGGCCTGCCAACCGGCCGGCCCGGCCGATATAGTCACGGTCGTCGATACGTTCGCGCGAAGGTGAAGGCAGGTACCCCGTGCGCCTGATCCCGGTGATCGCCGTCTGCGTCACGGTCCTCGGCGTTCCCCAAGGCGCTACCGCCGCCACCGCACCGGACTGCTACGACCGCACCGCCGCCGTCACGTACGAGGAGAGCCGGATCGAGGCCCCCGCGCTGCCGGGCGGCTCGCAGGTGCCGTACGCGCTGGTCGAGGCGGGTGGCTTCGAGCCGTACGTGGCGCGGCTGAAGCGTGAGCTGTGCGGTGCGCGGTCGCTGCCCGCGGCGCGACGGCTGCTGCAGCGGCACGGCGCGCGGTTGTGGGAGACCGCCGTCGCCCGCGCTCAGGGCCGGATGCCGATGGGCACGATCGACCGGTACGACGACCGCCCGCTCTACTGGTCACGGCTGATGGGCACCCGCGACGTCCGGCAGTGGCGCCCCCGCTTCCCCCTCGGCGACGAGGACCGCGCCGGGCTGCTGCGGACCTACGAGTACGCGTCCCGCGGCGTCACGTCCACGAGGTTCGGGCGCGGGGTGACGCGGGTGCTGGTGAGCGGTTTCGACCCGTACCAGCTCAACGGGGAGATCCGGCGCTCCAACCCGTCCGGCGCGGCCGCGCTGCAGCTCGACGGGCTGACCTACCGCGAGGGCGGCCGTACCGTACGCGTGCAGGCGGTGACCCTGCCGGTGACCTGGAGCGGCTTCGACGCCGGCATCGTGGAGGACGCGTTCGGGCCCCACCTCACCGCCCTCTCCCGGGAGCGCGCCGACCTGATCATGACCATCAGCCAGGGGAACCGCGGCGTGATGACCATCGAGCAGTGGGCGGGCGCCTGGCGCGGCGGCTCGCCGGACAACAACGACGAGGGCGAGGCCGAGCTCGTCCCGCCGGCACCGCGCTGGCCCCAGCCGTCGCCCACGCCCGAGTTCATCGAGACCACGCTGCCCTATCAGGCGATGATCGGCGCCGGCACCGGCCCGTGGCCCACCGCGCTGAACCCGCGCCTGTGCGAGTGGCCGGCGGCCACCCGGCCCACCGGTCCGGTGCAGTGCCGCACCGACGGCCCTTCCCCCGGCGGCCAGGCCCAGTCGGGCGGGGGCGGCAACTACCTGTCGAACGAGAGCATGTACCGGTCCAACCGGCTGCGGCTCGAGCTCGGCGCCACCGACGTACCGGGCGGCCACCTGCACATCTCCGCCCTCGTCTACCCCGCCGACCCGCTCGTGGTGATCGACGACGCCTTCGCCGCCGACCGGGCGGCGACCGTCGAGCAGACCGTCGCCCTGGTGAAAGCGGCGCAGGCCGCCCCTCGGTGAGGGACGGCCTGCGCGCGGAGAAAGGGGGTCAGCCCAGCAGCGTCGGGATCTTCTCGAACAGCTGCGTGGTGTACGTGATCATCTCGTGCAGCATCCAGTTGCCGGAGAACAGGATCGCCGCGCCCACCGCCACCGCCTTGGGCACGAACGACAGCGTCGCCTCCTGGATCTGCGTCACCGACTGGAACAACGAGATCGCGAACCCGATCAGCAGCGCCGTCAGCAGCGTCGGCGCGCACATCTTCGCCGCGATGGTCATGGCCTGAAGTCCCAGCTCAACGATCTGCGTGTCCGTCATGCCATCCTCTTCGGGCCCGCGGCAGGACCGGGGAGTGCACAACGGGCGTACGACGGTTGCCGTTCGGTTCACGCCTCCGGAATCCTCAAGTCGGTGAAAGCGGCCCGTACGGACTGCTCGGCGACGGTGCGCAGCTGCTCGGCGGTGAGGCCGGTGGCGTGGCGGGCCAGGGCGTGCTCCTGGGACAGGCGGACATCACTGACACGAGGGTTGTCGGTGTTGAGCGTGACCGGCACTCCCGCCGCCAGCAGCGCGTGGATCTGGTGGTCCGGGTACCCCGGCGCGGCGCCCGTCTGGATGTTGCTGGTGAGGGCGACCTCGAGGGTGACGCCCGCGCCGGCCAGCTCGGCCATGAGAGCCGGGTCCTCGGCCGACCGCACGCCGTGCCCGATCCGCTCGGCGCCGAGCTCGCGCACCGCGGCACGGACGCTCTCCGGTCCCGCGGCCTCGCCGGCGTGCACGGTGATGTGCAGGCCGGCGTCGCGGACGGCCCGGAAGGCGGGGCGGAACAGCTCGGCGGCGTACCCGGCCTCGTTGCCGGCGAGATCGACGCCGCACCACAGCTCACGCCGGGTCAGGAAGGTGGCCACCTGCTCGGCCGCCGCTTCCGGCCCCAGGTCGCGCAGGATCGTCGCGATGAGCCCGACACGCAGGCCGGTGGTCGCCGAGCCCTCCGCGACGCCCTCGGCGACCGCATCGATCACGGCTTCCGGCGCGAGCCCGGTCTGCTGCCGGATGAAGTACGGGCTGAACCGGAACTCCACGTAGTCGAGCCCGTCGTCGAACGCGTCCTCGACCGCCTCCCGCGCCACCCGCCGCCAGTCGCCGAGCCCCGCGACGACCCCGATCCGGTCGTCGACCTTCGCCAGGTACGGCAGCAGCCCGCCCAGCGGCCCGCGCGCTACCAGCTCGTCGCGGGGCCGGGCCACCTCGGCGAACGGATGCCCGTCGCGGCGCGCGATGCCCAGGATGGTGCTGGAGCGGATCGAGCCCTCCAGGTGCCGGTGCAGGTCGATCAGCGGGAGCATCGCCCCTCCTTCTCGGATCTTGGTTGCGGAACGGTGGTTTCCGTCCGTGTCACCTCTCACGGATGGATCTTGTCAACCCGCCGGTGCGGCGGGCCGATGGGGCAGGTGGCCGTGCTGAACCCGGCCTCCCTGAACGGACCACCTCACCCGGAAACGGATCATGTTCTCCTCTGTATGGCTCGGCTGGCTCGGCGCTGCACTGTCCATGGCTCTCCCCTGGCCCCAGGTCTGGCGCTCGTGCGCCCAGGGCCGCACCGGCGGCCTCTCGCCGACCGCGTGCTGGATGGGCGCCGCGATGCCGGTGGGCTGGATCACCTACGGCCTGCTGACCGGGGAGACGGTGCAGGTGGTCACCAACACGGTGACGGGGATCGCCGGCCTGTCCGTGCTCGCCGTCGTCCTCGTCAAGCAGGGTGAGCTGCGCAGCGGACGCAGGCTGCTGGTCAGCGCCGCCGGCGCCGCGGGCGTGCTGACCGCCGCCGTGGGCAGCGCGGCCGTCGCCGTGGCGACCGACGCCGCCGGCACGCACGTCGCCACGTTCCTGGGAACGGTCCTGGCGGTCGCGGCCAGCCTTTCGGCCGTACCCCAGCCGCTGTCGCTGCTTCGTGACCGGAACCAGGACCTCGCCGGGCTCTCGCCGCTGCGCTGGCGCCTGGCCGCGGGTGCCTGCGCCTGCTGGACCACGTACGGCCTGAGCACCGCCCAGCCCGCGGTCTGGCTGTCCGCGGCGGTGGGCCTGGCCAGCGCTCTGATCGTCTGCTGGTTCCTGCTGCCCGCCAACCGGGCAGCCGAGGCCCCGAGCATGCGGGAACTGGCTCCGGCCGTCCGCCCCGCCCGTGGCACCACGCGTCTCGTGCGGCCCGCCGGCTCCGCCTTCGGTCCGCTTGTGGATGGTGGCGGGGTGGCCGGTCCGGTGCTGCGGCCGCCGTCGGCGCGGGTCGTGCGGCCCGCGTCCGCCGTGGCCCGTTCCGCCCGGCCGGTCGCCGGACCGGCCCGCGGGCCCAGGGCCGGGCGTCCACTTCGGCCGGCGCTCGCCTGAGACCCCGCCCGCGAGGCAACACTTCCGCATCGACGGCCGTCTCCGAGGAACCGCACACCCGAGTCACTGATAGCCTTGCCGCGCTTTCGCCCATTGAGGAGAAGACGTGCGCCGGAATCTGCTGGCTCTTGTGACGGTCGGGCTGCTGACCGTGGGCGGGCTGACCGCCTGCACCGACGATGACGGAAAGACGGGCGGCGGCACCGGCAAGGTCGCGGCCCGCGGCGGCGACGGCACCGGCAAGGTCGGCGTGATCCTGCCCGACACCACCACCTCGCAACGCTGGGGCACGGACGACCCGAAGCTGCTGAAGGCGGCGTTCGACGCGGCCGACGTGCCGGTGGAGATCGAGAACGCCCAGGGCGACCCGGCGAACTTCCAGCGCATCGGCGACCGGATGATCGCCGAGGGCGCCACCGTGCTGATCATCGCGAACCTGGACCCGGCCAGCGGCACGTACGTCCTGAACAAGGCACGGGCGGCCGGCGTCAAGACCATCGACTACGACCGGCTGACGCTCAACGGCGGCGCCGACTACTACGTCAGCTTCGACAACGTGAAGGTCGGCCAGCTCCAGGGCCAGGGCCTGGTGCGGTGCCTGAACGCGACGAAGGCATTGCGCGGCGACCGGCCGCCGCGGATCGTCTACCTGAACGGCGCACCGACGGACAACAACGCGACGCTGTTCAAGAACGGCTACGACTCGGTGCTGCAGCCCAAGTACGACGACGGCACGTACCTCAAGGGCCCGGACCAGTCCGTCGACAAGTGGGACAACAAGGAGGGGCGCTCGATCTTCATCGAGATGCTCAACCAGTTCAACAACGATGTGGACGGCGTGCTGGCCGCCAACGACGGTCTCGGCAACGCCGCCATCAGCGTCCTGCGGGAGCGCAAGAAGAACGGCACCGTGCCGGTGACCGGGCAGGACGCCGAGACGCAGGGGCTGCAGAACATCCTCGCCGGCGACCAGTGCATGACCGTCTACAAGCCGATCAGGCAGGAGGCCGACGCGGCGGCGAAGCTGGCCATCGGCCTCTTCAAGGGACAGCAGACCAAGGTCAGGGGCCAGGTCAAGGACCCGCAGTCCGGCGCCTACGTGCCGGCGGTGCTGCTGGAACCCATCCCCATCTTCAAGGAAGACGTGAGCAAGGTCATCAAGGACGGTTTCGTCGCGAAGAAGGCGGTCTGCGCGGGACGGTTCGCCGCGCTCTGCACGCAGAACGGCATCAACTGACCCCGGCGCGGGACGGCCGGTCGAGAATGCCGGCGTCTCCCTTGGGAGCCTTCCCACCGCATTGACCGAGGGCAATAGCGTGTGCGGATGCGCATTCGCTACGTGCTCCACAACGCCTACGGCGCCGGCGGCACCGTCCGCACGGTGGTGAATCAGGCGAACGCGCTGTGCGGGGCCCACGACGTGGAGGTCGCCAGCGTCTACCGGTCCCGGGAGAGGCCGGTCTTCCCCCTCGACCCCCGGGTACGCCTCGTCACCCTCACCGGCTTGCGCGAGGACGGTGCACGGTGGACGGATCCCAAGGGCGAGAACTCCCGCCTGATGCGCAAGACGCGGTGGTTCCGCAACCGGCTGCCGCACGGTCACGACTTCCGCTACAAGCGATGGGACCCGGCCGTCGATGCGGCCGTGATCCGATACTTCCGGGCGCAGCACCGCGGGATCCTGGTGACCACTCGGCCGGGGCTCAACCTGCTGTCGGCGTATTTCGCCCCGCGGCGGCTGGTGCGCGTCGCGCAGGAGCACATGAATCTGGGGGCGTACAAGCCGGGACTTCGCGCGGCGATGCTCCGGGCGTACCCCCGGCTCTCCGCCGTTTGCGTGCTGACCAGGGCGGACCTGGCCGCCTACCGGGAGGCCCTCGGCACGCGGGTCCGGGTGGAACGGATCCCGAACGGGATTCCGCCGCGCGCGCCCGCACCGGACCGGGCCCGCACCCGGACGGTGCTGGCGGCCGGCCGCCTCGGCCCGCAGAAGGGCTTCGACCTGCTCATCGACGCCTTCCGGACGGTGCACGAGCGGCACCCCGGCTGGCAGCTCGCCATCTTCGGCGACGGCCGGCTGCGCGCCCGGCTCACCGAGCAGATCGAGGACAGGGGCCTGACCTGCTGCGTGCACCTGCGCGGGCTGACCCGCCACCTGGACCGCGAGCTGGGCGCCGCCTCGATTTTCGCGCTGAGCTCGCGGTACGAGGGCCTTCCGATGGTGCTGCTGGAGGCCATGGCCGCCGCCGTACCGGTCGTGGCGTTCGACTGCCCCACCGGGCCGGCCGAGATCGTGGTGGACGGCCGCAACGGGCTGCTCGTGACGGCGGAGGACACGGCGGCGCTCGCCGAGGGCATCTGCCGGCTCATCGAGGACGGCGGCGCTCGCGAGGCCATGGGCCGCGCCGCGCGGGACACGAGCGAGCGCTATGCGATGCCCGCGGTGGCTCGGCAGTGGGAGCAACTGTTCGCCGACCTCGCTTGCGCATGATCGTTACCCTCCCCGCCGGGAACACCCAGATGTTGACGTATATCTAAGTTTGGACTCGGATCCCGATGCGCGTACGCGAGCACTCGATCTTCAGGAACGCGGGCACCCTGCTGATCTGCGGCCTGCTGTCCGGCGTCGTCGTGGCGGCCGCGGCCTTCCCGGCGGTGGCGATGTCCGGGCTGGCGGCCAAGGCCGGTGGCGAGTCGTTCGCCAACCTCCCGGGCGAGCTCAAGCACGCGGCGGCGCCGCAGGTCAGTCGTGCGGTCGCGGCCGACGGCAAGACGCAGGTCGCGGTCTTCTGGGACGAGTTCCGCAGCGACGTGCCGCTCAAGGACATCTCCAAGAACATGCAGGACGCCATCGTCGCCGCCGAGGACCACCAGTTCTACGAGCACAACGGCGTCGACCTCAAGGGCGTCGCCCGCGCCTTCGTCAGCAACAGCGGCTCGTCGAACGGCCGGCAGGGCGCCTCCACCCTGACCATGCAGTACGTGAAGATGTCGCTCGCCTACTCCGCGACCACCCCGCAGGAGGTCGTGGACGCCACCGAGGACTCGGCCAAGCGCAAGCTCACCGAGATGAAGTTCGCCATGCAGGTGGAGAAGGAGCTCACCAAGGGCCAGATCCTCGAGCGCTACCTCAACACCGCACCGTTCGGCAACGGCGCGTACGGCGTCTCCGCGGCCAGCCAGGTCTACTTCGGCAAGAAGCCGCAGCAGCTGACGATCGCGGAGGCGGCCCTGCTGGCCAGCATGGTCAAGGCGCCGTCCGGCTTCGACCCGACGACGGCGGACGGCTATCCCAAGGCGCTGAGCCGGCGCAACTGGGTCATCGACAACATGCGCGTGCTCGGCTCGATCACCCCGCAGCAGGCCGCCGAGGCGACGAAGGTGAAGCTCGGGAGGACCGTGCACCGCAGCGGCAACGGCTGCAGCGCGGTCAAGACCAACAGCTGGGGCTTCTTCTGCGACTACTTCTACCGCTGGTGGCTGAGCCGGCCCGAGTTCGGAAGTTCCTCGTACGACCGCGAGCGGCGGCTGAAGAGCGGCGGCTACCGCATCCAGACCTCGCTGGACGTCCAGGCGCAGACCGCCGTCCGCAGGAGCATCGCCCGGCGGATCAGCGTCAAGGACCGCGACGCCCTGCTGCTGGCGGCGGTCGAGCCGAGGACCGGGCGCGTACGCGCGCTCGGGGCCAACCGGCGCTACAAGATCGACGACCCGGCACACCCACGGAACAAGCCGCACTCGGACCCGAGGCTGGCCAAGAAGGGTTTCCGGGGCACGTACCCGAACACCACCAACCCGCTGATCACCGGCGGCGGCGACATCACCGGCTACCAGGCCGGCTCGGTGTTCAAGATGTTCACCATGGTCGCCGCGCTCGAGAACGGCTTCCCGCTGGCGTACCCGATCAACACGACGTGGCGCTACACGTCACCGACGTACCGGGACTCCGGGGCGCCCGCCGAGTGCGGGGGGCACTACTGCCCCACCAACGCCTCGCCGAAGGAGAAGGGCGTCTACACCATGTGGTCGGGCTTCAGCGCCTCGGTGAACACGTACTTCGTCCCGCTCGAGGAACGGGTCGGCGCCGAGAAGGTCGTCGACGTGGCCCGGCGCTTCGGCGTCGGGTTCCGGGCTCCCAACGACCGGGAACTGGCCACGAAGTACGCCCACGACTGGGGCGCGTTCACCCTCGGCGTGTCCTCGTCCACCCCGCTGGAGATGGCCAACGCGTACGCCACCCTGGCCGGCGACGGCATGTACTGCACGCCGACCCCGGTGCAGCAGATCACCACGATGAGCGGCGAGAAGCTGGACGTCGGCCAGCCGCACTGCGTCCACGCCACCTCCAAGGACGTGGCCCGCGCGGCGATCGACGCGGCGCGCTGCCCGGTCGGCGACTCGCCCCGGCTCGGCAGCTGCGGCGGTCACCGTACGGCCGGGGACACCCACCGCATCGTCGGTCACCCGGTCTTCGGCAAGACCGGCACCACCGACGCCGAGAAGACCGCGTCGCTGATCGCGGGCACCACCTCCATGGTGGTCGCCGGCTACCTGGTCAATCCGGACTACCAGAACCACCCGTACCGGATGCGGCACACGATCGTGAACCCCGCCGTCCAGTACGCCCTGCGCGACATCATGGAGGGCAAGCCGGATGTGCAGTTCAAACGCCCGTCCGGCTCCCGGATCGCCCGGGGCGAGCAGCGATCGATCCCGGACGTGCACTGCGTCGGCGTCGACGAGGCCATGAATCGGGTGGAGGCCGCGGGCTTCACCGCGTCCCGCGGTACGGAGGTCGCGTCGCCGTGTCCCGCGGGCCAGGCGGCGGGGACCGAGCCGACCGGCACCACGATCAAGGGCGGCTTCGTCAGCATCCAGATCAGCGGCGGTGCGGCGGCCGGCGCGCCGGGCGGACCCGGCGTTCCGGGGACATCCGGTGGTCCCGGCCGACCGCGCTGAGCAGGCGCGGTGGGGCCGTTTCCCGGCGGGCGGGATCGACGGGGATGCAGATCGGCGTCGATGTTGGCAGACTGCCTCGGCATGGAGGTGCACCCGAAGCTCGGCGGCCGCTACGCGCTGCTCGACCCGCTCGGCCACGGCGGCATGGCGGTGGTGTGGCGGGCCCATGACGAGGTGCTCGGGCGTACGGTCGCGGTCAAAGTGCTCGCCCCGCGCCACGCGGGCGACCCGGAGTCGCGCGCGCGGATCCACCACGAGGCCCGCGCCGCGGCCGCGCTGTCCCACCCCAACATCGCCCAGGTGTACGACTACGGCGAGCAACCGGACGGCGCCACCACCACGCCGTACGTGGTGATGGAGCTGGTCCGCGGCGGCACCCTCCAGCAGCGGATGGCGGCACCCGTGCCGCCGCGGTTCGCGATGCGGGTCTGCGCCGAGGTGGCAGCGGCCCTGGCCGCCGCCCATGCCGACGGCCTCGTCCACCGCGACGTCAAACCGGCGAACGTCATGCTCACCCCGGCCGGCGCCAAGGTCGTCGACTTCGGCATCGCGGCGGCGGTCAACCCGTCCGGCTCGGGCGACGCCGCCGCCGAGATCTACGGCACCCCCGCCTACCTGGCGCCCGAGCGGCTGGTGGACGACGCGGTCGACCCGGCTTCCGACGTGTACGCCCTCGGCGTGCTGCTCTACCGCCTGCTCTCCGGCCACTCACCGTGGTCGGTGGACACCACGACGCAGATGCTGTCCGCGCACATCTACGTGGAGCCCGAGCCGCTGGTGCCGCTGCCGGAGGTGCCGGCGTACGTCATCGAGCTGTGCAACCGCTGCCTCAGCAAGGACGTCACGATGCGGCCGAGCGCCCGGGAGGTCGCCGCCCTGCTCGCCCAGGCCGCGGGCCTGCGGGTGGTCGCCGACGAGCCGGCGCCGGCAGCCGGCGGCACCGCGGTGGACCCCACTCCGTCCGTCCTGATCCGCCGCGAGGACCACACCCCGCCCCCGCCGCCACCGCCCGTCGTGGAGACGCCGAACCCGCCGATCCCGCCACCGCCCGTCGTGGAGACGCCGAACCCGCCGATCCCGCCACCGCCTGACGCCCCGGGCGCCGCTGCCGGGCGACCGAGCCGGCGGCCGTGGCTCGTCGCGGTCGCGGCCCTGCTCGTCGCCCTCGCGGCCGTGGCGTGGGCCTTCCTGCCACGCGACCGCACCGGGCACCCGGCCGGCGCCCAGCCGGCCCCGGCACTGACGCCGACCGTCGCCGGCGCCCCCGCGACGACCAAGGCGTCCCACGAGGAGAGCACCGGCACGAGCAAGCCGGCCGACGAGGCGCCCGCCGGCCCGGCTGCCACCACCCCGGGCCGCCCCGCGGGCGGGCACCCGGCACCGAGAACCACCACCCCACGGCCCGCGGCGACGACCACGACGCCGCCCCGCACGCCGCAACCCACGGCGACGGAACCGCACCAGTGGACGTTCTCCTCGTCCGGGGGCACGGTCCGCGCGACCTGCACCGCACCGGACCGGGCCGAGCTGGTCACCTGGGAGGCGAAGAAGCCCTACAAGGTCCAGGACTCCGACGCCGGTCCGGCCGCGTCGCCGTGGGTGATCTTCAAGCACGGCAACGACCGGCTCCGGATGACGGTGACCTGCGCGGCCGGCGTGGCGTCCGAGGCGAACGAGGAGGTCTGAGGCCTCTTGGCGGCACCGGCAGCCGTGCTGGCCGCCCTCGTTCGAGTGGTCGTCCCGATCATCGACGAACGGCGGTCGCAACAGGTTCGGCCGGGCCGGTAGGTTGGGACGCGATGAGCGCGCCGGTCCGGCTCTTCGTGAGTCACAGCTCGAAGACCCGGCGCGACAAGAAGTGGCTGCAGGACTTCGACGATGCGCTGACCGCCGCGGATGACGACATCCGTCTCCTGTACGACAGAGCCACCGTCCACGCCGGTGAACGGTGGCGGGAATGCATCTACTGGATGTTGTGGGAGTGCCACGCGGCCGTTGTTCTCCTCACCCCGGCCGCGCTCAAGAGTCCCTGGGTGATGCGGGAAGCATCCTTCCTGGAGGCTCGGACACGCCGGAACCGGGCCTTCGCGCTCGTACCGGTGATGCTCGGTGGGGTCGACCGCGCCCGGCTCGAGCGCGATCCGTGGTGGCGGACCCTGCAGCTGAGCGAGCTTCAGGAGCCGTCGTCGCAGGACCCGGGAAGCGTCGCCGCCGAAGTCCGCGCGATGCTGGGGTCGCGATTGAAGGCGCCGGAACCGAGCCTGACGAGCAAGCTCGCCACTCAGATCGCCGCGTGCCTGCGGGACGCGACGCCGGATCAATGCCGGGAGACGCTCACCGCACTCGGGGAACCACCCGGCCACGCCGATGACAAGAACGATCTGGCCCGGTCGATCGCCTATTGGATCATCAGCAATCCGCCGCCGTCGCTGAGCCGTGCCGCTGATGCGTTGCTCAGGCTCGGCCGGGCGTTCCCGACCGACCGGATCCAGCAGATCCTCGACATCATCGCTCCGCTGTGGGTGGACCCGGAAGCGGCCGCACGCTTCCTGATCACTAATGACGAGCGTGACGGTGCACGCCATCTGGCGATCCGCTGCGGCAATCCGCAGACGACGATCCAGCACCATGTCTCGTGCGCCTACATCCCGGAGCACCGGGGTGTCGTGCCGCTTCACGGAGTCTCCGGCGGGATGCAGGTGCAAGACATCGCCGAGGAGTTGTACAAGGTCCTCCGCTCCATGATGCCGAGCCTCAGGAATGCCACCGGCGAGCAGATCGAGCGTCGCCTGGCGACGAACGACCGGCCGACGTACGTATCGGTGGGCCTGCCGCACGACACCGACGTCATCGAGGAGCTCCGAGGGCGATTTCCTACCGTCACGTTCGTCTATCACGCGCCCTACGACGGCGAATCGATGCCCGCCGAGGTGCCGCAGCCACCGTGGCTCAATCCCGCGGTCCGGGCCGAGGACGAGAACGCCGTCCTCAGCGACATGGTCCATGCCGAAACCCGGCTCCTGGGATCGGCCTGAGGAAGGAAGCGATGATGTTCACCGCCGCCCTGTTCGAGCCCGCCGGGCCCGAAGGAGTCTCATCTCCGTACCGATTCACGGAGAACGTCATCATGGCGATCAACGTGGCGTTGGCCGCCGGGCGCCCCTTGCTGGTCACGGGCCCACCCGGCTCTGGGAAGTCGACGCTCGCCCGGGCGGTCGCGGACCACGGTGAATTCGACTACGTCGAGCACGTCTTCACCTCCCGCAGCGAGCTGAGCGACCTCACCGCCGGCTTCGACGCCGTTCGCCGGCTGACGGACGCGCAGATCAGGTCGCTGAAGGAGGACGGCGCGTACCTTCTGCCCGGCGTTCTGTGGTGGGCTTTCGACCCGGAAAGCGCGAAGCGCCACCTTGCCGAGTCCGGAATACGGCGCCGCGATGCCCGGGTGGCGCCGTCGCGCGGCAAGGGAACGGTCGTCCTGCTCGACGAGATCGACAAGGCGGACCCCGACCTGCCCAACGACCTGCTCGCACCGTTGGACCACCACGCCTTCCCGCTCCCGGACGGCGTGCAGATCAGGGCCCAGGGCACCGTGCTGGTGGTGATCACGAGCAACAAGGAGCGCCGGCTGCCCCCCGCCTTCCTCCGCCGGTGTATTCACCTGGAGATGGCGATCGAAGGTAAGGACTTCTTCACCGAGGTGGCCCGCGCGCACCTGGGCGAGGACCATGACGGCCTGTACGACGCGGTGGCAGACGTTCTCATGGGACAGCGGGAGAGCGCCCGCCGGGCCGGCCGGCGCGAGCCGTCCACCGCGGAATATCTCGACACGGTCCGGGTGTGCCGAGCGCTGGGGATCGCACCCGGATCCCCGCAGTGGGAGATGGTGCAGCGGGCTGCCCTCGCGAAGGCACCCCGGGATGTCATGGACGTGGTGCCGTGACCCGGGCCGACCGCGGTGAGATGTCCACGGCCGACATGCTGCTGGCGATCAGCCGCCTGGGGATCGGCGACGAGGGGCTCGCCCTGCTCCGATCGGTGATGTTCGGCGCGGAGCCCTCCGCCGTCCCGGACCCTCCCGCGGAATCCTCCCCCACCGAGTCACCCGCTTCGGTAGCGCTTCCGGATCAGGGACCGGACATCGCCGTTGACGTGCCTCGGCCGGCCGGCGAGGGGCCGCCGATACGTGCGCGCATCGAGGAGGTGGCGGATTCCGGGGCCGGTCCGCCATGGCTGGCCGCCCCGGAGCGGCTGGAGATCAAGCCCTTCCCCTTGGAACAGGTGCCCGTACCACCGCCCGTGTCCCCGATCGTTGCGCGCAACGCCCTCAGTCCCCTGGTGCGGCTGACGACCGCCGGCCGACACATCGACCTCGCGGCGCTGGTGCGGCGCGCCGCTGAGGCGAAACCGTTCATGCCGGTGCCGATGCGGCCGGACCGGCGCGTCGCGCCGTTCGTCCAGGTGCTCTTCGACATCGGAGAAGGCATGGAACCGTACGTTTCCGACGTGTGGTTCCTGGTCGACCAGCTTCGCGACGTCGCGGGGCGCGAGCGCAGCGAGGCCCGGCCGTTCATCGGAACGCCGCTGCGAGGACTGGACGCGGACCTCCTGAGCGGCGCGGGCGCCACGCCGTGGGAGACGCCGGAACCCGGCACGCTGCTCGTCATCATCAGTGATCTCGGTGTGACCCGGCCGGTAGGGGGGCGACGGGACAAGGCATCACCTCGCGAGTGGCACGACTTCGCCGACGCGGTGGCTGAATCAGCGGCCAAGGTGCTGGTGCTGACTCCCTTGCCCCGTCATCGCTGGCCCCAGGGGCTGACCTCCGGACTGCGCGTGCTGGCATGGGAGGACATCGACACCGCCGGTACGGCCCATGTCTGACACCGCCCGTGCGGAACGCCTCATCGCCGAGATGGCAACGCAGCCCCACGGCGACCAGCAGGTGCGCCTGGCCCGCGCCGTCTGCATGGCGATCTTCGTCGAGCCGGGTCTGTTACGCCGCGCCCGGCTGGACCTGGTACCGGGCGCCGATCTGGGCACGGAGAGTGATCTCTACTTCGGCCCGCTGGTGCAGACCCGCAACGTCACCGGTGTGGTCCTCGATCCCGAGGTCCTCGTGGTGCTCCGGCGACAGTTGGCGCAAGGTGTCGCCGGCCCGGGATTCGTCCGGCGCTCCCGGGAGCTCATCACACGCCTTCACCACCGATACCCGTCCGCGCTGCGAACCGAGGAGGAGATCGTCTGGTTGTCCGTCGCCGATCCGCCCGGAGCGACGGAGCGCATGGAAAGCCTCCTCCACCGAGCCGTACGCACGATGGTCATGGACCCGCACCAGGGCCGGGAGGTGGCGCGATGGGCCGCGCAGGCCTGGGGGCGGTTGCCGGAGAGCTCCCGGCGGACCGAGGCCGCCCGGCACCTGGCAGTGGGGTCGTCATTGCGTACCGGATCGGTGATAGGCGCCGCGCTGCCCGGGGCCGCGGGTCTCCCCGACGGGACACGATGGCTCGCACCGCAGAACCTGCCGACCGTCGAGGTCGGGATCACCGCCCACGGGGACGGCCTCAAAATCGTGGCGCCGTCCGCCCGGGGGGCACTCGTCGTTCGCCTGCCCCGGACGGTACCGCTGGTTCTCGAGGTGAGCTGGCAGGCGGCGGGGGAACGACGGCGCGAGGTCGTGAACGCCGGCACTGTGTCCGTGCTGCCTCTGCCCCGAGGCTGGCGTGACCTTGCCCTGCAGACGTTGGACGGCCGCCGCTACGCGATCAGGCCCCAGGGGGCACCGGTCGACAAGTGGGCTCGCTCGAACAGCATCTTCATCTCTCACACCGGCGCCGACAAGCCGTGGGCCGACTGGATTCAGTGGCAGCTGCAGCGAGAGGGCTGGAAGACCTCCTCCGGCTCCGACCTTACGCCGGGTGAGAACTGGCAACGACGGTTGCGAGAACTCCAACAGGACGCGCATGTCATTCTCACCGTCGTGTCGGCGGCTTTCGCGGCGTCCACGAGCGGCATTCCAGAGGAGGACAGGGAGTCACTGCTCGGCCGCCTGATCCCGGTGCGGATCGACGAGACACCCCTGCTCGGTCCGCTGACCGCCAGACAGGCGCTCAACCTGAGTGGACTTGACGAGCAGGCGGCTCGTCACGCCCTGCTCAACGCCGTCGGTCCCGCACCGGTTACGAAGGCCTCCCGCCCGGCTGCACGCAAGGCGCGGCCGCCGTTCCCGGGCCCGCGCGGCCCCGTTGACCTGGACGCCGACGCCGAACGGCCGCTGCTCACCGGCGATCCGTCCACGAGTCCCACCTGGATCGACCTGGAGATCGTCCGGCTCATCGCTGATCACTTCGCTCAGAACTGCCGCGTGTACCCGAGCGGCGGCCGAGCCGTGGACCTCAGCTCCGGGCCCAACCTGTACTCACCCCTGACGATGCTGCCCTTCGCGGAGGAGGTCGACCTCTGGGAGAGGACGGCGCCTCGGCGCCGCTGGCTGGAATATTCGATCCAGCACTCGCCGCGCGAACTGCAGGACTATTGGCAGGTCATCCGCGGGGCCCATCCGGTGTACGCCGCCGTCCTCGACTTCCGCAGCGCCCTGAGAAAGGGCGCCCGGATCATGATGGGCGATGCCTTGACGCTGCCCCGTGGTCTCTACAACGTGGGCACGATGATGTTCGTGGCAGAGACCACTGCGGACACCAGCCGGGAATTCCGGCGAGCAGTGGCCGCCTTCCTCGGCTCCCTGCGCCGGTTGGCCCCCTTCGCCATGGCCTTTCTCAAGGACGGACTCCTCTACGGCGATCCGGGTGGCAGGCCGCAGGTATTCCCGATCGACGAACGCGACGTGCGCCGGAGTCTGCAGGGCATAGCACACGACGTACGGATATACACGGTCGGCGGCGCTCAGGACGCCACAGGACCACAGGTCGTGGTCGCGATGGGCAGGGCCGGCAAAAAATAGCTCCGGTGGCGCCTGCGTCGTTGTTCCCGGCATGGCTGTTCTCGTCACGCCCCTGCAACGGCGGACCACCCGGATCCCCGCCCCGGCGTCGCGCCCGGGCCGGATCGCGGTGCTCGACGGGCTGCGGCTCGTCGCCGCGCTCATGGTGGTCGGTTATCACTTCGTCGCGTACGACCGGGGCACTGTCCCGCCCTGGGGGGCTGCCGCCGAGCGGGTGTTCCCGTGGCTGTCCGTACCGGCCTCGTACGGGTGGATCGGCGTCCCGATGTTCTTCGTGATCAGCGGCTTCGTGATCTGCCTGAGCGCGTGGGACCGTACGCCCGCCCAGTTCCTGCGGTCACGGGTGGTCCGGCTGTTCCCGGCGTACTGGGCGGCGGCGCTGCTGACCTTCGCCGTGCTGAGCCTGTGGCCGGTGGTGCGCCGGCCGGTCGGGCCCAGCGACCTGCTGGTCAATCTGACGATGCTGCAGAACCCGATGGGGGTACGCCCGGCCGACGCCGTGTACTGGACGCTGTGGGTGGAGGCGCGCTTCTACCTGCTCTTCGCGTTGGTGGTGTGGCGTGGCCTCACCGTACGCAGCGCGACCCTGTTCGGCTTCGGGTGGCTGGTGGCGGCGGCGCTCGCGGAGCAGGCCGACGTGGACGCCCTGGACGTGGTGGTCATGCCGGAGAACGCGCCGTACTTCGTCGCCGGGATCGCCCTGTTCCTGGTGCATCGCACCGGGGGCCACCTCACGCTGTGGGCGTTGTTCGGCGCCTCGTTCCTGATGGCGCAGCATTACGTGGCCGCGCAGGTGGGCCACGTCGCCCAGGATGTGCTCGGCCGTCCGATCCCAGTGCTGCCGGCACTCGTCCTGGTCACCGCAGTCTTCGCGACGATGGCGGTCGTGGCCACCGGCCGGCTGTCCCGCGTGCGCTGGCGCTGGCTCACCGTGGCCGGGGCGCTGACGTATCCGCTGTACCTGCTGCACGAGTACATCGGCTGGACGCTGATCGCGGCGCTGCACCCCGTCCTGCCGCGCTACGTCACCCTGGCGATCGTGGTCACGGTGGTGATGGTCGCGGCCTGGCTGCTGCACCGCTACGTCGAACGCCCCACGGCGCGGCTGCTCCGCGAGCGGCTCAGCCGGCCGCTGCCCCGCTGACCTTCCGGCCGGGCGATGCCGGGAGCAGGGCCGCCATGGCGTCGATCTCCGCGGTCTGCTCGTTGATGACGTGCTTGGCCAGGCCGTGGATGTAGACGTTGCGCCCGTCGCCGTCGAGCAGCGCCCGGGACGAGACGACGGCCCCGCGGTGGTGTTCGATCATGCGCCGCAGGAACAGCGGCACGGCCTGGTCGGTCTTCGCGATGTCGAGCTCGTGGAGCTGGGCGTCGGTCAGCATCCCCTGCGACGCCGCGCCGGCTCCGTGAGCGTGGTCGTGGCCGCCGGCCTGCTCGCCCCAGGCGTCGAGCCAGGCGTTCGTCTCGTTGATCTCGCGTTGCTGGTCGTGGACGATGAACTCGGCGATCAGGCGGATCCGCTCCGGGACACCGGGCTTGGCGATCAGGGCCCGGCTCATGCGTACGGCCTGGGCGTGGTGCGCCACCATCATCTGCGCGTAGGCCACGTCGGCGGTCGTCGGCGGGGCCACGGACGCCACCGCCACCGGGCGCGGGTCCGGCTTCTTCTCTCCGCCACCACGGGCCGCGAACGCGATCACGGTCAGCGCGGTGGCCGCCAGCACGAGGGCGGCGGCGATGCGGCGTACGGACAAGGAGGACTCCAGGAAAAGGGGGCCCGGCCCGGTCGCGATGACCGGGCCGGGCCGATGCTCAGTTCGGCTGTCCGTTGACGCCGGCGCGGTCGGCCGGGGTCAGCGGGTTCATCTCGGTGAAGTCGCGCGGCAGCAGGTCGAAGCCCTGCCAGTGCAGCGGCATCGGGCTCTGGTCCTCGTCGCGGGGGACGTGGTGGAAGCCGACGCGGACCCACATCACCGGGTTCTTCAGCGTCTCCTTGTCGTGGGCGTAGTCCAGGATGGTCTTCTTCGTGGCGCACTGCGGGTCGGCGTTGCCGGTGGCGAACTTCTCGCAGGTGTGCGCCTGGGTGAAGGTCACGTCCGGCGTCGTCTCCGGGTGCGCCTCGTAGCGGTCGTCGGCGCCGGTGACCAGCTCGTACGACCGCTTGTGACCGTCCTTGTTCTTGCTCGTCGGGCTGACCACCCGCCACCAGCGGCGGTTCACCTTGGAGAAGCTGCCCTCCTTGGTGATCGTCTTCTTGCTGGTCTTGAGCTTGGCCGCCATCGAGCCGTGGCCGTCGACCTTGGTGTCGTACTGCTCGACCTTCTCGCCGCCCTTGCCGTCGATGTTGAAGTCGACGCGCCAGAACGCGCTGTGGTAGTGCATGGACGCGTAGTCGCGGGCGTTCTTGCCGATCGGCCAGCCGTCGTCGGCCCGGACGTAGTCGCTGGGCGACAGGTCACCGGTCGCGCCGAGCCGGGCGGAGATCTGCCCGTCGTCGGCGAGGCGGAACTCGGTCACGTACTCGTACCAGCCGACCTTGCTGATCGTGCGCAGCACCAGGTCGTGCCCCTGCTTCGAGTAGACCTTCTCGGCGTTGGTCTGGAAGTTGTAGCTGTGCAGGCGGTAGGCCAGCCCGGACGCTTCCGCGCTGACGCAGAGCACCTTGCGGCGCTGCGCCTGCGGGCCGCCGTCGGAGCCCTCCCGCGCCGAGCCGCCCTTGCAGTCCTCGCCGGTCAGGGTCTCGAGGTCACCGCCGCCGAAACCGAAGTCGCTCAGGTCGTTGTACTCGGTCTCGCCCGAGTCGTACGGCACGTTGAGCTGCGCCAGGCGGATCGACTGGAGGACCTGCACCGGCTCCGGGTAGCGACGGGTGGCGACGGAGACCTTGTCCAGGACCAGCCCGGCCCGCTCGTCGATGCGCCAGCAGAGCTGCCACGTGGTGCCGTTCGGCAGGGTCTCCTTGACCTGCGACCCCGCGGTACACGCGGCGGGCGCGGCCGCGGGGGCCTTCGCGGCCGCGGGCGATGCCCCGATGCCGAGGGAGGCGAGGGTGAGGAGCGCGGCGGCGCCGGCACCCGCTGTCTTTCGGTACGTCATGCTGCCGGTTCCCCGTCTAGCTCAGGCGGGCGACCGTGCGCCCGGAGAGGTCGATGATGATCTTGTCCAGGTCGATGATGTGGCCGTCCTTCGTCTGCACGATCAGCTGCAGGCAACGGTGCTTGCCGCACTGGCGCGTAGCGGTGTCGGCGGCCTTCGCGTTGAAGACGTGCGCGGTGGTGACCAGGCCTTCCTTGCCGGCGAACGGCTGGCCCGTGGCCTCCTTGTACGCGTCCTTCAGGTCGCTCGCGAGCGGGTCGGCGAGCAGCATGTCGAGCGCGGTCGTGACCTCACGGTCGGCGGCGGGCAGCTGCAGCCCCGCGGCGGAGTACGAGCCGGCGAGCTTGCCGGTAGCGAGGTCGACGACCTGCTTGACCAGCTTGTTGCTCTTGTAGTCGTAGTAGTACAGCTCGGCGCGGCGGCCCTGGTCCGCCTCGACGATCTCGGCCGAGAGGTACTCGACGCCGGTCGCGCCGGTCACGTCCTTGGCGTCGGCGGTGAGCGCCGTCGTCTCCGCGATCTTGCGGGCCTTGTCGATCTCGCTGCTGGTCAGCGCGTCCGCGCCGGTCCCCGCCACGGGCGCGGGACCCGGGTTCGGGTCGGACACGCTCGGCTGCTCGTTCGCCGCCGCGGCGGGCGGTGTGCTGGGTGGCGGCGCGGCATTGGCCTGCCACGATGCCACGCCGAAGGCGGTCACCGCGGTCACGCTCGCGATGCCCAGGCCCCAGGCCCATTTCCGGTAACGCCGCACTGTCGGCATTCCTCCCCCTCGTCGATGGTTCGCACGAGAGGATGCCGGTCGGCGCGTAAGGGCGCCGTGAAGTCTGATGATCATGAATATCGAAACAGGGGTACGGCGTACGCCGCGGCGAGGGGGCACCCCACCCCTGCGGGGGCGGCGGAGGGGTGGGGTGCTCGGGGAAGGTCTCAGGAGGCCGCGGGAATCTGCCCGACCGCTGCCACCACGGCCGTGCCGTGCGGCTCGCCGTCGCCGCCGTCCGGCCACTCGTGCACCCAGACCAGGCCCGGCGGCACCAGCGCCGCGTCGCCGAAGAAGCGCAGGATCTGATCCCTGGTCCGGCCGTGGGCGGCGGAGACGTCGGTGCGGCGGTAGAGCGCGGTGACCGTGTCGATCGCCGCGTCCGCGGGTGTGTCCGAGACGCCGTGGGAGATCACCACGTAGGAGCCGGGCGGCAGTGCCGCTCGCAGCCGCTCGGTCGCCGGGAAGGCGTCGTCGTCGGGGACGAAGTGCAGCATCGCGACCAGCAGCAGGCCGATCGGCTCGGCGGGGTCCAGCAGCTCGCGCACGCCGGGATGCTCGAGGATCGCCTCCGGGAAGCGCATGTCGGCCTGCACGGCGAGGGCCAGCGGGTTGTCCTTGAGGATGTCATTGCTGTGCGCGACGGCGACGGGGTCGATGTCGACGTAGACGACGCGGGCCTCGGGGGCGCGGCGCTGGGCGATCTCGTGGACGTTGCCCACCGTCGGGATGCCGCTGCCTATGTCGAGGAACTGGCGCACGCCCCGGTCGAGCAGGAACTGCACCGCCCGGTTGAGGAAGGCCCGGTTGGCGCGTGCCATCTCACCCGCGCCGGGGATCGCCGCGAGCAGGTGCTTCGCGGCCTCGCGGTCGGCCGCGAAGTTGTGGTTGCCGCCGAGCAGGGCGTCGTAGATGCGGGCACTGCTCGGGCGATGGGAGGGATCCGTGTCGGCGTTCGCCATGCCGAGGAACCCTACTCCACTGTGGTCGGTCACGAGACCACCAAGCCGTTGTCCCGGCGGGCGAGCGACGCCAGCGTGCCGGCACCGCGCAGCAGGATCGGCACCTGGTGCGGGGTGGTGGGCGGGCCGTACCGCAGACCCTGGGCACCGTCGCAGCCCGTGCCGATCAGGGTCGCTGCGCGCACCTCGTCGTCGACGCCGTGCACCGTCAGGGTGAGGCCGAGCGCGTGCGCGATGCGCGCCATCCCGGCGACGAGTTCCCGGTCGGCCTCCGCGCCGGCGGCCATGGGGTGCAACAGCCCGGCGGGCGTGCGGAGGCCGTGCACCGGCAGATCCCGCAGGTACGCGAGGCTGCTGTATCCCGTACCGAAATCGTCGAGGATCAGCCGCACGCCCAGCGCGGCCAGCGCACTGAGCACGGCGTGGCTGTGTGCCCCGGCCGGGACCGCGTCGATGCCGGAGAGGTGCAGGTGCAGCCGCCGCGGCGGCAGGCCGCTGCCGGTCAGCGCGTCCCGGACGAGGTCGGCGACGTCGGGAAAGCCGATCTGGTGGACCGGCAGGTCGACGCCGATGAACGGGCCCTTCTTGCCGCCGTCCCACTGCATCGCCTGTCGGCAGGCCTGGTGGAGCAGGCTGCCGGCCAGCCGTGTGGTGGTGTCGCGGTCGCCGGTGAGCCGGCCGATCCGATCGAGGTCCAGGGCACCGAGGTGCGGATGGCGCCAGGTCATCCGGGTGTGCAGGCCGGCGATGCGTCCGGTGGCGAGCCGGACGATCGGCTGGTACGTGGGCGGGCCCGTGATCAGCCCGGTCAGGCTCGTCCCGCCGGCGCGGCCGGGAGCGGCGGGTTGCGGGTCGTACACCGCCCAGCCGCTGCCGGCCGCCCGGGCCTGGCGCAGGGCGATCTCCGCGTCGACCAGCACCCGGGCCGGGTCGAGGCCGGCGGTGGACACGTCGACCACGCCCACGTGGGCGACCAGCGGGGCGGCCGGGCCGGTGCCGGGCAGCGTGACGGACCCGCCCAGCGTGCCGGTGATCCGCGCGGCGAGGTCGGCCAGGTGGGCGACGCCGCCGCTGTCCTGCACCAGGACCGCGAAGGTGTGCGGGCCGTGCCGGGCGATCAGATGGTCGGGATGCTCGGCGACCGCCCGCAGCCGGCGGCCGACCTCGGCGAGCAGGTGGTCGCCGGCGTCCGCGCCGAACTGTTCGCACACCGCGCGGTGGCCGCCGATCTCGACGAGGCAGAGGCCGGCGTGGCGGGCCGGGTCGTCGCCGTGCGCGGCCTGCTGGAGGCGCTGGACCAGCCGCGCCTTGCTGGCCAGCCCGGTGACCGGGTCGTAGTACGCGAGGCGGCGGTAGCGGGCCTCGCTGTGCTCCAGGGCCAGCTGGAACTCGCGGGCGGCCCGCTGGGCGGCGCGGTGCAGCGACTCCTGCTGGGCCAGGGTGCGGGCCTGAAGCGCGGCGGCGAATCCGGCGGCGAAGGTGCCGGCGACCTGACGGGCCGGGCGGGTCACCACGTCGCCGTCGGCGAGGTGGTCCAGGATGACGCTCATCGTCGCGGGGAGGGCCTCGTGGCGGCCGATGCCGAGCGCGACCACCTCCGTGCCGACCCGGTACGCCGCCTCGAGGTCGGGCGGATCCGCGTGTGCGGCGTCGGCGAGGCAGGCCGCGTACACGTCGAGGGTCTGTGCCGCGGCCGGCTCGGCGAACGGCAGGTAGACCCCGGCCGCGATCGCCGCCGCCAGCCACCGTTCGCCGACGGACCGGCCGGCGTCCGCGTCGGCGGGCATCGGCGCGAGATCCACCGGCGCGGGAGCGGGACCGGCGACGGAACGCCGCGCGTTGAGCACGGTGCGGGCCGCCTGGTCCAGCGCGGCGTCGGTGTACTGCACCGCGGTCTCCAGGGCGGCCGCCACGATGCCGTCGGCGCGGTGCCGGGCGGCCTCGATCAGCCGGTCGGCGGAGTTGCCGCACCGGGCGGGCGCCGGCTCCACGTCCTCCTCGGCGACCGGCGGGTATCCGCAGTCGGCCAGGACCTCGTTGAGCGCGGCGATCATCATCGCGTGGGTGATGAGCGGCTCGTCCTCTGCGGACGGTCCGTCGTGCGGGCCCGGCTCCGGCATCAGTTCTCGCCTGCCTCGGTGTCGGCCGTGCGCTTGCCCGGGCGCTGGCCGGGGACCGCCTTCCACAGCGCCACGGCCTGCTTGCGGCCCAGCTTGAGCGCGGTGCGGACCGCCTCGGGCGTCTTGCCCACCTGAGCGGCGATCTCGGTGGGCGTGAGCCCCTGGGCGGACAGCTCCAGCGCCTCGCGGCGGGCGGGCGGGAGCTGGGCCAGCACGCCGGAGAACCACTCCTCCAGCTCGTACGCCTCGAGCTCCGGATCGTCGGCGCGCCCCTCGCTGAGCTCGGTGACGTCGGCCACGAGCACCTCGACGTCGCCCTGCCCCGTGAAGCGGCGCTGCTTGAGCCAGTGCGAGCGGGCGGCGGTGCGCACCCAGGCGACCGGGTGGGTCAGCTCCGACCAGCGCCGCAACGCCTCCCGGATGGCCTCGGCGACGGCGTCCTGGGCCTCCCAGCGGTTGGCGCCCTCGCGCAGCAGGTTGCGGACGAGCCCCTCCCAGTAGCGCCGGAAGAACTCCTCGATCTCGGCCGCCGGCGGCGGGTCGGCGATCAGCGGCCGCGGCGGGGCCGCGTCGTCGCTGTCCACGTCGTGCGCATCCTGCGCGTCGACCACCGAAGCCTCCGTTCGCCGTCGAGCTCCCCTTAGATAGGTCTCGCGGAGCGGCCCGGCGTGACAGTGGCGATCAAGATTTCTTGGGACGTCCCTCCACTGTAGGACACGTGCCGTCCCGGCATTGCTGGCAAGATCGTGATCGAGGCCCATCGAAGGAGCACGAGGAGGCGCCCGTGGCGGGCACCCTGTACGCCGTCAGCGACCTGCACGTCGCGTACGCGGAGAACCGCTCGCTGGTGGAGAACCTGCGCCCGGAGTCCCCGGACGACTGGCTGATCGTGGCCGGCGACGTCGCCGAGATGTTCGGTCACGTCGAGGCGACGCTGCGGATGCTGCGGTCCCGCTTCGCCGAGGTGATCTGGGCGCCGGGCAACCACGAGCTGTGGACGCACCCCAAGGACCCGGTACGGCTGCGCGGCGCCGAACGCTACGACGCCCTCGTGGCGATGTGCCGGGACCTCGGCGTCCGCACACCCGAGGACGAGTACGCGGTCTGGCGGGGCGAGGGCGGCCCGGCGATCGTGGCGCCGCTGTTCCTGCTGTACGACTACACCTTCCGGGCGCCCGGCACGTCCACGAAGCAGGAGTCGCTGGCGTACGCGTACCGCACCGGCGTGGTCTGCACGGACGAGGAGCTGCTGCATCCGGACCCGTATCCGGACCGGGAGTCGTGGTGCCGTGCGCGGGTGGCCGTCACCGAGGGCCGGCTCACCGCCCTCGACCCCGGCATGCCGACCGTGCTGGTCAGCCACTGGCCGCTGCACCGCCACCCGACCGAGGTGCTGTGGTACCCGGAGTTCGCGCAGTGGTGCGGCACGGAGCTGACCGGCGACTGGCACCTGCGCTTCCGCGCGGCGGCCGCCGTCTACGGTCACCTGCACATCCCGCGGGTGACATGGCAGGACGGCGTGCCGTTCCGTGAGGTCTCGCTCGGCTATCCGCGCGAGTGGCGCAAGCGCGCCAAGCCGCCGGCCCTGCTGAACCGGGTCCTCGCTACGCGGCCCGGGTCTTGAACGTCGACCGGTAGGCCTGCGGCGTGGTGCCGAGCCGGTGCCCGAAGTGGTGGCGCAGGGTGGCCGCGCTGCCGAAGCCGCAGCGCACCGCGATCGTGTCGACGCCCAGCTCGGAATCCTCCAGCAGGCGGCGGGCGAGCAGGACACGCTGGTTGGTCAGCCAGTCGTGCGGGGTGGCGCCCGTCTCGGCCCGGAACCGGCGGGCGAACGTCCGCGGCGCCATGTGGGCCTGCGCCGCCATGGTCTCGACGGAGTGCGGGCGGTCGAGGCTCGCCATCACCGCGGCCAGCACGGGTTGCAGGGTCTCGCACTGGATCGGCTGCAGCGGTGTCTCGATGAACTGGGCCTGGCCACCGTCGCGGTGCGGCGGCATCACCATGCGGCGCGCGATCTGGGTGGCCACCGCCGAGCCCTGCTCCTGCCGGATGAGGTGCAGCCCGCAGTCGACCGCCGCCGCGGTGCCCGCGCTGGTGAGGATGTTGCCGTCGGCGACGTACAGGACGTCGGGGTCCACCCGGGCGGTCGGGAACCGGGCGGCGAGCCGGTCGGTGTGCCGCCAGTGGGTGGTACAGCGCCGGCCGTCGAGCAGCCCCGCCGCGCCGAGCGCGAACGCCCCGGTGCACACGCTCATCACCCAGGCACCCCGCGCGTGGGCCCGGCGCAGCACCTCGAGGACCTCCGGATCCGGGTCCTGGTCGTCATTGTTCGGCACGACGGCGACCAGGTCGGCGTCCTCCGCCGGGGTCAGGTCGTGGCTGGGCGACAGGGAGAACCCCGCATGGGTACGCACGGGACGCCCGCCCACGCTGCACACCGAGAACTCGTACGCGGGCAGCCCCTCGTCGGTGCGGTCGTAGCCGAACAGCTCGCAGAGCACGCCGAGCTCGAACACAGCGACCGGGGGCAGGGCGAGGACGGCGACCTTCTCCAGCATGGCCGTCAGCGTACCGCCACGGTGGCAGGATTTTGAAGATGTATGGCATTACTGCCACTGTCCGCCCGGCCGGGCCCGGACCAGACTGGAGGGCGAGCAACCCGGTGCGCACCGGCCACAGAAACTTCGCCGGACAAGGGTGTGACTGTCATGGAACTCGGAATACTGCTGTTCTTCCTGCTCCTCGTGCTGGCCTCGGCGTTCGGGCTGACCGCCGACTCGCGCGACAGCGCCGACTGGAAGCCCACGACCGACGGCGTGCGGGCCGGGCGGTGGTGAGGCGCACGGCAAAGGTGGCGCGGTCCTCGCCCCGGACCGCGCCACCCGCCTTGCAGGGTTGTCAGTCCTCGGACTGAGCCCCGGCCTGATCGGCGGCACCGGCCGCGTCCTGACCGCCCTTGCCGGCCTTCCCGGCGCCGGCACCAGCGTCGTCGCCCGCGTTGTCACCCGCGTTGTCACCGGCGTCGTCGCCCGCGTTGTCACCCGCGTTGTCACCCGCGTTGTCACCCGCGTTGTCGCCCGCGTTGTCACCCGCGTTGTCACCCGCGTTGTCACCCGCGTTGTCACCCGCGTTGTCACCCGCGTTGTCACCCGCGTTGTCACCCGCGTTGTCACCGGCATTGTCACCGGCGGCCGCGGCGGCCTTGGCGTCGGTCAGCGTGAGGCAGGCCGTCAGCAGGCCCTCGCGGGCCGCGGTCACCGCGGCGTCGAGGTCCCCGGCGTTGCCCTGACCGGCATTGCCGTTGCCCTGGGCATTGCCGTTGCCCTGCGCATTGCCATTGCCCTGACCGGCATTGCCGTTACCCTGCGCGTTGTCGTCACCCTGCGCATTGCCGTTGCCCTGCGCATTCTCGTCACCCTGGGCGTTGTCGTCACCCTGGGCCGCGCCGCCCTTCTGGGCCGCACCCGCCTTGCCGGCGCCCTGGCCCATCTTCTTGGCCCACCGCTTCGCGATGGCCCGCTTCAGCTTCTTCGACTTGGCCTTGGCGGCACCCGCCTGATCCCCCGCGGCACCGGCCTGGTCACCGGCACCCGCCTCGTCCTGACCCGCCTGCTTGCCGGCCTCCTTGTCGGCGGCCGCCTGGTCGACGGCGAACTGGGCGCACGACGCCTCGAGCAGCTCCGCGGAGGCAGCGGCGGCATCGGCCGCGCCCTGTTGCTGTTCCGGCTGCAATTTCTCGCCGTCGCAGACGACGTCGCCGGCGTTGATCTCCAGTTTCTCGCACCCCGCGATGTCGAAGTTCTGGCCGTCCACCACCACGATCTCCGCGGCCTTCACCTGCTCACCGGCGCTCGCGAACTGCAGGCCCGTGATGCCGCCCGCCACCAGCACTCCGGCGAAGACTGCGGCACCGATCGCCTTACGGTTGACTCCGGTACCCCGTCGCTGACGCAGTCTCATCACCACTCCTCGTCATCGGACATCAATGTGCGTTCGGGAGGCGATACGGGATCCGGGTACGAAGCGGTTCACCACTCGTGCGAATTTCCCGCGGTTCAATTTCGGGCGGGACAATTTCATTTTTCTTTCCTTAACTGATCTTGACCCTCCTCGTCCGGGGGCTCCCCCGATCGGGGCACTATGCTCGAGGGATGGCAGAGACGATCCGCAACGGCCCGCCGCGGCCGTACGGTCATGTCTGCCTCGCCTATGACGATCCGGCGACGTTCGAGGCCGCCGCGCGCGATTTTCTGGCCGAGGGCGTCGCCGCCGGGGAACGGGTCTGGTATCTGGCGTCCGAGCCGCCGTGCGGCTGGGACTTCCGGCCCGATCTGATCCGGCCCGGCGACCACTACCCCGCCGGCGGCGCCATCGACCCCGTCCGCGGCGTCGAGGCGTACGCGGCGGCCACCCGCCAGGCCCTCGCCGACGGTTACTCGGGGCTCCGGGTCGCCGCCGCGGCGACGCCACTGGTGCGCACTCCGGCCCAGCTCGACGCCTTCGCGCGCTACGAGCACATCGTCGACCGGTACATGCGCACCCATCCCTTCGCGGCCCTGTGCGGCTTCGACCGCGCCGAGCTCGGCGCTGCCGCCGTCGAGGAGCTCGCCTGCCTGCACCCGCAGTCGGATGCGCCGTTCCGGCTCTACGCGACCCCGCCGGCGATCGCCGACGCCGGGCTCGCGGGCGACCTCGACATGGCCACCCGGGACCTGTTCGCCCGCACCCTCGAGCGGGCCGAGCTGCGCCCGGCCGCCGGCGACCTGATGATCGACGGCGCCGGGCTGGCGTTCATCGACCACAACTCGCTGCTCGACCTGGACGCCTACGCGCGCCGGCGTGGTGTCACGGCGGTGCTGCGCACCCCGCTGTTCAGCCCCGCGCACCTCGCCGAGCTGCTCGAGCTGACCGCTCTCCGCGTGGAGGGTGGCCGATGAGGACGGGCGCGGCGGCCGGGCACCTGCGCTACTTCCACGCGGCAGTGGAGTACGCCCACGACGACGACCTGCTGGCCGTCACCCTGCCGTTCCTGCTCGAGGGCGTCGCGAACGGGGAACCGTCGATCGTGGCCTTCGGCGAGCGCACAGCCGGGCTGGTCCGCGCCGCGCTGCCGGCCGGCTCCGGCGTGGAGTTCCTGCCCGGCGGCGACATGTACGCGCGCCCCAGCTCGGCGATCCGGGCCTACCGCCGGCTGCTCGCCGGGCACGTGGCCGCCGGGGCGGGGCAGATCCGGATCATCGGTGAGATTCCGGTGTCCGCGTTCGGCAACACGTGGGACTGGTGGGCCCGTTACGAGTCGGCCATCAATCACGCGTACGACGACTTCCCGCTGTGGAGCATGTGCGCGTACGACTCCCGCATCACGCCGCCCGAGGTGCTGGCCGACGTGGCACGCACCCACCCCCGGTACGCGGTCGGCGGCGGGCGGCACGAGGACAGTCCCGCGTACACCGAACCCCGGGTCTTCCTGAGCGAGAGCCGCCCACCGGTCCCGGACCCGCTGCAGGCCGGGGCGCCGACGGTGAGCCTGACCGGGCCCAGCCCGGCCGACGGCCGCCGAGCCGTGCACGCGGCGTACCGTGGGCAGATCCCGGCGCCGGACCTCGACGACCTCGTGGTCGCGGTGAGCGAGACGGTCACCAACGCCCTGCGGTACGGCCGCCCGCCGTTCCACCTGCGGGTCTGGGCCGGCGACGACCGCATCGTGGTGACCGTGTCGGACGCCGGGGCCGGGCCGAAGAATCCGTTCGCGGGGCTGCTGCCGGCCACCGAGGCGGCCACCGGCGGCCGCGGGCTGTGGATCACCCACCAGTCCTGCAACCACGTCGCGGCCGCGACCGGCGACGACGGCTGGACGATCCGCCTCATCGCCGGAAACCCTGCCGTCTGAGCCGGGGAAACACCCGTGGCATGATGCGCGGGTGCTGCAGCCAGGCCGGCGACTCGGCGACCGCTACCGCCTCGACACCCGGATCGGCGCCGGCGGAATGGGCGAGGTGTGGCGCGCGACCGACGAGGTCCTCGGCCGGGTCGTGGCCGTCAAGATGATGCTGCCCGCGGCGGCCGGCGATCCCGCGCTCGCCCGGCGGTTCCTGACCGAGGCGAAGGCCATGGCCGGCGTGAACCACCCGGCCGTCACCGCCATCCACGACTACGGCAGCAGCGGCGGCACGCCGTACCTGGTCATGGAGTTCGTCGACGGCGAGTCCCTGGCGCAGCTGCTGGCCCGCCACGGGCGGCTGACCGCCGCGCAGACGATGCAGATCGTCGCGCGGGCGGCCGACGGGTTGGCTGCGGTGCACGAGCGGGGCATCGTGCACCGCGACATCAAGCCCGCCAACCTGCTGGTACGGCGCGACGGATCGGTGCTGATCACGGACTTCGGCATCGCCCGCATCGAGGGCGCCACGCCGCTGACGACCGCCGGGGCGGTCCTGGGCACGCCGACCTATCTGGCGCCGGAGCAGGTGCTGGGACGGCCCGCCACCGCGGTCAGCGACGTGTATTCGCTGGGGCTCACCGCGTACGAGTGCCTGGCGGGTCATCGGCCGTTCACCGGCGACAACCCGTACGCGGTGGCTCTGCAACGGATCCAGAGTGCGCCGCGGACGCTGGCAGCCGACCTGCCGCCCGCGGTCCTCGCCGTGGTCGCGCGGGCACTGGCGCCCGAGCCGGCCGACCGCTGGCCGTCCGCAGCGGATCTCGCGGCGGCCGCCCGGGCGGCAGGAGTCACCCCCGGGACCCCGGACGAGGACCGGGGCACGGACCATGCCGCACAGCAGCCGGCGCGCGCCCGCACGCGACGAGGCCGGCGAGCGGTGGTGCTGACGGCCTCGGCCGCGATGATCCTGGCCCTCGGCGGCTTCCTCGGCTGGCGCGCCATGGACGACCGCAGCGGAGCCGATCCCGACCACCGGGCGGCGGCCGGTCCCGGCGCCACCGCCCCGGCCGGGTTCGGCGAGTGCGATGCGGGACTGTGCCCGGTGGCTCCCCTGTGCTGGGGCGGCATGGTCACGATCAGCGGAAGGGCCATGCCGCCCGGCGAGACCGACTGCGCCGGCGACCATTACTGGGAGACGTTCGCGGCCGTGCCGCTGCCGTCCGATGCCTCCGGCGTACGCCAGGAGAAGCTGATCGGCCGCCCGGACGTGGCCGCCGCATGCTCGGCCGGCGTCATGGCCCGGCGCAGCACCGACCCGGCGGCGACGGCCGGGTGGCGGCGCGACGCCTGGCCGGTGCGGACGGGCGACGCCTGGCTCCTGCACTGCATCGCCGGCCCGGACTCCGGCGAGTCCAGGGGCGCCGTCTTCCGCTGATCGCCGGTTCCCGCCCGGACCTACACTGTGATCTGCCACGACGGGAGATCGACGAGGGGTGCCGCGTGCCATCGAAGAAGCGGGTCTCGGTCATGCGGGACGTCGCCAAGCTCGCCGGGGTCTCCCACCAGACCGTGTCGCGGGTGCTCAACGAACACCCCAACGTCAAGCAGGAGACCCGGACCCGGGTCCTGGAGGCGATGGAGTCGCTGAACTACCGCCGCAACCTCGCGGCGCGGACGCTGGTCACCCGGCGCTCGCACACCCTCGGGCTGATCGGCTTCGAGACCACGCTGTTCGGCCCGGCCTCCATGCTGTACGGGATCGAGGACGCCGCCCGCACCGCCGGCTACCTGGTCAGCATCGCCACGGTCCGCAACCTCGAACGCCGCGAGGTACTCGACGCCGTGGACCGCCTCTCGCAGCACGCGGTGGACGGCATCATCGCGATCGCGCCCAAGGCCGCGGTGACCAACGGCCTGCTCCAGGCGCCGCCCGGCCTCTACTGCGTCGCCGTCGGCGGGGCCGGGGACCCGGACGCCGTGCCGACCGTGCGCGTCGACAACGCCGCGGGCGCCCGGCTCGCCACCCGGCACCTGCTCGACCTGGGCCACGAGACCGTGCACCACGTCGCCGGCCCGCGCGACTGGCCCGAGGCCCAGGAACGGGTCACGGGCTGGCGCGACACCCTGTACGAGGCGGGCGCGCCGGTGCCGCCGGTCACGTTCGACTCCTGGAACGCCGAGTGGGGTCACCGCCGCGGCCAGGAGCTCGCGCGCGACCGTACGGTGACGGCGATCTTCTGCGCCAACGACCGGATCGCCCTCGGCGTGCTGCGCGCCCTGCACGAGGCGGGCCGCAAGGTCCCGGAGGAGGTCAGCGTCGTGGGCTTCGACGACATGCCCGACTCCGGCTACTTCCTGCCGCCGCTCACCACCGTCCGGCAGGACTTCGCGGAGCTGGGGCGCCGCAGCCTCACCCTGCTGCTCGAGCACATGTCCGACGCGGAGGACGCCGGCCCGCCCGCGCACGTCGTGGTCTCCCCCGAGCTCGTCGTGCGCGGCAGCACCGCCCCGCCGCCACGATAGGAGCCTGCGCGAGGGGCCCGGGGCGCGGGGATGGAGCCGCGTCCCGGGCCTGCTTCTCGCGCTGCCGGATCACGTGGTGGTGCAGGTCAGATCCGTCAGGCTCGCGGGCGCGGCGCCCGCCCCGAGGAAGCCGAACGTGGTGTGACCGCCGGCCGCTATCGAGCCGTTGTAGGTCTCGTTCCGCACGGTCGCCGAGGATCCGCTCGCGGTGTACCTCCCGTTCCAGAGCTGGCTGATCGCCTGAGCGCCGGGGAACGTCCACGACACCGTCCAGCCGGTCACCGGGGTGTCGCCGGCGTGCACCATGATCTCCGCCTGGAAGCCGCCGCCCCAGCCGCCGATGACGCTGTACATCGCCGAGCAGCCCCCGTTTCCGGGCGGTGGCGATGGCGGCGTCGTGCCGTCGCCCACGCCGGTGACCTCACCGTCGCCGCCGTCGAAGACCACGTCCGAGCAGCCGTAGAAGGTCTCCGCACTGTCCGAGCGTGACCAGACCGAATAGATGAGGTGCCGGCCGGTCTTGCCGGACGGCAGGTCGGCCGTCCACGAATAGCGGCCGTCCGCCGTGCCCGGGCCGCCGACCGAGGCCGGATCGGTGACCCGGGAGAACGGCGCCGGCTCGAGGTCGTTCCAGGCGAGCGGGCGGCCCGGGCTCCAGCCGTCCTTGGTGATGTACAGCGAGAACGTGCCCGGGTGCTTCGCCCAGTTGTTGTAGTCGAAGCGCATGCTCGCGCCCGGCGTCAGGTGGGTCACCGGCCAGTCGTCGCGGGCCAGGTTGAAGCCGGTGAAGTCGTACGGTCCCCCGGTACCGCCGCTGCACAGCTGCCCATCCGGGATGAAGCCGGACGTGCGGCCCGCACCGTCGGAACGCAGCACGGCGAACCAGTTGTAGAGCGGGGTGGTCCCGCCCTGCGCGACCGCGGCGGCGCACGCCGCGTTCCTCGGCTGGATCGCCCCGTTCGCGGTCAGCCCGTCCTTCCAGCACAGGTACGTCCGGCTGCCGGGTGCCATCATCGCGCCGTGCGCCGACGCCGGCTGGGCCTGCAGGACGGCGACTCCGACGCCGGTGACGAGCAGGATCACGGCCGCCACCCATCTGGCTCTTCTCATCGCCGGCTCCTAACCCTCGGGGAACAGGCGCGCGTAGTCCGCGTAGCCGGTGGCGACGTCGACCTGTGCCCAGAAGCGGTGGTAGGTGAAGATGGGTGCCGGTCCGCCGTCCAGATACGCCTGCACCTTCGGCCAGTCCGGGTCCCGCTTGTAGAAGGAGCGGATGTCCACGAAGGACACGCCCGGCTTGATGACGTCGCCGTCGGGCATCGTGCCGCTCCAGCCCGGCGGGATGTAGATGCCCTGGCCGGTCGCGGGGTCGTAGACGTCGTCCATGCGGTTGTAGTCGGCGCGTGTCTCGCTCACCGACACACCCTTGCCGTCCTTGTACGCCCAGATCGCGTCCAGGAGCCCCTTCGCGGCGCTCTTCGCCCGGGCGTTGCCGGACTTGGCCGCGTAGTACGAGAGCAGCTTGGCGTACGAGCCGGCCACCCCGAGGTCCTGGCCGCGGCTGGTGACCTCGACGTGCAACCCGGTGTTGGCCGGCGGCGCGGACGGGTTCCACGTGCCCGGCTTGCCGGACCAGGCCAGGTCGGACGGGATGGCGAAGCTGCCCGCCGAGATCGTGGTGTTGTCGAGCGCCCAGGACACCCACTTGTCCAGGACGGACTTCGCCGTCGCGTCACCGGTCAGGTAGTAGTACTCGGCGAGCCGCTCCAGGGACCACGTCTGCATGCCGAACCAGCGGTTGGACGGCGGGTCGGCGTAGACCGGGGCCTCGACGTAGGCCAGGCCGTAGAAGGTCGGCGTACCCGCGGGCGGCGCCTGGTAGGAGCCGTTCCAGCTGTTCGTGGCGCCACCGGCGATGCCGCCCTCGGCGGACTGCAGCCACCGGTAGAACTCCAGCTGCCGGGTCAGGCTGGCCTGCCAGTCCGCCTTGGCCGTGGGAGACCTCGGCGTGAGAGCGCCGACATTGGACAGTACGTACGCAGCCAGCGGGTTCTGGTAGCCGAAGTGGCTGGTGCTGGACCCGATCCGCCAGGCCCAGCCGGCCTGCGTGTCGGTCGCCCCGCCCCACGCGTAGTACCAGGACATCAGGCTGTTCGAGCTGCTCTTGCCCGTACCGGCGGGGCAGGAGGTGGAGGTGCAACCGGGGTTCTTGAAGTACTTGTCGTAGAACGAGTAGCGCAGGTAGTCGCCCAGCTTCGCGGCGTCCGCCACGGCGGTGGAGATCTGCGACGCCTTGCCCTGCTCGGTCGCCCAGGTCAGCGCCCAGTACGCCGCCTGCACCGCGCGCGAGTCCGCGTCCGGGGCATTGGTGTACTTCCATTGCTTGGCGTACGACGCGTCCTTGGTGAACAGATCGAGGTAGCCGTGGGGGCCGCCGAACGCGAACGTGTCGCAGGACGGCTGCGGCACGGTCTCGAAGGTGGACTCCTGCGGGCCGCGCTGGAAGGTGTTGATGTACGCCACCCGCGTCTTCCCGTCCCCGCAGTGCCCGAACCCGTACGTGTTGTCGACGTCCAGCAGCCAGTGCGTCCCGTAGACGTCCGGGGTGCCGTACGTGGACTTCAGCTCGTTCGCCAGCGGGTCCTGGCCCACGGCGACGCTGCCGTCGAGCTGCGACGGGTACGACGAGGGCAGCGGGTGCTCGGCCGCGTACGTGGCGGGCCTCGACGGGTCGTACTTGTCGTTGGTGGGCTGGTCGGCGTGCGACGGGATCAGGTACTTCTCCATCGTCTGCCAGGCGGTGTTGAACGGCGTCCACTCCCCCGTGACCTGACCGTGCTCGGCCTCCAGCCACAGCCAGTAGCTGAACGCCTCGGAGGTGGTCTCGTGGCCGTGGTCGGGCGCCTCGTCGATGAGCGTCTCGATGGAGTGGTACGGCACCCCCTCGGGGCTGAAGTAGCCGTTGGCCGGGTTCTTGATGTCCTGGTAGAGCTGCGTGAACCGGGCGCCGGGACTGCCCTCGGCGGCCACCAGCGCGGTGACGGTCGCGGCGGCGAGTCCGGTCCCGCTCGCGGTGAAGGTGGCCGAGGTGTTCACCACCGCCGCGGCCGTGGCCGAGACGGTCACCGTCTGCCCGGTGTTCCAGGTGGACGGCGTGAACGTCAGCGTGCCGGGAGCGGCGGAGACGGTGGCGGCACCAGCGGTCCGCGCGACGGTTACCGTGGTGCCGGCCGTGGGCGCCTTGGACAGCGCGACCTTGAAGGTGGCGCTCGCGCCCGGCGCGACGGTCACCGAGGTGGCGTCCACGACGACGGCGGGCTCGGCCGGGGCCTCCACGAAGACGGGCACATCGGCGGTCGCGCTCCTGAGGCCGGCCGAGTCGTAGGCGATCGCCTGCAGGTGGTACGCCCCGGTCTGGGCGGGCACGCCGCTCCACGTGTAGCCGTACGGCGCCGACGTGTCGGTCCCGAGCAGCAGGCCGTCGTGGTAGAACTCGACCTTGCCGACGGTCCGCCCGCTCGCCGCGGTGGCCGTGGCCGAGACGGGGATCGTCGCGGGCGCGGTGTAGCGGGTGTTCGGGGCAGGGCTGCTGATCGCCACGGCCGGCGCCGTCGCGGTCTCGTTGCAGGGCGCCCCGTTCAGCGTGAAGGCTGTGGGCACCGGGTTCGCCGAGGTGAAGGTGCCGTTGAAGCCGGTGCTGACGCTCGCGCCGGTGCCCAGGGTGCCGTTCCAGGCGGCGTTGGTCACCGTGACGTGGGCGCCGCTCTGCGCGTACGTGCCGCTCCAGCCCTGGGTGACGTGCTGGCCGGCGTCGGGGAAGTCGTACTCCAGGCGCCAGCCGGTGACCGGATCGCCGGTGTTGGTGATCGCGATGTCGCCCGTGAAGCCCCCGCCCCACTGGGCGGTGACGCGATAGACGACGGTGCAGGCGGCCGCGGCCTGCGCGGGTGGCGGGGCGGCCGTGATGACGAGGCCGGTGCCGAGGAGCGCGGCACCGCAGGCCGCGAGGGCCCTTCTTGCCTTCCGTCTCATGGGATTCCCTTCTGGGGGGAGGGGACGCCCTGCGGGGCCGGACGTGCGGGCACATCGATGAACGTCCGGTTGGGAGCGCTCCCATGAATGTGGGCCGGGTTCATCCCGAAGTCAAGAGTTCGCCACAAACGTATCGGCGAGGACCGATATTGACAGCACTGAACCGAGTAGGTAGACACAGAACTGCCCGCGGTGCGGGAGCGCTCCCAGATGAGGAGGAACTCCGTGAGGAAACCCAGACTGTGGGGCGGCATGGCCGCCTTCGCGGCGGCGACGGCCGCGATGACAACGTTGGCAGTAACGCCGGCGCACGCCGCCGCCGGCTTCACCGTGAGCGGTTCGCAGATCCTGGACGCCAACGGCAACGCGTTCGTCATGCGCGGTGTCAACCACGCCCACACCTGGTACCCCGACAAGCTGAGCTCCCTGGCGGACATCAAGGCGCTCGGCGCCAACACCGTCCGCGTGGTGCTCAGCAGCGGGGACCGCTGGACCCGCAATGACGCCTCCGACGTCACCGGCGTGATCGACCGGTGCAAGGCCAACCGGCTCATCTGCGTCCTCGAGGTGCACGACACCACCGGGTACGGCGAGGACAGCGCGGCCACCACGCTGGACCGCGCGGTCGACTACTGGATCAGCATCAGAAGCGCCCTCGCCGGCCAGGAGCGCTACGTGATCCTCGACATCGGCAACGAGCCGTACGGCAACACCGCCACCGCCGGCTGGATCACGGACACCGAGAACGCGATCACCCGGCTCCGGGCCGCCGGGTTCGAGCACTCGATCATGGTGGACGCCCCGAACTGGGGCCAGGACTGGTCGTTCACCATGCGCGACAACGCCGCCTCCGTCTTCGCCACGGACCCACGGCGCAACACCATCTTCTCGATCCACATGTACGGCGTCTTCGACACGGCGGCCGAGATCACCGACTACCTCGGCCGGTTCCGCGCGGCCGGGCTGCCGATCGTCATCGGCGAGTTCGGCTACAACCACTCCGACGGCGACCCGGACGAGGACACCATCATGGCCACCGCCCAGGCCCAGGGCATCGGCTACCTCGGCTGGTCCTGGAGCGGCAACGGCGGCGGCGTCGAATACCTCGACCTCATCACGGACTTCGACGCGACCCGGCTGACCCCATGGGGCGAGCGGCTCTTCCACGGCCCGGACGGCATCAGGGCCACGTCCCGCGAAGCCACCGTCTACGGCACCCCACCATCGTCACCCCCGGGCCGCACCTGCACCGCCACGTACGCGATCACGGGCCAATGGACCGGCGGCTTCCAGGGCGCGGTCACGGTCCAGGCCGGCACCGCCCCGATCAGCGCGTGGACCGTGGCCTGGACCTGGCCCGACGGTCAGCGCTTCACCAACTCCTGGAACGCGGCCGTGACGACCTCGGGCGGCTCGGTGACCGCCCGTTCCCTGTCCTACAACGCGTCGCTCCCCGCCGGTGGCAGCACCTCCTGGGGCTTCACGGCCGCCTGGACCGGCGCGAACACCGCGCCGGCACCGACCTGCACAGCGAGCTAGCAAGCACCTCCACCGCCCGCGGCCGCCGCCACCGCACAGGTGTCGGCGGCGGCTTACGAACACCGGTTGAGTCGTCGCCTCGCACGGCGAAGGTCGCGCCGCATTCGTGCCCATCGGGACATCGCGCGGCGACACCGTGCGGCCGGCATCGCATGCGTCCGCTCCCACACAGCGCGCTCCCGGCCTGTCGACGGCCAGCAGCCCGGTCGCGGGAAGACCGGGTAGGTCCGGGAACGGGCTTACCGCGGGCGAACACCGTCGGCCGGGACGACCACACCGCCGGAGTGCTGTCACCGATCCCGGCGCAGCCGGTGATACACGAACCCTTCCCTGGTGACGCCGCCGTCGGGAGTGAACCCGGCGGCGGCACAGCAGGCGCGGGCGGGATCGTTGTCCACGTGGACGCCGCAGAAGAACTCGTCCACATCGGACGTCTCCGGATGCTCGACCACCGCGCGCAGCAGCGCACGCCCGCGGCCCTCGCGCCAGCGCCGTGGGTCGACCACGAAGGCCAGGCCCATGGAACGGAGGCCGCGGCCGTCGGCGTACACGTCGCCGCCGATGAAGCCCACCTCGCCCGCGGCGTCCACACCGAACCATGCGTGGCAGCGCAGCACCAGGTGGCCGCGGAACACCTCGCCGCCGCCCCGCCCGGCGATGGCGAGCATGCGGGGCAACCAGTCCCGCCCGCCCAGGTAGTGCTGCACCTGGGGGTGGTCGAACCAGGGCGCCGCGGAGTCAGCCAGCGCCTGGGTCGGCGGGACCAGCCTCATGCGCACATCATGCCGGTCCTCGCAAGCCGGCGGCGCCGGCTGTCCCTCCAAAGTGGTGAGTTGCCTCACGACGGCGGGACCCGGCCGCCCCACGGGGGAAGGGCGGCCGGGCCGGTCCTGCCGGGCCTCAGAGGGCCAGGTGCTGCCCCGGGAAGATGAGGTTGGGGTTGCCACCGATCTCACCGCGGTTCAGCTGGTACAGCGCTCGCCAGCCACCCTTGACGTGGTGGCTGCTCGCGATCTTCGCCAGCGTGTCGCCCGGGCGCACGACGTAGGACTTGCCGGTCGCGTGCACCGCCGAGCCCTTCGACTTGCGGATCGTGCTCTTGTGGGCCGCGCTCTTGTGAGTCGTGCCCCGGTGCGCCGTGCTCTTGTGGGTAGTGCTCCGGTGCGCCGTGCTCTTGTGCGCCGTGCTGCGGTGCGAGGTGCTCTTGTGCGAGTACGACTTCGACGAGCCGGCCTTCCTGCCGCACACCGGCCACGCGCCGATGCCCTGTCCGTCGAGGACCTTCTCGGCGATGCGGATCTGCTCCCCACGGCTCGCCCTGTTCGCGGTGCTCGCGTACTTGGTGCCGCCGTACGCCTTCCACGTGCTGCGGCTGAACTGCAGGCCGCCGTAGTAGCCGTTGCCGGTGCTGATGCTCCAGTTGCCGCCGGACTCGCACTGCGCGACTGCGTCCCAGTTCACACCGGACTTCGCCGCGGCCGGGGACGCCGGGCCCAGCAGGGCGGCGGTGCCGGCCGCGCCCGCGACCACCAGGCCGAGGGCACGCAGGGACTGCTTGCGGATCTGTGCCATGAAAGGAAACCTCCACGCCTGCGAGGTCAGCTGTCGGGTTCGGGCCGAGGAGCCCGGCCGCCGTGTGGCGGCTTCACCCCGAGGCGCGGCCAGCGCGCCGTGGAACCTGTGGGTCCCCCGCTCCATGCCTGATCGATTGAGTTCCCGGCCCGGTCGGCGGCAGGACTCGGCGTTACCGACCGCGGGGCCCGCATCTGCGGACCGGCCGACCGTAACCACTTCCCCGGGGGCGATCGCAAACTTCCGGGCCCGATGGTGACGTTGTTTACACCTTTGCGACCGGATCGATCTTTGCCGGAAGGCCGCTTCAGAACGGGATAATCACCGCGGAAAGGACCCACGGTCGTACCGTTGGATCATGGAGGATCCCGCCGTCGCCATCCGCGCCCGGCTGCTCGAGATCACCGGGCCGGAGCCCGGTGCGGGCGAATGCGCGCTGCTCACGAGGCTGCTGAGGTCGTACGTCGCCAAGACGCCCCCGGCGCTGGAGCGGCTGGCCGCCGCGATGGCCGCCGGGGACGTCGCCGAGGTCCAGGATCTGGCACACGCGCTCAAGGGGTCGGCGGCCAACATCGGTGCCGCCGTGCTGACCGGCCTCTTCGCCGGGCTGGAGGACGCCGCGCGCGACGGCCGCCTCCCGGACTCCCGGGTGACGCTGGACCGGATCCAGGACGCCTACGAACGCGTGGCGCCCGTGTGCGCCCGCATCGCCGGCGATCTCCAGCCGGAGACCAGCCACTGACCGCGAAGGATCAGGGCGTCATTCATCCCACCAGGTCGCCGGCGCCGGCGCGCCCACGTTCTCCGACAGCAGGCTCTGCAGGACGCTTGCCAGGACGTCCGGTTGCGCCGGCTTCTCGAGGTACGGCGCATCCGGTCGCACCAGCCCCTGGGCCAGGGCGACGTGCCGCGGGATTCCGCTGATGTAGATCACGTGCATGGCGGGATACTCCGTGCTGACCGCACGGGCGAGGTCGCCCCGGCTGTCACCGGGCAGGGAGAGGTCGGCGATGAGAGCGTCGATCCGCCCCTCCTGCTCCCGGCACACCCGCAGCGCCGATTCCTGGTCCGGCGCGGTGAAGACGCGGAAGCCCCGGGTGGCGAGCATGTGGGCCGTGGTGTCGAGGACGTCGGCGTCGTCGTCGACCATCAGGACCGCGGCGTGACCGGAAAGGTTCGTCATCTCGCCTCCTCGGACCCAGCCTAGGTGCCGGGACCGCCCAGCGGGATCCATTCCGTCGCCGTCGTCACCGACTCCAGCACGGCGGCCAGCGGCTCCACCCCGAGCCCGGGCCCCGTCGGCACCGCCAGGTGGCCGTCCTCCAGCACGAACGGCGCGGTCAGGTCGGTGGCGAAGTAGCGGTCCGAGGCCGAGGTGTCGCCGGGCAGGGTGAAGCCCGGCAAGGCGGCGAGGGCGACGTTCGCCGCCCGTCCGAGCCCGGTCTCCAGCATGCCGCCGCACCACACCGGTACGCCGTGCGCGGCGCACACGTCGTGGATCCGTCGCGCCTCCAGGTAGCCGCCGACCCGGCCCGGCTTCACGTTCACCACCGAGCAGGCACCGAGCGTGATCGCGGCGGCCGCGGACCGGGCCGAGGTGATCGACTCGTCCAGGCACACCGGCGTGGTGATGACCTTGGCCAGCTCCGCGTGCCCGAGCACGTCCTCCTCGTCCAGCGGCTGCTCGATCAGCAGCAGCCCGAACGGGTCGAGCCGGCTCAGGTGCCGCGCGTCCGCGAGCGTGTACGCGGTGTTCGCGTCCACCTGGAGGAGCACCTCGTCGCCGAAGCGCTCCCGGACGGCGCGGACCGGCTCGACGTCCCAGCCCGGCTGGATCTTGAGCTTGATCCGGACGTAGCCGGCGGCGAGGTAGCCGCCGACCGCGTCGAGCAGCTCCGCGATCGAACCCATGATGCCGACGGACACGCCGCACGGCACGCGGTCGCGCACGGCGCCCAGCTCGCGGGCCAGCGACCGGCCCTCCGCCCGCAGTTCGGCGTCGAGGACCGCGGTCTCCAGCGCCGCCTTGGCCATGCGGTGGCCCTTGAACGGAGTGAGAAGGGGTGCCACCGCGTGGGCGTCCAGCCGTGGCGCGGCCGCGAGCGCCGGCACCAGGTAGCGGCGCAGCACGTCCGCGGCGGCTTCGGTGTACTCGCTCGAGTAGCGCGGGTCGGCCATCGCCACGCACTCGCCCCAGCCCTCCGCCCGGTCCGTGACGACGCGCAGCAGCAGCACGTCACGGGTGGTCTCGGTGCCGAACGAGGTACGGAAAGGCGTGACCAGCGGCATGGCGACGCGGCGCAGCTCGATGCCCTCGAGGTTCACGACGGCCTCCTCAGGACGTACCAGCCCGCACGGTCGAAGCCGGTGACGCGGGCGCCGGCGGCGAGCAGGGTGGACAGGGCGTCGCGGACCGCGGGGCGCCACCGCCGGGCCTCGCCGGGATCGCGCCGCCGCAGCGTCTCGACGTCCGGCGGCACGGCGACGAGGAGCTTGCCGCCGTCGAGGTTGCCCGGCACGCCGTCGCGGCCCAGGGCCACCACCGCGCCGGAGGTGTCGTCGCGCAGCGGCGTCGCCGGCCGTGACAGGTCCCAGCGTACGAGGAGCCGGTCCGACTCGTCGTCGCCATTGATCCGGTCGTGCATCGCCCCGTAGAAGTTCGGCAGGTACTCCACCGGGGCCGCGCCCAGCTTCGCCAGGTTGAAGTAGGCGTTGCGGGCGACGAGGGGGTCGAAGGTCCAGCTGATGGCGGTGGCGCCGCGTTCCAGTGCCCAGGACCGCTGGTGCTGCTTGAGGGCGTACCCGACGCTGCGGCCGACGGCCTCGGGCGCCACCCCCGCGATATGGCTGTGCAGCTCCCGGGCGCCCGGCACGCCGAAGAAGCCGACGCAGGCGCCGAGCAGGGCGGCACCGTCGTAGGCGGCGGCCACGTAGTTGCCCGACTTCACCAAGGCACGCAAGAGTTCGGTGCTCAGCACCGGCGAGCCGGGGTCCTGCCGCCAGATCGCGCCGAACAGGCGGTCCACCGCGGCCAGCTCGGAGAGGCCGGTCACCGTGCGCACCTCGACGCTCATCGGAGGCGGTCCGCGATGAGGCCCGCGACCAGGGCGGCGCGCGGGAGCAGTTCGGACACGAGCACGTGCTCGTCGTCGGCGTGGGCGCCGCCGCCGACCGCGCCCAGGCCGTCGAGGGTGGGCGTACCGATGCCGGCGGTGAAGTTGCCGTCCGAGCCGCCGCCCACCGCCGCGGCCGCCGGCTCCGGAAGGCCGAGGCCGGCGGCCACCCGCACGGCGCGGGCGAACAGCGACGCCGACGCGGACGCCTCCATCGGGGGCCGGTTGGGACCGCCGAGGACCTCGAGGACGGCGCCCGGCAGAACCGGTCGCAGGGCGTGCATCGCGGCGTCGATCCGCTGCTGCTCACCTGTGTCGCGCACGCGCACGTCCACGGCGACCTCCCCGGCCGCGGGGACCGTGTTCTCCGACGTGCCGGCGGCGAGCAGGGTCGGCGTGACGGTCGTGCCGCGCGCGGGATCGGCGAGCGCGGCGACCGCCAGCACCTGGTGTGCCAGCTCGATCGTGGCGCTGACGCCGCGTTCGGGCTCCAGGCCGGCGTGCGCGGCGCGGCCGTGGACGCGTACCCGATAGCGCGAGACGCCCTTGCGCTCGGTCTTGAGCGCTCCGCCGCCGGCGGCGGCCTCCAGCACCAGGGCCGCCGCGCAGCCGGCGGCCTCCGACTCCACCAGGTCACGGGAGGTGGGCGAGCCCAGTTCCTCGTCGCAGGTGATCAGCAGGGTGGTCCCGGCACGGTCGGTCAGTCCGGCGATGGCGTGCATCGCCAGCGCCAGCCCGGCCTTCATGTCGACGCAGCCGGGTCCGCGCAACACGCCGTCGCTGATCCCGTACGGATGGGAGGCGAGCGATCCCAGCGGCCACACCGTGTCATGGTGGCCGAGCACGAGCACCCGCCGGGGCCCGGAGCCGAACCGCCAGCGCAGGTGAACCCGGTCCGCCACCACGACCCGCTCCGGGGCCGCTCCCAGCCGGCGCTCACCGATCGCCGCCACCACCTCGGTGCTGCGGGCCAGCGCGGCCGGGTCGGTGGACGGCGACTCGCAGGTCACCATCGCCTCGATGTCGCCGAGCAGCGTGGTCAGGTCCATGCCGGCCGAGCTTAGGCGGTGGCGACGCTGCCGGCCGGGAAGAACCTCGCGTATCTTCACGTACCGGCCGGTGGGCCGGCGAGGAGGACGCGATGGCTGACACGCAGGACGAGCCGCGGGATCCGGTGCTGGTCCGGCCGTACCTCAGCAGCGATCCGGCCGGGCAGGGCGACCGTCCGGAGGAGACCTGGCCGGAACCGGCCACGGAGCCCGGCGACCCGCCGCAGCCGACCGCCGGGGAGCCCGCGGAGGTAAGGCCGCCGCTGCCCGGGGAGGCACCCGGCAGGGCATCCGCGCTGCGGCGCCAGCGCCTGATCGTCCTCGCCGGGGTGGCCGTGCTCGCGCTCGCCGGGACCGCCCTGGTCATCGCCGGTTCCCGCGACGATCGGGCGCTGCCCGAGGCGCGGCCCGGGCCGGCGACGACGGGCTCGCCGGGCGCCGGTCCGGTCGCGAGCAACCCCCGGACGGCCGCCAGCCGGCCGTCGGCGCCACCGGTACCGAGCGCCCGTGCCACCACCGGCCCGGCACCCGCTCGCACCGCGGCCGTGCCCGCCGCGAGAGGCGGGAGGCATTCGGCGTCGCCCGCCCCGCCGCCGTCCGCGACCCTGGCCCCGCCCCCGCGGACCGACCGCACCGGCGCGATCACGTCGGCCGGCGGGCGGTGCCTCACCCTGGGCGGGCTGCTCGGCATCGACGGCAGCCCGATCGAGGTCGCCGGCTGCGGCGGCGTGAGCCCGCAGTCGTTCACCCTGGCCACCGACGGCACGCTGCGCGTCTCGGGCCGCTGCGCGCAGGTCGCCCGCGACGGCGACATCCGTACGATCGGCTGCGACGACCGCGAGAGCTCACAGTGGCGGGCCGGCCCGCACGGCTCCCTGGTCAACCCGGCCACCGGGCACTGCCTGACCGACCCCGGTACGCCCGGCGCCACCGTACGGGCCGAGCCCTGCACCGGCGCCGCCGAGCAGCGGTGGACGCTGCCCTGAACCGCTCAGCGCGCCTCGTGGGCGCGGACGACGGCTGCCATGTCCTCGTCGCCGTGCCCGAGCGCGACGGCCTCGGCGTAGAGGGCGTGACACGCGTCGAGCACCGGCGAGGCGATCCCGGCGGCGCGGGCGGCCTCGGCGATCAGCTGGTTGTTCATCAGCACGTCGCGCAACGAGGCCTGCACGGCGAAGTCCCGGCCCAGCAGCTTGGCCGCCTTGATCCGGGACACGTCGCTGGCCATCGGCCCGGCGTCGAGCACGGCGGTGAGCCGGCCGAGGTCCAGCCCGTGCCGCGCGGCGAAGTGGTACGCCTCGGCGAGCCCGGTGACCATGCTGATCAGGTACAGGTTCACCGCCAGCTTCATCAGCAGCGCCTGCGGCACGGCCCCGCAGTCGACGGCGTCGCGTGTCATCGGCGTGAGCAACGGCCGTACGGTGGCGAGGTCCTCCGGCTCCCCGGCGAGCATGGCGACCAGCTGGCCCGCCTCGGCCGGCTTGCGGGACCCGGAGACCGGCGCCTCGACGTACCGGCCGCCGGCGGCGACCACGTCGTCGGCCAGGCCGCGCGAGTACTCCGGCGAGGTCGTGCCCATATGCACGAGCAGCCTGCCCTCGACGGCGCGGAAGGCGGGCGTACCGCGGCCCAGCACGGCGTCGATCGCCGCGCCGTCGGCGAGCATCATGAGCACGACGTCGGCCTGCTCGAGGACCTCACCCGGGCTCGCCGCGACGGTCGCGCCGTGCTCGCGGACCGCGGCACACCGCTCGGGCCGGCGGCTCCAGACGATCAGCGGGGTGCCCGCCCGCGCGAGGTTGAGCGCCATGGGCTCGCCCATGACCCCGAGACCCAGAAACCCCACGATCTTGCGGTACGCCATGGCCGTACCGTAATCGCGGCCGGCGGTCCGGGGCGCGGGCCAATCCGGCGGATGCGGCCCGCCTAGCCGGTGCGGCCGTTCGCGTAGACGACGCGGAATCCCAGGTGGTCGGCGAGCGCGCTCCAGCGGGTGGAGCGCACCAGCCGCTCGACGCTGTCGATGCGGCCCCCGTTGACCAGGGCGTTGAGCACGACGGTCTCGAAGGCGGCCGACTCCACCCAGTCGATCGCCTTGGTGAAGCCGCACAGCATCGCGGCCTTCGTCTCGTGCAGGAACTCCTTGAGCACCCGGTCCGAGGCGCGCAGCACCGAGCAGCTGCCGAAGTACAGGGTCCGGCCGGCGCACCGCCCGGACATCCAGGCGGCGATCTCGTCGAGCTCCACGGTGGTCTTGGCGGTGAGGCACAGCTGCGACGGCTGGCCGTGCAGAGCGAAGAACCCGACCTTGTAGTCCTGGTACTTGCGGGACAGCCAGGTGTCGAGGTAGTAGTGCAGCTCCTCGGTGGTGGCGGTGTCGCGGTGGATGAAGCGGATGCTGCCGAGGCGCTCGAGCAGCTCGAGCGTCGGGAGCACCGATCCCCGCTCGGTGAGGTCGTCCTCCCACTGGCCCTCGACGCAGAACACTCCCCCGGCCTTGGCCACAGCGCCTCCTTCGCGGTATCGGGATGACGGCCCGACCCGACGACGCTAGCCGACCCCGCCGCCGCCGGTGGGACCGGATACATGAAGGAGGACAAGCCTCACAAACGTTTCAGAGCAGGCCGGAGCGGTGCCAGAGGGCCAGGCCGGGGCCGCCGATGAGGTCGAGCTCACGCAGGTACGCGACCACCCGCTCGGCCGCCCACCGCATGGTCTCGCGGTGGTGCGGGTTGGCCCGCGCGACCTGCGCCCCCACCTGCGGTTCGATGCCCACCGACCGGTAGACCTCCGGCGCGATGAGGCGCCGCCCGGTCAGGTAGGCCGCCCGCGCGATGACCAGCCGGTCGTACGCCAGCCGCTTGCGCCCCGCCGCGCGCACCTTGCGGGCCAGTTCCTCCCGGGCGTAGCGGACGTGCCGGGCCTCCTCGATGACGTGGATCCGCGACACCATCCGGACCAGGGGCTGCACGGTCTCGTCCGCCGCCGCCTCGCGCTGGAGGGCGTCCAGGATCTCCTCGGCGATGAGGATGGCCGCGTACATGCGGGGGCCGCTGGCCGTGGCGGCGAGCCATTTGCCGAGGCCGTTGTCGAAGGCGCCGACGCGGTAGACGGGGGTCTCCAGCTTCTTGATCATGCGGCCGAACATCACCGAGTGGCGGCACTCGTCGGCGACCTCGGTGAGCGCGTACTGGGCGTGGGGCGTGGTCGGGTCCTGTTTGTAGTACTCGCGGACGAGCAGCTGCATGAGGATGGTCTCGAACCAGACGCCCAGGCTGGCGATGCTGGCGACCTCGTGCCGGGTGAGGGTCCGCCGCTGCTCGGCGGAGAGCCCGTCCCACAGCTCGGTGCCGTAGAGCGAGGACCGGTGCTCCGGTACGAAGTAGGCGTCGGGCACCAGCGGGGCGTCCCAGTCGATCTCCACTTCCGGGTCGTAGGAGTGCGATGCCGACGAGCGCAGGAGCCGGGTCGCGGTCTGGGAACGGTCGGGGACATCCACGTCTGACCTCCGCGGGGGATTGACGTTACCGGAAGTAACAGCTACTTCTCGTACTATGAACTTCAGCGACGAGACCGTCAACCGTCCCGACGGGCGCAGCAAGCGATGGGCCGACCATCGCGAGCGCCGGCGCGAAGAACTGGTCGACGCGGTCATCGAGGCGATCCGCGAGCTCGGCCCCGAGCCGGGCATCGACGCGGTGGCGGCGCACGCCGGCGTGAGCAAGCCGGTGCTGTACCGCTACTTCACCGACAAGTCCGGCGTGTGGGACGCCGTCGCGCGCCGGGCGGCCACGGCCGTGGTCGAGGTGGTGGCCCCCGCGGTGGCCGCCGTCCGGGAGGAGCGCGAGGTGGTCCGCGCCGCGGTCGATGCGTACCTGGGCTTCATCGACTCGGACCCGCGGCTGTACCGGTTCGTGGTGCACCAGCGCGGCATCGCCCGGGATCGGGACGTGGTCGGGGAGGCGATCGACGCGGTCGCGAGCGTCCTGGCCCGCATCATCGGCGACCGGCTCCGCAGCCTCGGGCTGGACTCCGGGCCGGCGCTGCCGTGGGCGTACGGGGCCGTCGGCTACGTCCAGACCGTCGGCGACTGGTGGCTGCGCCATCAGCAGCCGATCAGCCGCGAGGCCCTCGCGGACTACGTGACCACGTTCCTGTGGGGCGGCATCACCGGCGTCCGTGCGGCCGCCGACACACCGGGTGGATTGGCGGCGACGTGGTGAGCGCCGCGGACGAGGAATACCGTGGCGAGGCCGTGATCCGCGCCGGCGAGGCGGCGGTGACCGTGGCGGTACGCCTCTCGGCACGGTTCGAGCCGATCGAGGGCCGCTACCGCTGGGCCGGACGCGCGGCGCCCGACGACACCTTGAACGCCCAGCTGCGGGCCGGCGCGCGCGAGGTCGTCGTCCGGATCGGAGAGCGGGAGGCGCCGGCCCGGCTGGGCGAACCCGACCCGTGGGGCGGCGTACGGCTCAGCGGGGTGGGACCGCCGCCGTGGAGCGCAGCGCGCGGGGCGTGACGCCGTACCAGCGGCGCACCGCCCGGCTCAGCGCGGACTGCTCCGCCATCCCGACCATCGCGGTGACCTGGGTGAACGGCAGGTCCGTCTGGGTGATGAGCCGGTGCGCGGCGACCCGGCGGACGTCGTCGAGGATCGCCTCGAAGGTGGTCCCCTCCGCGGCGAGCCGGCGCTGCAGCGTGCGCGGGTGGGTCCGCAGCAGCTTCGCCGTGGCGCCCACCTCCGCCGGCGAGGAGCCCAGCCCCTGGGTGAGCAGCATGCGCACCCGGTCCGCGACGCGCTCGCCGGGCGCCGGGAAGTGGCTCGTGAGGTACTCGACGGCGATGTCGCGCAGCATCTGGTTGCCGCCGGGCACCGGCATGGTCGCCAGGCCGCCCGGCACCCGCAGGACCGCGTCCGGGCGGCCGAAGCGCACCTCCGCGCCGAAGAACCGGGTGTACGCCTCGACCGGCGCCAGCGCGGGGTGCGGCAGGTGCACCGAGCGCAGCCCGTACGGGCCGCCGTGCAGCAGCACGATGATCCGGTGGAACAGGCCCAGCCCGACGTCGACGACCTGCGGCGGGAGCGGTTCGGCGTCCGTACCGCGGTAGAGCAGCCCGACCACGCCCGGACGGCCCGACGGGTCGAGGATCTGCGCGACCGTCATGGCCGGGCTGTGCACGAAGAGATAGCGGCGGGTGGTCTCCAGGGCCTCGCCGAAGGTGGCGGCATTCTCGATGGCCAGGGCGAGCGGGCCCAGCACCGAGGCGTTCTGCAGCCCGGCCAGGCGCAGCCCCAGGTCCGGGCAGGCCAGCTCGGCCGCGGCCACCTCGAGCAGCATCCCCGCGGCGACCGCCGGGATGACGGCGTCCTCGGATTCGACGGCAGCGCAGGTCACGCCGAACCGTCCCAGCAGCGCGACGCCGTCGCCGCCCAGGCTGTCGACCAGTCCCGGCAGTCCCCGCAGCCCCGCGGCGCGCACCATCGACTCCATGGCGCGCAAGGATAAATCCCTGTCGCGGAAAGACAAGTTCACGCCCGGGGTCCGGCGAACACTGGAGCCATGGCCGAACACTTCGACGTCCTCATCATCGGCGCCGGCCTGTCCGGGATCGGCGCGGCGTGGCGGCTGCAGCAGGAGCGGCCGGGCACGACGTACGCGATCCTCGAGGCCCGCACCGCGATCGGCGGCACCTGGGACCTGTTCCGCTATCCCGGCGTGCGCTCGGACTCCGACATGTTCACGCTCAGCTACCCCTTCCGGCCATGGCGCGGCGCCGAGACGATGGCGCCGGGCGATGCCATCCGGCAGTACATCCGGGACACCGCGGCCGACGGCGGGATAGCCCCGCACATCCGCTTCGGCACCAAGGTGCTCGCCGCGAGCTGGGACGGCTCGCGGTGGACCGTCACCACGGGCAAGGGCACATTCACCTGCACTTTCCTGTACGCGTGCGCCGGCTACTACGACTACGCGCAGGGCTACCAGCCCGACTTCCCGGGCCACGAGGAGTTCCGCGGGACGCTCGTGCACCCGCAGTTCTGGCCGGAGGACCTGGACTACACGGGCAAGCGGGTCATCGTCATCGGCAGCGGCGCCACGGCCGTGACGGTGGTGCCCGCGATGGCCGGCACGGCGGCGCACGTGACGATGCTGCAGCGCTCCCCCACGTACATGACCGCCCTGCCGGAGCGGGACGTCATCGCGGACGTCCTGCGCAAGCGGCTGCCCGCGCGGGCCGCCAACAGGATCGTCAGGGCCAAGAACATCCTGCTGACCCAGGGCTTCTACCAGCTCGCGAGGCGCCGGCCGGAACGGGCGAAGGCCCTGCTGCGCCGCTTCGCGCTGCAACACCTGGACGACCCGGCCTACCTGGACGAGCACTTCACGCCCACGTACAACCCGTGGGACCAGCGGCTCTGCGTGGTGCCCGGCGGTGACCTGTTCCAGGCCATCAAGGCGGGCACGGCGTCGGTCGTCACCGCCCACATCGACCGGTTCGTGCCCGAGGGCATCCGGCTCACCGACGGCCGGGTGCTGGAGGCCGACATCGTCGTCTCGGCCACCGGGCTGTCGCTGCTCCCCATCGGCGGCGTCGAGCTCACCGTCGACGGCGAGACCGTGGACCCCGGCCGTACGGTGGCCTACCGGGGCGTGATGCTGGGCGGCGTACCGAACTTCGCCTACTGCATCGGCTACACCAACGCGTCCTGGACGTTGCGCGCCGACCTGTCGCACCGCTACGTCTGCCGGCTGCTGTCCTACATGGCCAAGAACGGCTACACCGTCGCGACTCCGCAGGAGAGGCCCGGCCCGCGCCGGCCGCTGCTCGACCTCACCTCCGGCTACGTGCAGCGCGCGCTGGACCGCTTCCCCAGCCAGGGCGACCGCGACCCGTGGACCGTACGGCAGAACTACCTGCGCGACGTGCTGACCACCCCGCGCGCCGACGTCCGCCGGGACATGACGTTCAGCCGCAGGCCCGCCCCCGTGCTCGAGGAGATTCGATGACAGGACTCACCCCGTACCGGTTCACCGGCCGGACCGCCGTCGTGACCGGCGCCGCGAGCGGCATCGGCGAACAGCTGGCCCACGGCCTCGCCGCGCGCGGCAGCGACCTGGTGCTGGCCGACCGGGACGCGCTGCGCCTCGACGCCGTGGCCGAGGCGGTCCGGTCGGCGCATCCCGGCCGTACCGTCGAAGCCCTGGTCGTCGACCTCGCCGACCGGGACGCCGTGGTGGCGCTGGCGACGGGCATCCGGGAACGCCACCCGCGCCTCGGCCTGCTCGTCAACAACGCCGGCGTCGCGCTCGGCGGCCGCTTCGACCAGGTGGCGGTCGAGGAGTTCGAGTGGGTGATGGCGGTCAACTTCACCGCACCCATGCTGCTCATCCACCACCTGCTCCCGGCGCTGACCGCGGAGCCAGGCTCGCACCTGGTCAACGTCTCCAGCCTGTACGGGCTCATTGCGCCGCCCGGGCAGTCCGCATACAGCTCCAGCAAGTTCGCCCTGCGGGGGCTCAGCGAGGTGCTGCGCAGTGAGCTGCTCGAGAACGGCGTCGGCGTCACCACGGTGCATCCCGGCGGTGTGCGTACCCGGATCGCCGAAAGCGCGCGCATCGGCACCGCCGTGCCCACCGGCGACGTCGAGCAGCACCAGCGGATGTTCGCCGCGATGCTGACCTATCCCCCGGAGAAGGCGGCCGGGGAGATTCTCGACGCCGTCCGGCACCGCCGTGGCCGGGTGCTGATCGCGGCCAGCGCGAAGGTGCCCGACCTGCTCGCCCGGCTGATGCCGGTCTCGCACATGCGAGTGATCAACCGGCTCACCGCGGCCATCGCCCGCCGCGTCCAGGTCAAGGCGCCGGTGAGCAAATGATCAAGGAGCTGACGGTACGCGGTGCCACCATCCGGGTGCACGAGACCGGCGACCCGGACCGCCCGCCCATCCTGCTGCTGCACGGCATCGGGCGCAGCCTCGAGGACTGGTCGCCGCAGCACGAGCGGCTCTCCGCCCGGTGGCGCGTGATCAGCGTCGACCTGCCCGGCTTCGGCCTGTCCGACCGGATGCCCGAGCCGATCACACTCGCCTCGCTGGCCGACGGCGTCCTCGCCACCGTCGACGCCCTCGGCGAGCAGCGTCCCCTGCACGTCATGGGCAACTCGCTCGGCGGCGCGGTGGCGATGCAGCTGCTCGCGTCCCGCCCGGCCCGGGTGTCGACGCTGACGCTGGTCAACAGCGCCGGCTTCGGCAAGGAGGTGGCGTTCTTCCTGCGCGCCCTCGCCATCCCGGGGCTCGGCAAGCCGCTGCTGCGCCGCGTCGACGCCCGGGTCGCCCGGCGGGTGGAGCGCAGTCTGTTCCACGACCGGGCACACGTGACGCAGGAGCGCGTCGAGTTCGCCCTGCGGGTGGCCGCCCGTCCCGAGAACGCGCTGGTGTTCCTCGAGACCGCCCAGGCTCTCGGCGGCTTCCGGGGAATCCGGGCGCCGTGGCGCCGTGCCCTCCTGGAGGAGGTCTCCCGGCACCCGCGCCCGACGCTCATCGTGTGGGGCGACCGCGACCTGATCCTGCCGGCCAAGCAGCTGCCGGCGGCCCGGGCGGCCTTCCCGGACGCGCGCTGGCACCTGTTCCCCGACACCGGGCACATGCCGCAGATCGAACGCGCCGACGAGTTCGCCGATCTCACGGAGCTTTTCCTGACGGCCCGCTCGGACAGCCACGCTTAACCGTGGTGACCACGGCTTAACACCATCGACGGCCCGTGCCCGGCGGACCCGGCACTGACCTAGAGTGATCGACATGTCCGCCTGGCCGACGAGTCCCGCCCACCACCGCTGGCTCGACCAGCACAGCCGCGACCTGCTCGCCTTCGGGCGCCGCACCCCCGACCCCGGGGGCGGCGCCCGCTGGCTCGGCGACCGCGGCGAGCCGGAGCCGGACCGGCCGGTGTCGGCCCTGATCAGCTGCCGGATGACCCACGTGTACGGCATCGGCGCGCTGCTCGGCGTGCCGGGAGCCGGCCGGATCGCGGCGCAGGCGATGGCCGGGCTCACCGGCCGGCTGCGCGACACCGAGCACGGCGGCTGGTTCTCCGCGGAGGGCACCGGCGGCAAGTCCTGCTACGACCACGCCTTCGTCCTGCTCGCGGCCTCCACCGCCGTCCAGGCCGGCCTGCCCGGGGCGGACGACCTGCTGGCCGAGGCCACGAAGACGTTCCTCGAGCGCTTCTGGGACGAGGAGGCCGGCCTCTGCGTCGACACCTGGGACACCGCGTTCACCACGCTCGACGACTACCGCGGCGTCAACGCCAACATGCACGCCGTGGAGGCGATGCTGTCGGTGGCGAGCGTGACCGGCGACCGCACCTGGATCGGCCGCGCGCAGCGCATCTGCCGGTTCGTGGTGGCCACCGCCGAGGCACACCAGTGGCGCATCCCGGAGCATTACGGCCCCGGCTGGCAGCCGCTGCCCGAGTACCACCACGACCGGCCCGACGACCCCTTCAAGCCGTACGGCGCCACGATCGGCCACGGCCTGGAGTGGTCCCGGCTGCTGCTGCACCTGGCATCGGCTCCGACCGTCGGCGAGCCGGCCGGCCTCGCCACCGCCGCCCGTGAACTGTTCGCCCGCGCGGTGACGGACGGCTGGGCGGTCGACGGGCAGCCGGGCTTCGTCTACACCACGGACTGGACGGGCCGGCCGGTGGTCCGCGACCGGATGCACTGGGTCGCGGCGGAAGGCATCAACGCGGCGGCGGCGCTGTACGCGTACACCGGCGAGGCCGGCTACGCGGACCGGTACCGGACCTGGTGGGACTATGTGGACGAGTACGTGATGGACCACGAGCACGGCTCCTGGTTCCACCAGCTCGACGCCGCGAACCGGCCGACGGCGACGGTGTGGCCCGGCAAGGCCGACCTCTACCACGCGTTCCAGGCGACGCTGGGCGCCCGCGTGCCGCTGTGGCCGATGCTGGCGACGGCGGCCGACGAACACCTGGCCGGCGGGCGGTGACCCGCCGGCCCCGGGATCACGGCTTGGTCAGCAGACAGCCGGCAACGGTCAGGTCGATCGTCCGGCTGCTGGTCAGGCAGGTGGTGAACCAGTACGTCTGCTCGCCGTAGCTCTGCCCCTGGTACGCCCGGGTGGTCCCGTCGGCGGCGACCTCGCAGGGGTTGTTCAGCGTGCACATCTCACCGTCGTCGTTGCCGGTGTTGTTGATCCCGATGATCCGGCCGGTGCCCGAGTCCACGATGGGCGACCCGGAGGTGCCGTGGATCGTGTCGCAGGCGCTGTCGTACCGGATCGAGTCGTGCCACGTCCACTGGTCCTCGCGGAGCGTGTCGACGAACGTATCGATCTTGCAGTTCCAGATCCGCTTCCAGTAGCTGGACGGGATGCTCATCGACGTCCCGGCGGCCGCACGGGTGCTCGACAGGGTCAGGGCGGTGGCGCCGTAGCGGCTCTGCAACGTCGAGTACGTGCTGGTCAGGCGGTACAGGGTGACGTCGGTGCCGGTCATCGTCGCGTACAGCACCCGGTCGGCGCGCACCGTGCCGAGGCTTCCGCCGGAGCTGTTGAGCAGCGTGCCGGAGCGGCTGCTGGACCGGTTCTGCAGCACCTGCCCGGCGGCGATGAACCCGCCCTCGTAGCAGTGCCCGTTGGTGAGCATCATCGCCCGGTCACTGCTGACCGAGGTCGGGTAGCGCACCAGCGAGGCGGAACAGTTGCTGAGCTTGATGGTCGAGGCCAGGGTGACCGCCCGGGCGGCCTGCGCGGGGGCAGGGCCGGCGAGCAGCCCGCCGACGGATGCGAGGACTGCGGCGCCGAGGGTGAGCGCACGACGAAGGCGCATCAAGGATCCCTTCTGCTGGGTGCCGCGCGGCCGGATCGGCGACCCACGGACACCGGATGATCTCGGTGTCCCCGATCTTTGCATTGATGTCAGTCCATGTAAATCACGCTCGGCGGAACGGGGATGCCACGTCGCAGACCGGGTCGCCCGGCGAGGCCGCGTCGAGGTCGGCGCCGTAGCCATAGACCTGCCGTGGAACACCACGAACCGCGGCCCGGCCGCCGCGCCCGACCGCTCCGCCAGCGCCCCCAGCCGGTCCGTCGCGCCGCGGATCCAGCCCAGCTCGGCCGAGGGTGACGGGCCGGCGTAGAGCTGCCGGCCGGAGCAGGCCGATCCGGTCGTACGGGCGAAGGGCCCGGATCGACAGCCCGCACCGGCGGGCGAACTCGCCGATCGTCAGCAGCCAGGCCGCGCCGGGCATCAGCTCACCGGGAACGCGACGTCGAAGACCTCGTCGCCGGCCGCCGCGGACATGAAATCAGTCCAGTACGTCTCCCGCGGCGCCCGGGCGACGGCCAGCCCGTTGTCGGAGATCCACTTCTCGACCGCCTCGTACACCCCGCCCAGCTCTCCGCCGGTGACCTGGGCCTTGGTCACCCGGGCATACGCCTCACGGTGCGCCGGGATGGTGCGGTCGCCGCCCGCGGCCACGGTCGCGCAGACCTCGACCGGGGTCGGCCCCTCGTTCGGATTGCCCTCGTAGATCGTGACGAACACCGGCTCGTCACCGGACCGCTCCAGGAACGGCCAGTCCGTGGTGCCGAGCAGGCCACCGGCCGCCCGCGCCCGTTCGGCGACGCGGGCCATCGCACCCGGCAGCCAGGCCTCCAGCGCCGCCTGGTCCACACTGCGCGTCTCGCTCACGACGTGCTGCTCCGGCACGTCGCGCAACCGGATCTCGCCCATGACTACCCACCTCCCGTCCCGGCGGCGCCCGCGCGCCGTCCGGAAGCCACAGTGCAGTCTCTCCCAGCGTCAGGGTCAAGACGACATGGGCGACCCGGCCGTCACCCCTGTCAGGTGACGGCCGGGTCTCGGGGGGAGTGGGGAAAGCTGCTAGCGCGCGCCGAACCGGAAACTCCGGAAGAGCTCCGTCTCCCCGCTGCCGGCCCCACGCAAGCGCAGCGCATAGCTGATCAGCGCGTGGTTCAGCATGTACAGCCGGCTGTTCTCCTCGGCGAGGTCGCCGGACAGCTGACCGACGACCCATTCCATCGGCGTCCTGGCGCCGTACCGCGCCCTGGGGGTGAAGAGGCGGGCCGCGGCGCCGATCTCCCCGAGCGCGTTGACGGCATAGCTGAACGGGTACGGGCGGTTGGCACGGTCCAGCTCCGTGCGGTCCAGATCGGGGAAGCTGTCCACCAGCCGCTCCACGAACGCCCCGGTGATCAGGTCCGGACGGCCCGCGATCATGGCCGTCTCGATCATGTACGCGTACGAGATGCCGTTGAGGAAGAAGTTCTCCCCCGGGTCCACGTGCCGCCACTGGCCGACGAGGGCCTCCACGAAGCCGTCAAGGTCGGGCACCTCGGCGCGCAGACGGCCCAGGTTGTGCAGCGCCACGAGGTAGTACAGCCCCATGTGGGTGCGTTCCACCGGGGTGATCGCGGCCCAGAGCTCTCGCATCTGCGCCAGCCGGTCCCGGCCGTGGGTGAGGTACTCGGGGCGACCCGTCATCGCGATGGCGTTGAGCATCGTGACCAGCGGATAGATCGTGGCGAAGGCCGGCGACATCGGCTGGGGGAAGGACGGCGCCAGCCGGAGTTCGTCGGCCCGGTCCAGGTAGTCGAGGACGGCGGCCACGTGGTCCCGCTCTTCTCCGGCCAGGTGGGCGCCATGGCCGATCAGCGAGATCACCGAGATGAGCATCGCGCCGCCGCGGCCCCGGAAGAACGGTGCGGGCACGTTGTCCAGAAGTCCCAGCGCCTGCGGGACGAGACTGCCGAGGCGGTCCGCGAGCCCCAGTTGGCCGTGGGCCAGGAAGACGGCGGTGAAGGCGGACAGTTTTTCGTAGTCGCCGTGCCGGCCGCTGTTCTCGTCCTTGATGCGGTCGGGCTCGATCCGGTCCACCGTGGCGAGGATCTCCGCGGGGAAGCCGGCCGGCAGCGCGGAGCCGACGCCGAGCTTGGCGACGGCGTCCATGAGGACGGAACCGGCCGTGACCCGGTAGTACGGATTCTTCACCGCTCGGACCTCGTCGGCCACGGCCTCGACCTCCCGGGCGAGGTCGATCCGGTCGCCGCCGGCCACCGTCAGGATCAGGCCGGCCGTACGCCTCGCGAAGGCGGTGTAGGAGTCGCCCTTCGCCCGCTCGGCGACGAGGTCCAGCGAGTGGCGGATCCAGCCGGCGATCTCCGGGTCGTAGTCCACCGGGTACTGCCCCAGGCCGATGCCGCGCACCATCCGGCTCCACGGCGTCGCGATCATCCGGGACTCCGTGGAGAGCTCGTCGAAGCCCATCACTCGTTCCCCTCCCCCGTCGGCAGCGCGGGCACCGGTACGCCGAGGAACTCCGTCCGCGTGCCCTCGAGCATCTCCAGCGCCCAGTTCAGCCACTTGACGCCCTCGCAGTAGATGGCGACGGGCCGGCGCTGCGTCTCGTACGTGTCGATCAGCGTCCCGTCCAGTTCCGCCTGGAAGTGGAAGGGCGGCATAGCCGTGAAGTGGGTGCCCATCACGAACACGAACCGGACCAGCCAGTACGGGTCCTGCTCGAGGAACGGCGAGGCCGGGTCGCCGAGCCCGTACACGTTCGTCATGACCTGGGCGAAGTAGTCCTCCATGCCCGGCGCCGGCCGCGACGGGTCGACGGTCCCGCCCGCCTCCGTGACGTCACGGACCCGGTAGGCCCGCTGGTACGGGTTGCCGTCCAGGAACTCGACGTCCACAGCGGGGGTACGGCCCGGGCCCGTACGCACGCGCAGCCCGAACTGCTCGTAGTGGATCTCGTCGTAGTGGCCGATCGAGTTGTGCCAGGGCTTGTTGTCGTACATGGGGTCGTCCCGGGTCTGCCGGCCCTCGCCCCGGAAGCCGATGGCCCGCGGGTCGAGGAACTTGATACCGATGGTCTCCGCGGTGACGCCGGCCAGCGCCTCGTCGACCACTGCGCGTGGCGCGCCCGCCTCGATCAGGCGCTGCGCCCGCAGCAGCGGCTCCGTGTCGGCGATCTTGATGTTCTCGGTGTTGGTGTCGCCCATCACCAGGGAGTGGAAGCGGGGCTCCAGGATCCGCCGATACGCCGGGCTGCTCCGGAAGGCGCGCAGCAGCGCCCCCGAGTTGCGGTACGGGCGCCCGTTGATGACGATCCGCTCGGTGTCGAGCAGGTCCGCCGTGAAGGTGCGCGGCGCGGTTCGACGGCTCAGCTCCAGCCGGTCCTCGATCTTCTTGAAGTAGGAGACCTCCAGGGTGTCACCGGGCGCCGGCACGCGATGGACGGTGTGCACGGTCTCGTGCAGGACCCGGAAGATCTCCTCGTACAGCCGCGCAATCACCGCAGGCGGCGGCGAGTGACGCTCGACGTAGCGGCTGACCTCCTCCCCGGTGACGTAGCTCATCTCGTAGATCACCTCCCGGTACGTCTCCGGGCCGGACGTGCGCGGGATCTCGCGCTCCTGCACGTCGTAGACGAGCGGGAAGTTGTGCCGCACCGGGTTCGGCAGGGCCTGCAGGAATTCCGCCTGCTTGCGCGCCTTGGCGAACGGCGGCAGCATCACACCGGTGCCGTCGGGCTGCCAGGCGGCGGTGGTCAGCGCCTCGCTGAGGATCTTCCGTACGGTGATGCGGTCGTCGCCCTCCTTGCGCAGGAAGATGGTCATGGATTCGCTGCCGCCCTTGCCGAACCCGACGATGCGCTCGCCCCTGTTCACGTACGCGTTGACGGTGCTGCTCAGCAGGCGCCGCCCCCGGGCGTGCCGCAGCACGTTCTCGTTCTCGTCGGTGAGAATCAGGGTGGACCGCTCCTCGAACTCGTCGAGGGCGGGGTTGGCCCGCTTGCGCCAGATGTCTGCCGGCGCCTCGACGGAGATGACGTCGACCCGGAAGGGCCCGGCGCTGAGCGTGGCGGGATCGAGCGCCGACCCCAGGGAGACGATCTGGCAATTGCCGTTGAGCTGGATCTTGCGCCCGCGGATGCCGAGGGCGTCAGGCGAAGACAACACGGGTGGTGGCCTCCAGGTCCTTGATCGTCTGAAGAGGAATGCCGTCCAGCGAGAGGATCGGGCTGTCGGGCGTACGCAGCGAGGTCACGATGCGGTCCAGGGCCTGGCGCAACTCCGGCGGCCGCGAGTCGACGCGCAGGTACGCCCGGTAGAGGGCGACAGCGTCGGTCAGGGCCACCGCCCCGGACACCGCCAGGGCCACCAGCCAGCCCATCGGATCGCTGCCCTCGAGGTAGTAGTCATGCGCGAAGATGGCGGGCCGGTGCAACCGCAGGACCTGGAAAAGGGCGTACTGGTAGACGACGTAGCTCACGGCGATCTGCTCGACCGTCGGCGCGGTGGCCCCCTCGAGGGTGAGGAAACCGTCGTCCTCGATGCCGAGGTGCTCGAGCACGTCGTCGTAGATCCGGCGGGCGACGGGCTGCGCATCGAGCAGGGTCCGCGTCTTGCGGGCCAACTCGGCCAGGCCGACCTCGGCCAGCTTGTCGAAGTGGAACACGAGCGCCTCCGGCTGGCTGACCTCGGACGTGCTCCGGTCCGCCACCGCGCCCGCCGCGTCGAGGACCGAGAGCTCGGCGTAGACCCGGCCGACCCGGTCCGCGCCGCCGGTGATGTGCTTCTTGGACCGGGCGTGCAGCACCAGCTCGCCCGCCTCGACGTCGACACTCTGCCGGTGCTGCCGGGTGTGCTGGAAGACCTCGAGGAACCGGTAGAACGCGGGCGCACCGTCGCGGTCGGGGTGCAGCATCTCGTTCGTGATGATCCGCCCGATGGCCCGGTGGAAGTACCGCTCGGCGAACGGGTTCCCGGTGGCCAGCCGGAACAGCTCGCGCAGCAGGTCGTACTGCCGGTCCGCCAGCCCGTCGCCGGCGTGGTAGACCTTCTCCAACTCGGCCATGATGTCGTCCATCAGACGCACGGAGCCCAGCAGCAGGTCGGCCTGCTCCGCCGCTCCGGTCCAGGCCAGCAGCGGCAGTTCAACGTCGTTGTCCGCGAGCAGCTGCAGCGACTTCCCGCCCGGCCCCAGCTCCAGGACGATGTCGGGCCGGAGGCCGGCCAGCGTCTCCACGGTCGCCCTCGAGGCCATCACCTCGTCCGTGACGGCCAGCACGCCGTTGCGAACCTCCGCGGCCGTCGTGAGCAGGCCGCTGTCGTTGTTGGAGACGATCGGCACCCGCGGCCGCGCGAAGACGATGCCGTTGTCGTCGAGGAAGGCCGCCAGCGCGTCGCGCGCGGGTCGCATCCGCACGGAATGCGCCAGGAACGTCGTCGGTGCCTTGAGTTCCTCGGACCGCACCCGGGGGAACTTGCGCAGGAACAGGTCGAATGCGGCCTTCACGCCGGCCCGGACGTAGACGTTGGTCTGCTGCCGCGAATACGTCTTGTGGACCTCCACGTCCGCACCGAGACCGAGGGCCTCGAGGTCGTCGAGCAGCGCGCCGAGGTGCTCAGGGTCTCCGCGCAGGCCGACCACGTGGTGGGGCTCCGGCACGAGCGCGTGTCCCCGCACCGGCTCGGGGAGGTAGGAGGCGATCTCCTCCTCGAACGGACCGCCGCCGGTGATCCCCTCGGCTGCCTGCAGCATCAGCGGCGTGAAGGCGTACGCGATCTTCACACCGTCCCCGACGGACAGGGCGCCGCTCGCGACGGCCGCGGTGATGACGCCGAAACTCTCCCCCGCGTACGCCGTGAAGCCGAGCCGGACACCACGGCCGGCCGCCAGGCTCCGCAGCCGCGCCTCGAGCGCGAGGCTGTGCACCAGCAGGGCCACGCCGATGAAGCCCTGCCGCGCCATCCTGCCCGCCGGGTAGGTGCCGGGCTCCGGCAGCAGCCGGTGCGGCTGCCCCGGGAAGCCGAGCGCGGTCGCGGCCTCATCGTAGATCGCCGCCACCGTGGCGTCCCCGGACTCCAGCAGTGCCCGGCCGAGGTTCTGGTACGCGGCCCGGCTGCCCAGCCCCGGGAAGAAACCCGCGATCTGCCCGCTGCCGGCCCGCGGCAGATACTCCGGGACCGCCAGGTCCATCCGGCGGGCGTGCTCCCGCGAGAACAGGAAGGCATTGGTACGCGACAGCGCGCGGTTCAGCCGGGTCGCGTCGTCGAGGGTGTCCGGCATCAGCACCGGTGACGCCGGACCGGTCCCGCCCATGAGGAAGACCGCGAGGAACTCGCATTCCCTCAGGTCCGCCACGATCCGCAGCAGAGCGTCGCGGTCCATGCCGCCGACCGCGCCCGCGTCGAGGGCGTGCGCCGGCGACAACATCGCCAGGGTGGCCGGATCGGCGAACGCCTCCCGGAGGTTCTCGGTGCCATCGAGCCCCAGCTCCGCCAGGATCGCCTCCCGCGGCACCATCCGCAGGGCGAGGACGGGCTGGACGCCGCGCCGCACCCGCAGCGACAACTGGACCGTGAGCTCCAGCGCGTGCTGGAGGCCGGGGTCCAGCCCGCTGCGCCGCAGCTCCAGCGTGGCCAGGCGGAGGTTGCGGACGAACTCCGACTCGCCGGTGTCCTCGCCCTGGGTCAGCGCCTTGAGGGCGGCCCGGATCGGGGCATGGACGATGCCGACGTCCGGGCGTTCGAGGACCCCGCCGAGCAGGCTCCGCATTCCCTTCGTGCCGAGCAGCAGCGTGCTCGCCGCCGGCTCCCTGGCCCCCTCGACCAGCCGGTAGTGCGGGCGCAGGGCGTCCAGGAACCTGCGGCCGGACGCGTACGCCCCGGCGTCGCCGTCCTCGGCGCTCAGGCCGAACACCGTCTGCTGGTCGTAATCGAGGATGAGGTCGAACGTCCCACCGCGCGGTGTGATGGCCGCGACGTCGAACGGGACGTCCGTCGCCGCGCCGGGCGGCGTCGTGATCAGGCTCAGGTGGTCGGCGTGGATCTCCACGTCCGTCACCTCGGGAAGGGATGTCTGCTCGAGCGCGCCGGCGATCGCCCGCTCGAGGACGGCGCTGCCGCGGGGATAGGCCCCTCGCAGGGACGACACCACGCGCGGCGAGACGCCGGGCAATTGTTTCTCCGGTCCGGACAGCACAGTCGACCGTTCCAACGCATCCTCCCGTGAAAGTGCGGCGCCGAGCGCCGGCCGTGATCGATCCGATTCACCGGCCCGGCGACAATGAGCGAGTTCGCATTCGGCGCTCTCCCGGCCGTTTTCCGGCCGGCGAAGTGGAGCGTGACTCCGGCTCGTATTCAATACGTTTCAAAGGAGGGGGTCAACAGCGGCGACGACACTGCGGACGTGCGGGACAACACTAAAAAAGAAAAGCGCCACCGACGCGTATCCAATGGCATTTCTGCACCAATGACGATACGCGCCGGTGACGCTTCGAGAATGCGCCGGCGTACGGGTCAGTTGACCGCGCCGGCCGCTACCGCGTCGAGCTGGGCGGCCTGCCGGCCGGAGACCGCCGTCCCGGCCACGAGGACGACGAGGCCGGCGGCGACCACGCCCGCGCCGACCCAGAGTGGCGAGACGTACCCGAAGCCCGCACCCAGCGCGAGACCACCGAGCCAGGCGCCGAGCGCGTTGCCGACGTTGAACGCGGCAATGTTGGCGCCGGACGCCATCGTGGGCGCGTCCTGGGCGTACCGCATCGTGCGCAGCTGCAGGCCGGGGGCCGTGGCCAGGCCGACGGAACCCATCAGGAACAGCGAGAAGACGGTCACGACCTTGTTGCCCGCGGTGAGCGCGAAGAGCCCGAGCACCACCGTGAGGCCCATCATGATGGTGATCAGGGACCGGTTCAGCGCCCGGTCCGCGACCTTGCCGCCCACGTAGTTGCCGGCGAACGTGCCGACGCCGAAGAGCACGAGCAGCCAGGGCACGGCGCTCTCCGCGAACCCCGTCACCTCGGTGAGCGTGAACGCGATGTAGGTGAAGCCGCCGATCACGCCGCCGAACGCCAGGACGCTGACCGCCACGGACACCCACACCTGCGGCCGGCGGAAGGCGCCGAGCTCGCTGCGCAGGCTCGTCTCCGCCTGCGCCGTCGTGTCGGGAACGAGCAGCGCGATGCCGAAGAGGGCGACGACGCCGATGACGGTGATCGCCCAGAACGTCGAGCGCCAGCCGAGCTGCTGGCCGAGGAACGTGCCCAGCGGGACGCCGAGGACGTTCGCCACGGTGAGGCCGCCGAACATCAGCGAGATGGCGCCGGCCCGGCGGTTCGCCGCGACCATCTCGGCGGCCACCACCGCCCCGACACCGAAGAAGGCACCGTGGCACAGCGCCGCGACGACGCGACCGGTCATGAGCATCGAGTACGTGGGAGCGACGGCCGAGATCAGGTTCCCCACGATGAAGAGAACCATGAGCCCCAGCAGCGACTTCTTCCGGTCGAACCGGGTGATCGCCGCGGTCAGCGCGAGCGCCCCGACGGCCACGCTCAGCGCGTAGCCCGAGACGAGGTATCCGGCGACCTGTCCGCTGACGGAGAAGTCGTCCGCGACCTCGGGCAGCAGACCGACGATCCCGAACTCGGTGAGCCCGATGCCGAAGCCCCCCAGCGCCAGGGCGAGAAGCCCGATGGGCATGTCGAAACCTCCATGGGGTTGCGTGAGCCTTTATGCGTCGCGTGCAATCATTGCGCACGCGCTCTATACGCACAAGCTCCATGTCGGCTTCCGCGTGCAAGCGGCGTCGGTCCTCAGTTGCACAACCGCAGCGCGCCGGCCCGGCCGCGGACGCGACCGGGCGAGCCCGGACGTCAGTGAACGGGGCCGTCGTCGAGCCGGTCGGCCAGGTCCGCCCAAAGCTGGGCGCAGGCGCGGGCCACCCGGCCGACCGCGGGCCGCGAGTGCAACGGCACCGCGGCGAGCACCTCGTCCACCCGGCGGTCCAGGACCGCGTACGTGTTCAGCAGCCGGAGCACCGCCCGCCCGGCATCGCTGTAGCGCAGGGCGGGGTCAGCGGCCAGGCGGGCCAGCACGAGGGCCGGATCCTCCGGCGCCCGGCGGTCCCCGCGCGCGGAATCGGCGGGCCGCTGCTGCGGTGGCACCGGGTCCTCGCCGCGGCCGAGCCGGCGCCGCACGTCGCGCACGGTCCCCGGCGAGATGCCGGTCCGGTCGGCGATCTCGCGGAGCGACGCCTTCGGGTTCTGCTGAAGCAGGCGGCCGGCCTGCACCCGCGCGGCGGCGGTGTTCAGCGGCCGTACCCGGCCGTCGCGCCCGGTGCGCGCCTCGGCCACGCCCGCTGCGCCCGGCAGGGACGGGCGCAGAGCCGCCACCGACTTCGACGACAGGCCCGTCACCTCGGCCACCGCGCGATCGGACCACTGCGGGTGGGATCCGAGGATCCGCAGCGCGGCCCGGCGCCGGTCCGCCACCGACAGCGGCAGCCCGTGCGTGGTGTTGCTCCGGACGGCCAGGACGAACGCCTCGTTCTCCGTACCGTCGAAGAACCGCACCGGAATCTGCTGGCGGTGGCGCAGCCGGGCCGCTCGCAGCCGATGCATGCCGTCGATGACCCGCATTGTCGGCCGGTGCACGAGAATGGGCGGCAGTTCCTGCTCCGACTCGGCGAGCATGCGGATGTGCGCCTCGTTCTCACCCCCGGTGCGCGGCGAGTAGGCCGGGCGCAGCGCATTGATCGGAACCATCTGCACGGTCGAGGCGCTCATTGCACGACCGGCCGCACGGATACGTACGTAGATGCGTTCATGGCTACCGACGGGCCCCCCGCGCGACAGTAAGCACTCCTCGATGTCTGACCTGAAAACTAGGCCGCGGCGAAGGGTCGCCGCAATCGAACTACGCACAGTCGCGGGTAGCACTGATGACGAAAAGATGACACGCCACGTCAGGCGCATCGTGATCCGGAAAGGCGGTGAAGCTCATCACGAAAGGCGTTCCACATGCTGGGACGTGGTTGCCTTGAGTCCCCGGGCGTACCCGCCAGGCCGACCTCGTAGAGTGGTAGTTGCACAAGCGCACTATCTGCGGCCACGATGGGCGTCCTGACGAAGGGAGCGGCATGGGAGTCGCGAACGACGCCGCCGTCGAGATCAGAGCCCAGGGATGGCGCAGACTGGCCGCCCTCCACGGACGCATCGAGGCCGCCCTGGAGAAGACGCTCGGCGATCAGTTCGGACTCTCGGTCGTGGAGTTCACGGTCCTGGACGCCCTCAGCCGCCAGGACGGCTGGCACATGCGTATGCAGCAGCTCGGCCGGGCCGCCGCGCTCAGCTCCAGCGCCACCACCAGGCTGGTGACCAGGCTGGAGAACCGGGGGCTGCTCGTCCGCTGCCTCTGCCCCGACGACCGCCGCGGCATCTACACGGAACTGACGGGCGACGGCAAGGCTTTGCTCGCCGCCGCCGCGCCGGTTCACGACACGATCCTGCAGAAGGCGCTGGACGACGCTCGCGAGGTACCCGAACTCGCCGACCTGGTCGACCACCTGCGCGGACACTGACCTCCCGGCAAGTGCGGTCAGACGGTGCCGATCCTGCGGTCCGGGCGCAGGTACACCGCCCACGTCACCAGTACGCACAACGCGTAGAAGGCGATGAACGCCACGTACGCCGCGTCCGCCGTCTTGTACTCGAGGAACGACTGCCGGAACGCCAGGTTCACCAGCACCCCGCCGAACGCCCCGATCGCCCCCGCGATGCCGATCACCGCGCCCGAGAGCCGGCGGGCCTCGTGCTGGTCGTCCGGGTGCTTGAGGGCGAAGATGCGAGGGATCATCTTGTAGGTCGACCCGTTGCCGATCCCGCTGAACACGAACAGCGCGATGAACCCGATGAGGTACAGCGGCAGCGACTTGAGCTGGGACGCCATCAGGACGATGCTCGCGCCGGCCGCCATGGCGAGGAAGTTCACGAAGGTGACCCGCGCGCCGCCGAGCCGGTCCGCCAGCGCGCCGCCGACCGGCCGGATCAGGGAGCCGAGCAGCGGGCCCAGGAACGTGAGGTACGCGGCCTTCACCGGCGTGCTGAACACGTCGTGGAACTGCACCTGCAGCACCTGACCGAAGGCGAAGCCGAAGCCGATGAACGAGCCGAACGTGCCGATGTAGAGCAGCGACATGATCCAGGTGTGCGGCTCCCGGGCGGCGTCGCGCACGCCGCGCTTCTCGTTGCGGACCTGGCTGAGGTTGTCCATGGCGAGGGCCGAGCCGACGGCGGCCGCGACGATCAGCGGGATGTAGATGCCGGCCACGATGCCGGGGTGCCCGGCGCCGAACACGGCCAGCACGAAGAGGCCGACCAGCTGCACCGCGGCCACCCCGATGTTGCCGCCGCCGGCGTTGATGCCGAGCGCCCAGCCCTTGAGGCGGTCCGGGTAGAACGCATTGATGTTCGTCATCGAGGAGGCGAAGTTGCCTCCGCCGACGCCGGCGACCGCGGCCAGCGCGACCAGCGTGCCGTACGAGACCCCGGGCCTGATGAGGAAGGCGGCGAGCAGGGCCGGGATCAGCAGCAGCGACGCGCTGATGATGGTCCAGTTGCGGCCGCCGAAGCGGGCCACCGCGAAGGTGTACGGGATCCGCAGCGTCGACCCGACCAGCGCGGGCACGGCGGTGAGCAGGAACTTGCCGGCCGGGTCGATGCCGTACGCGGGGCCGAGGAACAGCACCAGCACGGACCACATCGTCCACACGGAGAAGCCGATGTGCTCGGAGAAGATCGAGTACGTCAGGTTCCGCCGGGCGATGGCGGCGCCCCCGTTCGCCCAGAACGCGGGGTCCTCGGGCCGCCAGTCGTCGATCCAATGCCCTCGTACGGTAAGGGCGGCGGGACGTTCCAGGGTGGTAGCGCTCACGCGGAGACCTCCGAGTAGATGACGATGTGACCCTCGTCGTCGACAGCGACGGGGTAGACGGTCAGGTCGGGCTGCCCGCTGAGCGAGCAGCCGGTAGTCAGGTCGAAGGCGTTGAGGTGCAGGGGGCAGACGACCACCTTGCTGTCGATCTGCCCGTCCGCGAGGGGTCCGCCCTTGTGCGGGCAGACCGCCGACAGGGCGCGCAGCGAGCCGTCGCGCAGCCGGAACACGGCCACCATCTCGCCCTCCACGGCGAACGCGCGTCCCTCGCCGAACGGGATCTGGTCCACGGGACCGAGCCGGGTGCTCATTGCTGGCCTCCGCTCCGCGGATCGGCGATCGTCCGCCGTCGTGGTCCCGGTCGTAGCCTCACCGCTGCGCTCATCGGACCGGCACCTGGGGCAGGACGGTCAGCGGCAGCGAGGTGCGGAACTGTCCCGGTGTCACCGGTTCGGCGCGTTCCCGCCACGGATCCTTGTACGCGGCCACGGAGGCCTCCATCGCGGCGTCGAGGTCGGCGGCGATCCCGTCGGCGTCGTCGACCACCACCTCGCGGATGCGCTCGATGCCGATCCGCGGCACCCAGGCGTACGTGCGCTCGAGCCAGTTGGCGTTCTCGCGGTAGTACTGCAGGAACCGCCCGGTGAGCGTGATGACCTCGTCAGCGGAGTCCACCGTGGCCAGCAGGTCGCCCTTGCGCACGTGCGCCCCGGCCGCGCCGCCGACGTAGATCTCCCACCGGCCGCCGTCGATCGCGACGACGCCCAGGTCCTTCACGTACGCCTCGGCACAGTTGCGCGGGCACCCGGTGACGGCCAGCTTCATCTTGCCCGGGCCCTCGATGCCCTGGTATCGCTCCTCGAGCGCGATGCCCAGCGCGGTGGAGTCGCCCACCCCGAAGCGGCAGAACTCCGAGCCGACGCAGGTCTTCACGGTGCGGAAGCTCTTCGCGTACGCGTATCCGGACGGCATGTCGAGCTCCGCCCAGATCTGCGGCAGCTTCTCCTTCGGCACTCCGAGCAGGTCGATGCGCTGCCCGCCGGTGAGCTTGACCATCGGTACGCGGTGCCGCTCGGCGACCTCCGCGATCCGCTTGAGCTGGGCCGGAGTGGTGACGCCGCCCTTCATCTGCGGCACCACGGAGAACGTCCCGTCGCGCTGGATGTTGGCGTGCACCCGGTCGTTGACGAAGCGGGCGTCGCGCTCGTCGACGTACTCGTCGCCCCACATCATCTTCAGCAGCGAGGCCAGGCCCATCTTGCTCTTCGCGTCCTCCTCGCCGCCCGGCACCAGCGTGGCGAAGACCGACGACACCGACTTCAGCCCGTGGGTGCGGATGGCCTGCATCAGCTCCGGCTTGGGCATCGGTACGCCGGGGACGTACCAGGAGGCCGCGGGGTCCTCCTCGACCTCTCCCCCGGCGGCCCACTCGACGATCTGCTGGACCAGGCTCTTGCAGGTGCCGCAGCCCTTGCCGGCCCGTGTCTTGTCCATGACGCCGTTCACCGTCTTGCATCCACCGTGGACGGTCTCGACGAGCGTGCCTTTGCTGACGCCGTTGCAGTTGCACACCTGGGCGTCGTCGGCCATCTCGGCGGCGCTGACCTCGGCGGGCGGTCCTCCGAGGTCGAACATCAGCTCGACGCGGTTCTCCGGCAGCGCCAGCCCGCGGTCGAACGCCTGCATGAGGAAGGCGACCTTGCCGACGTCGCCGACCAGGGTGGCGCCGATCAGACGCCCGTCGCGGATGACGAGGCTCTTGTAGACGCCCTTGCGCGGCTCGCTGAAGGTCAGCGTCTCGTCGTCGTCGCGCTCGGCCGCCTGGACGCCCATCGCCGCCACGTCCACCCCGGCGACCTTGAGCTTCGTGGCGACCCGGGACCCGTGGTAGGCCGCCTCGGGGTCGCGCCCGGTGAGGTGGTCGGCGAGCACCTTCGCCTGGTCCCACAGGGGTGCGACGAGGCCGTACACCTCTCCGCGGTGCTGGGCGCACTCGCCGACGGCGTAGATGTCGGGCTCGCCCTGCACCCGCATCTGGTCGTCGACGACGATGCCGCGGTCGACCGCGAGGCCACTCACCTCCGCCACCTCGGCGTTGGCGCGGATGCCCGCGGCGATCACCACCACGTCGCAGGGGATCGTCCGGCCGTCCTTGAGCTTCACGCCGGTGACCGCGTGCTTGCCGAGGATCTCTGTGGTCAGCGCGTCGGTGACCACCTCGATGCCGAGCTTCTCCACGCTGCGCTGCAGGGTCGCGCCGCCCTCGGCGTCCAGCTGAGTGTTCATGAGGTGGCCCATGGCGTGCACGAGCGTCACGTGGCTGACGTGGTTCTGCAGGCCCCGCGCCGCCTCGAGGCCGAGCAGGCCGCCGCCGATGACGACCGCGCGCTCGTGCTCGCGGGCGTACCGGATCATCGAGCGGGTGTCGTCGAGCGTCCGGAAGGCGAAGACGCCCTGGTGGTAGCCGCGGCCCGGGCGGTGGATGCCGGTGATCGGCGGCACCCACGAGCGGCTGCCGGTGGCGATGATGAGCTTGTCGTACGGCGTGGCTGTGCCGTCCTCGGCGTACACCGTCTTCCCGCGCCGGTCGATGCGCGCGATGCGGGTGCCGGCGTGCAGGGTGATGCCGTTGTCGGCGTACCAGGACAGGTCGTTGAGGAAGATGCCCGCCTCGTCCTCCACGCCCGCGAGGACGTTGGAGAGCATGATGCGGTTGTAGTTCCCGTACGGCTCGTCGCCGAAGACGGTGATGGCGAAGTCGCCGTCGCGGGCGAGGATCTCCTCGAGCGTACGGGCGCCGGCCATGCCGTTGCCGATGACCACCAGACGCGGTTGCTGCACGTCAGCAGCTCCCTTCTTCTTCGGTACGGGAGATGGCGACCGCGCACGCCTTGAACGCGGGCATCTTGGAGTGCCGGTCGAGCGCGGGATCGGTGAGGGCGTTGACGGCGTTGTCGCCGCCCCAGTGGAACGGTGCGAAGACGGTGTCCGGGCGGATGCCGGCGTTGAGCCGGGCCCGGAAGAACGCCCGGCCGCGGCGGCTGCGCAGCTCGACCATGTCGCTGTCGGCGATGCCGTGCCGGCGCGCGAGGTCGGGGTGCAGCTCGACGCGGGGCTCGGGCATGGCCACGCTCAGCGCGGCGACGCGGCGGGTCTGGTTGCCGCTCTGGTACTGCTGCATGGTGCGGCCGGTCGTCAGGACGTACGGGAAATGCCGGTCGGGGACCTCGTGCGGGTCGCGGTGCTCGACCCGCACGAAGCGGGCCCGCCCGTCGGGCGTCGGGAAGCCGTCGGCGAACAGCCGCGGCGTGCCCGGGTGGTCCTCGGCCGGGCACGGCCAGAACACGCCCTGCTCCGCCTCGATCCGCTCGTAGGTGATGCCGGCGTAGTCGGCGATCCCGCCGGCGCTGGCGCGGCGCAGCTCGTCGAAGACCTCGCGCGGTTCGTCGCTGAAGAACTCGCCGCGTCCCAGGCGCCCGGCGAGGTCCTTGAGGAACCGCAGGTCGGTGCGGACCTCGGGGGGCGGGGGCAGAGCACTGCGGCGGCGGATGACCCGGCCCTCCAGATTGGTCATCGTGCCCTCCTCCTCCGCCCACTGGGCGGTGGGGAGGACGACGTCGGCCAGCTCGGCGGTCTCGGACAGGAAGATGTCGGAGACCACCAGCAGGTCGAGGGCGCGCAGCCGGTCGATGACGTGGTTGGCGTGCGGCGCGGAGACGGCGATGTTGCTGGCCAGCACCAGCAACACCCGTACGCCGCCGTCGGTGCCGAGCCGGTCGAGCATCTCGTACGCGGACTTGCCCGGCATCGGCAGCTCGGCGGGGTCGATGCCCCACACCTTCGCCACGTGCGCGCGGGCGGCGGGATCGTCGAGCCGCCGGTAGCCGGGCAGCTGGTCGGCCTTCTGCCCGTGCTCGCGGCCGCCCTGCCCGTTGCCCTGGCCGGTGATCGTGCCGTAGCCCGAGAGCGGCCGGCCGACCAGGCCCAGCGCCAGGGCGAGGTTGAGGTAGGACTGGGCGGTGTCCGTACCGTTGCTATGCTGTTCGGCGCCCCGGGCCGTGAGGATCATCGCCGGGCGTTCGGTGGCCAGCATCCGGACCGTCTCGCGCAGGTGGGCCTCGGGCACGCCGGTCATCCGCTCGACCCGCTCCGGCCAGTAGGAGGTCACCGCGGCGCGGACCGCCTCGAAACCGGTCGTCCGGTCCCGGACGTAGTCCTCGTCGATCAGGCCCTCGCGGATCGCGATGTGCAGCAGGCCGTTGGCCAGCGCCAGGTCCGTGCCGGGCAGGGGTTGCAGATGCCGGTACGCGCCCTTGGCGGTCGCCGTCAGCCGCGGGTCGACGACGATGTGCCGGGCACCGTCGGCGCGCCCGGCGTCGAGGTACTGCATCGAGGGCGGCATGGCGTCGGCCGGGTTCGCCCCGACCAGCAGGACCGTACGCGCACCCGCCAGGTCCTCGAGCGGGAACGGCAGCCCACGGTCCACACCGAACGCCCGGTTGGCGGCGGTGGCGGCCGACGACATGCAGAACCGGCCGTTGTAGTCGACGGACGCCGAGCGCAGCGCCACCCGGACGAACTTGCCCAGCGTGTACGCCTTCTCGTTGGTGAGCCCGCCCCCGCCGAACGCGCCGACGCTGTCCGGGCCGTACCGTTGCTGGCTGGACCGGATAGCGCCGGCGATCCGGTCCAGGGCCTCGTCCCAGGTCGCCTCCCGCAGCGGGCTGCCCCGGTCCCCGGCGGTCTTGCGCACCAGCGGGGTGAGCAGGCGATCCCGATGGTCGAGCAGCTCGGCCGCGGTCCAGCCCTTGGCGCAGAGCCCGCCGCGGTTCACCGGGAAGTCGGCGGGCTCCAGCCGCACCCGGGGAATCGCGGGCGTCAACCGGATGCCGCACTGCAACGCGCAGTACGGGCAATGCGTCTCGGTCACCGTCACGAGAAGGATCGTGGCGGGCCGGCGTTTCGTTCACTCGCGCGTAATGATTGCCCCGACGTTCGGTTTTCCCTACAACCCGCTCGCGGCCATTGTGAGATCGCGGAAACGCGTCCGCACCAGGTCCGCGACCGCCGGGTCCTCGCACAGCGGCGCGGTCACCCGGTCGGCGCCGGCCCGGTGCAGCGACCGGTAGAACAGCCCGTCGGCGAGCAGGTACGCCGCCACGACGATTCGTCTCTTCCCGCTTCTTCTCAGCCGCGCGACGACGTCGGGCACCAGCCGCTCCCGGCCGGAGGCGTAGGCGACCGTGCCACCGAGCTCGGCGGCGACGCCGTCCACCTCGGCCCGCCACGCCGGATCGGAGGACCCCGCGGAGGCGAGCACGACGGCGTCACAGGGCGGAAGCCGCCGCCGCAGGATGTCCACCAGAACCGGATCAGGGCCGAGCGGCGGCGCCACGACAGCACCGGCGGCGGCCGCCGCTTCCCCGATGTCCACCCGCACGTGGTGGCCGGCGGAGAGCAGCAAGGGCACCACCACGTCCGTCGCCCGGATCGCGTCCGCCACCCGCGGCTGCTGCACGTCGACGTAGGCCAGCCGTACCTCCACGCCCGGGAGGCGCCCGGCCACCCGGTCCACCAGGTCACGGATCTGGGACTGACCGGCGGCGGACCGCGTCCCGTGCGCCACGGCGAGCAGACTCGTCATCAGGCTCCCTCGTCCACCCGCAACCGGTATCCCCGCTTGATCACCGTCTCGATGTGCCCGCCGCCGCCCAGGGCGGTCCGCAGCCGGGCGATCGCGACGTCGACGGCGTGCGCGTCGGTGCCCCGCGGCAGTGCCTCGGCCAGCTTCTCCTTGGACACCACGGCACCCGGCCGGTCGGCGAGCGAGCCCAGCATGGCCATCGCGGCCGGGGCCAGCGTCTGCAGCCGGCCGTCGATGAGCACGGCGTGCCCGCGGATCTCCAGCTGGTCGCCGCCGACCGACAGCCGCCGCGCCCGGCGGGGCAGCTCGTCGGTGACGACCTTGACCAGGGCGCCGAGCCGCGAGCGGTGCGGCGTGACCACCGGGACGTCCTGCGCCACCAGCGCGGCAGCGGTGACGGGCCCGACGCAGGCGGCCATCGTCCCGCCCCGGAACCGGTCGAGCACCTCGCTGCCGTCGGGACCGGCGATCTCGAGCAGGGCCTGCACGGCAGGCGCGCTGGTGAAGGTGACCGCGTCGATCTGCCCGGCGGTGAGCTGGCCGACGAGGCGGCGTACGGGAGCGACGTCGGGCGGCAGGGCGGACCGGTAGACCGGGACTTCCACGACGGCGGCCCCGGCCGCCCGCAACGCACCGGTGAACTCCGCCTGCGGCCCGCCGTGCAGCTGCACCGCGATCCGCCGCCCGGCGATGCCCTGCGCGAGCAACCGCTCCAGGATCTCCTCCGACGACTCCGTCGCGGCGGACCACTCCTCGGTGAGATCGGCGGCCCGGATCGCCCCGCACGGCTTGGCACCCCGCGCGATCAGCCGCGCCCGGCCCAGCGCCGCCCGCAGCGTGTCGCCCATCCCCCAGCCCTCGGCGGCCTCCAGCCACCCCCGGAACCCGATCCCGGTGGTGGCGACCACGATGTCCGGGGCGAGCCCGACACAGGCCTCGGTCGCGGCGTGCAACGCCTGATCGTCCCCCAGCGGCACGATGGTGATCGCGGGCGCGACGACGACCCGGGCCCCGCGCCGCTCCAGCAGGGCGGCCAGTTCCTCGCGCCGCCGCTCGGCGGTGACGGCCACGGTGAACCCGGCGAGCGGGCCGGCGACGTCGGCATTCTGATCGGGTTCCACCCGACAGATGCTCGCCACCAGCCATTACGGTCCGGGCACCCTTGTGTTTCCGTGGTGCTAACGCGGCATCACTTTGCGCGGACGTCCGAGTGTGACCGGACGTCACACGTACTTGATCCGGAAGTTCCAGCTGCCGCCCGTGTAGTGGCGCCCACCGGCGGCGCAACGGCCCGCGGAGTTCGTGCCGGTGTCGTTGTAGACCATGACGTGGCAGTTGCTGCAGTATCTCCAGTTCGCCTGGCCGGTGCCGCCCGTGTTGGCGGTGGCGGTCTCCAGGACGTACCGCGGGGAGATCGTCCCCCAGCCGACCTCGTTGTGTCCCATCGGTGCGCCGGAGCATTGCCCGGTGTTGCCGTTCCCCCGCCACCAGAGCGCCTGGCAGTTGGCGCAGAGCCGCCACTCCGGCTGGCCCGGGCCGCCCTCGGACTCGACCTTGAGCACGTAGTTCCAGCTGCGCGCGACATGCGCCCCGCCCGCCGGACACGCGTTGTACGGCAGCCCCGGCCGCCACAAGGAGCCGCACTGCAGGCACCAACGCCATCCACTCTGGGCGGCCAGCGCGGGCGTCGGCACGGCCGCCTCGAGCCCGGCGAGCGCCGCGGCGGTGGCTCCGGCGAGCAGCATCGCCCGGCGCCGGCTCAGGCCGGTGCCGTTGTCGTCCTCGGTCGTCATGGTGCGCGTCTCCCTCCAACGCGGACTAAAGGTGCAATACGGAAGGCTACGGGCCGGGCCCCCACGCCGGGGCCGGTCGATCCACGAGTCGGAAAGCCGACAGCCCGACCGGTTCCTCTCGTGGGTCCGCGCGAGGGGAGGCGGTTCGCTGCTGACAAAATCGCGGGATGAGCGGCCCGGACCTCGTCCTGATCCTGCGCTACCGCAAGGCGGTCACGTACGGCTTTCACGTCCTGCTCGGCGCGCTCGAGGGGCACGAGACCACCACCCGGTACGACGTCCGCTTCGGCGAGACCCCCGAAGCCACCGCCGCGCACATCCGGGACGCGCTCGCGGCCGGCGCCAAGGTGCTGGTCCTGTGGTCCTTCTACTCACCCGACGCCGCCGCGCTCGCGCAGGAGCTCGGCCGCATCCGCGAACTGGCGGACGGCCCTTCCGTTCTGCACGTCGCCGGCGGCGTCCACGCGACCGCCGAGCCGGTCCAGACGCTGGACGCGGGCTGGGACGTCGCCGCGATCGGCGAAGGTGAGACCACCCTGCTCGCGCTGGTCGACGCCGGCGGCGACCCGGCCGGCATCCACGGGCTGGCCTACCGCGACGCCGACGGCACCCTGGTGCGGACCGGCAAGGCCCGGCAGCGGCCGCTCGACGACTTCGCCGGCTTCTCCCTGCGGTGGGACCGGTTCAACGCCCTGGAGATCACACGGGGCTGTGTCTACGCCTGCCGCTTCTGCCAGACCCCGTTCATGTTCTCGGCGCGGTTCCGTCACCGCAGCATCGGCAACGTCCGCTGGCACGTCGACCGGATGCGCGAGCGCGGACTGCGGGACGTCCGCTTCATCACGCCGACCGCTCTGTCGTACGGCAGCCAGACCGAGGAGCCGAACCTGGCGGCGGTCGAGGAGCTACTCGCGTCGTGCCGGGAGGGCATCGGCCCGCACGGGCGGGTCTTCTTCGGCTCGTTCCCCAGCGAGATCCGGCCCGAGCACGTCAGCCGGGAGGCGTTGCGGCTGGTGAAGCGGTACTGCGCGAACACGAACATCATCGTCGGCGCGCAGTCGGGGTCGGACCGGGTGCTCGACGCGGCCAAGCGGGGGCACGGGACCGAGGAGGTCCGGCGGGCGGTCCGCCTCGGCGTGGAGGAGGGCTTCCGGATCAACGTGGACATGATCTTCGGCATGCCGGGCGAGGGCACGGACGACGTCCAGGCCTCCCTGACGCTGGCCCGCGACCTCGCCGACCTGGGCGCCCGGATCCACGCCCACACGTTCATGCCCCTGCCGGGCACCCCGTGGCGCGACGCCCCGCCCGGCGACGTCGACCCGGCGACGATCACCGAGGTCGACCGGCTGTCGCAGCGCGGCGCCCTCTACGGGCACTGGCAGAAGCAGCGCGACCACGCGGCCCGCCTCGCCGCCGCCGCGGAGGCGTACCCCCGTCCCGGGCGCAGCCGGACGATCCTGCCGACGCTACCGCTGGGCGAGTAGCCGTCCCACGGCGTCGGCCGCCTTCAACGCCGAGCCGGTGAGCACCAGCACGGTGGATCCGCCGGGGCGCAGGGCACCACGGCGGCGGAACTCGCGGGCCGCCGGGACGACGATGGCGCTGGTCGGCTCCGCGTACAGGCCTCGGCCGGCGAGCTCGAACGTCGCGCGGCCGATGTCCGCCTCGGCCACCGCGGTCATGTCTCCGCCGGAGAGCCGGATCGCCGCCAGCACCTCCCGGTCCCGCACGGGCCGGGCGATCGCCGTACCCTCCGCGACCGTCGGCACCCATTCACCCGGCGCGACCGTATCCGCCCCGGCCCCGAACGCGGTCACCAGCGGGCTGCAGTTGCGCGGCTGGGCCACCAGCAGCCGCGGACGGCGGCGGACCGCCCCGGACGCGAGCAGCTCACCGAAACCGAGGTGCAGACCCAGGACCAGGCTGCCGGCCCCGCACGGCAGGACGATCGCGTCCGGCGCCGTGAACCCCAGGTCCTCCCAGATCTCGTACGCGAGAAGCTTGGTGCCCTGCAGGAAGAACGGGTGCCAGTTGTGGCTGGCGTAGAACGTCGAGGCGGAGCGCCGCACGGCCTCGTCCGCGGTGTCCTGACGGCTGCCCGGCACCAGCCGGACCGTGGCGCCGTGCACCCGGCTCTGCTGGATCTTGGCCGGGGACGTCGACTCCGGCGCCAGGATCGTGGCCCGGATCCCGGCGGCGGCCGCGTACGCGGCGACGGACGACCCCCCGTTGCCGCTGCTGTCCTCGAGGATCTCGCCGATGCCCTGCTCCTGCAGGGTCGACACCATGACGGTGGTGCCGCGGTCCTTGAAGCTGCCGGTCGGGTTCGCCCACTCCGGCTTGACCAGCATCGCCACTCCGTCGAGGTCGAACGGCAGCAGCGGCGTCGACCCCTCCCCGAGGGTCACCGGCCGTCCGACCGGCGCCGGCAGGGCCGCCGCATAGCGCCACTGCGACCGTACGGTGGTGTCGACGTCGTCGCGCGTGATGCCGGGCAGCGGTGCGACCAGCAGCGGCGAGCCGTCGTCGCCGCACCACCGCGGCTCGTGCAGCGGGTAGCGGCGGCCGGCCCGGTCGACGAGAGCGCTCATGGCGCCGATCCTTCCAGAAAATCTTGGTCCGGCTCTTGGCACTCTCGAGCCGACAGTGCTAAAACATGAATTGTCGCTGCAGCTCAACCGCGGTGATGAACCCACCTCGGACGTGCTGCACGACTCTCGGCAGAGATGATCCGAACGCCGAGCGCCACACGCCCGCCGGAACGGCCGGCGGGCCGCACGAGGAGGTGGATCCGTGGTGCTGACCTTCGATCCTTTCCGCGAGTTCGACCGCCTGGCCGGCCAGGTCTTCGGCCCCACGTCGGGCTCCGCCGGTGCCGCGACCATGGCGATGCCGATGGACCTCTACCGCTCCGGTGATCACTTCGTCCTGCACTGCGACCTTGCCGGCGTCGACCCCGGCTCAGTCCAGGTCGACGTCGACAACCACGTGCTGACCATCCGCGCGGAGCGCTCGCCCCGCACCGACTCCGACGTCCAGTGGCTGCGCCGCGAGCGCGTCACCGGCACCTTCGAACGCCGCCTGACGCTGGGCGACGGGCTGGACGTCGAGCACATTGCGGCGACCTGGCAGGACGGCGTGCTGACGCTCACCATCCCGGTCGCCGAGGCCGCGAAGCCGCGGCGCATCGAGATCGCCCGGGGCAAGGACTCCCCGGCCCTGAGCAAGGAGTCCCAGGTCCTGGAGGGCACGGCCACCTCGTCGTGACCCGGCCCGTTTCCGGGGCAGGCGGTGCGCCTGCCCCGGAACACTGTTCGCAGCGTCATTCCCCGGGCCGGGCAGCAGGCCGGCTTCCCGGGCGCGCAACACGGTCGCCAGCCGGTCCGTCGTACCGAGCTTCCGGTACAGCCGGGCGAGATGCTTGTGGACCGTACCGGCGCATCCTCCCGATGCCCCGCCATCCCGGCATGAACGCTCCACCCCGCCAGATCGACGCGAGCGGATCGTGCCGAGCGGTAACCACGGCCCTTTCTGTCAGAGGTGGCTGATACGTTCCCGGCACCCGAGACGAGGAGAGACCGTGCAGCAGGCAACCATGGAGCAGCTGGCCGACGCCACCGGCGAGATGGGCCGGCTGATCGCCGGCATCCGGCAGGAGCAGTGGTCCGGCCCGACGCCCTGCGCCGACTGGGACGTCCGGGCCCTGGTGAGCCACGTCGTCCAGGGCAGCGCCCGCTTCGCCGTCGCGCTCGGCGGCGAGCCGCAGGCCACGACCGCCGACCCCACGGCCGCCGGCTTCGAGCGGAACGCGGCCGTCCTGCTCGCCGCCGCAGGCCGGCCGGACGCGGCGAGCCGGATCGTCGAGGTGCCTTTCGGTCGCGTGCCGGGCGCCGTCGCCCTGCACCTGCAACTCACCGAGCTGCTGGTGCACGGCTGGGACCTCGCGGTCGCCACGGGTGGCCGCGCGGGCTTCTCCGACCAGCTGGCCGCCCAGGAGCTGGAGTTCACTCTCGGCGCGCTCGCCTCGGTGCCGCCGGACCGCCAGCCGTTCGCCCCGCCGCAGCCGGTCAGGGACGACGCGCCGACGCTGGACCGCCTCGCCGCCACCCTGGGCCGCCGCATCGACGCCCCGCCCAGCTGACGGGGCGCCCGCTGGGCGGCCCGAGCACCGCCGGCGGCTGCCACCCGCCGAGCGGCATCCACGGTATGACCAGCCTCAAGGGGACTGACTCGCTCTGACAGCACAGCCCGCCAAGCCGCACGACCGTCCTCGACGGCTCGACCCGCCGAGCCGGAGAGCCTGGGCGAGCGGACCGCCCTGCGTGAGCGGACCGCCCTGGGCGCGCGGACCGCCCTGTGCGCGCGGACCGCCCTGTGCGCGCGGACCGCCCCGCGTGAGCGGACCGCCCCGCGTGAGCGGACCGCCCCGCGTGAGCGGACCGCCCCGCGTGAGCGAGCCGCCCTGGGCGCGCGGACCGCCCCGCGTGAGCGGACCGCCCTGCGTGAGCGAGCCGCCCTGCGTGAGCGAGCCGCCCTGCGTGAGCGAGCCGCCCCGCGTCAGCGAGCCGCCCCGCGTCAGCGAGCCGCAGCGAGCCGCTCTACGTGAGCGAGCCGCTCTACGTGAGCGAGCCGCGCTACCCAGAGGGCGAGCCTGCCCAGCGAGCCGGCCAACCAAGCGAGCCGAGCCGAGCCGCCCAGCGAGCCGGCATGCCGAGGCAGCCGCCCGGAAGCCGGCCGCTCGGGACGCCGGCCGCCCCGGGGAGCCGGCGGAACGTCAGACCAGCGGCCGGCGCCGGTGCAAGAGCCGGTCGATGCCCGCCCGAGCGTTGTCGCGGCCGGCCCGCAGCAGATCACCCACCCGGTTCACCACCCCGTCGCCCGTGATCAGGAGCTCCCCCACGTACGCCGATGCCCGGTCCATCACCAGCATGGCCCGCGCGAGGTCCTCCTCGTCGTCGCGCAGTTCCCACAGGCGCCGGGCCTGGTCCCAGGCGTGCGCGCGGGTCGCCGAGACGAGGACGCGCTGGCTCCAGTCGTCGAGGTCGCCGACCAGGCCGTCGATGCGCAGCTGCCAGCGGGTCGAGTAGCGGCGGCGCAGCCGGGGGATCTCCCGGTAGAAGATCTTGTTCACCAGCAGGTAGTCGGGGCTGACCACGTCGTCGGTCGGCGCGCCGAGCTGTTCCCAGGTGGAGGTCAGGGCCAGCGCCAGGTCGTGGTTGATGTGGGCGTTGACGCCGAGCATGGCCGCGGCGAGCTTGCTGACCTTGCGGTCCTGGGCGCGGCGGAAGAGGATCTCCCAGGCGTCCGGGGTGCGCAGGTCCTCCTCGCCCCACAGGCGCAGCGCCTCGAAGTAGCGCTTGGCGAATTCGACGTCGAGCAGCTCCAGGAAGTCGCCGTCCACGACCTCGGGGCCCTTGAGGGCCTGCTTGACCCGGTCGGTGATCGTGAAGTACAGCGAGTTGAACGATGCCACCCGGTTGGCGGCGGGCGGCGGCAGCTCGTTCATGATCAGCTGGGTTCGGTGCAGCATCTTGAGCACGTCGCCGATGCTGTCCGGGCAGTCCGCGCAGAGCTCGGCCATCTGGCGGGAAGCAGGCGCCCACCCTCGCCCGCCGGGCACCAGGCCCGGTTCGTCCGGTGCGATCCTCAGGCGTTCGGCGCGAAGCAGGTCGGCGCTGCTCTGCACCCCGCCCCGGTCGAAGGCGACAGTCGTCGTCATCGTTGGCCCCCCAGCCGCCGAAGCTACTCCATCGGTCGTCCACAGTGCTGAAGGACGCCGTGGTTGACCAGCCTCGGGGCGGCTTCCCGACAGTGCGGCCGCGACTGGTCGTGCGACAGCAGACTACTGATCCCCGGGGTCCGGTGTTGTCCCCGTCGACCGGTTCCGGGCCGTACATCCGGATCCGGGATGTTTGGCCTCAGCCGAGGAGGATCGGGCGCAGCCGGTCGAGGACGGCCGGGTCGTCGATGGTCGAGGGCACCGGTTCGGGGTGGCCGTCGGCGATGCCGCGCATGGTGCGCCGCAGGATCTTGCCGGAGCGGGTCTTGGGCAGCCCGGCCACGACGTCGACCCGGCGCAGGGCGGCGACCGGCCCGATCCGCTCGCGGACCAGGGCGACCAGCTCGGCGGGGTCGACCTCGGCGCCGGCCTTGAGCACCACGAAACCGCGGGGCACCTGGCCCTTGAGCGGGTCGTGCACGCCGATCACCGCGCATTCCGCGACGGCCGGGTGGGCGGCGAGGACCTCCTCCATCGCTCCCGTGGACAGGCGGTGGCCGGCCACGTTGATCACGTCGTCGGTGCGGCCCATGACGTACAGGTAGCCGTCGGTGTCGAAGCGGCCGCCGTCGCCGGTGAGGTAGGCGCCCGGGAACGCCGACAGGTAGGACGCGACGTAGCGCTCGTCGTCGCCCCAGAGCGTGGGCAGGCAGCCGGGCGGCAGCGGCAGCCCGATGACGATCGAGCCCTCCTCACCAACCGGCACGTCGTCGCCGGCGGCGTCGACGACGCGGACCCGGAATCCGGGTACGGGCAGCGACGGCGAGCCCGGCTTGGTGGGCAGCTGCTCCAGGCCGCGCGGCGAGGCGGCGATGGGCCAGCCGGTCTCGGTCTGCCACCAGTTGTCGATCACCGGTACGCCGAGCAGCTCCCCCGCCCACGAATAGGTCTCCGGATCCAGCCGTTCCCCGGCGAGGAACAGGAGCCGGAGCCTCGACAGGTCGTGACCGGCGGCCAGCTTGCCGTCCGGGTCCTCCTTCTTCACCGCCCGGATGGCGGTCGGCGCGGTGAACATCGTGGTGACCCCGTGCTGGGCGGCGACCCGCCAGAACGCGCCGGCGTCCGGGGTGCCGACCGGCTTGCCCTCGTAGAGGACGGTGGTGGCACCGGTGAGCAGCGGCGCGTACACGATGTAGGAGTGCCCGACGACCCAGCCCACGTCGGACGCCGCCCAGAAGACGTCGCCGGGGCCGGTGTCGAAGATCGCCCGCATCGACCAGCGCAGGGCGACCGCGTGGCCGCCGTTGTCGCGGACCACGCCCTTCGGGCGCCCGGTCGTGCCGGACGTGTAGAGGATGTAGAGCGGGTCGGTCGCGGCCACCGGGACACATTCGGCGGGTACGGCACCCGCGACCGCCTCGTCCCAGGTCAGGTCGGTCTCCCTGCTCAGCTCCGCGGGCCCCTGCGGCCGCTGGAGGACGACCACGTGCGCCGGGGCGTGCCCGGCCTCGGCCAGCGCGGCGTCGAGCATCGGCTGGTACGCCACCACACGCCCGGCCTCCACCCCGCAGGACGTGGCGACGATGACCTTCGGACGGGCGTCGTCGATGCGCGCGGCGAGCTCCCGCGCCCCGAATCCGCCGAAGACGACCGAGTGCACGGCGCCGAGCCGGGCGCACGCCAGCATGGCGACCACGGTCTGCGGGACCATCGCCATGTACAGCACGACTCGGTCACCCGCGCCGACCCCGAGCCGGCGCAGCGCCCCGGCGAACAGCGCCACCTCGTCACGCAGCTCGCGATAGGTGTACGTCCGCAGCGCCCCGGTGACCGGGCTGTCGTGGATCAGCGCGGACTGGTCACCGCGCCCCGCGTCGACGTGCCGGTCGAGGGCGTTGTGGCAGGTGTTGAGCAGCGCACCGGGAAACCAGCGGTAGAGCGGGGCGGCGCTGCGATCGAGGATCTCGCCCGGCGGCGTCTCCCAGTCGATCGCGGCGGCGGCCTCGCGCCAGAAGCCCTCGGGGTCGTCCATGCTGCGGTCGTACGCCTGCCGGTAAGCGCCCATGCGTCATCGTAGGCGCGTCTTCTGCACCTTGCCCATGGCGTTGCGGGGCAGATCAGCGACGATGTGGACCACGCGGGGACGCTTGTGCGCGGCCAGCTTGCCCGCGACGAACGCGACGAGTTCCTCGGCGGCGGGCCGCCCGTCGGCGACCACATAGGCCGTCACCTGCTCGCCCAGGTCCGGGTGGGGGGTACCGACCACGGCGGCTTCGCGTACGGCCGGGTGCAGCAGCAGCGCGTCCTCGACCTCCCCGGCGCCGACGCGGTACCCGCCGGTCTTGATGAGGTCGGTGGACGCCCGGCCGACGATGCGGTGCCAGCCGTCGGGGCCGATGGTGGCGACGTCGCCCGTGGCGTACCAGCCGTCGGACAGCGGCGCGGCGGTGCTGCCGTCGGGCTGCAGGTAGCCGTCGAAGAGGGTGGCGCCGCGTACCTGAAGGTTGCCGATCGTGGTCCCGTCGGCGGGCAGCGGCTCCCCGGCGTCGTCCGTCAGGCGCGTCTGCACCCCCGCCACGGGCACGCCGACGTGGCCTGGGCGCCGGTCGCCGTCCGCGCGGGTGCTGACGGTGATCAGCGTTTCCGTCATCCCGTACCGTTCGACCGGAGCCTGCCCGGTCAGCGTGACGAGCTCGTCGAAGACCGGGACCGGCAACGGCGCGCTGCCCGAGACCAGCAGCCGCGCTCCTCGCAACGCCCGCGCGGCGTCCGGGGCGGCACACACCCGCGACCACACGGTGGGCACGCCGAAGTAGAGGGTGCCGCCGGCCGCCGCGTACGCCTCGGGGGCCGGGCGTCCGGTGTGGACGAGCGGCGATCCGGTCCGCAGCGCGCCGAGAACGCCGAGCACGAGCCCGTGAACGTGGTAGAGCGGCAGCCCGTGCACGAGGGTGTCGGCGGCGGTCCACCGCCACGCCTCGGCGAGCGCGTCGAGGTCGGCCGCGATCGCCGCCCGGGACAACACGACGCCCTTCGGCGGCCCGGTCGTCCCGCTGGTGTAGAGCACGAGGGCCGGCTGTTCCGCCGCGGGCTCGGCGGGCACCGAGCCGTGCCCCGGCCGCGTGACCGGGACGACCGGCAGCCCGCTGCCGCCCGCGGCGGAGGGATCGTCGGAGAGCATCACGGCGGCGCCGGAGTCGCGCAGCACGTGCGCCCGCTCCAGCTCGCCGGCGTCCGGCGGCACGGGTACGACGGGCACCCCGGCCAGCAGGCCCGCGGTCACGGCGATGACGGTCGGCAGCCCGGGCTCCGCGTGCACGGCCGCCATCGGTACGCCGTCCAGCTCCCCGGCGAGAGCGGCCGCCCGTCCGAGCAGCTCGTGCCGCGACAGCGTCACCCCCGCAGCCGTGACGGCACGTGCCTGATCCGCAGGGTCGTGCAGGGTGCCCAGCAAACGCATGCGCACGATGATCCCAGACCGCTGCGCAAGAACGGCATCATGGTCGTGTGCAGATCCGAACCGACCGCCTCCTGCTCCGGCCGCTGACGGAGGACGACGTGGATGCGCTGCTGGCGTACCGCAGCCGTCCGGACGTCTGCCGCTACGTCCCCTTCGCACCGATGGACCGCCGTGTGGTCCTCGAGCGGCTGGCCGGGCCGTGGGCCCGTACGGCGCTGACCGACGAGGGCCAGAGCCTGACTCTCGGCGCCGTTCTCGCCGCGACGGGTCAGCTGGTCGGCGACGTGGTCCTGTTCTGGCACAGCCGCGAACACCGCGGGGGCGAGCTCGGATACGTCTTCAACCCGGACTTCGCCGGCCACGGCTACGCGACCGAGGCGGCGCGTGCCGTCCTGCGGGAAGGTTTCGAAGGCGTGGGCCTGCACCGCATCGTCGCGCGCCTCGACGAGCGCAACGAGGCCTCGGCCGCGGTGGCGCGCCGGCTCGGGATGCGGCAGGAGGCCCGCCTGGTCAAGAACGAGTTCTTCAAGGGCGAATGGACCACCGAGCTCGACTTCGCGATCCTCGCCGAGGAGTGGACGACCTAGGCCTGCGGCAACGCGGCCCGCGCCTCCTCCAGCACGGCGGCCGAGGACCCGGTGGCGATCACGTGCCGCAGCGCTTTCTCGTACGCGTACGCGAAAGCCTCCGCCGCAGGCATCTGGACGTCGGGGACCACGCCGGTGCCCTCCCAGTTGGTGCCGGTGACCGGGTTGACCGCCCGGGCGATCGGCACGGTGATCTCCATCGTGGGCGACAGCGGGAAGAACTCGGTCGGGTGCGCGCCGCCGCGGGTGGTCGCGCCGATCAGCGTCGCACGCCCCTGTGCCTGCAGGTTGTAGCAGAACTCCTCGCCGGCCGAGAACGTGACGTCGCTGGTCAGCACGTACACGGGCCGGTCGAGGTAGCGCTCGCCAGGCAGGTGGGCGAGGCTCCAGAACTGCCGCGTGACACCGCTGGCACCGTCGTAGATGTCGTTGAGGTGCGTCTCGTCGCCGGAAAAGAAGTAGCTGGTCCAGAAGATGACCCCGTTGGGCGCGCCGCCACGGTTCTTCCGCAGGTCCACGATGAGCGCCTCGGTGTGTGTCACGAGCTGCATGGCCGCGGCGATCGCCCGCCCGCCGACGGAGGCGTCGGGCACCTGCCGCAGGTCGAGGTAGCCCACGTTGCCGTCGAGCCGCTCGACCCGGGCGATGCCGTAGTTGTTGCGCCGCAGCTGCTTCGCGTACGCGGCGGCCATCTGCTCCTCGGTGAGCGCCTCGCGGACGTCCTCCTCGCGGGGGCGTACCCGTAGATGCTTGTCGGCGCAGACCTCCGCGAGATCGGCGGTGAGCCGCGCGCCGAGCTCGGCCCCGGCAAGGCCGTCGTAGGCGCCGGCGGCGCGTCTGGCCCGGACCGCGGCGGCGGCCTCGGCGGCCTTCTCCGGGAAGATGTACTTGTCGCAGAGCAGCCCGAGCGCCTTCTCGATCAGATCGTCCCCCATGACTCCACCCTATCGACGAGCATCACGGAGATATTTCCCCGGTGGACGGTTCCGCCATCGCGGAACCCGGGGCCCGGCACAACCCCGTGGTCTGCGGGGCGCTGGGCGTCGTGGGCGAGTACGCCCGCGAACTGGGGCGCCCGGCCGGTCGCGGAGGCGGTGGACCACTTCAGGCGCGGCGACGCCGGCCGGCCATTTTCAGGTCCGGCCAGGAATAGGAGGCCGGCACCGAGAACCACTTCGTACTCTTGAGTCTCCACCGCGTCGCCGCAGCCAGGCCGAGGGGCCGCCGGGAGCGGGTGACGACGACGGCACTCAGCGTCGATGAATCGCATCGGCTGGATAAAGCTCACCGAAAGCCTTCCGTAAGACGCTGAGCTCCAATCTTAAGAAGCATTAAGCAACTCTTAAGCGCATTGACGTCGATGTTTTCTGGCCGAAGACTTGCTCTCGCTCGCTCGGCAGACGAGCGCATTCCCCTCACTTCGCGACGGCGGACGGTCGGGCACGACCCGGCATCGGCGCCGCGAGTCTTCGCGCAAGGAGCACCCTTGAAGCACAAAGTCGCGGTGGCGACCGGCATAGCGGCCGTCACCGTAGCGGGGTCCATCGCCCTGACCATGCCGCAGGGAAACGCGGCCACCACCCCGGCGGCCCCGGCCGGCGCCGCGGCCGCCGACCCGGTTCCCACGGCCGTCGCCACCTCGCGGGCGACGTCGTCGGCCGCCTCGCTGGTGGCGAAGAAGCCGAAGCTGTTCTTCCGCAGCGGCCATGACAAGCTCGTGAAGCGCCAGGTCGTGAGCCAGAACGGCCTGCAGTACGTGGCGTACGAGCGGACGTACCGCGGCCTGCCCGTGCAGGGCGGCGACGCGGTCGTGGTCACCGACACCTCGGGTGCGGTGGTGGGCAACTACGTGGCGCAGGACCAGGCGCTGTCGATCGGCACGTCGCCCAAGATCTCGGCCGCTGCCGCCGCGAAGGTGGCCCGCAAGCAGCTCATCAAGGTCCGGTCGGCCGGCAAGCCGACGCTGAAGGTCGTTGCGCAGGGCGCGGGCGTGCTGGCGTACGAGGTGGTGGTCGGCGGCATCAAGCGGACCGCGCAGGGCCCGGCGCCGAGCAACCTGCACGTCTTCGTCGACGCCACCACCGGCAAGGTGCTCCCCGACCTGACCCGCGACGACGTGCTCGACGCCACGGGCAAGGGCGCCTACTACGGCAACGTCACGATCAACACGACGAGCTCGGGCGGCCGCTTCACCATGAGCGACCCGACGCGCCCCGGCCTGCAGTGCGGCGGGCAGAATGGGGCCGCCTTCACCAGTACGACCGACACCTGGGGCACCGGCACCGCCACCGACCAGGTCACGGGCTGCGTGGACGCCATGTACGTGGTCTCGCAGGAATGGAACATGCTGCGCGACTGGCTGGGCCGCGACGGCATCGACGGCAACGGCCGGGCCTTCCCGGTCCGCCAGGGCCTCGACGACGTCAACGCCTTCTGGAACGGCTCCCGGGTCGAGATCGGCCACTCGTCGGACAACCGGCGGCTGCTCAACAGCATCGACGTGCTCGGGCACGAGTTCGGCCACGCGATCAACCAGTTCACGCCGGGCGGCTCCAGCGGCGGCAACGAGGCCGGCGGCATGAACGAGTCCACCGGTGACATCTTCGGCGCGCTGACCGAGTTCTACGCCCGCAACCCCAACGACCCGGGCGACTACACCGTGGGTGAGCTGGCCAACCTCACCGGCGACGGCCCGATCCGCAACATGGCCGACCCGTCGAAGCTCGGCGACCCGAACTGCTTCTCCAGCAGCATCCCGAGCACCGAGGTGCACGCCGCCGCCGGCCCGCAGAACCACTGGTTCTACCTGCTGGCGGAGGGCTCCCGGCCGACCGACGGCCAGCCGTCGAGCCCCACCTGCAACAACAGCACCGTGACGGGCATCGGCATCGAGAAGGCCGGCAAGATCTACATGGCCACCCTGATGCGCAAGACCAGCGGCTGGACCCACGTCAAGGCCCGCGCCGCCTCGGTCGCCGCCGCCGCGCAGCTGTTCGGCAACGGCACCGAGTGTGCCACCGTCAAGGCGGCGTGGAACGCGGTCAGCGTGCCCGCCTCGGCCGGCGAGCCCGCTTGCACCGGCGGCGGCACCCCGACGCCGACGCCGTCCGGCACCCCGACCCCGACCCCGACGCAGTCCCCCTCGGGCGACTGCCAGGCCGGGTTCTCCTCGCACGACAGCGGCGCGGTGGCCGCCGGCCAGACGGTCGTCACCGACACCTTCTCGGCGGGCAGCGGCCGCCACTCCGCCTGCCTGACCGGGCCCGCGGCGGCGGACTTCGACCTGTACCTCGACAAGAGCGTCGGGGGCCGGTGGACGACCGTGGCCCGCTCCACCGGTGAGACGTCCCGCGAGGCGATCGCCTACACCGGGACGACGGGCAGCTACCGGTACCGGATCGTCTCCTACGCCGGTTCGGGCAACGCCGTCCTCGGCTGGAACGCTCCCTGATCATCGCGCGTCAGACCGGGGTGGCGTTCGCGCCACCCCGGTCCTTGCCTGACACCCGATCATGACGACGATGAGGAATTCGCGGTGCGAAAGTCACACACGTCCGTAGTCCTGGCCGCCCTGCTTCTTACCGGCATCGCCGGCTGCAAGGACGACGGCCGAACCTCTGCTGCTTCCCCGGCCTCCGCCTCACCCTCCGCCTCGGTCTCCGCGCCGGCTTCGCCGGACGCCTCGGCGCCCGGCACCTCGGCTCCCGCCACCTCCGAGGCCGCGGCGCCGCAGCCCTCGAGCCCGGCGGCGGACCCGACGTTCCCGCTCACCGTCGCGCGGCGGGGCGGCTTCGCCGGCGTCGACGAGCGGGCCACGATCGCGGCCGACGGGTCGGCCATGGTGACGCTCCAGGGGCGGGCGCCCGTACGGAAAGCCGTACCGGCCGCGACCCTGGACGAGCTGCGCCGGCTGCTGAACTCGCCGGATTTCGCGCGGCAGGCGAAGCCCACGGCGGTCTGCAACGACGGCTACGAGTACGAGTTCGCCAGCCGGTCCTCGACCAAGGTCGTCCACGACTGCGGCGCCTCCCAGGGGGCGGCGGTCGACCGTACGCTCGCCATCGCCGCGTCGCTGTTCAAGCGCTGACGCCTGGTTGCTCCTGAGAACGGGCCGCCCGATCGGCCGGTACGGCAAAGAGCCGAACGGCCGGTCAAGCGGCGGCGCAACTGACCGAACAGTGTCGGTTACAGCGGGTGACACGGATGACGCCTGCCCGACGCATGGAGCGACCCTGCCGTGATCCGCACCCCCCGACTCGTCGTGCCCGCCGTCGCCGCCGTACTCATCGGCATCGCCCTGCCCGCGCCGGCGACGGCCGCCCCGACCACCGACCAGACCGGCCGCAAGCGTGCCTGCACGATCGTCGGCACGGCGGGCAACGACCGGCTCACCGGCACCAAGGGCAACGACGTGATCTGCGGTCTCGGCGGTAACGACGTGATCAACGGCGGCGACGGCAACGATGTCGTCGACGGCGGGCCGGGTAACGACGTCGTCACCGGCGGCCGGGGCGACGACTCCCTCGGCGGCGGAGCCGGCGACGACCGGCTGCAGAGCGGCGACGGCAACGACACGGTCACCGGCGGCCGCGGCAACGACCGCATCGACGGCGGCACCGGCAACGACCGGCTGCAGAGCGGCGACGGCAACGACACGGTCACCGGCGGCCGCGGCAACGACCGCATCGACGGCGGCACCGGCAACGACAGCCTCGAGAGCGGCGACGGCAACGACGTCGTGAACGGGGACCCGGGAGACGACCGGGTCCACGGCGGCCCCGGCGACGACCGGCTCACCGGCGGCGACGGCGCGGACGACATCGACGGCGGCACGGGCCTGGACACCTGCCGCCGCGACGCCGCCGACGTGTCCTCGCCGACCTCCTGCTCCGACCTGGCCGCCCCGGTGGTGGACGAGTCGTCGGTGCAGTGGATCAGCGCCACCACCCTCGACAACGGCACCGAACGCACCCTGCGGCTGCGGCTGCGGGTCACCGACGACCGCAGCGGCGTGGCCGCGGGTCAGGGCGCCGTCTGGGTCACCACCGGCGACGGTCCCCTCATCGCGCTGGGCGACCCGCGGCTGGTCTCCGGCACCCGCAACGACGGTGTCCTGGAGTTCGTGGGCACGCTGCCCGCGTTCGCGCCCGCCGGCGATTGGCGCATCCGCGAGATCCAGGTCGCCGACCGCGTCCACCGCACCGCCGACCTGCTCGAGCCGGACCTTCCCGGTTTCACGGTGACCGGCGAGGCGGACACCGCGGCCCCCGTGGTGGACGAACAGTCGGTGCAGTGGGCGAGCCCCGCCGTGCTCGACAACAGCGTCGAGCGGACGCTGCGGCTGCGGCTGCACGTCACCGACGACCGCAGCGGCATCGCCGAGAACCGCGGCGCCGTCTGGGTCACCACCCAGGACGGTCCCCTCATCGCCCTCGGCGACTCCCGCCTGATCTCCGGCACCCGCACCGACGGCGTCCTCGAATTCGTGGGCACCCTGCCCGCCTTCGCCCCCGCCGGCGACTGGCACGTCCGGGAGATCCAGCTCGCGGACCGTGCCGATCGGACCACGGACCTGCTCGAGCCGGACCTGCCGGGCTTCACCGTGACGGGCGAGGCGGATCTCGCGGCGCCGGTCGTGGACGAGCCCTCGGTGCAGTGGATCAGCTCCCCCACCCTGGACAACAGCGCGCAGCGGCTGCTGCGGCTGCGGCTGCACGTCACCGACGACCGCAGCGGCATCGCCGAGAACCGCGGCGCCGTCTGGGTCACCACCCAGGACGGTCCCCTCATCGTCCTCGGCGACTCCCGCCTGATCTCCGGCACCCGCACCGACGGCGTCCTCGAATTCGTGGGCACCCTGCCCGCCTTCGCCCCCGCCGGCGACTGGTACGTCCGCGAGGTGCAGCTCGCCGACCGCGTCGGCCGCACCACCGACCTGCTGCTGCCCGACCTGCCGGGCTTCACCGTCAAGGACGGGGCCTGACACCCGCGGTCAGCCGAGCGTCCGCAACCACGCCTCCAGCTCGCGCGGCCGCCGGAACAGCAGCACCTGCGGCTCGCCCGGATCGGCGCGCCACCGGCGCATGCGGTCGCGCTTACGGGCGTACGAGCTGAAGTGCCACAGCACGATCGAGTCCTTCGACAGCGACACCCGCAGCGACTCGACGTTGCCGTTGCACACGCGGTCGCGGCGGATCAGGCGGACGAGCGTACGCCGTAGCAGCCGCCCCAGCGACAGCCAGCGCGGGAAGTCGAGGCCGACGACGAGCTCGGCACGGGCCAGCGGCACGTCCAGCCAGGCGCCGTACGCGTGGTCGAGGATCCACCGGTCCTGTGCGCAGATGGCCTCGATCCGGCGCCGCTGGACCTCCTGCGGCACCTGCACCCAGCCGGGTTCCCAGGTCAGGTCGTCCACGGAGTGCCACGGCAGGCCCAGCCGCTCGCCGAGCCGGCGGGCCAGGGTGGTCTTGCCGGAGCCCGTCACGCCGTACACCAGGATGCGGGCCGGATGGGTGCTCACCGGACGGCCCGGGCGACGGTCCGGCGAGCGTCCCGCCAGGCGATGAGGGCCGTGCGGAGCCGTGGCGAGGTGACCTGCTCGCCGCGGCGGCGGGCGTGCAGGTGGCCCATCAGCCAGGGCGGGGCGGCGGCGTGGTCGATGGCCTGGCTCTTGGTGAGCAGGTCACCGGTGGCCAGGGCGTACCGGCCGCGGGCCATCGAGGTGAGGCCGAGGTCGGCGAGCTCCGGGTCGAGGAACAGCCACGGCCGCCGGGCGGCCCAGGCCCAGTAGCCGGTCAGTTCGGCGCGGGCGGCCTGCCGGACGTCGTCACCGGTCATGGGCGGGAACAGCTGCTGCGGGGGCCGGCCCCGGACGGCGAAACCATGACGGACGAGCTCGGCCCGGCTGACGCCGGACAGGATGCGCTCCACCAGCTGCCCGTGGGTCCATGTCGGATGGGGCATCGCTCCATCGGTACGGGCGGAGGCGTCGACGTACACGCAGCCGAGCTTGAGGCCGGCGCCCGCGCCGTCGTCGAGCTCGCGGTGCAGCGCGGTGAGCGCCGCCCGCCGGTCCGGGCCGACCGGGCCGTCCACCAGCGCCACCAGGTCGAGGTCGCTCACCCGGGGCCGGTAGTCGCCGGTCGCCAGGGATCCCGCGACGAGCAGATCGGTGGCCCAGCCCAGCGCGGCCAGCCGGTCGCCGAGCTCGCGGACGGCGGCGGGCACGGTCGGCATGGCCGGAAGTCTAGGCCGGAAAAGGGCGCGCCGGGCGCCGCGTCGCGACCGTCCCCGAGGCGTCCGTACCCCTATCGTCATGCGTCATGACGCGCATCCTGCTGATCTCGGGCGACACCCGGGAGGGATCCCTGCACACCGCCGCGCTGCGCACCGCCGTCCGGTTCGCCCCGGCGGACATCGGCGTCCTCCGGTACGACGGCCTGCGGGACCTCCCGGCCTTCGTCCCCGGCGAGCCGGCCATGCCCGCCCCCGTGGCGCTGCTGCGTCATCGCGCCGGGGCCGCGGACGCCGTACTGATCAGCACCCCGGAGTACGCCGGCTCGCTGCCCGGCAGCCTGAAGAACCTCCTCGACTGGCTGGCCGAGGGCGGTGACCTGCGCGGCAAGCCGGCGGCCTGGCTCTCGGTCACCCCGCCCGCGCAGGACCAGGCCGCCCTCACCACGCTCGAGGCGGTCCTGGCCCACGCGGGCGCCCGGGTGCTGAAGCCGGCCTGCATCCGGATCCCGCTGGCGCCCCAGGCGGTCGACGAGCAGGGCATCGTCAACGACCCGCAGCTGCACACGGCCCTGCAGGACATGCTGCGTGCCCTCGCCCGGTCGCTGGCCGCACCGGAGCCCCGGCAGCCGCCGTCATGGCAGGTGCACTCGAGCCTCTACCCGGTCGTGCCGCGCCGGGAGTCGTCGCCCCGCTTCAGCCCGGGACGCCTGTACACCTAACGCAGGGGCAGATCCAGCCAGGACGGGCCGGCGAGCGTGAGCGCCGAGCCGCGGGCGTTGTTGTCGGAGTAGAGCGGATCCTTGGTGTCCACCACCAGGGCGATCCGGTGCCCCTTCGGCACGTCGTACGCCGTCATCGGCAACGAGAGATCCACCGGGAACGGCCGAGTGGCGCCGTGCCAGCTGGTCGGTGCATGGGTGATCAGCCGGCCGATGCCCAGCGAGTCGAGGTCGTAGAGGTACGCGATGACGGTGCCGTCCGGCCGGTCCGGGACGATGCCCAGGTGAACGCGCGCGATGCTGCGTACCGGTGCCGCACTCGCCTGCCGGTCGGACACCCACACGCCGGCGTGCCTGCGGTCCACGCTGGGCAGCCACACCGTCGGCGGGATCCCGGTCAGCTGCTCCAGGCCGTTGCTGACCAGGGCGATGCCGCCGTCGGCGGTGGTGTCGATGCCGGCTGTCAGCCGGTACGACCACTGCGAGCCGGTTCCCTCGCCCAGGCTCCCAGTCTTGTCCCATCCGCCGGGCTTGCCGAGCACCTCACGCTTCACCTGGCCCGCGACCGAGCCGGTGCCCGCGTACGACTCGACGTCGCCGGAACCGTGCGGGCGCAGCACCACCGGCGGTTCCCGGTCGATGCCGTTGTCCACGTCCCGCAGGTAGTGGTCCAGCCATCGGCGCAGGCTGACCCAGGCGTGGTTGGGCACGCCCAGCAGGCCGGAGAGCTCGACCGTGGCATGGTCGCCGGGTGCCAGCTCGAGCCGCCGGGGCGTGGTCAGATTGTCGTACAGGTCCACCATCTGGTTGACCGGGAAGATGCTGTCGCCGTAGGCGTGTTCGATCAGGACGGCCGGGTGGTTCGCGTTCAGCTCGTCCAGGCTGTAACGGACCGAGCGGCCCCGGGCCCACTGCTCCCGGTAGTCGTCGTTGCGGCCGGCCCAGTAGTCGTCGAGGATCTGGTTCATCTCGTCCGACGGGTGTCCCACGATCCGGGCCACGGACTGCAGGAAGAACGCCGCCTGCGGCCGGCGGGTCTCCTCACCGGACATGGACTCGGCCAGGTCGGCCCAGCCGCTCAGCGAGACGACCGCCCGCAGACGCGGGTCGTGGGCGGCGGCCAGCAGGCTGATCCCCCCGCCGTACGAGAGCCCGGCGATACCGATCCGCCCTGGGTCGACGTCGGTGTGCGCGATCAACCAGTCGACCGCCGTGGACGCATCCGCGATGTCCGGCGGCCCGGCGACCTCGATCTTGCCGCCGGAGAACCAGAATCCCCGTGCCGTGTACGAGAGGACGACGTACCCGCCCTCGGCGAGTTTCTGGGCCTGCGCCAGGTACTGGAAGTCGTTGAGTCCCCAGCTGGCCACGAAGACGATGCCGGGGTGGCGGCCGGGTGCCGTCGGAGCGATGACGTTGGACTTGAGCGTCACGCCGTCGGCGGCGGTGATGTCGTTCCAATGGAATCCGGTGGTGGAGGCCGCGGCCTCCGCGCGGGTGACGCCGGCGGTGAACGCCATGAGGAGCACGGCCATGGCGGTGACCATGCGTCGCATAGATACACCTCAATTCATAGGAGTTACCGCACGGTAACTTAGCCCGGCGATTCGGACAACCCCCGGCCCGGCGCGCACCACCAAGCCTTGTAAAACGTCGTTCGCCGGTTGTCCATCCGCGCCCGTCAGGCTTGAGCTACGGCACGCCACGGTCATCACGACGGGATGGAAACTCGCCATGACCTGCATCCGCAGGGTTCTCGCTGTCCTGTGCGCCGCGACGCTGCTGGGGCTCGGCGCCCCGGCCCACGCGTACGCCGCCACGCCACCGCTGCAAGACGTCGTCATCACCCACGCGGCGATCTCACCCACGGTCGCCGCACCCGGCACCACGGTGCACCTGTCCTGGTGCTTCGACACCGCGTACGCCGACCAGGTCCGGTCCATCGAGCTGTGGCTCGGCCACTCGACCGGCATGGGACACGCACCGAACCTGTATCTCCAGGCGCCGGTCGACCCGAAGGCCGACCGGCTCGACTTCATCGTCCCCTCGGTGTCACCGAGCGGGCCCGGCAACATCTGGTTCGTCGACCTGGTGTGGCGCGACGGCGCCACGCTCACCGAGCTGGCACTCGTACCGATCACGATCCGGCAGGGCCAGCCGGCCGGGGCGATCCAGGGAACGGCGTCCTCGTCCGCCGCGAGGGCGAGGCAACGGGCCTGATGGGCCGGCACCGGCCGGAACGTCGTGCGGGTCGAATCATCCGACCGTGGGGTGCCGCAGCGGGGCATGCCCGACCCGGGTGTGGAAAGCGACGACGAAATCCGGTACGGGCATGGCGTCACCCTGTGAGGGCCGCGCCGGGCCGCTTCAGTAGCGGAAGGAGGCCGCCAGGCGGGTCAGCTCCGTCGACATCTCCGCCAGCTCGGCCGCGGCCGCGCTGGTCTGCGCGGTGGCGTCGTTGGCCAGTTCGGCCGCGTCGCGCACGCTGGTCAGGGCGGATGCGATCTCGAGCGAGCTCTCGGACGCCGCGCCGGCGCCGACGGCCATGGTGTGGGTGACCGCGGTCTGCTCCTCGACCGCCGAGGCGATCGTGTGCTGGTACGAGCTGATCTCCTCGATGACACCGGCGATCCGGGCGACCGCCTCGACGGCGCGCTCGGTGTCGGTCTGGATCTCCTGGATCCGGTCGGTGATCTCGTCGGTGGCGGCCGCGGTGGCCGAGGCCAGTTCCTTGACCTCGTTCGCGACGATGGCGAAGCCGCGGCCGGACTCGCCCGCGCGGACGGCCTCGATGGTGGCGTTGAGGGCGAGCAGGTTGGTCTGCGACGCGATCGCCGTGATGCCCTTGACCACCTCGCCGATCCGCTGGCTGGACTGCCGCAGGCGGTCGACGTTGGCCTTGGCGTCCTCGGCGTTGGTCACCGCCCCGGCGGCCGCGACGGACACGGCCGACGTGTTGGTGCTGATCTCGCTGATCGCGCCCTGCATCTGCTCGGTGCTCGTGGCGATGCCGGCCAGGTCGTGCGTCGAGCGCTGCGCGGAGTCGTCCACGGTACGCAGCTGCTCGGCGGTCTCGTGCACCGAGGACGACATCGTGCTGCTCGTCGTCTCCAGCTCGTGCGCGGCGTGCGACAGCCGGTCGGCGGTCTCCCGCATGCCGCGCATGGCGGTGCCGACCTGGCTGGTCATGATGTTGAACGAGCTTGCCAGCAGCGCGAGCTCGTCCTTGCCCATGACCTCCATCCGCTGGGTCATGTCGCCCTTCGCGGCGGCCGTGGCCACCTTGGCGGCGTGCCGGAGGCCTTTGACCACGGTGAGCTGCACGGTGAGGCTGACGTACAGGGCGATCGGGAGGGCGATCGGTGGGGCCCACAGCGCGAAAGTGGCGAAGCTCGTCAGGGCCTCCCGGGTCGGCGATCCCGCCGGCAGCTGCGCGGCCGCGTCGAGGGCGACGCTGCGACCCCACACGGCGAGCGCGGCCGACATGCCGAGATACGTCAGCAGACCGATCGCGTTGCGAACTTTCGCCGGAATCCGGGCCACCAGCTGATCCATGCACACACCCCCGAGCTCAGCAGCCACGATCGGCAGCCCCCGGGCCCGCTTGAGACAACCTCGCGGGTCAGCCGTGCCGGCTCAGGCCGCGGCGGCCTCCCGGCGGCTGATCTCGCGGGAGCCCCCGCAGTGGGTGCAGGCGCGGATCCAGCGCGACCGCCGCACCGGGAACAGCGGGATGAAGAAGAGACTGAACTTCGTCGTCCGTTCGATCAGGGACTGCGCCGCCGTCACCCCGCAGAACTCGCAGGGCTGCACCGACGAGGGGTGGAAGCGGTCCTTGGTCCGGAGGCCGACGATGAAGAACACCCACCCACGATACGACCGGGCCGACCCGAGCCATGACGCCAGGTGGCTCGGGTCGGCGGGCGGCCCGCCGCGGCGGGCCGGGGCCGCGGGGCCGGCGCCCGATTCCGGCGCCGCGGCCCGGCTTGCGGCCGGTGGGTGGTGCGGCCGCAGGCATCGGCAGCCGATCGGGCGACTTGAGGAGTCCGTCCGCATATCCGGCCCGGCCCTGGGTAGATCAGCGGCATGACCGATACACGGATGCGGCTGGACGGGTCCGCCGAGGGGTCGACCGCGGACCTGGTCAGCCGGATGAGCGAGCAGGTCTCCACCCTCGTGCGCGAGGAGCTGGCGCTCGCGCGTACGGAGATGGTGGAGAAGGGCAAGCGGGCCGGGACTGGTGCCGGCATGCTCGGCGGCGCGGGGGTCCTCGCCCTGTACGGCGTCTCCACGCTCCTGCTGACCGTCGGCGCGCTGCTGGCGCTGGTCTGGCCGGCGTGGCTGGCCGCGCTCGTGGTGACGGTGGCCGTGCTCGCGGTGGCGGGTGTCGCCGCCCTCATGGGTAAGAAGCAGGTCGAGCAGGCGATCCCGCCGGCGCCCACCGCGGCGGTCGACAGCACCAAGCGGGACGTGAACACCGTGAAGGCAGCAGTACGGGAGGGCCGGAATTGACGTACGTCGCCGCGACGGACCGCTACAGCGGCGGGATGCAGTATCGCCGCACCGGGCGCTCGGGCCTCGACCTGCCCGTGCTGTCACTCGGCTTCTGGCACAACTTCGGCGACGACAAGCCGTTCGAGCAGCAGCGGGCCATCGCCTGCCGGGCTTTCGACCTCGGCGTGACGCACTTCGACCTGGCGAACAACTACGGGCCACCGTACGGAGCAGCCGAGATCAACTTCGGCCGGCTCGTCCGGGAGGACCTGCGGGCGTACCGGGACGAGATGGTGGTGTCGACCAAGGCCGGCTGGGACATGTGGCCCGGCCCGTACGGTCAGGGCGGCGGCGGGCGCAAGTACGTGCTCGCCAGCCTCGACCAGTCGCTGAGCCGGATGGGCCTCGACTACGTCGACATCTTCTACTCGCACCGCTACGACCCGACCACGCCGCTGGAGGAGACCGCCGCCGCGCTGGACGCCGCCGTGCGCGCGGGCAAGGCCCTTTACGTGGGCATCTCGTCGTACGACGCCGAGCACACCCGCACGATGGCGGGGCTGCTGCGCGATCTCGGTACGCCCCTGCTGATCCACCAGCCGTCGTACTCGATGCTGAACCGCTGGATCGAGACCGAGGGCCTGCTGGACGCCGCCGAGGAGGTCGGCGCCGGGGTCATCGGCTTCACCGCGCTGGCCCAGGGCCTGCTGACGGGCAAGTACCTGGGCGGCATCCCGGAGGGCTCGCGGGCCACCCAGGCCAAGTCGCTGGACCCGGAGTCGATCGACGAGGCCATGATCTCGCGGCTCAACGCCCTCAACGACGTCGCGCAGGGCCGGGGCCAGAGCCTCGCCCAGCTGGCCCTGGCCTGGGCGCTGCGGGATCCGCGGGTGACCTCGCTGGTGATCGGCGCTAGCAGCGTGCAGCAGCTGGAGCAGAACGTCGCCGCGCTGGACAACCTCGCCTTCTCCGCGGACGAGCTGGCCACGATCGACAAGATCCTGGAGGCCGGTACGGCGTCGGTGGACCTGTGGAAGGACGCCCGTCAGGGCACGCTCTGACGGGCTCCCCGCTCAGTTCTCCGGCTGGATCCAGATAGTGCGGTACTGGACCTTGTTCCCGTGGTCCTGCAGGCGGATCGACCCGGCGACCGGGCCCTCGGCGATGCTGCCGCCGGTCGGTCCGGTGATCTCGACGTCGTCGTGCACCTTGACGCCGTTCCACACCACCGTGATCCGGGCGTCGGCGGTCTTCGTCCCGGCGTCGTCGTAGCGGGCCGCCCGGAAGTCGATGTCGTAGGTCTGCCACGTCTCCGGAGCCGTCGCGGCGTTCACGTCCAGGGCCTTCTGCAGATAGATCGCACCGGCCTCGTTGGTGTCGAGCGTGCTGTCGCCGTACGAGTCGAGGATCTGAACCTCGTAGCGTTCCTGCTGGTAGACCCCGCTGTTGCCGCGGTTCTGGCCGGTCACGTCCGGTGGCAGCAGCGGCACCTTGAACTCGACGTGCAGGTGGTAGTCGCCGAACGCCTGGCGGGTGCGCAGGTCGCCGCAGCAGACCTCCATCGCGCCGCCGGGGACGCGGGGCCAGCTCGCCGTGCGGCCGTCGGTGTGCTGCCACTCGGTCAGGTTCGTGCCGTCGAAGAGGGTGATGCGCTCCCCCCGGCCGGCGCACTGTGACCAGGTCGAGGTTGGCGTGACCGGTGTCGCAGGCGTCCACCCTGTACTCGATCGTGTTGTCACCGCGCCGCAGGTCGAGCCGTTCCGTCTTGGTGGCCCAGCCGTCCCAGGTCACCGTCGTGGGCAGCGCCGTCTGGCGGATCTTGCGGTCGTTGACGTACACGCTGACGGTCTTGTCGCCCTGGAACGGGTCGGGGCCGTTCGAGTAGCGGAGGCCGGCCTCGTACTCCCCCGCGGGGCTGACGCGGACGTGCAGGGTGGTGGAGGCGTTCAGGGTTCAGCCCGGACCCGCCCTGGCGGCGGCCCTCCTCCGCCTCGTAGAAGACCTGGTCGGGCTGGGGGCCGGGGATGGCGTTCAGCGTGTACCACGCCTCCGTGCTCCACAGCTGCTCACCGTTCGCCGCGCTGAACGGACGCGGGGACCGCAGGTGCACGACCCGGTCCGGCAGGAGGCCGTCGATCGTCAAGGTGACCTTGCGGCGGTCGGCGGAGACCTTCGCGGCGGTCACGGTGAGCTTCTGCTCATCCACCTTGGGTCCCCCGTACGCCGGGCTGGGCGCGTACCGCCACTGCTCGACCTGGTACCCCGCGCCGAGATCGGCGATGGTCCCGGGCGACAGCGGCTTCGTGTACTCGACGACGGCACGACCGCGAAGTCCTCGGCGCCGGGCGGCCGCCAGGAGAGCGTCAGCCGCTGGCCGCCGCCGGCCTCGAAGTACTCGATGAACACGGAGTGGTGCCCGGCGGTCAGCGCGACGGTGCCGTCCGCGGACTCGACGCCGTGCAGCCCGTCGTTGTCGATCGCGGTGGTGCCGTCGATCGTCAGCCGGGAGCCGTCGTCGCTGGTGAGCCGGAACGTGTACGACCCGTCGGCGGGAACGGTGAGGTTGCCGAGCACGTGGGCGACGAAGTTGTCCTCGAACGCGAAGTCCTCGGCGGTCCGCAGGTCGACGGCGGGTACGAGCTTGCCGACGTTGGGTGTCTGGCCGGGCTTCAGCGTGCAGATCCGGGTGAGCGGCACGCGGGTGTCGTACGTGCGCAGCGTGACGCCGGGCTCCTTGCGGCGGCAGGTCGTCGGCGTGCGCGGCGGCCGGGTGGACAGCGACCGCCGCGCCGGCGGTGAGCAGGGCGAGGGCGAGCAATCGGACCATGCTGCTCCTTCGAGGGTGGACCAGCCATTCACGGATGTGAATGCCTTGGCCCACCGCCGACCGCCGCACCAGAACTTTGCTCGTCCAGTGTGGAACTTTCGTTCGCCAGAGGAAAGGTCAGTGAAGGGGCAGCAGGACCTTGGACACGCCCAGGCGGACGCCGACCTTGGTGCCGGCCGGGTAGCGCAGCGTGTGGTCGCGCTCGGTCGAGATCAGCACCAGCCCGATCCGGTGCCCGGCGGCGAACACGTGGTCCTCGGTCTGCAGGTTCCAATGGAACGTGTATGCCCGCCCGGCCTCGATCGGCGTGGTGCGCGACGGTGACATCCGGTTGCGGACATCGAGCCAGCCCCGGCTGACGATCTCCAGCGGCGTGGACTGCGTCGTGTACTCGCGCCGGCCGAAGCAGCCGGGATCCTCGGGGATGCCGGGGCCGATGCAGTCCTGACCCGGCACCGCGTGCGTCCCGGCGTAGCGGTCGGCGGTGCCGTAGTCGACGAGCAGCGCGGTCAGGTACGGCGACTTGCCGTCGAGGTCGGCCCGCACGGTGACCTCCGGCGTGCCGGACAGCCGGGTCTCCCTGCTCAGCGGTGCGGACAGGTAGGCCAGCCGGTTCGGGTCGGCACTCAGCTCGCCGGCGACCAGGTCCTCGGCCGTCCGCGACGGGTCGTCGACGAACGTCTGCCGCGCGCCCGGCCGGGCCGGCCAGGGCTTCAGGGTGCCCGGGCGGCCGTCGGCGGCGGGCCCGCCGAGAGCCAGGGTTGTGCGCCGCGCGCCGGGCACCGGCCAGGTCGCGGCGGTACGCCACTGGCCGGGCGCCACCTCCACGTCGGCCATCGGCTCCCGCATGATGCCCGTGTCGATGCGGTAGAGCCACTGGTCGAACCAGCGGTGCAGGGTGTCCAGCCAGACGTCGCGGCGGACGTTGAAGGGGTCGGTGTGCGCGCCCTGGTGCAGCCATATCTTGCGCGGCACCCCGTGGCGGGCCAGCGCGTCCCACCACTGCCCGGCCTGCTGGGTACGCACGTTGTCGTCGTGCAGCCCGTGAACCAGCAGCACGCTCGCCCGCACCTTGCCGGCGTCGCGCACATAGTCCCGCTCGGCCCAGTACGCGTTGTAATCGCCGGTCTGCCGGTCCTGATCGCGCTCGAGGCGGGCCATGACGTCCGCGCACACCTCCGGGTGCTGCCGCGTCAGCACCGCCTTGGCCAGGACGTCGGTGTCCTCGCCCTGGAAGCCGCCGGGCGCGACCACGCCGCCGTTGGCGCGGTAGTAGTCGTACCAGCTGGAGATGCCCGCGATCGGCACGATGGTCTCGAGGCCCCGCACGCCGGTGGCGGCCACCGCGTTGGGCAGGGTGCCGTTGTAGGAGACGCCGATCATGCCGGTGCGGCCGGTGGACCAGGACGCCCGGACCGGAGCGCCGGCCGCGTCGACGGCCCGCGCCCGGCCGTTGAGCCAGTCGACGACGGCCTTCATCCCGAGCGTCTCGTTGCGGCCGCCCGAGGTGGGACAGCCGGTCGAGCCGCCGGAGCCGAGGCTGTCGGCGAAGACCACCGCGTACCCGCGCGGCACGAAGTAGTTGTCGAGGTAGCCGGAGAAGACGATCGTCTCCGCGGCCCGGCCGGTGGCGGGAGACGCGCTGCGCCGGGCGGCGGCACCGTCGCGGTCGATGTCGTCATGATTCGGTACGTCATTGAGGCCCGCGTAGTAGGGGCTGGGCTGGAAGATCACGGGCACCTTGCGGCCGTCCGGGGTCCGGGGCCGGATGATGCGTACGGCCACCCGGTCGGGCCGGCCGTCGGCGTCGCTGTCGACCGGCGCCTGCACCCAGACCTGTTCCCGGACGGCCTGGGTGTAGTCGTACACGGGCTCGGTGCCGTGGGCGCCCAAAGCCGGGGCGGCGGGGGCGGCGGTCGCGGCCGCCGGAGTGAGAAGGGTGAGGGCGGCACAGGCGGCGGCCAGCAGCCGCACCCCGCCCCGGGACGTTGGCATCGTCGACAGACCTCCGGCGCTCGGATCTCGGGCCACACCTTATCGCCTGTCGTCGATGCCCGAGGCCCCGATCTCCGCCGGAGGTCCCCCGAACGAGATCGACAGGGCTGATCAGAATCAGACACGAGTCCTGAACTCGGTGTCGTGAACGACTTTCCGCCCGGCGGCATCCCGGCGACGGCGCAGCGGGCACTCGATCGCTTGCCGGGCCCTTACCTGCGGGAAATGGGCCTCCCGCACCGGATCCAGCAGGGAAAATTGTCATTTCAGGACACGTTGACCTTGGCATAAATCACGCCTTGTAATCTGCCAAACACGCTCCGTACGCTGTGGTCAGAAAGCCCATCGATCGGCTTGAGTGCCAGAACATCGGGTGGCCTCGACCATCAGCACATCGGGGAGCATCGCATGGTCATCAAGGTTGTCGAGCAGATCAACGACGACGAGCTCATCGAAACCGCGTGGAAGATGTACGAGGAGTCGTTCCGCGACCTGAACGCGCTCGCGGTGCAGCGCCATCTGATGTTCCGCCACGAGTTCGAAGACGTGATGCGCGACGGCAGGGTGCAGAAGTACCTGAGCCTCGACGACACGGGCATGTTGTGCGGGCTGTCCACGTACACCAATGATCTGGACGCCATGCCGCTGATCTCGCCGCAGTACTTCGAGCGGCGCTGGCCGGAGCTCTACGCCCAGCGCAAGATCTGGTATTGCGGGTTCGTCGCCGTGCTGCCGTCGGGCCGCGCGATCTCGTCGTTCTCCGACCTGGTCGAGGCCATGTACCTGTTCGCGGCCGCGCAGAACGGCATCATCGGGCTGGACTTCTGCCAGCACAACGACGAGCGGCGCAAGATGGGCCGGGTCATCAGGCTGATGCTCCAGCGCTTCTCCGGCAACTGCGAGGCCGAGATGATGGACGCCCAGCAGTTCTGGATCTACCAGTTCCCGCAGGCCGCCTGAACACGCCGCCACCGCCCGCCGCTCCGGCTGCGATCCGCGCTCTTGGGGGGCTGACGGATCGGGCCGGCACCAGAACCTCCTTCCTTTCGCCCGGCGGGCGGTTTCGGCGCGTTACCCGGTGTGGCTGTGTCAGGGCCATCGGGTCGGTTCGGGCGGGGCCTCCCAGGACGGCGGCCCGGGCGGCGGTTGTTCCCGCAGGTCTCGCAGGGTCGGCGGTTCGGCCGTGGGCGGTGGCATGTCGGTGCCGGCCGGCGTCTCGCGCGCGGCCGCCAGGATCGCGCGGGCGCTGATCGGCTCGGTGTGGGAACCCTTGAGCCGCGGGGCGTCCGCGATGAAGCCCCCGTCCGCGCCGCGGCCGATCGCCGCGTACACCTCGGGCCGGGCCGCGCGCATGACGACCGCCCAGATGAAGCCGAGAACGGCGAAGACCGCGTACCCGGTCGGGAAGAGCCAGTGGAACATGGAGCCGGGAGCGACCTGCAGCAGGTCCCCGAGGCCGTAGATCGTCGCCGCGAGGATGATGCTGAGCAGCACGAAGGCGGTGATCGGCGCGACCTTCGCCCGCCAGACGTTCTCCTGGTGCGGATGGCGGATGAAGAAGGCGATGACGGCCGCGGAGCAGCTCCACATGAGGATGAGCACGCCGAGGCCGCCGACGACGGTCAGCCAGGCGAACAGGTAGACCAGCGGGTCGGCACCGGTGATCCGGTAGGCGACCAGCACGCCGATCGCGAGCAGGCTCTGGGTCAGCGAGCCGACCATCGGCGCGCCCGTCCGGGGATGGGTGTAACCCCAGGCCCGCGGGAGCACCCCCTCGCGCCCCAGGGCGAACTGGTAACGCGCCACCGCGGCGTGGAAGGCCAGCAGCGCGGCGAAGATGCTGGTCATGAAGAGCACGTAGCCGATGTTGACCAGCGCTTCCGGCACGTGCGGGCCGACCAGCGTGAAGACCAGGTCGGTCTGCTCCCTCTTCGCCGCCGCCACGATGTTGCCGGGACCCGCGCCGACCGACATCGCCCACGCCGACAGTCCGCAGAGCAGGCCGGCGAGGATGACGGCCAGGTGGGTGGCCCGCGCGATCGTCTTCTTCGGGTCCTTCGCCTCCTCGGAGAGCACCACGGTCGCCTCGAAGCCGACGAAGCCGGCGATCGCGAGCACCATCATGGCGGCGACCTCGGGCGTGAAGACCAGGGCCGGCGACAGCGTGGCGAAGGAGACCGAGCCGTCCGCCGGGTTGGCCACCATCACGAGGTCGTAGAGCAGCACGATGACGATCTCGGCGACCAGCAGCACGGCGAGCACCTTGCCGCTGAGGTCGACCCAGAGCATGCCGAGCAGCGCGACGAACGCCCAGGCCGTCAGGGCGCACTCGAACCAGCCGACCTGGAACCCGAGCCCGTCCAGCACGCCCGACGCGACCACGCCGAAGAGGCCGAACAAACCGATCTGCATCATCGCGTACGCGGGCAGCGCGACGAACGCCGCGCCGACGCCGGGGATCCGCCCCAGCCCGTGACTGATGTACGAGTAGAACGCCCCGCTGTTGACGATGTGCCGGCTCATGGCGACGAAGCCGACCGTGAAGATGGACAGGATGCCCGCCACGACCAGGTAGACGACGGGCACCGCGGTGTTGCCGACGACCGCGTAGATCGTCGTGATGGCACCGATGACGACGGTGAGCGGGGCCGCCCCGGCGACGCCGAAGAAGACCACCGACGGGACGCCGAGCCGATTGCGTGCCAGTGCGGTGGACACGATATCGGGTTCGGACACGTCCTTGCTCGCCATCAAGAGCCTCCCAGCCCATTGATCGATGTTGTCCCGCCGGCGGTGGTGACGGCCGACGGTGCTCACCGCCGGCCGACGGCGAGCACCGAGCCGACGGACGCCTCGGTGTGCTCGATCAATTGCCGGAAGTCCTCGGGCAGCGTCCCGATGGCGGTGGGAAGCTGCGTCAGGGCGTGGCGGTGCACCTCGAAGTCCCAGAGCACGTGCCGGGTCAGGCCGGTGGCCACGACCAGCCCCGCGAGCAGCCGGTCGCTGGTGGACATCTCGAGGCCGCGGACCATGATGTTCGCCAGCCGCATCGGTGCCCAGGCGGCCGCGTTGCGCTGGGCCTCGTTGTTCGGCATGTAGAAGGTCTGGGTGCTCAGCATCCGGCGGCGCGTCACGGACTCCACGGCGCCCAGGCGCAGCAGCCGTTCCCCCACCCGGTCGGCGGCGTCCTGCGACAGATACGCGAGCCAGGTGCGTACCTCGCGATGCTGCGGCTGGGCGATGAGCAATTCCAGCACGGAATGCGAGAGCGAGTCCCGCGGCGGCTGACGGCTCTCGATGTAGAGATCACCGTCGAATATGCGGAGCCGCCCCTCGAGCATCAGCTCGCCCAGGAGAGCGGCGGCGAGTCCCAGGCCGGTGGCCCGGGGGTGCAGACGCGACCGCCCCGTCCGGTCCTCGTGCGCGATCAGGAAGAACTGGTCAGCCAGCACGACGCGACTCCTTAGACATCGACCAGAAAAGCCCACGGGCACTACCCGTATACAAGGCAATAACTCGCTGTCCGTCGCATCATGTACCTCGCTCCGAGGTCAATGCAAGAAGTACTAGACTCGCGCATCAAGTCGTCCTGTCTACGATGGATGACAACCGATGCGCACCACGTCGAACACGCCACATCGAGCACCGGTACCGGCATCGCAAGATCGAGGGAGTCAGGGTGTCCACAGACGAAGGTCCCACGCTGCGCCGCCGCCGTCTGGGCACCGAACTCAAGCGGTGCCGGGAGCGCGCCGGATTGACCCAGGAGAATGTGTCCCGGCACTTCGAATGGCATGCCGCGAAGGTCACCCGGATCGAGACCGCCCGGGTGGCGGTCACGCCGCGCGACGTCCGGGACCTGCTGAGCCTCTACGGTGTGGAGGACGAGCAGTACCGCGAGGCCCTCATGGAGCTGGCCCGCTCGTCACGCCAGAAGACCTGGTGGACGGATTACCGGGACATCATGCGACCCGGCAATTTCGTGGGCCTGGAGGCGGAGGCGGCGTCCCTGCGCGCGTGGGAACCCATCATCGTGCCCGGACTGCTGCAGACCGAGGCCTACATCCGCGCCCTCATGCGCACCGGCCGGGCCACCGACTCGCCGCAGCACATCGACCGGCGGGTGGCTCTGCGGCTCAAGCGGCAGGACCGCCTCACCGGCACCAACCCGCTGCAGCTCCTCGCGATCATCGACGAGTCCGTCGTGCGACGCTCCGTGGGCGGCCCCGACGTGATGGACGAACAACTTCGTCATCTCATCGACATCGCTAAATTACCGAACGTGACGTTGCAGATCTTGCCGTTCGACGCCGGCGAACATCCCTTCCTCGGGGGTTCAGCAGCGCTTTTGGAGTTCCGCGAGACCACTCATTTGGATGTAGTTTACCTGGAGGGTCTTGCGGGCGACCTCTACGAAGAGCAACATTCAGAGGTCGCTCGCTACCGTGCGGAGTTCGAGCGGCTGAGCACCAGGGCATTGGACCCCCGCCTGAGCCTTAAGATGATCGAAAGTCTCCTGCGCGCGTAGGGGACGCGCACGCACAATCGCATATCGAAGGGGGGTGCATGGCATGCCAGCGCACCATCTCAACGCTGCCGTTTGGAAAAAGAGCAGTCGCAGCAACGGAAACGGCGGCAACAACTGTGTCGAGGTCGCAGTCCTCGACACAGTCGTTGCCGTACGCGACAGCAAGAACCCTTCCGGCCCCGCTCTCGTCTTCGACCCGGCGCACTGGACCGAGTTCGTGAACTCGGTGCAGGACGGCGAGTTCGATATCAACCGCTGAGAGAGCCTACCGATCTGTACTCACAGATGGGAAGTGGATACTCAAAGTCAACTTCCCGAAGGTGCATGATCTAATTCAAGATGGTGAAAGGGCGCACGTCAGCGGCCCTGTATGCGTATTCGGGGCGTCCCGCGGGGCGCCCCGAATTGCATCACCGCAGGTCATCCGGCCTTTGTGGATAGCTGATCTCCAGTGCCGCCGCTCATCGACCTTTCCGCGGCGCCGGTGCATACTGAGTACCACACTCTCCGTATTGAAGAGACTACTAAGCGTAAAGGGGTCTCCCGTTGCGCCAGTCATCGCCTTCTCTCGTCACGGTCCCGCCGATCACCGGCAGCCGTCCGGGGCCGGTGCTCGAGATGCGGGCGGATCGCATCCTCGCCGCCCTCACCGCGTTCCGCGCCGCGTTCCCGGGCGTACGGCCGTTCTACGCCACCAAGTGCAACACCCACCCCGGCGTCCTGCGCACGCTGCACGAGGCGGGCTGCGACTTCGAGATCGCCTCGGTCCAGGAGATGCAGACCCTGGCCGGCACGGGCGTACGGGCGGGCGACCTGATCTTCAGCAATCCGGTCCGGGCGCGGGAGCAGACCGCGCGGGCCGCGGCCGCCGGCGTCGACCGGTTCAGCATCGACTCCGCCGAGGAGCTGCACCGGGTCGCGCAGGAGGCCCCGGGCAGCCGGGTGTACGCGCGACTCCTCACGTACGGCGAGGACAGCGTCGTACCGAGCGAGGGCAAGTTCGGCGTGGACGTCACCGGGGCCGTACGGCTGCTGCTGGAGGCGCGTGAGCTCGGGCTGGTGCCGTACGGGATCACCTTTCACATGGGGTCGCAGTCCTTGCGGCCCGCCGCGCTGCGGCGACCGCTGCACGACGTGGCCGAGGCGATGGACCGGCTGGCGCGCGCGGGGGTCCGACTCGAGATGGTGGACATCGGCGGCGGCTTCCCCGCCCCTTACGACGAGCCCGTGCCCGCGCTGGCCGAGTTCGGACGGGTGGCCGCCGCGGGGATCGCGGAGCTGCCGTACCCGGTGGAGGTTTTCGCCGAACCCGGCCGGTGCCTGGTCGCGGAGGCCGGGACGTTCCGCTGCCGGGTGATCGGCGTCGCCGAGCGCCCCTCCGGCTGGTGGGCGCACACCGACCTCGGGGTCTTCCACGGGCTGATGGAGGTGCTCGAGTCCGGCGGCCAGCTGCACTACCCCGTGCACGACACCCGGGGCACCCGCCTGCGCCGCTGCTACCACCTGACCGGGCCGACCTGCGACAGCCAGGACACCTTCGCCCGCGACGTCCTGCTCTCGGCGGACCTGCGCGAGGGCGACGAGCTGCTGATCGGCTCGGCGGGCGCGTACACCAGCGTCTACGCGTCTCGGTTCAACGGCTTCGCCCCGCCCCGCGTGGTGATGGTCTGACCCGGTCGGCCCCGCGATCGCCCCGCGAAAGCAACGAGGAAAATCCTCAAGTCCAGGTAAAGATTCTCAAGTCCTCTCGCGCCACGTCGATCCCCACCGGCATGACAGGCAGACGAGCACGGATGCGGCAGTACGCGGTAGCGGTCATGGCGACCGCCACGGCGACGGTGGCGACGGCGCTGACCGGGGTGACGCCCGCGCGGGCCGCCTCGGTGGCCGACTACAGCTTCAACGACGCGGGGGCGACCCTGACCGACGTCCGCCGCATCACCCGGGACGACGTGGCCGCCCAGCGCGGCTACACCGGCAAGGGCATCGGCATCGCCCTCATCGACACCGGCGTGGCGCCCGTGGAGGGCCTCACCTCCGGCAACGTGGCGAACGGGCCGGACCTGTCGTTCGAGAGCCAGGTGGCGAACCTGCGGTGGCGCGACACGTACGGCCACGGCACCCACATGGCGGGCATCATCGCCGGCCGCGACACCGGCGCCTCCGGCTTCAAGGGCATGGCGCCCGACGCCAAGCTGCTGTCGATCAAGGTCGGCGCGGCCAACGGCGCGGTCGACGTGACGCAGGTGATGGCCGCCGTCGACTGGGTGGTCGAGCACCGCGACGACGACCCCCGCAACCCGATCCGGGTGCTGAACCTGTCGTACGGCACCGACGGCGTGTCCAGCTGGACCAAGAACCCGCTGTCGCACGCGGTGCAGAACGCGTACCGGGCCGGGATCGCGGTCGTGGTGTCGTCCGGCAACACCGGCGGCGCCATCACCAACCCGGCCTTCGACCCGTACGTGATCACGGTCGGCGCCACCGACATGCGCGGGACCACCGCCTACACCGACGACCAGATCGCGTCGTTCACCAGCGTGGGCGCGGCGCCGCGGGTGCCGGACCTGTACACGCCGGGCCGCTCGATCGTGTCGCTGCGGGTGCCGGGCTCGATGGCCGACGCCGGCTACCCGTCCGCCCGGGTCGGTGACCGCTACTTCGTCGGCAGCGGCACCTCGCAGGCCACCGCGGTGGCGACGGGCGCGGCCGCCGTGCTGTTGCAGCGGTACCCGTGGCTGACGCCGGACTCACTGAAGTGCACGCTGCGCGAGTCGGGCCCGTACGTCGGCGCCGCGACCTCGGGCGGCCGGATGATCGACCTCGACCGCGCCACGGCCAAGCTGCCGACCCTGTGCAAGCTGGTCGGCCCGCAGTCGACCGGTACGGGCAGCATCCAGGAGGCGCGCGGGACCTCGATCGTCTCGCTGGACGGCGTACCGCTGGTCGGCGAGCGGGACATCTTCGGCCCGCTGCGGTCCGCCACGTGGGCGGCGGCGAGCACGGCGCACCGCTCCTGGCAGGGCGGCGAGTGGATGGGCCGGCCGATGACGGGCACCGGCTGGGCGGGCACCCAGTACGGTCAGGCGAACTGGGCCGCGCGGCAGTGGTCCGGGACCAACTGGGCGGCCCGGGCCTGGTCCGACATCGACTGGGACGACGCCACCTGGACCAACCGGGGATGGTCGAACACGCTGGTGAACGGCGTTCCGTGGGGCGCGCGCACCTGGTCCGGCGTGTCCTGGCAGCACGCCTCCGGCGGCGCCTGGATGAAGTGAACCACCCGTACGACCGGCGAAGGCCGCGCCCGATGGCGCGGCCTTCGCTCGTCGGTACGGTGGTGGCGTGCCCCGACTGATCGCGCCCACGGTCCGCCTGCACGACGCCTGGCTCGAGGCCCACGCGGAGTGGGGACGCGGCCCGCACGAGGACGGCTTCGGCTTGACCGGCGCTGACGAGGTGGCCTCGCGGGCCGGCTTCGCGGCCTGGGTGGCTCGGCTGGCCGGGCAGCCGGATCCGGCGCCCACCGGCCGGCACCGCTGCACGTACCGGTGGATCGTCGAGGACGACCGGGTGCTCGGCGGCATCGCGCTGCGCGACGGCGACGACGACTACGTGCGGTGGGCGGGGCACATCGGCTACGGCATCCGGCCGTCCGCGCGCGGACGCGGGCTCGGTGCCTGGGCGCTGGGCAGCATCCTTGACGAGGCGCGAGCGCAGGGCCGGACGCGGCTGCTGGCCGTCTGCGCGCCCGGCAACGCCGCCTCCGAGCGGACGATCGAGCGGTGCGGCGGCGTCTTCGAGGGCGTCGGCGAAACCGAATTCGGCCCGCTGCGGCGCTACTGGTTCGAGCTGTAGTGAGTGGGACCGCGACGAGCTACCACACGGGTCGGACTGCGGGAGGCGGTCCGCCGACCTGCTGCTCGAAGCCGGCCCGCACCGCTGCAGAAATCCGGCGAAGGAGCGCTGCGGACTCCCGTCCGGTGTCCTCGCCGAGGTCGTCGTCGACGCCGGCCCACCGTTCCAGAGCAGTCACCACCAGCCCCCATTGCCTGGTACGCAGACGCATCTCCTGCGTCTGGCCGGGGGCAGGCCAGGAGCGGAACCCCGCCGAGGTCTTGGGCCAGCCCCGCAGTTGATCCCAGCCCGCTTGCCGGATGGACTCAGCGAGCTCGGTCAGCTCAACCCAGAACGGGTTCGCCTGATCGGGCCCCCCGCTCTCCCAGCACTTGTCGCGCAGGTCCTGGATCTCGTTGTCCATGACCGCGTCGATGCGCAGCCAGTGCGCAACCTCGACAACGACCGGAACCTCATCGCCCCCAGGGCGGAGACAACCGCGCATCCGCAATCCCGTTACCGCTGCTCGAGCCCCTCAGCGAACGACGCGGTCGCGGCCGGTGCGCTTGGCCGAGTAGAGGTGGCGGTCGGCCTCGGCGAGCAGCGCGGCCTGGTCCTGGCCGGGGGCCGGGACGCCGGCCACCGCGCCGATGCTGACCGTCACCGGGAGGTCGCCCGTGACCGGCGACCAGGGGTGCTCGCGGATGGTGAGCCGCAAGCCGTCGAGCCAGGCGTCGGCGGCGGCGTCGGCGAGGCCGGGCAGCACCACGACGAACTCCTCGCCACCCATGCGGGCGGTGAAGCTCTCGGTGTCGCGGCCGTCGAGCGCGCCGGCGAGCAGGTCGGCCACGGCGACCAGGACCCGGTCACCGACGTCGTGCGAGAGGGTGTCGTTGATGCGCTTGAAGTGGTCGAGGTCGACGAGGGCGACGGTGAGCGGCGTGCCGGCCGTGGCGGCGGTCGCGATGAGCTGGGGCAGCCGCTCGTCGATGAAGCGCCGGTTGTACAGGCCGGTGAGGGCGTCGCGGCGCGCCTGCTCGCGGTAGCGTTCCGCCTCACGCCGGGCCTCGGCGGTCTCGAACATCGCCTGCCGGGTGCGCGCCCGAGCCTCCTGCTGCTGGGAGCGCAGCTCTTCGGCGGCCGCGTGGAAGCGCTTGTACTCCTCGAACGCGGCGGCGTACTTGCCGGCCGCCGCGTACAGCTCGGCCTGCTCGGCCATCGCCCGGACCCGTACCGTTCCCAGGCTGACGCCCCGGCAGGACGCCCGGCAGCGATCGAGCGTGCTCTGAGCGCGCTCCAGCGCGCCGAGCATGCGCTGCGCGGTGGCGAGCGTCAGCCGCGCCTCGGCCACGTCGTGGGCCTCGAACCAGCGCGAGGTGTCGTGCACACCGACCAGGATCTGCTCGGCACCGGCGTAGTCGCCCGCGATGATCCGGACGTTGGCGATGGTGTCGCACTCGCCGACGCGGAAGTCGCGACCGAGGGCGAGCACCGTGTCCGCCATGCGCTCGGTGATGTCCTGGGCGACGCTCGTCCGTCCGGCCTCCATCTCGGTGTAGGCGAGGTTGTTGAGCACCAGCATCCGCCGGTCGAGGTCGCCGCACGCGATCGCGAGCTGCTCCGCCTGGTCGTACCGTTCCCGCGCGGGGCCGATCGACCCGCCCTCGGCGAGGGAGTTCGCCAGCCGGATGAGATAGAGGACGCGCAGCCCGGCGGGGGCCGTCTCCTCGAGCAGCTCGACCGCGGAGAGCGCGTGCTCGAGGCTCGCGGCGTGATCGCCCAGGTAGTGGTAGGTGAGGGTGAGGTGGTAGTGGCTGCGGGCGAGCAGCGGTGCGCAATCGTGCTGCTGTGCCCAGGACTGGATCGTCAGGAAGATCCGGGCGGCCTCCCCCACGGTGCCGCTGCGCTGCCGCATGTCGGCCTGCACGAGCTGGGCACGGCGCAGCAGCAGGGCGTCGCCGAGAGCCTCCGCCGTCCACGCGACCTCGGCCGCGCGCACCAGGATGGAGTCCACGTCGCGGCCCTGGTGGTTCTCGAGATCATCGAGCTCGGACGCCAGCCGCGCGGCGACGCCCGAGGGCTCCGCGACGGCTTCCGGCGACCTGATGCTCACGACTCTCACGATCGGCCGACGGAGCCGAAATCGGAGCGTTAGTGACATCGCACGCCGCGGTCTTTCGGCACCGGGACGGCCGGCCCGGGCGGCGGTCCGGCGATTCCCTCTCCGGAGCCCGGCCGGACATCGGATTGCGTCGCTGGAGGGCCTCAGAGCATCTGAATCCGTTTCGTGCTCGAAAAATACTTCGGATTCCCTTGTCCTGGCGGTCTCGCATGTGTCAAGGTCTCGCCACGTCGACCTGGGGAGGTCCGGATACGTGAGTGCCGCGCTGCCCGTCCTGCGGAACTTCGTCGGCGGGTCGTACGCCGACCCGGCCGACGGGCGGACGTCACCCGTCGTCGACCCGTGCACCGGCGAAGCGTACGCGTCCGCCCCCGTCTCCTCCGCGGCGGACGTGGCGGACGCCATGGCGGCGGCGCAGGCGGGCTTCGAGACCTGGCGGGACACCACCCCGGCCGAGCGGCAACGGGCGCTGCTGCGGATCGCCGGCGCCGTGGCGGCCCGCGCCGACGAGATCATCGCCGCCGAGTGCCGGAACACCGGCAAGCCGGTCGCGCCCACCCGGGACGAGGAGATGGCTCCCCTCCTCGACGAGCTGCGCTTCTTCGCCGGTGCGGCGCGCCTTCTCGAGGGCCGCTCCGCGGGTGAGTACCTGCGCGGACACACGTCCTACGTACGCCGTGAGCCGGTCGGCGTCTGCGCCCAGGTGACGCCCTGGAACTACCCGATGGTCATGGCGGTGTGGAAGTTCGCGCCCGCCATCGCCGCCGGTAACTCTGTGGTGCTCAAGCCGTCCGAGACAACCCCGGTCACCACGCTGCTGCTCGCCGAGATCGCCGCGGAGTTCCTGCCGCCCGGGGTGCTCAACGTCGTCTGCGGCGACCGGGAGACCGGCCGCGCCCTGGTGACCCACCCGGCGCCACGGCTCGTGTCGATCACCGGCTCCACCCGCGCCGGCAGGGAGGTCGCCGCCGCCGCGGCCACCGACCTCAAGAGGGTGCATCTGGAGCTCGGCGGCAAGGCGCCGGTCGTGGTCTTCGACGACGTCGACGTCGCGGCGGTGGCCGAGGCGGTCGCCGGCGCCGGGTACTTCAACGCGGGGCAGGACTGCACCGCCGCGGCCCGGGTCCTGGTGCACGCGCGCATCGCCGACGACTTCACGGCCGCGCTGGCCGCCGCCGCGAGGAAGACGGTCGTCGGCGGGCCGGACAACCCTGACGCGTACTACGGGCCGCTCAACAACGCCGACCAACTCGGCCGGGTCAGCGGCTTCCTCGACCGGGCGCCCGCGCACGCCGAGATCGTCACCGGCGGCCGGCGCATCGGCGACCGCGGCTACTTCGTCGAGCCCACCGTCGTCGCCGGCCTGCGCCAGCGCGACGAGATGATCCAGGACGAGATCTTCGGACCGGTCATCACCGTGCAGCCCTTCGACGACGAGGACGCGGCCGTACGGGCGGCCAACGACTCCCGTTTCGGGCTGAGCGCCAGCGTCTGGACCCGCGACCACGGGCGCGCGATGCGGGTGTCGCGCCGGCTCGACGCCGGCGCCGTCTGGATCAACACGCACCTGCCGTTCGTGTCCGAGATGCCGCACGGCGGCTTCGGCCACTCCGGGTACGGCAAGGACCTGTCCGGCTACGGGCTGGAGGAATACACCCGGATCAAGCACGTGATGAGTCGGCTCGGCTGAAGAGGTACGCAGATGATCGACGCCGCAATCGAGCTCGTCGGCGTGTACAAGGACTTCCTGTCGCACGGCGAGACCGTTCGGGCCGTCCGCCCGCTGGACCTGGCCGTCGCGCCGGGCGAGTTCTTCTCCCTGCTGGGCCCGTCCGGCTGCGGGAAGACCACGACCATGCGGATGATCGCCGGGTTCGAGGAGCCCACCGGCGGCACGGTCTGCCTCGACGGCCGGGACGTCACCAAGGTCGCGCCGCACAAGCGGGACGTCAACATGGTGTTCCAGTCGTACGCGCTGTTCCCGCACCTGACGACGTACCAGAACGTGGCCTTCGGGTTGGAGCGCAAGAAGGTCGCCAAGGACGAGATCCGCCGCCGGGTCGGCGAGATCCTGGAGATCGTCTCGCTGACCGGCATGGAGAAGCGCTCCCCGCGCGAGATGTCCGGCGGCCAGCAGCAGCGCGTCGCGCTCGCCCGGGCGCTGGTGAACGGGCCGCGGGCGCTGCTGCTGGACGAGCCGCTCGGCGCACTCGACCTCAAGCTGCGCCAGCAGATGCAGATCGAGCTCAAGCGCATCCAGCGCGAGGTCGGCATCACCTTCGTCTACGTCACCCACGACCAGGGCGAGGCGCTCACCATGTCCGACCGCATCGCGGTGATGCAGGCCGGGACCATCGAGCAGCTGGGCTCGCCGCGGGAGATCTACGAGCGGCCGGCGACCCGCTTCGTCGCCGGTTTCATCGGTACGTCCAACCTCCTCGACGGGCCCGCCGAGAGCGTCGAGGGCGGGATCGCCGTGCTGGCGTACGGGCCCGACGAGCGGGTGCTCGTGCCGGTGCCGGCGAGCGTGCGCGCCGGCGACGCCCTCGAGGTCTCCGTACGCCCGGAGAAGATCGACCTGAGCCGCGACGCGCCCGTCGGCGACGGAGGCAGCGTCCTGACCGGCGTCGTGACCGACGTGGTCTACCACGGCACCTCCACGAACTACACGGTGAAGACGGCGGCGGGCGCCGACCTCGTGGTGTTCGACCAGAACGCGTACTCGGCCGAGGACCTGGCGGCACCCGGCGATCGCGTCTTCCTGACCTGGAGTCCGCAGCACTCGTACCCGATCGGAGTCCGATGAGCCAGCCCCCCACCCCCCATCCGGCCGTCCTCCGCGGCCTGACCCAGCGGCGCTTCGACCGCCGCGACGCCCTCAAGCTGTCCGGCCTGGCAGCGCTCGGCACGGCCCTGGCCGCGTGCGGCGTCAAGGGCCAGGGCTCGCCCGGCGCGAGCGCGCCCGCCCCGGACGCCGTGGCCAAGTACTGGTCCGGGAAGACGAGCAACGGCAAGGTGAACTTCGCCAACTGGCCCCTGTACATGGACCCCAAGCACCCGGAGCTGAAGAAGTTCACCGCGGCGACCGGCGTGCAGGTCGGCTACCAGGAGGTCATCCAGGAGATGGGCCCCTGGTTCGCCAAGGTGCAGCCGCAGCTCAAGGCCGGGCAGGACATCGGCTTCGACCTCATGGTCATCACCAACGGCATCCAGTTCAAGCAGTTCGTCGACGCCGGCTTCCTCGCCCCGCTCGACCACACCAAGCTGCCGAACTACGCCGCCAACGCCGATCCGGCCTACCGGAACGAGGCGTTCGACCGGGGCAACGTCTACACCGTCCCGTGGACCTCCGGCATGACCGGCATCGCGTACGACCCCAAGAAGATCACCCGTCCGATCACCAAGCTGGCCGACCTGTGGGACCCGGCGTTCAAGGGCAAGGTCGGGATGTTCTCCGACACCCAGGAGCTGGGCAACTTCGGCATGCTGGCGCTCGGCATCGACCCGGCGAAGTCCACCCCGGAGGACTGGAAGAAGGCGGCCGGCAAGCTCAAGGAGCAGAAGAGCGCCGGCGTCATCCGCAACTACTACGACCAGAGCTACGTCGACGCGCTCGGCAAGGGCGAGGTCTGGATCACCCAGGCCTGGTCCGGCGACATCTTCCAGAAGAACGTCTCCGACGGCACGGACCTCAAGTTCGTGATCCCCGAGGAGGGCGGCAACATCTGGACCGACAACTTCGCCATCCCGGTCACCGCCAAGAACCCGCTCGACGCGATCAAGCTGATCGACTTCTTCTACCAGGTCGACATCGCCGCCTCGCTGGCCGAGTACATCAACTATGTGTGCCCCGTGCCGGCGGCCAAGGAGCAGATCAAGAAGGACGCGGCCGCCAAGTCCGGCGACGACAGGGCGACCCTGGAGGCGGTCGCCGACAGCCCGCTGGTGTTCCCCGCCGCCGGCGACTACGCCAAGCTGCACTACTTCCGCGACTTCGCCACCCCGGCCGAACAGCAGGAATACCAGAGCATCTTCGAACCCATCGTGCTGGGCTGAGCCGTGCTGCGCCGCAGGCTCGCCCCGTACCTGCTCGTCCTGCCCGGCGGGCTCTGGCTGCTGCTGTTCTTCGTCGTGCCGATGGTGACCATGCTGTCGCTGTCGCTGCAGGAGGGCGACGTCGTCAACGGCTACGTTCTCACCGGGCACTGGCAGACGTACGTGGACGCCGTCGTCAACTACCAGGGGCAGCTCGTCCGGTCGCTGATCTACGGGGCGATCACCACGATCATCCTGGTCGTGCTGGCGTTCCCGGTCGCGTACTGGATCGCCTTCCACGGCGGGCGGCGCAAACCGACGTACCTGTTCCTGCTGCTGTTGCCGTTCTTCGTGTCGTTCGTGCTGCGCACGATCTCGTGGCGGCTCATCCTCACCGACGAGGGCATGCTGCTGGGGCCGCTCAAGGAGGCCGGGGTGCTGCCGGCGCAGTTCCACATCCTCGGTACCCCGGTCGCCGTGATCGGCGGGCTGGTCTACAACTTCCTGCCGTTCATGGTCCTGCCGGTCTACGTGGCCCTGGAACGCATCGACCCGCGGGTGGTCGAGGCGGCCCGCGACCTGTACGCCGACCCGGCCACCGCCTTCCGCAAGGTCATCTTCCCGCTGGCGCTGCCCGGCGTCTTCGCGGGCGTGCTGATGACGTTCGTACCGGCCAGCTCGGACTACGTGAACTCGGCGGTGCTGGGCAGCTCGTCCACCACGATGATCGGCCAGGTCATCCAGGCCCAGTACCTGACCAGCTCCAACTACCCGACCGCCTCGGCGCTGTCGTTCACGCTGATGGCGGTGCTGCTCATCGGGGTCTTCGCGTACGCGCGAGCGCTGGGCACCGAGGACGTGATGAAGGTGGCGGCGCGATGACCGGCCGGCGGGTGCTGTACGCGTACACCTGGCTCGTGATCGCCTGGCTCACGCTGCCGGTGCTCATCATGATCCTCTTCGGCTTCAACGACACCCCGGGCCGCTACAACCAGACCTGGGACGGCTTCACGGTCAAGTGGTACGGCCGCATCTTCGAGCTGGACGAACTCACCCGCGCCCTGGTCACCTCCCTGGTGGTGGCGATCGTGACGATGCTCGTCGCCGGCGCGCTCGGCACGGGCGTCGGCTACGCGCTGGGCCGCTTCCGCTTCCGCGGCTCGGGCACCGTCAACCTCGTCATGTTCGCCGCCATCTCCTCCCCCGAGCTCGTCATGGGCGCCTCGCTGCTCACCCTCTTCGTGTCGCTCGGCATCGGTCCGGGCGTCGTGACGATCACCATCGCGCACGTCATGTTCTGCATCTCGTTCGTCGCCGTCGTGGTGCGCGCCCGGGTCCTCACCCTGGACCGCTCGCTCGAGGAGGCGGCCGCCGACCTGGGCGCCACCCCCTGGACGACGTTCTGGCGGGTCACCTTCCCGATCATCCTGCCGGCGGTCATGTCGGGCATGATGCTGGCCTTCGCCCTGAGCATCGACGACTTCGTGGTCACCAACTTCACCGCGGGCACCGCCACCACGTTCCCGCTGTGGATCTGGGGCTCCACCCGCGTCGGCCTGCCGCCGCAGGTCAACGTCATGGGCACGCTGATCTTCATGGTCGGGGTGCTGATCGCGGTGATCACCAGCGTCCGCTCCCGGCCGCACCGGCGCGGCTGATCGTGCACACCCTCGCCGACGCCGCCCCGGAGCCGTACTGGCTGCGGCAGCCCGGCGCGCCCCCGGCCGCCGATCCCCTGGCCGCGGCCGAGACCGCCGACCTCGCCGTCATCGGCGCCGGCTACAGCGGACTGTGGACCGCCCTGCTGGCGAAGGAACGCGACCCGGGCCGGGACGTGGTCGTCGTCGAGGCCGGCACCGCCGGGTGGGCCGCATCCGGGCGCAACGGCGGCTTCTGCGCCGCCAGCCTCACCCACGGCTTCGACAACGGGCTCAGCCGGTTCCCCGGTGAGATGGACACCCTGGAACGGCTCGGCCGGCGAAACCTCGCCGAGATCGAGGAAACGGTACGGCGGCACGACATCGACTGCGACTTCGCGCGTACGGGCGAACTCCACGTCGCCACCGCACCCTGGCAGCTGCGCGAGCTCGGCTCCTTCCACTCCGCGGCCGCCCAGCGGGGCCTCGACGTGCGGCTGCTCGACCGCGACGCCGTACGGGCGGAGGTGGACTCCCCCACGTACCTGGGCGGGGTCTGGGACCGCGACGGCTGCGCCATGGTCGACCCGGCCCGCCTGGTCTGGGGTCTGCGCCGCGCCTGCCTCGACCTCGGCGTCCGCCTCTACGAGAACACCCGGGTCGACCGCATCGAGACCACCCGGGCCGGCCTGCGGCTGCAGACCCTGCGCGGCCGCGTCGACGCCCGCCACGTCGCCCTGGCCACGGGCGCACACGGCAGCCTCCTGCGCCGGCTACGCCACTACGTGATCCCGGTCTACGACTACGCCCTCATGACGGAGCCGCTCACCGACGACCAGCTGACCACCATCGGCTGGCGCCACCGCCAGGGCATCGGCGACTCCGGCAACCAGTTCCACTACTACCGGCTCACCGCCGACAACCGCATCCTGTGGGGCGGCTACGACGCCGTCTACTACCGCGGCGGCCGCATCACGACCGATCACGACCAGCGCGAGGAGACGTTCCGCGTGCTGGCCCGCCACTTCGCCGACACGTTCCCGCACCTGGGGGGCGTGCGCTTCACCCACAAATGGGGCGGGGTCATCGACGCGTGCAGCCGGTTCAGCGGATTCTTCGGTACGGGCTACAGCGGGCGGCTCGCGTACGCGGCGGGGTACACGGGTCTGGGAGTGGGCGCGACCCGCTTCGGTGCGAACGTGATGCTCGACCTGCTGGACGGGCGGCCTACGGAGCTGACGTCGCTGAAGCTGGTCCGCACGAAGCCGGTGCCGTTCCCGCCGGAGCCGCTGCGCACCGGGGTGATCCAGCTGACCCGCTGGTCCATCGCCCAGGCCGACCGCCACGACGGCCGACGCAACCTGTGGCTGCGGACCTTGGACCGGGTCGGCCTCGGCTTCGACTCCTGACACCGGTCCCTCCGTGCCCGCGTTGCTCCAACGCCACGCCCGTCGGCTCGAGGGCGGTCGCCGTCGCCCGGCTACCCCTTGGCCTCCGGATGGCGCTCGTCGATGTACCTCTTGGGATAGGGGACGAGCGAGTCCTTGCCGCTCTTGATCGCTTCGAAGTCCTCCACCACCTGCCGCAGGGCGGTGTCCTCGGCGACGTTCGCAGAACTCCAGACCTGAGCATCCATCAACCGGCCCTTGATGGTGCCGTACTGCGTGGCCAGTTGCCTGGCCTTGCCGGCCGCCTCGGCGTAGTTCTTGACTCTCGGGAGAATTGCAGCCGCGGCGGACGCAAAAGCCGCCACGGAGGCCAGTAGCTTCGCCCACCACGAATTGGAGCCGGTCAGAACGCCCCAGATGGTGAGGCTCGTGACGGTGCTGAGAAATGCGGCGGCGATGGCGTATCCGTCGGCACGACGCTGCATGTCATTTGCATATCTGGGCAAGCGAATCGCCCAATATTTCGCGCTGTCGAGGCATTCGTCGATCCGATTCCTGCTGATCGGCGCCGCGGTGACCGTCAGCCGGGCCGGACGAGGGGGTGGCGATGCTGGTGGAGGGGTGTCTCTCGCGGGGTCCGGCGACGGCGGGACCGGCGCTCGTCCGTCCGGGACCGACGACGTCGGTAACGGCGAGGGCGGCAGCGTGGACGTTCCACTCAAGAGGGTCGACGGCGCTTCCCGGAGGTCCCCGAGGAGCTCCTGCACATCGTCGACCATACGGGCTCCTCGTGACGGAGGGGCCGGCGTTTCCGTCGTCGGGATCGGCGGCAACGCAGGGGCGGATTTTCCTCCTCGCAGCAGCGATGCGGGAGGCGTTTCTTCCGTTGTTTGAGTGCCCTTGGTCATCTCGGCTCCCTTCGCTAGACAATCGCATGCTGCCCGCAGCGATCAGCAATGCTCCATCCAGGGGGAGTGGACAAACGTACTGTAGCCACCGGATTGGGGCCGGATAGGGGTTTCTGTCTACTTGGCCGGGCTCAGGACCGCAGGTGGGCGTTGAGGCGGGCGGCCTGGCGGGTCAGATGGTCGCGTTCGGCGAGGTTGGTGGCCTTCCGGGCGGCTTCGGCGTACAGGTGGGCCGCCGTCGCCGGGTCGCCGTCGCGTTCGTGGAGGTAGGCCGCCACCGCGGTGTGGCGGGGCAGGGTGTCGTCGAGGGCGGCCAGGGCGGCCAGGCCGGCGCGGGGTCCGTCGGCCTCGCCCACGGCCACCGCCCGGTTGAGGCGGACGACCGGGCTGCCGGTCAGGCGGATGAGCTCGTCGTACCACTCGACGATCTGGACCCAGTCGGTCTCGCCGGCGGTGGGTGCGTCCGCGTGCAGCGCCGCGATCGCGGCCTGGGCCTGGAACTCGCCGAGGCGGTCGCGGGCCAGGGCGGCCTGGAGGATCTCGACGCCTTCGGCGATCGATGCCGTGTCCCAGCGGGTGCGGTCCTGCTCGGCGAGCGGCACCAGGCTGCCGTCGGCTGCGGTGCGGGTGGCGCGCCGGGCGTGGTGCAGCAGCATGAGGGCGAGCAGGCCCGCCACCTCGGGGTGGTCGATGGCGGCCGCGAGCCGGCGGGTGAGGCGGATGGCCTCGGCGGCGAGGTCGACGTCGCCGGAGTAACCCTCGTTGAAGACCAGGTAGAGGACGCGCAGGACGGTGGCGACGTCGCCGGGCTGGTCGAACCGTACGCCGGCGACGGTGCGCTTGGCCCGGCTGATGCGCTGGGCCATGGTCGCCTCGGGCACCAGGTAGGCCTCCGCGATCTGGCGGGTGGTGAGGCCGCCGACGGCGCGCAGGGTGAGCGCCACCGCGGACGACGGGGTCAGCGACGGGTGGGCGCACAGGAAGTAGAGCTGCAGCGTGTCGTCCACGGCGGGGGCCGGTCCGGGGGCCGGCTCCTCCTCGGCGAGGTCCTCACGCCGGCGGCGGGCGGCGTCCGCCCGGGTCGCGTCGAGGAACCGGCGCCAGGCCACGGCGATCAGCCAGCCCTTCGGGTCCCGTGGCGGGTCGGCCGGCCAGGTGCGGACCGCCTCCACCAGAGCGTCCTGCACGGCGTCCTCGGCCGCCGCGAAGTCGGCTCCGCGGCGGACGAGGATGCCGAGCACGCCCGGCGTGAGGCTCCGGAGGAGGACCTCGTCGATCAAGGGGTCACTCCGTGATGGTGGGCGGGGCGGTCAGGAAGGGGCGCAGCTCGAGCCACTCGTGGATCGGCTTGCCGCCGGCGCCGGGTGCGGCCGACAGCTCCCCGGCCAGCTCGACGGCGCGCTCGTAGCTGTCGACGTCGATCACCATCCAGCCGGCGATGAGGTCCTTGGTCTCGGCGAACGGGCCGTCCGTGACCGGCGGGCGGCCCTCGCCGTCGTACCGGACCCAGGTGCCCTCGGGGGCGACCGCCTGGCCGTCGACGAACTCACCGGTCGACTCGAGCCGGGCCGCGAAGTCGTGCATGTACTTCATGTGCGCCGAGATCTCCTCCGGCGTCCACTGGTCCATGCACACGTCGTTCACCGGAGCCGGGGCGCCACGGTAGTGCTTCAGCAACAGGTACTTGGCCATGGTGGTTCTCCTCGGTGCTGCGCGACCCCTGTGGTCACGTCTGCTGCGAGGACGGAGCCGGCCGCGGCTTCTCGACATCGCCCGACGAATTTTTTCCGCCGATGTGGCCGAGGTCAAAGCCCGTCGGGCGTCCTAGGAGGCTGGGTTACTGCCCGAGCGCACAAGGGACGGGCCCGGCTTCCGCGAGGGAAGCCGGGCCCGGGAGATGCGATGCGTCAGGAGACGACGCGGGCGACCGGGGAGTTGTCGCCGGTCTCGGCGCGGTACGCGACCACGTCGTAGCGGCCCGCCGTGCCGGCCGGGTCGGCCCACTGCTCGGTCACCGAACCGGTCACCAGGCCCATGCGGTCGATGAGGTGGCTCTCACCGACGGCGGCACCCTCGACCATCAGGAACGGCTGGACGGTGACCGCACCGGCCGGCGCAGCGGCCGAGTAGGAGCTGGTCAGCCAGCCGGTGGTCGAGTCCACGGTGGCCGAGTTGCCGCTGCCGAGCCGGGTGACCTTGCCGGCGGCGTCGGTGTACGCCAGGCCGGCCCGGACGCGGCGCGCGGTGGTGCCCGCCTGGAAGGAGGCGACCGCCGTGTAGGTGGTGCCCGCGGTGACCGGAACCTTGCGGCCGTACGTGCTGATCTGGCCGGCCGCCGTGGCCGTGATCTGCAGCGAGGCGCTGCCGAGCGCGCCGGCGGTGGCGGATCGCGTCACCGTCGTGCCCGAGGTGGTGGTCCAGCCGGCCGTGCCCGCCGCGGCGTTCTCCATGCTCGACTCGTCGGCGGTGAGCAGGTTGCCGGGGATCTCCGAGCTGCCCACGGGCAGGTCGGCGAGGAGGGCGCCGTCGCGGTAGACGCGGTAACCGGCGATCGGGTTGGTCGTGGCGTACGACTCGCTCCAGGTCAGACCCGACGCGGTGGCCTTGACGCCGGCCGGGGCCTCCGGGGCCAGCATGCCGTAGCGCACCGGCGACGCGACGATGCCCGTCGTGGTGTTGGTCTCGCCGTTCGGGCCGGTGAGCACCGTGCCGGTCGCGGCGAACGGGGCCTTGCGGGCGCCGACCGACACGCCGTACCAGGTGGTGGGGGTGGACTGGTCGTCGACGATCTCGTTTCCGTAGATCATGTCGCCGGTGCCGGCGGAGACGCCGATGCCCGAGGTCTCGAAGTAGCCGACGCCGGTGTTGTAGGTGAGCGAGCCGGCGAAGCCGGAGTCGACGACCCGGTTGCCCACGACGGTGTCCGGGCTGCCCTTCACCGCGGCGTTGCCGTAGATCAGGATGCCGCTCTCCCGCGAACGCTCGATGACGTTGTCACGGACGACGTTGTTGCCGCCGAGGCGCACGTAGTGGTCGACCGAGTCGGCGGCGCTCTGCAGCATCTGGTCGTCGGCCGTGCCGCCGGTGTTGTCGCTGTCGAGGTAGTCCTCGTAGCCGATGGCCACGCCGGCCGTCGCCGAGTCCATGATGTGGTTGTTCGCCACCAGGATGTTGCTCGGCTGGTTGACGTCCTTGTTCGGGAAGACGTGCGAGTAGCGCGCGTTGGACTGCAGCACGATGTGCGAGCCCTCCAGCACGTTGCCGGTCACCGTGCCGCCCATGACGCCCTCGAAGTAGAGGTTGCCGTACTCGGTGACCTTGCGCGCCGCCGCGACGGTGCGGTTGGTGTGCACGATGTTGTTGCGCACCGTCGTGTTGAGCGCGTTGGTGAAGTCGAAGAAGTTGCCGCGCCCCGTGACGTCGTACTGGTTGTCCTCGATGACGGTGCCGTCGTTGAGGCCGCCGCCGCCGATGTTGTCCTCGCCGTCGGACTCGGCGCCGCCCCAGTTGTCGAAGCGGTTGTCGACGATGCGGGCGTCCTTGGTGCCGGAGACCCACATCTTGAAGTACTCGAAGTTGGTGAAGCGGACCTGGCGGACCGTCCAGCGGTCGCCGACCTTGATGCCGCCGCCGGTGTTGCCGGTGGCGCCGGTCGGGGCGAGGAAGTCGCAGGGGTCACCCGGACGGCCCGGCAGGGCGGACGGCGTGGGGGCGCCGGCGCCGGTGCGGCAGTTGCCGTTGACCGTCAGGTCGGAGACCAGGTTCGTGCTGCCGTCCTGCTTGGTGTCGCTGGGCAGCACCAGGAAGCTGTAGCTGAAGTTCTTCCAGTTGACCGTCGGGTCCATCAGCAGCGTGGTGGCCGCGATGCCGGCGCCGCGCAGGTTGACGTTCGGGGGCAGCTTCAGGCCCTTGGTGAGCCGGTACGTGCCGCTGCGCAGCAGGACCGTGGCCGTGACGGCCGGGGTGGCAACGCTTCCGTCGGCGGCCATGACGGCGGGAACGGTCCGCGACGCCGCGGTCGTGATGGCCGCGTTGATCACCGCGTAGTCGTCCAGCGTGCCGCCGCGCGGCGCCGCGACGACGATGCAGGTGGGGTCCGTGCACTCGGCCGCGGTCAGCGGCGCCGGGCTCACGGTGGACGCCAGCGCGTACGCGGGCGCGGCGGCCTCGTCGGCCTGAGCCGGGCCGGCCACGCTGATGAGCGCGGCGGGCACGGTGAGAGCGATCGCTGCCGCGGTACGGCGGGCGGTCGACTTGGAACGCATCGGTGCTCCGGGGGGATCGGGGACGGGGTGCGAATCGGGTGCAACCGTACGATCCCGGTGCGGCCGGAGTCCTCGACCGAAGGGTGGAGGGCAGTCTGTCCGATCAGCGCTCTACGCGGGGAAACGTGAGCTTTGTGAGATGAATCATCGCCGTTCCCAGGCGTCGCGCAGCGCCGTGGCACGCAGCGCCGCGTTGATCCCCAGCCAGCGCAGCGGCTCGGGTTCCCAGCGGCGCGAGCGGTGGCCCACCCACGGCAGCGTCGTGCGTTCGGTGAGGTCGCCCAGGATCAGATCGGCGAGCGTACGCCCGGCGAGATGGGCCGCCGCCACGCCGTCGCCGACGTAGCCCCCACCCCAGGCGATGCCCTCGTGCACGCCCACCGAGGGCATCCAGTCACGCGGGACGCCGAGCGGGCCACCCCATCGCGCGGCGATCGGCGGGTCGATGCCGAACATCTCCGCGAGCGTGGCCCGCAAGGCCTCGAACACCGCCGGCACCCGGTCGTACGCGGGCCGTACCCGGGAACCGAAGTGGTACGGCGCGCCCCGCCCCCCGAAGGCGAGGCGGTCGTCGGCGGTGCGCTGGCCGTACACGATCAGGCGCCGTTCGTCGCTGAACGTCTCGCGCCGCGCCAGGCCGATCCGCTCCCAGGTCGCGGGGTCGAGCGGCGCCGTCGCGATCATCAGCGAGTAGACCGGCGCGAGGTCCCGGCGGTGCCCGGGCAGTTGGGGGGTGTAGCCCTCGAGCGCCCGCACGATCATGGGCGCGCGCACCGTGCCGCGATCGGTCTCCACCGCACCGCGCCGCAGCCGGATCACCCGGGTGTCCTCGTGCACCGTGACCCCGCGCCGCTCGACGGCCTCGGCGAGCCCGCGGACCAGCCGCGCCGGGTGCAGGGCCGCGCAGTCCGGGCTGTACGTGCCCCCGAGCACGCCCGTGGCTCCGCAGATCTTGGCGGCGGTGTCCGCGTCGACGAAGTCCGGGGACGCCTCGGCACGGCGCAATTGGGCGCGGGAGCGGGCCAGCGTCACCGTCCCGCCCTTGGCGTAGTGGCAGTCGATGCCCTCCGCCTCCGCCACCCGGCCGACCTCGTCGACGGTGTCCGCGAGGTGGCGGTAGAGCGCCTCGGCCGGGCCCGCGCCGTAGCGGCGGGCGAGCCGGGTCGAGCTGACGGGGAAGAGGCCGGAGCACCAGCCGCCGTTGCGCCCGGAGGCGCCGAATCCGCAGTGTTCGGCCTCCAGCACGACGATGCGCAGGTGCGGCGCGGCGACGGCGAGGTAGTACGCGGTCCACAGCCCGGTGTAGCCCCCACCGGCGACCGCCACGTCGGCGGTGGTGTCGCCGGGCAGCGGCGGACGCCGGGTGAGGGGGCCGAGCGAGTCGAGCCAGAAGGAGGGGCTCAGAGCCGGGTCCATGCCTCGCTCAGCACCGTCCGCAGGATCTGCTCCATCTCGGCGAAGTGCGACTCCTCGCAGATCAGCGGCGGCGCGAGCTGCACCACCGGGTCGCCGCGGTCGTCGGCGCGGCAGTAGAGCCCGGCGTCGAACAGCGCCTGGGAGAGGAACCCGCGCAGCAGCCGGTCGGACTCGTCGTCGTCGAAGGTGGCCTTGGTCGCCTTGTCCTTCACCAGCTCGATGCCGAAGAAGTAGCCGTCGCCGCGGACGTCGCCCACGATCGGCAGGTCGGTCAGCCGCTCCAGGTACGAGCGGAAGAGCCCGGTCTGCGCGCGCACGTGGCCGTTGAGGTCCTCGCGCTCGAAGATGTCCAGGTTGGTCAGGGCCACCGCGGCGGCGACGGGGTGACCGCCGAAGGTGATGCCGTGGGCGAACGACGCGCTGCCGGTCAGGAACGGCTCGACCAGCCGCTCCGAGGCGATCATCGCGCCCTGCGGGACGTAGCCGGAGGTGAGCCCCTTGGCGCAGGTGATGATGTCCGGGGTGTAGCCGTACCGCTGGGAGCCGAAGTACTCCCCCAGCCGGCCGAACGCGCAGATCACCTCGTCGGAGACGAGCAGCACGTCGTAGCGGTCGCAGATCTCGCGGACCCGCTGGAAGTAGCCGGGCGGCGGCGGGAAGCAGCCGCCGGCGTTCTGCACCGGTTCCAGGTAGACGCAGGCGACCGTGTCGGGCCCCTCGAACTCGATGGCCTCGGCGATCCGGTCGGCCGCCCAGATCCCGAACTGCTCCTCGCTCATGGTCTCGTCCGGGCGCCGGTAGTAGTTGGTGTTCGGCACCCGGATCGTGCTCGGCACCAGCGGCTCGTACTGCTGCTTGAGCAGGGGCAGGCCGGTGATCGACAGGGCGCCCATGGTGGTGCCGTGGTAGGCGACGTTGCGGGAGATCGCCTTGGTCTTCATCGGCTTGCCGGTCAGCTTGAAGTAGTTGCGGGCCAGCTTCCAGGCGCTCTCCACGGCCTCCGAGCCGCCGGTGGTGAAGAAGACCCGGTTCAGGTCGCCGGGGGCCAGCGCGGCCAGGCGTTCGGCGAGCTCGACCGCGGCGGGGTGGGCGTAGGACCAGACCGGGAAGTAGGCCAGCTCGGCGGCCTGCTTGGCGGCGGCCTCGGCGAGCTCGGTCCGGCCGTGCCCGGCCTGGACCACGAAGAGGCCGGAGAGTCCGTCCAGGTAGCGCTTGCCGTGCTGGTCATAGATGTACGGACCGGAGCCGCGCACGATGACGGGCACCTCGCCGCCGTCCCCACCGGTGTAGGCCGAGAGCCGGGTGAAGTGCATCCAGAGGTGGTCACGGGCAGCGGCTGACAGGTCCTGGCTCATCTCGTTCCCCACGCGTAGGTCTGTTTCGCGAGCTTCAGATACATGAAGGTCTCCGTCGCGGAGACGCCCTCGATCGCCCGGATCCTGTCGTTGAGCAGCTCCAGCAGGTGCTCGTCGTCGGTGCAGACCAGCTCGACGAGCATGTCGTAGCCGCCGGCGCAGATCACCACGTAGTCGACCTCCGGGATGGCGGCGATCTCGTCGGCGACGCGGCGCATGTCCCCGAGCACCTTGACCCCGACCATGGCCTGGCGGGCGAACCCCAGCGTGAGCGGGTCGGTGACGGCGACTATCTGCATGAGACCGTGATCGAGGAGGCGTTGCACGCGTTGGCGCACGGCGGCCTCCGAGAGTCCGATGGTCTTGGCGAGCGTGGCGTACGACATCCGTCCGTCGCGCTGCAGGTGCTCGATGATCTGCTTGTTGATGCTGTCCAGAGCCTGGTCCGTCACGCCGCGATTGTTCCCCGGCGCCCCGGCTTCGGCAATGGAATCGGTGGTTCTCTTCCGTGTACTCGAAGGAATCCGTGGCGGGATTTCATGTACATACGTTTATCGCAGCTCTCGGCGGTCTTGACAAGTGTTTCCGTGGCCACAACGCTCTGCGGACAAGGTTTCAGTTGGCGAAAGGCGCCCCATCATGCGCATCCTTCTCGTCGGAGCCGGCGGCGTGGGCACGGCGGCCACCGGCATCGCCGCCCGGCGTGACTTCTATGACCGATTTGTCGTGGCCGATTACGACCTCGCGCGTGCCGAGCGGGCCGTGGCGTCCCTTCCGGACGACCGCTTCACCGCCGCCCGCGTGGACGCCTCGTCCGCCGACGCCGTGGCGGCGCTGTGCCGCGAGCACGGCATCACGCACGTCCTGAACGCGGTCGACCCGCGGTTCGTCATGCCGGTCTTCGAGGGCGCGCTCGCGGCCGGCGCCGACTACCTCGACATGGCCATGTCCCTGTCGCGGCCCCATCCGGAGCAGCCGTTCGAGCGGACCGGCGTGAAGCTCGGCGACGAGCAGTTCGCCGCCGCCGGGCGATGGCAGGACGCGGGGCGGCTCGCCCTGGTCGGGATGGGCGTCGAGCCGGGGCTTTCGGATGTCTTCGCCCGGTACGCCGCCGATCATCTCTTCTCGCGCATCGACGAGATCGGCGTACGCGACGGCGGCAACCTCGTGGTCGACGGTTACGAGTTCGCACCGTCGTTCTCGGTGTGGACGACGATCGAGGAGTGCCTCAACCCGCCGGTCGTCTACGAGCGGGGCCGCGGCTGGTTCACCACCGAGCCGCTGTCCGAGCCGGAGACCTTCGACTTCCCCGGCGGGATCGGGCCGGTCGAGTGCGTCCACGTCGAGCACGAGGAGGTGCTGCTCATCCCCCGCTGGGTCGACGCCGGCCGGGTCACCTTCAAGTACGGGCTGGGCAAGGAGTTCATCGACGTGCTCAAGACCCTGCACAAGCTCGGCCTCGACCGGACCCATCCGGTGCGGGTAGGCGGCGTCTCCGTCTCCCCTCGGGACGTGGTGGCGGCCGTCCTGCCCGACCCCTCCACGCTGGGCGAGCGGATGACCGGTGCCACGTGCGCGGGCACCCTGGTGACCGGGCTCGACAAGCAGGGCCTGCCGAGCAGCGTGTACCTCTACCACGTCGTCGACAACCAGTGGTCGATGCGCGAGTACGGCTCGCAGGCCGTGGTCTGGCAGACCGCCGTCAACCCGGTGGTCGCGCTGGAGTTGCTGGCCGCGGGGACGTGGTCGGGCGCCGGCGTCCTCGGCCCGGAGGCCTTCGACGCCGTGCCCTTCCTGGACCTGCTCACCGCCTACGGTTCGCCCTGGGCGCTACGCACCCAGTAGGGCCGCCCGCAGGATCCCCAGGCCGCGGTCCACCTCCCGCTCGCCGATCACCAGCGGCGGGAGGAGACGCAGGACGTTCCCGTACGTCCCGCAGGTGAGCACCAGCAGCCCGGCGTCGTGGCAGGCCTTGGCGACGGTCGCCGTACGGGCCGCGTCGGGCTCCACACCCCCGGGCTTGACCAGTTCGACGGCCAGCATCGCGCCGCGTCCCCGGGCCTCGCCGACGCCGGGGTCCCGGTCCGCCAGCTCGCGCAGCACCGGCAGCATCCGCGCCTCGATCGCGCGCGCGGCGGCGGCCAGGTCCAGCTCGTGCATCGTGTCGATGGCGGCCAGGGCGGCGGCGCAGGCGACGGGGTTGCCGCCGTAGGTGCCGCCGAGCCCGCCCGCGTGCACGGCGTCCATCAGCTCGGCGCGGCCCACCACGCCGGCGATCGGCAGACCGCCGCCCATGCCCTTCGCCGTGGTCACCAGGTCGGGTTCGACGCCCTCGTGCTCGCTGGCGAACCAGGCGCCCGTACGGCAGAAGCCGGTCTGGATCTCGTCGGCGACGAACACCGCGCCGGCGCCCCTGGCCCAGGCGGCGATCGCGGGCAGGAAGCCGGGCGCCGGGACGACGAAACCGCCCTCGCCCTGGATCGGCTCGATGACCACCGCGGCGACGTTGGCGCCGCCCACCTGCTTCTCGACGACGTCGAGGGCGCGGATGGCGGCGTCCGGCCCGGACAGGCCGCCGTCCCGCAGCGGATAGGACATCGGGACCCGGTAGACCTCCGGCGCGAACGGCCCGAACCGGTGCTTGTACGGCATCACCTTCGCGGTCAGCGCCATCGTGAGGTTCGTCCGGCCGTGGTACGCGTGGTCGAAGACGACGACGGCCGGGCGTCCGGTGGCGTGCCGGGCGATCTTCACCGCGTTCTCGACCGCCTCGGCGCCGGAGTTGAACAGCGCCGCCCGCTTGCCGAACTCCCCCGGCGTCAGCGAGATCAGCCGCTCGCAGACCGCCACGTACGACTCGTACGGCGCGACCATGAAACAGGTGTGGGTAAAGCGCTCGACCTGCTCGCGGACGGCCGCCACCACCGCCGGTGCGCTGTTGCCCACGTTGGTGACCGCGATGCCGGAGGCGAAGTCGATCCACTCCCGGCCGTCGACGTCACGCAGCGTGCCGCCGCTCGCGCGCTCCACGTAGGACGAGATGACGGAGCCGACGCCCCGCGCCACGGCGGCCGAGCGGCGTTTGTGCAGGTCCTCGGACGACGGCACGGCTCACTCCCCCGTGTAGTGCATGACGTGCTTGATGCGGGTGTAGTCCTCCAGGCCGTACACGGAGAGGTCCTTGCCGTGACCGGAGTGCTTGAACCCGCCGTGCGGCATCTCCGCGACCAGCGGGATGTGGCAGTTGACCCAGACGCAGCCGAAGTCGAGCCTGCGGGTCATCCGCATGGCGCGGCCGTGGTCCCTGGTCCAGACGGAGGAGGCCAGGCCGTACTCGACACCGTTGGCCCAGCCGACCGCCTCGTCCTCGTCGGTGAAGCGCTGGACGGTGATGACCGGGCCGAACACCTCGTCCTGAATGATCTCGTCGGTCTGGCGCAGGCCGGAGACCACGGTCGGCGTGTAGAAGTAGCCGCGTTCCCCCTGCCGGGCGCCGCCGGCCTCGACCGTCGCGTGGTCCGGCAGCCGGTCGAGGAAGCCGCTGACCCGCTCGAGCTGGCGGGCGTTGTTCAGCGGGCCGTAGAGCACGTCCGCGTCGTCCGGGGCACCGGTGCGCGTGCCGCGGGCCTGCTCCGCCAGTGCGGCGACGAAGTCGCTGTAGACGCCCGGCGCCGCGAGCACCCGCGTGGCGGCGGTGCAGTCCTGTCCCGCGTTGAAGTAACCGGCCTCGGCGATCGCCGCGGAGGCCGCCGCGATGTCCGCGTCGTCGAACACCACGACCGGCGCCTTGCCGCCGAGCTCCAGGTGCGTGCGCTTGAGGTCGGCCGCGGCCGACCCGGCGACCTCCATGCCGGCACGGACGGACCCGGTGATCGAGACCATCTGCGGTACGGGGTGGCCCACGAGCTCGCGCCCGGTGTCCCGGTCGCCGGTGACGACGTTCAGCACGCCGGGCGGCAGGAACTCGGCGGCGATCTCGGCCAGCATGACCGTGGTGACCGGGGTCGTGTCGGAGGGCTTGAGCACCACGGTGTTCCCCGCGGCCAGCGCCGGGGCGATCTTCCAGACCGCCATCATCAGCGGGTAGTTCCACGGGGTGACCTGGGCACAGACGCCGACCGGCTCGCGCCGCACGTAGCTCTCGTAACCGGCCATGTACTGCCCGGCCGAGCGGCCCTCGAGCAGGCGCGCGGCGCCGGCGAAGAACCGGATCTGGTCGACCGCGGGCGGCAGCTCCTCACTCGCGGTGAGGCCGAGCGGCTTGCCGGTGTTGCGCGACTCGGCGGCGACGAGCTCGTCGGCGCGGGACTCCACGGCGTCGGCGAACTTCAGCAAGGCCAGCTGCCGCTCGGCCGGCGTGGTGTCGCGCCAGCCCTCGAACGCGGCGGCGGCGGCCCGTACGGCCCGGTCGACGTCCTCCTTGCCGGAAACGGGGGCGCTGGCGAACACGTCGCCGGTGGCCGGGTCGACGAGGTCGGCGTACCGGCCGTCGGCGGGTGCGGCCGGGGCGCCGGCGATGAAGTTGTGCAGGACGGTCTTGGTGGTCATCCGGCCTCCAGCAGTGCGGTATCAGGACTCGCAGCCCCATCCTTCCACCGAATCCGCAGCTGACAAGCCCCCAGAACCGTTCGTTCCGTCGGTCAGCCGGGCAGGATCGCGCCGTGCAGGCGCGGGAATCCGAGCGCGCGGACGTCGGGCCGCAACAGGTTCTCGATGGACACCACGATGACCGCGCCCGCGCTGGGTTCGTAGAAGGATGCGCCGGCACCGTCCCGGCCCAGCAGCAGCACGTAGTGGCGCGGGATCAGATCCCCGATCAGCACCGGTACGGGGTAACCCTGCGCGGCCGCCGCCAGCGCCCGGCGCAGCACCGCCGCGGCGAGCATCGGGACGAACGGCGGGACGGGCACCCACCGGTACCGCGCACCGAGGCCGGCGGGATCGCGGCTGAGCAGGCCGCTGACTCCCCACGGCGGGGTGCCGAGCGACTGGCGCCAGAGGGTGTCCGTCTCGTCGTGCACCCGCTGCTGCTCGCTCTCCAGCCGGTCGGCGAAACGCTCGTCGCTCTCCTCGGGCGAGTTCGGCCGGCCCCCGGTCGTCAGCCGCCAGGCGTAGAGCGGATCCACCACGGCCCGAGCGGCGACGATGGCCGCGGAGCCGCACGTCGTGCCGTCGAATTGGCGCATCCGGGTGCTCAGGAACCGCACCGGGCCGGGGTCGGCTGGATTCAGCGGCGCCAGCCGGCCGGCCAGCCATGCGGGGTCGTGCCCGGCGATGACGGCGTCCCAGGCGACCAGCTCGGCGACCGAGTGGCCGGCGGCGAACGCCTGCGCCAGATAGCCCTGCACCGCGGGCGCGGCTTCGGCGAGCGTGCGGTCCAGCCGGGCCGCCTCGGCGGCGGGCAGCAGCCGGCGGAGCACGACGGCCCGCGCGAGCTGCGCCGGGTCGAGCGAGCCCGGCCGGCGGGCGATGACACCCAGCGGACCCGCGGTGTGCGCCGCCGCCGTCAGGTCCGTCGCCGAGGGCAAGGGAGCCGGCGCGGGCGGTGGGCCCGCGGTGAAGGGCGCCGCGGCGCCGCTCAGGGCGGTGGCCAGGAAGAGGAGAAGCGTGGCGCTGTGCCGATGAGCCGCGGCCGCGGTGCGGGCGGCGACCTTCCGGCGGAGACGGGTCTGGTCGAGGACTCGCATCGGCTCCTCCGCGAAGTGAGGAGGGGCGGCGGATCCGCGCTGAGCGCCGAAAGGTGACGTAAGTCTACCGCCGCGAGCATTCAAGCGGAACGGCGCTTTTATGCCGAATCGTTATGGCGTTGCGGATGCATTGCCATCGCCGTACCGTGCTATGCAATGCACTTGTATTGTGAACGGAGGCCCGAAGATGCTCGTGGTGGCATTGTCCGGGGCGGTCGCCGGCATGACGGAGCTGATCGGCGGGAAGGCGGCCGGGCTCGCCGAGCTGATCCGGCGGGGCGAGCGGGTGCCGGCCGGCTTCTGCGTCACGACCGAGGCACACCGGTCCGGGATCGTGCCCGGGACCGAGATCGCCGAGGCCTACGCGCGGCTGGGCGGCGGAGCGGTGGCCGTCCGCTCGAGCGCCACCGCGGAGGACCTGCCCGACGCCAGCTTCGCCGGGCAGTACGACACCTTCCTCGGCGTCGAGGGGATCGACGAGCTGCTCGCGGCCGTCGCGAAGTGCTGGGACTCGCTGCACGGCGCCCGCGCCGTCGCCTACCGGGAGGCGCACGACATCGGCCACGCCGGCGTACGCATGAGCGTCATCGTGCAGCGCATGGTCGAACCGGAGCTGGCCGGCGTGCTCTTCACCGCCAACGTGGCCACCGGCTGCCGCACCGAGATGCTGGTGAACGAGGTGGCGGGGCTCGGCACCGCCGTGGCCGACGGGTCGGGCGAAGCGAACCACTACGTGCTCGGCGAGTCCACTCCCCCGCACCTCGCCGACCTACGCGCAGCGGGTGAGCGGCTGCAGGACCACCTCGGCTGCCCGCAGGACGTGGAGTGGGCGATCGACCGGGACGGGACGCTGTGGCTGCTGCAGTCGCGCCCGATCACCACCCTGTTCCCTCTCCCGCCCCCGACCGGCAAGCCGCTGCCACGGGTGTACGTCGAGTTCGGCAACGTGCAGGGCATGCTGCAGCCGGTGACCCCGATGGGCATGGCCACCCTGCGGACCCAGATCGCGGCGATGCTGGCGGCGGTGGGCGTACGGGCGGAGATCGTCGACATCGGCGGGCGGCTGTACGGCGACCTGACCGACCTCGCGCGCAGCCGTACCGCCCGTAAGCGGCTCGTCAAGCTGCTGGCGGTCGACTTCGGTCCGCGCGCACAGGCGGCGATGGAGCACGTGCTCGCCGACCCTCGCTTCGCCCCCGTCCCCGGTGCGGGCGGGGCGGCGAACCCGGCGGCGCTCGGCACCGCCGTCCGGGCCGTCTCGGGAATCCTTCGGGCGCTGGCGCGTCCGGGGGCGGCGCGGGTGCGGCTGTCGCGGGCCGTCGACCGGGTGCGCGACGTCTCTGCCCTACCCGAAGGGCCGCAGTCCGCCGCGGACCGGCTGCGATACGTCGAGGCGCCGGATCCGGGGGCCGGCCCGGACGACATCCTCTGGCCCATCGTGGCCGGCATGCTCGCCGCCACGCTGCCGGCGCGCCTGCTGCAGGGCATCGCCACGCCGGCCGAGATCCAGACCGTGCTGGGCGGCATGCCGCACAACGTCACCATCGAGATGGACCTGGCGCTGTGGCACCTCGCCGAGCGCACCGGCGAGCACCGTGAGCTGCTGCTCGGCACCCCGCCCGAGGAGCTGGCCGCCCGCTACCGGAACGGCACACTGCCCGAGCTGGGCCTGGAGACATTCCTCGACGCGTACGGCCACCGCGGCGCCGCGGAGGTCGACCTCGGCGTGCCCCGCTGGGCGGAGAATCCTGCGCCGGTGTTCGCGACCATCGCCAACTACCTGCGGGTCACCGACCCCGAGCAGGCGCCCGACCGGCGGTTCGCCGCCGCGGCCGCGACCGCCGAGGCGACGCTGCGGGAGATCGCCCGGCGCGCCCGCCGCCGGCCGGTGCGCGGCCGCCTCGCCGTCCTCCTGCTGCGCCGGGCCCGCGCGCTGGCCGGCCTGCGCGAGGCGGGCAAGTTCGCGGGCCTCTACCGGCTCCGGGCGATGCGGCAGCAGCTGCTGCTCATCGGCGCCGACCTGACGGCGGCGGGCCGGCTCGGACGGCCCGACGACATCATGTTTCTCACCCTGGACGAGGTCCGGGCCGCCGTGCACGACGCGAGCGACCCGCAACCGGCCGTGGCCGCGCGCAAAGCCGTGCACCGCCGGGAGATGCGCCGCCGGGCCGTACCGGTGGTCCTGCTGTCCGACGGTACGGACGTGGAGACCGTGCTGCCCGCCGCCCCGGCGGCCGAGGGGGTACTGATCGGCGTGGGAGCGGCCCCCGGGCGGATCAGCGGGGCCGCACGCGTCGTCACCGATCCGGCCACCGCCCGGGTGGAACCCGGGGAGATCCTGGTCGTCGCCACCACCGACCCGGGGTGGACGCCCCTGTTCCTCACCGCCGGCGCGCTCGTCACCGAGACCGGGGCCGTCATGGCCCACGGCCCCACCGTGGCCCGCGAGTACGGCATCCCGGCCGTCATCAGCGTCCCCGGCGCCACCCGGAAGATCTCCACCGGGCAGCTCGTCACGGTGGACGGCGCGGCCGGAACCGTCACCCTCGGGCCGCCCGTCCTGTGAAACGATCGCGGCCATGCCGAAGAAGGTGGACCCCCTCGAGCGGCGCACCCGGATCGCCGACGCGCTGATGCGGGTCGCCGCGGATCAGGGGCTGGAGGCGGTGAGCCTGCGGCACGTCGCCGCCGCGGCCGGCGTCTCGGCCGGGATGGTGCAGCACTACTTCCGCACCAAGGACGAGATGATGGCGTTCGCCCTCGGCGTCGTCCGGGACCGCGCCCAGGCCCGGGTGTCGGCGGCGGTCGCCCGGCTCGGCGACGCCCCGCCGCCGCGGCTGCTGCTGCGCACGATCATCACCGCCGTCCTGCCGCTGGACGACGAGAGCATCGCCGACGGGCGGGTGGCGCTGGCGTTCCTGGCGTACACGGCCGTGCGGCCCGCGGCCGCGTCGCCGCTGCGGGAAGACACGGCGCAGATGACCGCCTTCTTCGCCGGTCTGCTGCCCGGGCCGGGCGCCGCGGAGGCGGCCGCGGGCCTGCTGGCGATGATGGAGGGGCTGGGCGTCTACCTGCTCGGCGGGCACTACGACCCCCAGCGGGCCCTGGCCGCGCTGGACGCCCACCTCGGCCTGCTGTTCGCCGGTTCGCCCGGTATTCCTTCATCGGAGCGCTGATCCGCCGATCAGGGCAGCGTGCGGCTGCGGAGGAAAGCGGGGGCGAGGGCCGGGTCACGGCTCTTCGTGGCGTACGCGGCCGCCAGCCTCGTGCCCGTCGCCGTGCTCGGCGCCGTGCTGCTCAACGGCTACCGCGCCGACGCCGCCCGGCAGGGCGAGGAACAGGGGCGTGCGCAGGCCAGGGTCATCGAGGAGATGGCCGTCGCGCCCGCGCTGGAGGACGCCGACCTCACCGCCGGGCTCACCGCGGCGCAGCGCGACCGGCTCCAGGCCGCCACCGACTTCGCGATCTTCCACGGCTCGGTCGTGCGGATGCGGCTGCGCAACTTCAGCGGCCGGGTCGTCTTCTCGGACGACGGCTCCACCGTCGGCGGCATCCCGGTGTCCGACCCGGCCTTCAAGACCGCCGCGGTGGGCCGTACCGACGTGGCGGTGGTGGCCGACCCGGAGCGGACCACCGGCGAGGTCATCCGGGTGCTGCAGCCGGTGGTCGCCAGCGCGTCCGGGCGGGCCATCGGGGTGCTGGAGCTCTACCTGCCGTACGAGAGCATCGCCGCGCGCCTGGAGCAGCAGATGCGGGTCACGTACTGGCGGCTCGCCGCCGGCCTCGTCGGCCTCTACCTGGTCCTCGCCCTCATCTCCTGGTCCACCACCCGCTCCCTGCGCCGCTACGCCGCCCGTCAGGAGCACGAGGCCCTGCACGACGGGCTCACCGGCCTGCCCAACCGGGCCGGGTTCCACCAGCGGGCCAAGGCGGCCCTGGAGGCGGCGCCGCGCCGCGGCGCCGTGGTGCTCGTCGACCTCAACCACTTCAAAGAGGTCAACGACACCCTCGGCCACCACGCCGGCGACGAGCTGCTCAAGGTGGTCGCCGAGCGGCTCGTGGCGGCGCTGCGCCCGGAGGACACCGTCACCCGGCTCGGCGGCGACGAGTTCGGTGTCATCCTGCCCGGCGCCGGCCCGGACGAGGCGCTGGCGCTGCTCACGGCGGCCCGCGACCGGCTCACCGCGGAGATCGTGCTCGACGGCATCCCGCTGACCATCGAGGCGAGCTTCGGCGTCGCCCTCTACCCGGAGCACGGCGCCGGCGTGGAGGAGCTGCTGAAGTCCGCCGACGCGGCCATGTACCAGGGCAAACGCGGCACCGCCGGCATCGTGCTCTACGCCGGCGGCGGCGTCGCGCACGCCACCCAGTGGCTCGTGGTGCAGGCCGAGCTGCGGCACGCGCTCGAACGCGACGAGCTGGTGCTGCACTACCAGCCCAAGATCCGCCTCTCCGACGGCCAGATCTGCGGCGCGGAGGCCCTGGTCCGCTGGCAGCACCCGATGCGCGGACTGCTGTCACCCGCCGACTTCCTGCCGGCCGCCGAGCAGTCCGGCCTCATCGAGCCGCTGACCGCCTGGGTGCTGCGCCGCGCCCTGGCGGACCAGCGGGACTGGACGGCCGCCGGACGGTCCTGGCCGGTCTCGGTCAACGTCTCGGCGCGCAACCTGGACGCGCCCGGCTTCGCGGGTTTCGTCGGCGGGCTGCTCGCCGAGTCCGGTACCCCGGCGGACCGGCTCATGATCGAGGTCACCGAGACGGCGCTGGCCGGCGACACCGCCACCGCCACCCGTACGGTCGTCGATCTGGTCGGCCTCGGCGTCGGCGTGGCCGTCGACGACTTCGGCGTGGGCTACACCTCGCTGTCGCAGCTGCGCAACATCCCGGTCTCGGAGATCAAGGTCGACCAGCTCTTCGTGAACGGAGTCGGCCGCAACCCGCAGAGCGAGGCGATCGTGCGCTCCGTCGTCGAGCTGGCGCACGGACTCGGCTGCTGGGTCACCGCCGAGGGCGTCGAGAGCCACGAGGCCCGGCGCTGGCTCGAGGAGGCCGGTTGCGACGCCGTACAGGGCCTGCTGCTGGCACCACCGCTGACCTGGAACGAGTTGATCGAGACCACCACCGGCGACCACGCCCGGCGGGACGTACCCGCCGGCGCCGGCTCCTGACGGAAGGCCTTGGACGATGAAGACCCTGACGAGGACCGCCCTCGCGGCGACCGGTGTCCTGCTCGCACTGACCGCCGCCGGATGCGGCGGCAACGGCAAGGACGCCGGGAGCGCCACCGGTTCCCGCGACGTGCAGATGGATCAGGCGCTGCACGACAAGCTGCCCCAGGGGATCCGGGACAAGGGCGTGATCAGGCTCGCGACCGACCCGAGCTACGCGCCGATGGAGTCGTACGGCACGGACGGGCGCAGCATCGTCGGCTTCGAGCCGGACCTGGCCGCCGCCCTCGGCGCGGTCCTCGGCGTCCGCGTCGAGATGATCGCCGCCGACTTCGGCAGCTCGCTCGACGAGGCGAACAAGGGCACGTACGACGGCGTGCTCTCGTCGATGACCGACACCGCCGAGCGGGAGGCGAAGGCGGACTTCCTCAACTACTTCTCCGCCGGGACGTCGATCGTCGTGCAGCGGGGCAACCCGAGGGGCGTCAGCGACCTCAAGGACCTCTGCGGGCAGATCGTCGCCGTCGAGAGGAGCACGGTCCAGGAGGACCTGCTCGAACGCTCGCAACGGGGCTGCGGCACGCACAAGATCAAGGTCGGCACCTTCAAGACGAACGCCGACGCCCTGCTGCAGCTGCGTACGGGCCGGGCCGTGGCCGTCCTCAACGACTACCCCCCGGCGGCGCACCTCACCACCGACCAGCGCACCCGCGCGTACTACCAGCTCGCCTCCACCGTCCAGTACGAGCCGGGCCTCTACGGGCTCGCGGTGCCGAAGCACAGCACCGCGCTGCGCGACAGCCTGCGGGACGCGCTGGACCTGCTGATCCGCTCCGGCTCGTACGAAGAGCTGCTGAACCGCTGGGGGCTGGGCGCCGGGGCCTTGAGCGCGTCCTCGATCAACGCGGCCGGCGGGAACTCCACGACGGACTGACGCGGTGCGGACGGGGCCGGCGGGCATGCCTACACTCGGCGGGTGTCGCCCCCGGCCCCGCTGCTGCTCGTCCTCGACGGGAACAGCCTGCTGCACCGTGCGTACCACGCCGGTGCCGGCGACGGGTGGCTCGACGCCGACGGCCGGCCGATCTGGGCGCTGCGGGGACTCGTCGGGTTCATCGCGCGGGCGGCGGCGTACCTGCGGCCCGACGCGCTGATCGTCGGCTTCGACTGCCCCGACGACTCCGCGCGCCGGACCGACTACCCCGGGTACAAGGCACACCGGCCCGAGAAGCCCGCCGACCTCACCGAGCAGATCGCCGGGGCCCCGCCGCTGCTGACCGAGGCCGGCGTGTGCATCGTGTGCCCGCCCGCGTACGAGGCCGACGACGTGCTGGCCAGCGGGGCGGCGCACGCCCGGCGCCACGGCTGGCGCTCGGTGCTGATGACCAGCGACCGGGACGCGTTCGCCCTCATCGACGACACCACCTCGGTGCTGCGCGTGCGCAACGGCGGGTTCGACGAGGCGGTCCTCGTCGACGCCGCCGGGCTGCCCGAGCTGTGCGGTGTGGAGCCCTGGCAGTACAGGGACTTCGCCGCCCTGCGCGGCGACCCGTCCGACAACCTGCCGGGCGTACGCGGCTTCGGGTCCGCCACCGCCGCCAAGCTGCTCGCGGCGTTCGGCTCGGTCGACGGGGCGTGGGCGGCGCTCGACACCGGCGCGGCGCACCTGGTCCGCGAGGTCGTCGGGGACAAGGCCGCCGAGCAGCTCGCGGCGCCCGGGGCCCGCGAGGTGGTCGACCGCAACCGCCGGCTGATGCGGATGCGCAGCGACCTGGACCTGCCCGACCTCGACAGCACCCGGCTGCCGATCGGCCTGGCCGGCTTCCGGCGGGCGCTGCGGGCCCGCGGCATCAACCTCGGGCCGTCGCTGTGGGCGCTCACCGGCGGCGTACCGCCCCAGCGCGAACCCCGCGACGAGGATCCCATCCCGGAGCTGCGGCCGTGGGTGATCCGCCGCGGCATGAGCGGGCGCCGCGATCCCACGCCCGGCCAGCTCTCGCTCTTCTAAGGCACCGTGCGCAGGTCCAGGGAGTGCCGGACGAAGGATTCCTGGTTTCCGGTGGTCCACCAGAGAACCCCGTTACGGTACGTGACGTTGCCGGCGTCCGGGCTGATCTCCACCGTGCGCCGGGTGGCCGTCTCGTGGACGAGCAGCTGCGCACTGCCGGTCAGCTCCGCGTTCCGGCCGATCCGTACGAACACCTCGAAGCGGCCGAGCGGCACGACGTCGACGATCTCGGTGGCCGCCGTGCCGCCGGCGATCTCGTGCCGCTCGCCGCCGTCCGGGCGCATCAGCTCGATCCGGCTGTAGCCGTCGTCGTCCAGCGAGACGATCCGGCACCACGCCTCGCTGCAGTCGGTGTCACCCTTGCGCGGGCGGGCGATCGCGACGTCCCGGCCGGTCGCTAGGTTGTGCAGGGTCCGCGCTCCGCGGGTGTCGGCCACCCCGTCGACCATCCACGGCCAGCTCAGCAGGCGCCAGATGCCGGGCACCGCGCGTACGTCGACCGGCCCGCCGCCGAGGGCGACCGACCGCACCTCAGTGGCCCCCGCCGGGCCGGAGGCGACCCAGTGCAACCGGCCGTCGGCCACCACCAGGTCATGGTCCGAGCGGTAGAAGCGGGCCTGGCCGGTGTCGGCGGTCACCCGGTGCGCCGGACCGCCCTTGGCGAGACCGGCGGCCCACAGCTGCAGGCCGGTGTCGCTGCGCTCGAACCAGAACAGCTGGTCGCCGGCGACGGTGAGGGTCTGGAACGACGGGTTCCGCGCCGACGGAAGGGCCCGCAGCTGCCGCACCGAGCCGTCCCCGGCGCGCACCACCAGCCGCAGCGACTTGCCGTCCCGGCTGGGTGCGGTGCCGGCCGACGTACGCGCGTCGGCGAAGACCCCCGGCTCGTACGCGGTGCCGTCCGGCAGGTCCGCCGGCAGGGTCGCCTTCTGCGCGGCCGGCCAGGCGAGGGCGGCGGGCGCGGGACCGGCCGGCCGGCCGACGGCGGCCGGCGGGAGTGCCAGCAGCAGGCCGCCCGCGGCCAGCGCGGCGACGAGCCCCACGCCCGGCCGGATGCGGCGGTCTCGCAACACGGTCGTACCTCCAGGCGGGCGCGGGTCCGACGATGGTACCTGCGGCGACACGGAGTCACCGCGCGCAGCGATGTGGTGACCGGGACCCGCCCTTCGGTACTGTGAATCGGTGGGCGGCATGGATGCGCCGGGCGTGATGAATCCACCCGTGATGAATCACCACGTGGTGGACACGAGCAGGAAGACCGACAAGGCGGCGGAATTGGACGAGCGGGAGCGCCGGCTCAGCGAGCGCGAGCGCGCCGCCGACCTGCGTGACGAGCGCGCCGACGCCCGCGAGCGCCGGGCGGACCGCCGCGAGCTCGAGGCCGACGCCCGGGAGGCCGCCGCCGACGAGCGGGAACGCCGGCTCGACGAGGAGGCCGAGCACCGGCCGGACCCCATCGAGCGCTTCCGCGGTGCGGTCGCCCGTACCTCTGCCAAGACGGAACGCAGCAACGAGTTCCTGCTGCGTTCCCGGGAGGCCGTCCAGCGCGGCGTCGACCGCATCGAGCGGCTCCGCCGCGAGAGCAGCGGCCCGGCCCACCGGGGCGAACCCGGCCAGGACGGCCACCCGGGCGAATGACCCGCGCGGGAATCCGGCGGGGGCCGGCCTCGTTGGGCCGGGCGTGAAGAAGACGATCGGGTTCCTGTCGTTCGGGCACTGGCGCAACGTCGCCGGGTCACAGACGCGGACCGCGGCCGACGCGCTGCTGCAGACCGTCGAGCTGGCCCAGGCGGCCGAGGACCTCGGCGTCGACGGCGCGTTCGTCCGGGTGCACCATTTCGAGCGCCAGCTGGCGTCGCCGTTCCCGCTGCTCGCCGCGATCGCCGCCCGGACGTCCCGGATCGAGATCGGCACCGGCGTGATCGACATGCGCTACGAGAACCCGCTCTACATGGCGGAGGAGGCGGCAGCCACCGACCTCATCAGCGGCGGGCGCCTGCAGCTCGGGGTCAGCCGCGGATCGCCCGAGACGGTCCTGCGCGGCGCCGAGGCGTTCGGTTACGTGCCGGCCGAGGGCGAGACCGCGGCGGACGCCGCCCGGCGCAAGACGGAGGTGTTCCTCGCCGCCGTGTCGGGTACGGCGGTCGCGCGTACCGACCCTGAACGCACCGGCATCAGCGGCGGGCTGGCGATCCAGCCGCAGTCGCCGGGCCTGCGGGACCGGATCTGGTGGGGTGCGGGCACCCGCGCGACCGCGCAGTGGGCGGCCGGCATCGGGGTGAACCTGCAGAGCTCCACGCTGCTGTCCGAGGACACCGGCGTACCGTTCGACCGGCTGCAGGCCGAGCAGATCGAGCTGTTCCGCCAGGCCTGGAAGGAGCACGGGCACGGGCGGGAGCCGCGGGTCTCGGTGTCCCGCAGCGTGCTGCCGATCACCGAGGACGTCGACCGGCTGTACTTCGGTGACCAGGCCCAGGAGGACCAGGTCGGGCTGCTGGAGGGGGTCCGGTCGCGGTTCGGGCGCACGTACGCCGGCGAGCCGGACCGCATCGCCGCCGAGCTGGCCGCCGACGAGGCCGTACGGGCCGCCGACACGGTGCTGTTCACGGTGCCGAACCAGCTCGGTGTGGCGTACAACGCCCGCATCCTGCAGACGATCGCCGAGCACGTCGCGCCGGCGATCGGGTGGACCCGGGCGCAGGGGTAGGGCTGGCTCTACCCCTGAGCGGGTGCTGGCCTGACTGACATCGATCCCGGCCGTCGCCAGACTCGGGTCCATGACGGATTTCCGGTGGAAGAGCTGTGCGGTGATGGCCGCCGCGCTTCTGACATGGCCGGCCGCTTCGCCGGCGCTCGCCGCGGGCAGGCTGGACGGACTGTGGCAGATGGACGGTTATGGCGTGGCGGTAGCGGTGCACGACGGGCGGCTGCGGACGTACGAGACGACGAGGATCAGTTGCCGGCCGTGGTTCACCGCGACGCGGGCGGGTGGTGGCGCCCACGGTGGCGTGCGGTTCACCGGCGACGGGATCCCGGAGCTCACGGTGCGGCCGGCCGCGGCGGGGCGGGCCCGCCTGACCGTGGCGGGTTCCACCGGTTCCCGGGGGCTCCTGCCGATCGCGCGGCTCCCCGAGGCGTGCGGCAGGACGACTCCGGCCGACCCCCTCAGCACCTTCGACGTGTTCTGGCAGACCTTCGCCGAGAACTACCCGTTCTTCCGGCAGCACGGTGTCGACTGGGACGCCGTCCGCGAGTCCCACCGCCGCCTGGTGCGCCCCGACTCGAGCGACGACGAGCTCTTCGGGGTGCTGCGGTCGATGATCGAGCCCCTGCAGGACGCGCACACCGCGGTGGTGGCCGACGACACCCACCGCTACTTCGGCAAGCGCGCCGGGACGCCCGACCGGGCAGCCGTCGAGGAGCGGGCGCTGGAGGTCACCGACGCCCAGCTTCCGGACACCCTGCGCACGTGGGCGCGGGGCGCGATCGCCTACGCCGACCTGCCCGACCGCGTCGGCTACCTGCGAATCAGCCGCTTCGCCGGGTACACCGACGATGACGACTACGCGCAGGACGCGGCGGCGCTGGACGAAGCCCTCGACGAGATCCTGACGCCCGCCCGCACCACCGGTGCGAAAGCACTGCGGGGACTCATCCTCGACCTGCGCCTGAACCGCGGTGGCTCCGACGCGCTGGGGCTGCGGATCGCGGCGCGACTCACCGACCGGGCGTATCTCGCGTACCGCAAGCGGGCCCGCAACGACCCGGACGACCCGAGCGGCCGCACGCGGCCGGTGCCCGTTCCCGTGCGGCCCGGGCCGGGGCCCCGCTTCACCGGTCCGATCGCGGTGCTGACCGGCAACCTGACCGTCAGCGCCGGCGAGACGTTCACCCAGGCACTGCTCGCAAGACGGCCGGCGCCCGTGCGCATCGGGCAGGCCACCCAGGGCGTGTTCTCCGACATCATGCCGCGGACGCTGCCGAACGGCTGGGAGTTCGCGCTGCCCAACGAGGAGTTCAGCACCGCGGGCGGGCGGACGTTCGACGTCACCGGCATACCGCCGACGATCGCGTGCCCGGTCTTCACCCCGGCCGAGCTCGACGCCGGCGCCGACACCGCGCTGCGGATCGCCCGCGACCTGCTGACCGGCGGCACCAGCGGACCGCACGGGCACTCCCCCGGCACCACCTTGCGGCGGTAGCGTCGCGCCATGTCTGGCATTGATCGCGCCGGCTGCGGGCGCTGACGGGACGCGAGCGCGAGTCGTTCGGGTGCGCGCCGGCAAACCCCGCTCGAGAGCCCGTACGGTAGTGACCCGCCTGATCGGTCACCCCGCCCTGCACACCCCTGCGCCGTTCGACTTCTGGCTCTTCCGCGAGACCCCGGACCTCGCCGCGCGGCAGCAGATCGGGGATGCCGGCCTGCTCCAGCTCGGTGATTGATCGCGCCGCAGGGCGGGCCGGGGGGCAGAATCGGAGCCGTGCCGATACCTTCCCGCCCGTTGCGGAAGCTGGGCTTCCTCACCATCGGACTGTTCGACCGCGCCGACCCTCGGGCCGGCCACGAGTCCACGCTGGAGATCATCCGGCTCGGTGAGGACCTAGGGTTCGACAGCGCCTGGGTCCGCCACCGCCACCTGCAGTACGGCATCTCGTCGCCGGTCGCCGTGCTCGCCGCCGCGTCGCAGCGGACCAGCCGGATCGAGCTGGGCACCGCGGTCATCCCGCTGGGCTGGGAGAATCCGTTGCGCCTCGCGGAGGATCTGGCGACGGTGGACGTCCTCAGCGGCGGGCGACTCAATCCGGGCGTGAGCGTCGGGCCGCCGATGCACTACGACACCGTCAGGGATGCGCTGTACCCGGACACCGGCGACGCCGAGGACTTCAGCTACCGGCGGGTCGAGCGGCTGCTCGACCTCGTCGCCGGGAAGCCCGCCAGCGACTTCCGCGGCATCGAGGGCTTCGAGGAGTTCTCGGAGCGGGTCGAGCCGCACGCCACCGGGTTGCGGGACCGGATGTGGTACGGCGGGGCCACCCTGCGGTCGGCACAGTGGGCCGGCGAGCACGGTATGAACCTGCTCACCAGCAGCGTCGTCAAGGCCGAGGAGGACGAGGACTTCGCCGCCGTCCAGGTGTCGCACGTCCGTGCTTTCCGGGCCCGCCACCCGCAGGGCGAGCAGGCGCGGGTCTCGCAGGGCCTGGTCGTCATCCCCACCGACGGTGCCTCGCGCGACCAGCGGGCCCGCTACGCGGCGTACGCGGAGAAGCGCACCCCCCGCACCCGCGGTCCGCAGGGCCCGGCGCGGCTGATGTTCGCCCCGGATCTGGTCGGCACCGCGGAACAGATCGCCGAGCAGCTGTACGTACACGCCGCGTTCCGCGAGGTCGACGAGGTGGCGTTCGCGCTGCCGTTCAGCTTCGAGCACGACGACTACGTCCAGATCCTCACCGACATGGCCACGCGGCTGGGGCCGGCGCTCGGCTGGCGTCCCCGGGCGGCCTGACGGACACCGCCGGACTCCCGTACCGACCGGCGTGGGTCATGACGGCGTTTTCCGCCACTTCGGGCGATGAGTACGGATAGCGTGGGTCTGCTGGCTGGTGATGGGGGCGACGATGACGGGCTCGGGCAAACGTCCGCGGATCCTGCTCGTGGACGACGAGGCGAACCTCCTCGACGGGCTGCGGCGTCACCTGCGCCGGGAGTTCGACGTCGAGACCGCCGTCGGCGCGGCGAAGGGCCTCTTCGCCCTGCGCCAGACGGAGCCGTTCGAGGTGATCGTCTCCGACTTCCTGATGCCGGGCATCAACGGGGCGGAGTTCCTCAAGGCCGCTCGCAAGGCGGCGCCCGAAAGCACCCGCATGCTGCTCACCGGGCACACCGACCTCGAGGACGCCGCGAAGACGGTCAACGAGGGCCAGGTCTTCCGCATGCTGCTCAAGCCGGTCGATCCCGAGACGATGAGCGCCGCGCTCCGCGACTGCGTGGCACAGCACCGGCTGGTGGTGGCGGAGCGGGAGCTGCTGGAGCGGACCCTCAACGGCAGCGTCATGGCCCTCAACGACGTGCTCTCGCTGTCGAACCCGGACGCGTTCGGCAAGGCCAACCGGTTGTCGCGGCGCGCCGCCCAGATCCTCGAGGCCTTCCCCGACCAGGTCGAGGACCGGTGGGCCGCCGAGCTCGCGGTCATGCTGTCCCAGATCGGGATCGTCTCCCTGCCGCCGGAAGTGGCGGAGAAGCTGGCTCTGGGCACCGAGCTGACCACGGCGGAACAGGCCATGGCCGACGACCTCCCGGAGGTGGCGGTCCACATCATCTCCCCGATCCCCCGCCTGGAGAAGGTCGCGGAGGCCATCCGCTACTCGCGGAAGAACTTCGACGGTTCGGGACCGCCCCTCGACGACGTGGCGGGCGAGCAGATCCCGTTCGGCGGGCGGCTGATCCACATCGTCGAGGACTACGACGAGCTGATCTCGCACGGGACGAGCCCGGCCGTCGCCGCGGCGACCCTCGGCTCGCGGGCCGGCCACTACGACCCGGTCCTGCTCGAGGCGCTGGACGCGGCCACGGCCATCTCCGGCGGCGAGACGGTGCGTTCCGTGATGCTCGGCGAGCTCCGGTCCGGGATGGTGCTCGCGGCCCCGGTGACCAGCAAGAGCAACGTCCGGCTGGTGAGCGCGGGTCAGGAGGTCTCGGTCAGCCTGATGACGCGGCTGCGCAACTTCGCCGCGCTCGAGGACGGGGTCGCCGAGCCGCTGATGATCGTCATCCCGCCGGCCTAGGCGCACGCTCCTGCCGCCACCGGCCGACCGCCTCGCGTACCGGCTCGCTGAACGCCTCCTCGTCGAGGGCCGCTTCGTCGCGCGGCCCGCAGACCGGTTCGAGCTCCGCCTCGACGACCCGGTGCGCGAGCGCGACCGCGGCCGCGGGGTCCGTCACCGCGCCGGACGCCGGGAGCTCGTGGTGGGCCGAGGCGGCCTCGATCACCGGCTCGGGCAGCGACCAGAGCCGCAACAGCCGCGCCCCGATCTCCCGGTGGTCGACGCCGAAGACCTCCGCCTCCATCGTGCACAGCGGTACGCCGGCCGTCTCCCGCCACTGCCCGAGGACGCCGGCGAACTCGGCGGGCCGGGAGGAGGCCAGGACGAGCTGCCCGACCTCGTGCAGCAGCCCGGCGGTGAATGCGTGGCCCTCCCACTCCTGCCCGGCGGCCAGCCGCGCGGCGAGCCGCGACGTCTCCACGGCGTGCAGCGTGAGCCCCTCGATCCACACCGGGGGAAGGACCCCTGCCGGATCGAACTCACGGATGAGATCGTGCATGAACACCAGGCCACGCACGGTGGGCAGACCGAGCAGTGCGGTCGCCTGCACCACGCCGTTGACCTTGCGGCCCATCGCGTACGCGGAGGAGTTCACCAGATGCAGCACCTTCGCCGCGACCGCCGGGTCCCTCTCCAGCACGCGCCCGACCGACTGCGCGGAGGCGTCCTCCGTGGCGAGCGCGTCGATGAGCTCGACGAGCGTGTGCGGCGGGCTCGGCAGGGACTCGATGACCGCCACATCGCGCTGGACCGCGTCGTCCACCGCCGTCGGGCTCACGGCGATCAGCCGCTCGACCGCGGTGACGATCTGCTCGGGCGTACTCGGCTTGTTGATGAACTCGTGCGCCAGCACCATGATCCGCAGCAGGTTGTCCTCGTTGGTCTGCCCGGAGAGGATGACCCGGGCGACCGCCGGGAACTCCGTACGGACGCGCTCGAGCAGCTGCGCGCCGTCCATGCCCGGCATGCGGTAGTCGGTGACGATCACGTCGCAGTGCCGGCTGTGCAGCGTGTCCAGCGCGGCCTGACCGCCCTCCACGAACGACATGTCCCATCGGTCGCGGTGGGTGCGCAGCATGCGCCGCAGACCGCTGAGGATCCGCGGCTCGTCGTCGACGAACACGATGTGCGGCCGGTGTGTCATGCCGTCGCCTCCGCCATGTCGTTGCCCTGCGCGAGATCCACCGGCAGCCGGACGGTGAACACCGTGCCCTCACCCTGCTTGCTCGTGAAGTCCACGGACCCGCCGTGCCGGTCGACGACCAGGGTCCGGACCAGTGCGAGGCCCTGCCCGGTGCCGGTGCCGACCTCCTTGGTGGTGAAGAACGGGTCGAACAGCTTGTCGGCGATCTCCGGGGGCACGCCCGTGCCGGTGTCCGCGACCTCGATGACGACCTGGGAGTTCTCCAGCCGGGTGCTGACCCGGATCGTCCCCCGCCCGCGGTCGGCCGCGCCGATGGCGTGCGCGGCGTTCACCACCAGGTTGAGCACGACCTGGTTGATGTCGCCCAGGTGGCAGTGCACCAGCGGGAGGTCGGCGAAGTCGGTCTCCACGTCGGCGACGTACTTGATCTCGTTGTTCGCGACGATCAGCGTGTTGGCGATCGCCTCGCCGAGGTTCGCCTGGGTCTTCTCCTCGCTGCCCGGATGACCGAAGGCCTTCATGGCCCGGACGATGTTCGCCACCCGGCTGATGCCCTCCAGGCTCTGCTGCAGCGCCATCGGCACCTCCTCCAGCAGGAAGTCGATGTCGATCTCCTCGGCGATCCGCTCCACGTCCTCGATCGCCGCGGCGCACCCGGTGCCCTTCCGCGCCGCGTCCACGAGCTCCCGGTACGCCTCGTGCAGCCGGTTGAGGTCGGCGAAGGCGGTCTCGAGGAACCGGGCATTGTCGCCGACGAACTGGATCGGCGTGTTGATCTCGTGCGCGATGCCCGCGGCCAGGCGGCCCACCGACTCGAGCTTCTGTGCGTGCCGCAGCTCCAGCTCCAGGGCCTGCCGTTCCGAGACGTCGCGGGCGTTGAAGACGATGCTCCTGGACCCGTCGTGCTCGTTGACGTAGTCGATGACCGCTTCCACGCTGATCCACGGCGCGTCCTCGCGACTGCGGATCCGGCAGGGGCGGGCCGCCGGTGCGCCGGGGCCGGCGGCGACGCGCATGATCTGCTCGAGGTCCTCGGGGTGCACCAGCGACCACAGGTCCCGGCCGGTCAGGGCCGCACCGGACTCGCCCAGCAGGGCCTGGGCGCCGGGGTTGGCGAAGCGGATGATGCCCGCCTCGCTCGCCAGGACCAGCGCGTCCGGTGAGTGGTCGACGACCGCGCTCAGCCGGGAACGGTTGAGCAGCTGGTCGAGGGTCAGCGCGGCCTCGTCCGCGAGCGTCTTCACGGGTGCGGAGAGGTCGTCCGTGCTCCGGCCGTTCATGGCCAGCACCAGCAGGCCGAAGCAGGCGCCGTGCACCGACAACGGCGCGAACGCGACGCCCGGATGGGGCCGCAGGCGGAACACCTCGCAGGCCGCCTCCGCCGCGCCGTTGGTCAGGTACTCGAACCCGCCCGGCACCAGTGCCGCCCGGGCACGCTCGGGCAGCGCCGCCAGCTCGGCGACCCAGCCCGAGGCCTCGGCGCCGACGTCGCCGGCCGCGGCGACCACGTGCAGGGCCGGCCCGGCGACCGTGACCACCAGGGCGGCGCTCACCTCCTCGTCCATGCTCAGGGCGGCGCCGAGGGCGACGTCCATGGCCTCCTCGCGGGTGGTGGCGGCGACCAGGCCCGCGCCGGCCGAGGCCGCCGCCCGCTCGCGGGCGGCGGCCCGGTCCCGAGCCGCGCCGGCCCGGGCGAGCACGTGGTTGACCACCAGGAGGATGAAGGCCGTCAGCAGCAGGGAGAAGATGGCCGGGGCCGACGCGCCGAAGACGACGACACCCGTGACCATGATCGCCACCAGCGTCGCGACCGCCAGCACCTTCTCGCGCAGGCTGCCGTAGAGGGCCCGGAAGTTGACCCACATGAAGCAGAGGCCGATGGTCGTGCGGTAGTCGGAGGCGCCGGCGACGAAGCAGACGCACGCGCCCTCGGCCACCCAGCTCCAGGCCGGGAACCGCCCGCGGCGGTAACCGGCGTAGAGCCACCCGATGAGGACGAGGGTCATCGCGACGGCGGCTATCCGGTACGGCACTGAGGATCGGTGCATCCCCCAGAAGCCGACCAGCGGCCAGCAGAGCACGAAGACGAGGAACAGGGCGCGGATCTGGCCGAGCATGGTGGTCGAACCGCGGACCCACCGCTTCAGATTTTCCGGCATGCCGTCCATACCCTGACCCCCGGTCGTCCCCGGTGTGCGCTTCTTCCTCCCTATCGGCGTCCGCGGCGGATCGTACAGTTTTCCTCCAACCGGAGGGGCCACCGGTTCTGCGGGCTCAGATGTGCCGCAAGCGTGCCGATGGGCAGAAAGGGACCGCCGGGCGCGCAGGCCCCGAAAGGGTGAGCCGTGGGGGAAGATCGGATGACCGACGTCTCGGCGCTTCTCGAGACGATCGAGGCCGCCGTGCCCGCCGGCGTCGCCTTCCTCGACGGTGAGCTGCGGTTCGTCCGGGCCGGCGCCGGGTTCGCGTCGGTGGCCGGGCGGCCCGAGGGCGACCTCGCCGGCCTGACGGTGGCGCAGGCCCTGCCCGCTCTCTCGGACCGGCTCGAACCCGTCCTGCTCGAGGTCGTGCGGACCCGCACGCCGGTCGTCGGCCTGCGGTTCGACGACGGGGAAGCCGCTGCGCCGGGCCACGCCCGCACCTGGCGGGTCGACTGCCGGCCGCTGCCGGGAGACGGCCCGGCCGGCCTGTGCCTGGTCCTGACCGACGTCACCGCGCACACCTTCGCCACCGCGTTCCGGACCGCGTTCATGCAGGACATGCCGGAAGGCCTGTACACCGTCGACGCCGAAGGCATGATCACTTCCGTCAACCACGCGGCATCCGAGATGCTCGGCTGGTCCCAGGAGGAACTGCTGGGCCGGTCCGCGCACGCCACCCTGCATCTGCAGGCGGCGGACGGCACGCCGGTGCCGGACGCCGACTGCCCGCTGCGCCGGCCCGCGGCCACCATCGACGAGGTGTTCGTCCGCAAGGACGGTTCGACGTTCCAGGTCGTCTGCTCGGTCGCCCCGCTGCGGGCCGGCTCCGGCACCGTGGGCCGGGTCGTGACCTTCCGCGACGTCACCGAGACCCGGCGCGCCGATCTCGCGGCCCACCACGACCAGAAACTCGAGTCGCTGGGGCGGCTCTCCGCGGGCCTGGCCCACGAGATCAACACACCGATCCAGTTCGTGGGCGACAACACCCGGTTCCTCGCGGACGCCTACCAGGACATGTGGCAGCTGCTCATGGTCTATCGCGAGTGCATGGCCCCGGACCTGGGCGAGGTGGCGTGGGACGACCGCACCGCCCGCGCCCGGGAGGCCGAGGAGAAGGCGGACGTCGAGTACCTGATCGCCGAGATCCCGGTCGCGGTGAAGCAGACGCTCGAGGGCGTGGAACGGGTGGCGTCCCTGGTCCGGGCGATGAAGTCGTTCAGCTACAAGGACACGGCGGAGCAGTCGTACGCCGACATCAACGAGGCGATCCGCACCACCCTGACGGTGGCCCGCAACGAGGTCAAGTACGTCGCGGACGTGGTGCTGGACCTCGGGGAGCTGCCCGAGGTGCTGTGCCACCGCGGCGACCTCAACCAGGTGTTCCTCAACCTGCTCGTCAACGCCGCCGACGCCATGGAGGGCCGCAAGGACCGGGGCCGGATCACGATCAGCTCCCGGCTCGACGGGCCGGACGTCGTCATCCGCTTCACCGACGACGGCAGCGGCATCCCCGAGCACATCCGGCAGTCCATCTTCGACCCCTTCTTCACCACCAAGGGCGTGGGCAAGGGCACCGGCCAGGGCCTGGCCCTGGCCCGGGCGGTGCTGGACCGGCACGGTGGCTCCATCGAGGTGCAGTCGGCGCCGGGCGAGGGCACCACCTTCACGCTGCGGCTGCCCGCCGACGGGCGCCAGGACACATGAGTACGGCCCGGGTGCTGTTCGTCGACGACGAACCGCGGATCCTCGACGGGCTGCGCCGGTCGTTGCGCGGCCGCCGCGGCGAATGGGACATGGAGTTCGCGGTCGGCGGCGCCCAGGCCCTCGAGGTGCTCGCGGCCGCCCCGTACGACGTGGTGGTCTCCGACATGCGGATGCCCGGCATGGACGGCGCCCAGCTGCTGACCGAGATCAGCAAGACCTGGCCGGGAACCGCCCGGGTGGTGCTGTCCGGCCACATCGAGGAGGAGGCGATCGTCCAGGTCGCCATGGCCGGTCACCGCTTCCTCACCAAGCCCTCGGACCCGGAGAGCCTGACCGGGGTGATCGAGCAGCTGCTGCTGCGCACGTCGGGATCCCATCCCGGGCCGGCCCGCCGCATCGCCGGCGCGATCCGGTCCGTCCCGGTGCTACCCGGGCACGCCGACGGCATCGCCGCGCTGCTCAGCCCCGGCGCCACCGTCGAGGCGGCGGTGTGCGCCGCGACCCACGACATCGGGCTGGCGGCCAAGCTCCTGCAGCTGTCCAACTCGCGGTTCTTCGGCGCCCGCCCGCGCAACTACTCCCTCGAGGCGATCGTGCATGCGATGGGCGTACCGATGATCCAGGCTGTGGCGGAGGCCGGCGACCGGTCGTGGTCGCCGCCCGGTTGGTACCCCGACACCGCGCCGGTGCTGGAGGCGACCTGGTGCCACGCCCGCGCGACCGCCCGGCTGGTCGAGCGGGTGGCCTCGCCGGCGAACCGCCCGCAGGCCCAGGCGGCGGCGCTGCTGCAGGACGTCGGCCTGGTCATCTGCCTGGCCCACACGGACGGCGAGGCGGCTGCCACGGTCGACCTGGAGGCCGGTACGCGCGACGGCGTGCCGTTCCGCGACGCCGCCGTCGAGCTGCTGCACCTGTGGGGCGTCCAGCCCCCGATCATCGCCGCGGTCGCCCATCGGGACACGCCGCACCGGCCGGACCCCACCGGGCTCGGCGTGGCCGGTGCCGTGCGGACCGCGCACCTGCTCGTGGCGCAGGTGGAACACGGGTCCGGGCCGGACGACCAGGAACTCGCCCTGCTGCTCGCCCATCCGCAGCTGCAGGCACAGGGGGTCGACTGGCGTCAGGCGGCCGAAGAGGCGGTACGGCAGGCCGAGCCGTCGGCCTGCGGCGCGGCGGGAAGGGGGTGACTTCGTGACACGCATCCTGGTGGTGGACGACGACCCCGGAATCCGCAGCCTGCTTACCGACGTCCTGGAGATGGAGGGGTACGAGGTCAGCGTGGCGGTGGACGGGCTGGCCGCGGTGCAGGCCGTGGAGGCCGCCGCCCCCGACTTCGTCATCCTCGACGTGATGATGCCCGGCCTCGACGGCTTCGCGGTGCTCTCGGCGATCCGCGCGCAGGGCGGCGAGCCCGTGCCGGTGCTCATGCTCACCGCGGCGGCCGAGCCGGGCACCAACGCCCGCGCGTGGGCCGACGGCGTGGACTACTACCTGGCCAAGCCGTTCACTGCGGACGCCGTCCTCGACCTCATCGACGGCGTGCTCAGCCAGCAGGTCCGGGTGAGCGATCTGTGAGCACGCTGTTCCGCACCTCAAGTTCCCCTCAAGTCCGCCCCCCGGCCGCCGATGCTCCTTCCACGCGTCGGCACCGGGTCCCCACCCTGCGCCGTCGCGCCAGACGAAGTCGTCCCGCCGACATGCGAGGTGCGTAGGCCATGAAACAGAACCGTCGCCGCGGAGTGGCGCTGGCAGCGGCCGCCGTCGCCGCCATGACCGCCCTGCCGATGTCCGCGGCCGCACACACCGCCGCCGGGCCGTGGCGCGAGGTCGTGGTGACCGGCGCGGGCGCCGGCGCGGCCGCGCGGGCCGTCGAGTCGGCCGGGGGCCGGGTGCTCGCCGGCCTGCCGCTCGCCCAGGGCGTCGCGGCGCTCCTGCCGCAGGACGCCGTACTGCCGGCGGAGTGGACCGTCGTCCCCCAGCGGGACCTCACGGTCGCCGACGCCACCGCCGACGCGGACGGCACCGCCACCACCGTGCGCCAGATGCTCGGCCTGCCCGCGAAGGGCAACGAGGGCGACGGGGTCACGGTCGCCGTGGTGGACACCGGCATCGCCGACGTGCCCGATCTCGCCGGTCGCGTCGCCGACCGGGTGGATCTGACGGGTACGGGCGCCGGCGACGGCTACGGCCACGGCACCTTCATGGCGGGCCTGATCGCCGCCTCCGGAGCGGCCTCGGGCGGGGCGTACCGCGGGGTGGCGCCGGCCGCCGACCTGGTCGACGTGAAGGTCGCCGACGCGGACGGGCACACCGACCTCATCACCGTCCTGCGGGGGCTGCAGTGGGTCAGCGACCACCGCAAGGACGTCCAGGTCATGAACCTGTCGCTGTCGTCGGAGAGCCCGCTGCCGTACCAGGTGGACCCGCTGAACCAGGCCCTGGAGGCGCTGTGGCGCCAGGGCGTCACGGTGGTCGTGCCGTCCGGCAACGACGGTCCGGGCGTCGGCTCGGTGACCGCGCCCGGCAACGACCCGGTCCTGCTCACCACCGGCGGGCTGGACGCTTCGGGTACGCCGGGACGCGACGACGACGTGGTGGGCGTGTGGTCGGGCCGCGGTCCGACGAAGCAGGGCGACGCCAAGCCCGATCTGGTCGCCGCCGGCGGCCACGTGGTCAGCCTGCGCTCGCCCGGCAGCGTGGTCGACCGGGACAACCCGGCGGCCCGCGTCGGCGACGTCTACTTCCGCGGCTCCGGCACGTCCATGGCGGCCGCCGTCACGTCCGGCGCCGTCGCCGCGACACTGGCGGTGCAGCCGAAGCTCGGCCCCGACGCGATCAAGAACCTGTTCGTCGCGACCGCCTACCCGAGCGCGGGGCTGACCGCCGCGGCCGGTGGCGGCGCGGGCGGCCTCGACGTCCCGCGGGTGCTCGCCGCCGCACCGAAGTGGCGCTCCAGCAAGGCGCAGAGCGCCTACGACGAGGACACCGCCGCCGTCGGCCGGGACGCCAAGCGCTGGGCCGCCTTCACCGACGCGGTCGTCGCCGGTGACGCCGACGCCGCCGAGAAGGCGTGGAACGCCCTGACGCCGGCGTCGCGGGACTGGGCGGCACGCGCCTGGGCGCAGCTCGACCCGGCGGCACGGGCCTGGGCGGCACGCGCCTGGGCGGACTCCGGCTGGGCCGCCCGCGCCTGGGCCGGCGAGGACTGGGCCGCACGGGCCTGGGCCGCACGGGCATGGGCCGCACGGGCCTGGGCCTCCGACGATTGGGCGGCGCGCGCCTGGGCCGCGCGGGCGTGGGCGGACGCCGACTGGACCGCCCGCGCCTGGGCCGGCGAGGACTGGGCCGCACGGGCCTGGGCCGCCGACCGGTGGAGCGCCTCGTCCTGGGCCTGGCTGCCCAGGTCGTGACCGCAGAGCCGCACGACGCCGGCCGTCCGCTCCCGCAGCGGGCGGCCGGCGCCGTGCGCGCGTACGCCCGGGACCCGATCCTGCGGCGGGTGGTGGGCGTCGCGGCGCTCGGTGCCGCGCTGGGTGCCTTCGTGGTGCTCGCCATGCCGGGCCGCGGCAGCGTGCTCGAGGGCGCGGGCGTGCCGATGGCCTGGCTCGTGCCGGGTCTGGTGGTGCTGACCTGCATCGCGGAGATCACGGTGGTGCGGCTGCGCCACGGCGAGGCGGTCGAGGAGCTGAGCCTCTACGAGGCGGCCCTGATCATCGACGTGCTGCTGCTCCCGCCGCGGCACGCCCTGCTCGCCGCCGTCGCCGGGCTGGTGATGGCCAGCGTGCTCCAGCGGCGCCCCGCGGTGAAGGCCGCGTTCAACCTCGGTACCTACACCGCCGCCGTGTCGGTGCTGATCCTGCTCGTGCACCTGATCGGGGGCACCGCCGGCACCGTGACGGCGCGCGTGCTGGCCGGCGTCCTGGCCGGCACGCTGGCCTTCACGACGGTGAACCTGTGCTGCCTGGCCCAGATCCTCGGATTCATCAACGGCGTAGCCCCGTGGGCGGTCATCCGGTCGGAAGCCCGCCTGTCGCTGTACATGGCCGTCGGGACCATGGCCACCGGGCTCACGACCACGGTCATCGCGCTGCACGCACCCCTGCTGCTGCCGTTCATGGCCATGCCGGCCCTCGCCGTCACGTACGCGTACCGGGCCGCCGCCCGCGAGGCCGACGAGCGAGCCCGCTCGGCGTGCCTGCTGCAGCTGTCGCACGCTCTCGCCGAACGGGAGGACGTCGTCCGGCAGTTCCTGGTGCTGGTCCGCGAGGCCTTCGACGCCGACCTGGGCGTCATAGCCGTGTCCGGGACGGGGCCGGCGCTCTCCGTGGAGGCCGCCGATCCCGCCACGGTGCAGGCCGGGCCGTTCCCGGCGTACCTGGCCGCCTGGCGGGACGCCGACGCGCCGGTGCAGCTGACCGAGAACCTGCCGACCGGGCTGCGACACGTGGTGATCGTCCCGGTCGAGGGCGCCGGCCGCCGGCTGGGTACCGCGGCGTTCGCGAGCCGCCGCCGGCGCCGCATGTCCACCGGCGACGTGACGTTGCTGGCCTCGCTCGGCAACGCCCTGGCGGTGGCGATGCGCGGGGCGGAGCATCTGGAGCGGCTCACCGAGGAGCGGAGCAAGCTGCAAGCCGTCGTCGAGCAGTCCGCCGAGGGCATCATGGTGATCGGCGCCGGCGGCCTGGTCCAGGTCTGGAACCAGGCGCTGACCGACTGCGTGGGCATCCCCGCCGCCGAGGCGACCGGCCGGCCCGTCGGCGAGCTCCTCGACGTGCCCGCCGAGGAGGAACGGGAGCTGCTGCTGCCCGTCTCGATCGACGTGCCGCGGGTGGCCACCGAGCTGACCATCCGCCGCGGCGACGGCGAGGAACGGCGGCTGCGGCTCGCGCACTCGGCGATCTTCGCCGCCGGCGAACTGGTCCGCGACGTCGTCGTCATCAGCGACCTCACCCGGGAGTACCGCACCGAGCGGCTGAAGTCCGACTTCATCGCCATGGTGTCGCACGAGCTGCGCACCCCGCTGACGCCGATCATGGGCTACATCGACCTGCTGCGCACCCGCGGCGAACGGATGACGCCGCAGAAGCGCCTCGACGCGCTCACCCTGATCGGCGACCGGGCGGCGCACCTCTCGCGCCTGGTGGAGGACCTGCTGCTGGCGTCCCGCTTCGGCGACCACCCGGACGAGGCCTCGCTGCAGGTGAACACCGCCACGCACGACCTGGTGGCGATCGTCCGGCAGGCCGTCGAGGACCTCCGCTGCGACCGGGTCGTCCTGAGCGCGCCCGAGGAGGCGTGGCCGGCCCGGTGCGACAGCGGCCGTACGGTCCAGGTGCTCACCAACCTCATCGGCAACGGTCTCAAGTACTCGGCTGAGGACCGTACCGTCGAAGTGAGCCTGCGCCGTGACGACCGTTTCCTGCACGTGGACGTCCGCGACCGTGGGCGCGGCATCCCCTCGGACTCGCTGGAGAAGGTGTTCGAGAAGTTCCACCGGGTCGAGGACCCGATGACGATGAGCACCAGCGGCACCGGCCTCGGCCTGTTCATCGCCCGCCAGCTGGCCCGCGCCATGGGCGGCGACGTCACCCTGGAATCCACCATCAACGTCGGGTCCCGCTTCACGCTGTCCCTGCCCGCGGAGGGTCCTTAATCCCCGGGACCTTGGTCCTGACCTGGTCGGGATCACTCGATCTTCAGCGCCGTCGCCCGTAGGAATGGTGACGGACAACGAAGATCGGAGTGAGAACGATGAACGCCACCTGGAGACGCTGCGCGGCAGCGGTCGGAGCGGCCGCGGCCGTGCTGGCGGTGCCGAGCCCCGCATCGGCGCACGAGAAGTGGTTCGTGCCGGCTCCGGGCGGATACCCGGGCGACTGGTCGTTCGCCGCCCGCCCGCTCACGCTCGCGCTGATCCTCGGCGTCGTCCTGGTCACTGCCGGGTGGCGCTGGGTCGCGGTACGCCGGCTGCCCGCGCCGGAGCTGCCCGTACTCGGTCCCGTGGGGCGGCTCGTCCCGTACGTGCCTCGGCTGCTCGCCATCCACCTGGGCGTCTCGCTGCTGGCGGCCGGCGTCTCGGGGCACTTCCTCACCCACGACCTCGACGTCGGGCACCTGCCCGGCGGCGCGGCGCTGCTGCTGCTCGAGGGTGCGCTCGGCGTCTGGTTCATCACCGGCGTCCGGCTGCGCCCGGCGGCCGTCACGCTGACCCTGGCCGGTCCGCTGGCCCTGCTGATGACCGGGCCGGTCGGGCTGCTCTCGGCGATGGACCTGCTGGGCGTGGCGGTCTTCCTGGCCTTCGTGCCGCCGTCGGACGCCACCTTCGGCCGGGTCGAGCCCGATGCCGCCACGCTGCGGCGCGCCCTGCTGGGGCTGCGGCTCGGCGCGGGAGGTGCCCTGATCACGCTGGCGTTCGCCGAGAAGCTCGCCAACCCGGCCCTGGCCCGCGAGACCCTGCGGCTCTTCCCGCAGCTCGACGTCCTCGCCCTGGTGGGGATCCACGTGCCGGCCGACACGTTCGTGGCCGTGGCCGGCGCCACCGAGCTGCTGTTCGGGCTGCTGGTGATCTCGGGGGCGCTGCCGCAGGTCGCCGTGCTGGTGGCCGGGATCCCGTTCAACGCGACCCTGCTGCTGTTCGGCGGCACCGAGATGCTCGGGCACCTGCCCGTCTACGGCGTCTTCCTCACGCTGCTGGCGTACGGCTCGAACCCGCGTACGGCGGAGCTGGTGCGCTGGCTCCCCCGCACCCCCGGCCGCCGGGTGGCGCCGGCCCCGGAAGGTTTGCGCGCTGCTTGAGAGCGGCCTGAGGTTGCATTGAGGTTGCAGACCGAATCATTGGGGCATGACCGTCGCACACCTCATCGCCGTCCCGCCCTTCGTCGTCGCGGGCCCCGCCCCCCGGGAATCCTCGACGCCGGGCCAGGGCGCCGTCGAGTTCACCGTCGTCATCCCGTTCCACAACCCGGGCGCCAAGCTGCCGCGCGCGGTGGAGCGCATGGCCGAGCTCCTCTACGCGCAGAACATCTCGTTCGAGATGATCGCCGTGTCGGGCGGCTCGACCGACGGCTCCGAGCGGACCCTCGCCGACCTGCCCTGGATGCGGATCATCAACGACCGCGAGGTGCAGGACAAGGGCGCCGCCCTGCAGACCGGTCTCGCCGCCGCCGGCGGGGCGTACGTCGGGGTCGTCGACGTCGACGCGGACGTCGAGGTCGACCCGCACGATCTCATCGAGTGCCTGCACCGGGCCCGGGAGCGCGAGGTCGTGCTCGCCTGATCCCGCTCCCGCCCGCTCCACGACCCCGGCACGCCTCGCGTGCCGGGGTCGATCGTTTCCCCGGCGCGGCCGTGGCGCCCGGAACGCTTGCCGATTACTTGAAACCGGTCTGAGACGGCCTTGAGGGTTGCTGCCGAATCAGACGGCATGACTCTCACCGCGGCTCCCCTGCCCGCTCTGCACAACCTGCGGGAAGTGATCCACTCGCAGGCCATCCAGCCGACGTTCCAGCCGGTCGTACGGCTCGAGGACGGCGTCGTGAAGGCGTACGAGGCGCTGGCCCGCTTCGACCAGGCGCACTTCCCCAGCCCGGCCGACGCGTTCGCCGCCGCCCTGGAGGCCGGGGTCGGCGTGGACCTGGAGCTGCTGGCGCTGGAGCGGGCGTTCGCCTACCTGGACGAGATGCCGGCCGGGGCGTGGCTGAGCGCGAACCTGTCGGTGGAGGCCCTGCTGACCCCGCGGGTCTGCGCCACCCTCATGGCGCACGCGCCGCGGGGCATCGCCGTCGAGCTGACCGAGCACACCCAGGTGCACGACTATCCGGCGCTGGTGAAGGTGACCGAGGCGCTGCGCGAGGCCGGCATCCTCATCGCCGTCGACGACGCCGGGGCCGGGTTCGCCAGCCTGAGTCACATCCTGCAGCTGCGCCCCGACATCATCAAGCTGGACATCACGCTCACCCGGGGCATCGACGAGGACCCGGTGCGGATGGCGCTGGCGCGCTCCCTCGTCGGTTTCGCCGAGGACATCGGCGCGATGCTGATCGCCGAGGGCATCGAAACCGTGGCGGAACACGAGAAACTGCGGGCGCTCGGCGTCAAGCTGGGGCAGGGTTATTTCATGGCCCGGCCCGGGCCGTTGCCGGACCGCGCCGACATCACCGGGGGCATGCGGAACCTTTGATTCCCCCCGGAACGGCCGATAGGTATCGAAGCCGCGCCGCAGCAGTCGCGGCGCCATCCGCCGTCCGCAGGGGAAACAGGAGGCCACGTGGCCAGGCCGCGCGCTCTCGTCGTCGAGGACTCACCCGAGTTCATGCTGCTCTGCCAACACCTGCTGGAGCGGGAGGGCTTCGACGTGGTCGTCGCGACCGACGGCCGCGGCGCGGTGGAACAGGCCCAGAAGGAGCGGCCGGAGATCGCCATCCTCGACCTCGGGCTGCCCGACGTCGACGGCATCGAGGTCTGCCGCCAGATCCGGCTCTTCACCGATGCCTACATCGTCATGGTCACCGGCCGCACCGACGAGGTGGACAAGGTCGTGGGCCTGTCGGTCGGCGCCGACGACTACGTCACCAAGCCCTTCTCGCCCCGCGAGCTGGCGGCCCGGATCCAGGCGATGCGACGCCGGCCCCGGGCCTCGGCGTCCGGTCCCAGCGCCGCGATCCGGGAGTACGGCGGCCTGCGCATCGACCCCGAGGTCCGCGAGGTGACGCTCGACGGCCAGGTGCTCGAGCTGACGAAGATCGAGTTCGGCATCCTCGACCTGCTCTCCTCCGCGCCGCGGCGCACCTTCACCCGCGGCCAGCTGCTCGAGGACGTGTGGGGCGACAACTGGTACGGCGACGACCACATCATCGACGTGCACGTCGGCAACCTGCGCAAGAAGCTGGGCGAGTCCGCCTCGTCGCCGCGTCACATCCGTACGCTGCGCGGCGTGGGGTATCGCTTCGAGCCCTGACGCCCCACCGGCCCCACCGGCACCACGCGCCCAGCGCGTGGTGCCTTTTCGCGTTCCGGGGGGGCCGTACGGAACAACCCAACGGCACCCCGGAACCGACCGAATTCCGCCGCGGCGCACCCAGACTTTCCCCCATGACAAAGGCCCAGCCCGCCTCCGTGATCTGGACGACGAACGGCAACTGCCCGCCGTGCATCGTTCAGGATCCCGCCCGCGCAACCGACGGAATAGCGTGACCACCGCGACACGGGCGCTGCGGATCGGGGTCGTGACTGCACTTCCCCCCGGCCGCAACAGCCTCAACGAGTTCGGCTTCCACCTCGTCCGGCACCTCGCCGGGGTTCCCGAGGTGTCCGAAGTCGTCGTCTACGCCGACGAGACCGACGCCGGGCCCCCGGCCACCCTGCCGGGTACCCGCAGCGTGAGCTGCTGGCGCTTCAACAGCCCCGCCAACCTGGTGCGCATCCTGCGCGCCGTACGGGCCTCCCGGCCCGACGTGGTGCTGTTCAACCTCCAGTTCGCCACGTTCGGCGACCGGCGGCTCCCGGGCGCGCTGGGCCTGCTGACCCCCGCGGTGCTGCGGCTGCTCGGCGTACCGAGCGTCGTCGTGCTGCACAACCTCGCGGACAACGTCGACATGCGCGACGCCGGATTCGCGGGGTCCCGACTGAGCGCGTGGGTCATGAAGACGGCCGGCCGGGTCCTGACCCGCGCCCTGCTGCGCTCGAACCTGGTCGCGCTGACCATCCCCCGCTACGTCGAGCTGCTGCGGGACCGCTACGGCGCCCGCAACGCCCTGCTCGCCCCGCACGGCAGCTTCGAGGAGCTGGCGGTGCCGTCGTTCGACGTACCGCCCGGCCCGCGGCGCATCCTGGCGTTCGGCAAGTGGGGCACGTACAAGACGGTCGACGTGCTGGTCGAGGCGTACCGGCTGCTGCTGCAGCGGGGCTACGAGGACCTGGAGCTCGTCATCGCGGGCTCGGACAGCCCGAACTCGCCCGGCTACCTCGCCGACGTCGCCCGCCGGTACGCCGACGTGCCGAACGTGGTGCAGACCGGCTACGTGGCCGAGGAGGACGTGGCCGGGCTGTTCCGCTCGGCGACCGTGGTGGCGTTCCCGTACACCTCGACGACCGGCAGCTCCGGCGTCCTGCACCAGGCCGGCGAGTACGGCCGGGCGGTGGCCCTGCCCCGGATCGGCGACTTCGTCGAGATCATCGAGGAGGAGGGCTTCCGCGGCACGTACTTCGAGCCGGGCGACGCCGCCAGCCTCGCCGACTCGCTCGCCGAGATGATCGACAACCCGGAGCTGCGTACGAGCCTGGGACGGCGCAACTTCGCGGCGGCCACCGGCATCCCGATGTCGGAGGTCGTGGAGTGGCACGTGATGCACATGCAGCGGGTGCTCGAGGGGAAGACCCGATGAGCCAGACCGCGGTGCTGGCCGAGGAGACCGACGGCAGCCGGCTGGCCCGGGCCGGCATGGTGCTGGCCCTGGCCACGACCGCCGCGCACGCCGGCAACTACGTGCTCAACCTGGTGATGGCGCGCTGGCTCACGCCGGCCGAGTTCTCCGACGCCACCCTCATGGTGACGCTGATGGCGGTGGTGACGGCGCTGGCCATGGGCCTGCAGATGGTCACCGCACGCTCGGTCGGCAACTTCGAGGTCGCGGGCATGACCTCGGTGGCCGACCGGCTCGCCGGACGCCTGCGGCGCTGGGCCTGGTCGTCCGGTGTCGCGCTGGCCGCCGTGCTGATCCTGACGGCGCCGCAGCTGCAGCTGGTGTTCCACACGGCGTCGGCCTGGCCGTTCGTCGTCCTGGGCCTCGGCATGCCGTACTACCTGGCCCAGGCGGTGGGCCGGGGCGCCCTGCAGGGCCGGCTGGCCTTCGGGCGGCTCGCCGTCACCTTCCTGGTGGAGATGCTCGTCCGCGTGGGGGTCTCGGTGACCCTGCTCGCGCTGGGCGGCGGCGTGCCGGGGGTGACGGCCGGGCTGGCGGTCTCCTACATCGCCACCTGGCTGACGGTACGCAGTGCGACGGCCACCCGCAGCCTCGCGCCGAAGGTGCGCGCGAGCGACCTCACCGAGATCCGGGCGTACGCCGCCGCGGTGGGGCTGCTGCTCAGCGCCCAGATCATCATCACCAACGGCGACGTGCTGATGGCCAAGCACTTCCTCGAGCCCGAGACCGCCGGTGCCTACTCCGCGCTGTCGTTGATGGGCCGGGCAGCGTTCTTCCTGTCCTGGTCGGTGGCGACGGTGGTGTTCCCGGCCGCCGCACGCCGGCACGCCGCCGGGCAGAACTCCGACCAGCTGCTGCGCGGCGGAATCTACGCCGTCGCGGGTATCGGCGGCCTCTGCGCCGTAGCGACCGGGCTGTTTGGCAATGTTTTCATGGGAATTTTCCTAGGCTCGAACTACCGGAACCTCGGTGGGCTGCTGACGGTGTACGTCATCAGCACCACGCTGTTCGCCGTGTCGAACCTGGTGGCCAGCCACTACCTGGCCACCGGGCGCACGACGGAGTCCTGGGCACTGCTCAGCGGCGCCGTGGTGCAGACGGTGCTGTTGCTGCACTGGAACCACAGCATGCAGGAGCTGGTCCGCGCCCAACTCGTGGCGATGACCGTCCTGGTCGTCCTCGTGGCGGTATGTCGCACTGCCCGCAAGTCCTCCCCAGAACCGATGGTCGAAAGGCGAACCTCCCGATGAACAACAGTGCCTACGAGGCGTACCGGGCTTGGGCGACGCACGAGATCACCGTGCCGCCCGTGGTGTCGGTGGTGATCCCCGCCTACAACGAGGAAGAGCGGATCATCCCGACGATCGGGGCGATCGCCACCTACATGTCGTCCCGCGGCGAGCCGTGGGAGCTCATCGTGGCGGACGACGGGTCGACCGACACGACCGTGAGCCTGCTGCAGAACATGCGGCTCGCCAACATGCGCGTGCTGGTGGCCGCCCGCAACGGCGGCAAGGGCAGCGCCGTGCGGCGCGGCGTCATGGCGGCGCGCGGCTCGGTCGTGCTCTTCGCCGACGCGGACCAGTCCACGCCGATCGAGCAGTTCGACCGCCTGTACCGCAAGATCGTGGTGGAGGGGTACGACATCGTCGTGGCCTCCCGCAGCGCGACGGGTGCCGTGGTGGCGGGCAAGAGCCGGCTGCGCAAGATGCTCAGCGCCGGCCTGCAGGCCATGGTGCGCATCGGCGGCGGCCTGGCGATCTCCGACACCCAGTGCGGCTTCAAGCTCTTCACCGCCACCGCGGCCAAGCGCCTGTTCGGCCTCCAGGTCATCGACGGGTTCTCCTTCGACCTCGAGGTGCTCTACCTGGCGCAGAAGAACCGCATGAACATCGCGGAGGTGCCGGTGGAGTGGATCGACGCCCCCGGTTCCACCGTCAACCCGGTGTCGGTGACCCTGCAGTTCCTGCGTGAGATGTTCAAGGTCCGGATGAACTCCGCCCGCGGGCGCTACATGCAGCACAACCACCTCGGCGCAGGCGTAGGGCCGGCGCCCTCGGTATCGGTTTCCGTAGGAGAGCACTGATGGAGATTCGCAGTGAGCGCTGGGACCAGCGGCACCTCATCACGCTGACCGGCCGCTTCGACGCGCACGAGACACCCCGGTTCCGCGAGCTGCTCGCGGACCTGCTGGCGAACGGCAGCGGGCTCGAGGTGGACATCGACCTGTCCGCCGTGCACTTCATCGACTCCAGCGCGCTCGCCGAGCTGCTGCGGGCCGCCCGGGCCGCCACGGACGTCGGCGCCACCCTGGTGCTGCTCAACCCGTCCGACCCGGTCCGGGTGATCTTCGAGCTCACCGCGCTGGACCAGGCGTTCTCGATCCGGTACGCGCCGACAGTGCCCGACACACCGGGCTTCACGGGATGAGTGCCGTGCCCGCGACCATGGCGGAGGCCGTCAACACGCTGCTGCGCGCGGCGGGCACGGAGTCGGTGCGCCTGGACGTCGGACCGTTCGCCGCCGGCTCGGTGCCGGAGGCGGTCATCGCGGCGCAGAACGTCCTGCAGCTGCTCGACCTGCACGAGCAGGCCGAGGAGGAGCTGACGGACGCCCTGGTCGCAGCCCAGGACCGGCTGCTGGCCCTCTACGACCTCACCCGGGTCCAGGCGGAGAGCCGCGACCACGCCGAGGCGCACGAGCGTACGGCCGCCGCCGTGCTCACCAGCACCGAGTGCGACAGCGGCGTGCTGGTCGGCGGCGGCCTGCTGTACCAGGCCGGCGACGAGGCCCACTTCCCGGTCCTCGCCCGGATCGCGGAGGAGGCCGTCGCCCGCGGGCTGACCGAGCCGGCCGTCTGGCCCGACGCGCCGACGCCGACGATGGTGGCGCCCGTACCGGTCAGCACGTCGCCGGCGCTGGCGATGGCGATCACCCGCACCCACGGCCCCGCGTTCGACACCGGCGACGTCAAGCTGGCCGCCGCCGTGGCGGCGGTCATCGGCGGACTGGTGAACCTGACCCGGCTGCACCGCTCCGAGGTGCAGCGCGCCCAGCTGGAGCAGGAGCACCAGATGGCCTCCGCGCTGGCCCAGGCGGTGCTCTCCACCGAGCCTCCGCAGGTGCCCGGTGCCGAGGTGTACGCCCGGTGCGTACCCGCGAACCTGGCCGGCGGGGACTTCTTCACCTTCGCGCCGCGCGACGGCGCGCTCTGGTTCGCCGTCGGCGACGTCGCCGGGAAGGGCCTGCCGGCCGCCATGATCATGACCCGTGCGGTGACCGCGATCCGCAACGCCTGCGTCGCCGGGCGCTCGGACGACCCCGCGGACGTGGTCAACCAGGTCAACGAGGAGCTCTTCGGCTACCTGGTCGACGCCGGCCGCTTCATCACGATGGCCGTCGGCCGTTACCTGCCCGGCTCGGGCTACGTCGACGTGTGCAACGCCGGGCACAGCCCGCTGGCCCGGGCCGAACGCTCGGGCGTCACGGTGATCCCGCCGGCGACCCTGCCGATCGGCGCCCTGAGCACGGTGGCCGCGCGCTCGCTGCGCCTGCCGTTCACCGAGGGAGACCTGCTGGTTCTCGGTTCCGACGGCCTCGCCGAGCAGCAGGACCCGCACGGGAAGCTCTTCGGCTACGAGCGGTTCCTGACCGCGGTCGGGCGCGCCCACGAGGCCCTGTCGTACGGCCGCCGGCACGACGACGTACCCGCCCAGGTCGCCCGGCGCCTGTTCGCCGAGGTGGCCCAGCATGCCGCCGACACCCAGCCGGACGACGACTGCACCCTCGTCGTCCTGCGCGCCGCGGAGGTGGACCGATGAGCGCCGCTTCGCTCGTCCTGCCGGCCGATCACGAGGCGCTGCGCGGGCTCGGCCCGTGGCTCGCCGAGCTGATCGGACCGCCGCTGGCCGGGGACATGCCCGGCCTGCTCTCCCGCATCGAGCTCGCGCTGCACGAGATCTGCGTCAACGTCGTGGACCACGCGTACGGCGGCGGGCCGGGCGAGCTGACCGTCTCCGGCTGGGCCGACGAGACGACCGTGGAGCTGCGCGTCACCGACACCGGATGCGCCTTCGAGCAGCACGCGGTGGTCGCGCCGCGCGCCGGCGTCCCGCAGATCCGCGGGTACGGGCTCATGATCGTGAAACAGCTGGCGGACCTCGACTACGAGCGGGTCGGCGCCACCAACATCTGCACGCTGCGATTCTCGCGGCAGGCCGAACCGGCGCCCTGACGCCGGCGATCACTCAATTTCGCACCGACGATGCCGATGGGACAGTTGTGGAGACAACGGAGCACATGGACGAAGCCCTGGGTGCCGCGACCGTGGCCCTGAAGGGACGCCTGGACTCGCTGGAGGCCCAGGGGCTGCGGGACACCGTCCGGCGGCTGATCTCGAGCGGATGCCGGCAGATGGCGATCGACCTGACGGACGTCACCTTCATCGACAGCGCCGGCCTCGCCGTCCTGGTCCGGACGCACCGCGAGCTGCAGGCGTCCGGGGGTGAGTTGACCCTCATCCGGCCGTCCGGGGAGAACGCGAACCGGATCTTCCAGCTGACGCAGTTCGACCAGATCTTCACCATGCGCGACGCCGCGCCGGAGGAGTGACCCCGATGGACGCCGCGACGGAGCCGGTCCTCGTCGTCGAGGACGACGTGGTGTCCCGCATGATCCTCTGCCGGATGCTGCAGCAGATGGGGTACCGGCCCGACACCGCGACGTCCGTGGAGTCGGCGCTCGAACTGGCGGCGAGCACGGACTACTGCCTGATCATCTCGGACTTCCAGCTGCTCGACGGCACCGGCATCGATCTGCTGGACCAGCTGCCGGTGGCGGGCCGGGCCGCGGCGCCCTTCATCCTCGTGACGGGCATCGAGTCCTCGTCCGCCGAGGCCGACGACTGGCGGCACCGCGTCGACGCGTTCCTCACCAAGCCGGTGCACTCCAGGGAACTGCGCGCGTGCGTCGAGCGGGTCCGCGGATCGGGCCGGGAACACGTCGGGTGAGAACCGCACTGATCGTCGTCCTGCTGGTGGCGACGGCGCTGGTCTACGCCCTGATGCTGCTGCGCCTGCTGCGGCCGGAGCGGTACGCCTTCCTGGTCTGCGCCGCCGCAGTGGCGGACTGGTGCATCCTCACGGCGGCACCGCTCGCCGTGGCCGCCGCCCTGCTGCGCCAGCCGGCCCTGGTCGTCGCGCTGACCGTGCCGGCCGTGATCCAGACGGGCCGCCTGGTCGAGATGCTCGCCCGCAACCGGCGGCGCGCCGAGCCGGTGGCCGGTTCGCGGCTGCGGCTGGTGACGGCCAACGTGCTGCTCACCAACCCCGCCATGGAGGCACTCGCCCGGGATCTCGCCGCCCTGGACGCGGACGTCTGCTGCCTGCAGGAGATCACCGACGAGCATCTGGCCGCCATCAAGGCCGCCGGGCTCCTCGACGCCTATCCCCACACCGTGCTGGACCCGCGCCCCGGGTACCACGGCTCGGTCATCCTCTCGCGGATACCGCTGGAGCAGGCCGGCCAGATCGAGGTGGGCGGCGGCCCCATGACCCAGGCCGACCTGCGCCTGCCCGGCGGGGTGATCCGCCTGGTCAACGTGCACACCGAGGCGCCGCTGAACCGGGTGAAGCTGGCCGCGTGGCGCCGCCAGCTCCGGGAACTGGCCGGCTTCACCGCGCCGCCCGGCGCGGAGCTCGTGCTCGCCGGCGACTTCAACGCCACCGCGGACCATCGGTCGATGACCGCGCTGCTGCGCCCGCTGCGGGACGCGTTCGACGACGCCGGTCCGGGCCTCGGCGCGACCTGGCCGCGCTGGCGCCGGCCGATGCCGGCCCTGCTGCGCCTGGACCACGTCCTGATCTCCCCCGGCCTGGCGGTCCGCGCCGCCCGGGCGGAGGTCAGCACGGGCAGCGACCACCGCCGGCTGGTCGTCGATCTGGCCCCGGGAGGGCGGGCAGTCTAACCGACCGCCCCGCCTCGCCACCGTGTTTCGCCGCGAAGGCCGATCCCGTGCCGGATCCGCACTCAGCAGACGGCGGAAGTGTCCGATCAGAAAGACGTGAAAACGGTCGAAAGCATAGGGTACGGGCTCAGCCGTACCCGCAGCCGCTCGGCCGTGCTCCCGTGGGTGTTGCGCGTGGCCGCCGCCCTGCTCGTGCTGTGCGCCGTCGTCGCGCGCCTGCACCCCGAGAATTCCGTCGTCCTCCTCGCCCTGACCACCGTCGGGGGCTGGGTGCTGCTGCTGGCCGTACCGCTGACCGCGATCGCGGTGGTGTGCCGGGAACGGGTGGTCGCCGCCGTCTCCATCGTGCTGTGCCTCGTGCTGCTCGCGTGGCTGGGCGGCGCGTACCGGACCGCGGGGCCGCAGCAGGCACCGGGCGGCGCCGCCACCCTGCGGCTGCTGTCGGCCAACCTGAAGGCCGGCAACACCGCCATCGGGTCGGTGGGCCTCAAGCTGCGCAACTCCGGCGCCGACATGGTGACGCTCCAGGAGGTCACGCCGGAGCATCTGGCCCGGCTGAAGAAGTCCGGCCTGGCCGAGGTGTACCCGTACAGCGTCACGGATCCCCTGCCCGGGTTCCACGGCTCGGCGATCTTCTCGAAGCTGCCCCTGACCGCGGCCCGCGCCTTCGACGTCAACGGCTCGCCGATGATGACCGCCACGATCACGCTCGGCGGCCGCCCGCTGCGCGTCGTGGACGTGCACGCCGTGGCACCGCTCTCGGGCACCAACCTCACCCGGTGGCGCGGCCAGCTGGCGGACCTCGTCGGCATGCAGCCCGCCGGCACCTCGGCGACAGTGCTGATCGGCGACTTCAACGCCACCCTCGACCACCGCTCCCTCGCGGCCCTGACCGACTCGGGCTGGCGCGACGCCTTCGCCGAGGCCGGCGAGGGCTTCGGCTTCACCTACCCCAACGGGTGGACACCGGTCGTGCCGATGCTGCGCCTGGACCACGCCATGGTGTCGGAGCCGATCACGGTGCTGCGCGCCGACACCGCCGACAACCCGGGCAGCGACCATCGGATGCTGGCCGTCGACATCGCCGTACCCGCCGCGTCGTGAGCGTCGACCTCGAGGGACGGTCCCTGCCCCCCGCGGACTGGCCGCCCATGACGCCCGCCCCGCCGCCGGCCGCCCCGCCGCCGGCCGCCCCGGCCCCGGCCCCGGCCCCGGTGGCAATGGTTGCTGCCCCCGTCCCGGCCGCGGCTCCGGCTCCGGCACCGGCTCCGGCCCCCGCTCCGGCACCGCCATCGGAGCCCGAACCGGCGCCCGCGCCCGCGGTGCCGCCCGCCGTCGGCTTCGTCCGCCGGCACCGGCTGCTGCTGATCGCCCTCTCCGTCCTGGCGTTCTATCACGGCGCCCTGCTGCTCAGCGGCAGCTATCAGCGCACGTACGACGCGTACGTGCACATCTTCATGGCCGACCACTACCGCCGCGGCTGGTTCACCACCTGGGACGACCGCTGGTACACCGGCTTCACCACGGTCAGCTACCCGCCCGGCAGCCACTACGCCATCGCCGCGCTCAGCCCGCTGACCGGGTTGCGCGGCGGATTCGTGGTGGTCCAGCTGTTCGCGCTCTGCAACCTCACCCTGGGCGTCTACCGCTGGTCGCGGATCTGGGTGGACGAGCGGGCCGCGGGCTGGGCGGCGATCCTGCTGGTCGTCTCGTCGTCCATCTCCGAGACGGTCCACGTCTTCGGGCAGCTCCCCACGACGTTCTCCCTCGGCTTCCTGCTCAATGCGCTGCCGTTCGCGCACCGGTGGGTGCGGACCGGGCGGCTGAAGTGGTTGGTGCTCGGCATCTCCTGCACGATGGGCGCCACCGCGGGACACCACGTAACCACGCTCTTCGGCGCTGTCTTCTTCGTGGGCCCGGTCCTGGTCAGCGCATTGGTCATCGAGCTGCGCACGCCGCTGCCCGACGAGCCGGGCGGGCACCTGGACGCGATCGGCCGCAGCTCCCTGTGGCCGGTGACCGCCCGCCGGCTGCGCCGCGTCATGCGGCCCCTCGGGCGGACGATGGTGTTCGGCACGCTCATGGTGATCGGGCTGCTCGTCGTCGTGCTGCCGTACTGGCTCTACTCGCACGCCGACCCCATCACCCAGGTCACCATCCCCCACGCCAGCCGTGACAACTTCCTGGTGAACACGAACGCCGGGCTGGTCTTCTGGCTGATCCCGTGGGGCACGACGCTCGTCGTGCTGCCGTACGCGCTGATCCGCGGCATCACCTCCAACGCCTGGCCGCTGACGCTGTCGCTCGCCGTGCTGACGTTCCTGGGCACCGGCGGCACCACTCCCCTGCCGAGGATGCTGCTGGGCGGCGCGTACGAGATCCTGACCCTGGACCGGTTCACGTTCTGGGCCACCATCTCGATCCTGCCGCTCGGCGGCAGCCTGGTGTCGAGCACCATCGACGGCACCGTACGCGCCTGGCTGGTGAAGAACTTCGGCCGCCGCCTGGCCGGGCTCCTGCCGGTGCTGATGGCGACCGCCCACATCGCGTTCACGCTCTTCTCGGCGAACCTCACCCACTACCGCCCGTTCCAGCCGCAGGCCATCGACCCGGGCCCGATCGTCTCCTTCCTCAACAAGGACGAGCACTGGCGCTGGCGTTACCTGGCGCTGGGCTTCGGCGACCAGATGGCCTGGCTGAGCGCCAACACCACGGCGCAGACGGTGGACGGCAACTACCACTCGGCCCGGCGGCTGCCGGAGCTCACGTCGCGGCCGGTCGAGCGCCTGGAGGGAGCGAAGTACTCCGGGCTGCCCGGCATCGGCAGCCTGCAGCAGTTCCTCGCGGTCCCCGAGCGCTACAACCTCAAGTACGTCTTCAACAACGACGCGTTCTACGCGCCGCTGCTGAGCTTCAGCGGCTGGCACGAGCTGGGCACCCTGGAGAACGGGATCATGGTCTGGGAACGGGCGGACGTGCCCCCGTTGCCGGACACCCAGGTCGACCGTGAGGTCGCCCGCTGGCAGCGGCTGATGTGGGGCACGGTGCCGCCGGCGTCCATGCTGCTCGCCATCCTGCTGCTCGCCTGGGCGTCGTGCGGCGCCCGGGTGCCCGGGCGCGTGTCGCGGGCGCTGCGCTGGGCCAACCGCCTGCTCTGGCGGATGCCCGGGCCCAACCTGGGCAGCCGGCTGGTGGCCCGGATGGACCGCAAGCTGCTGGCCGCGTCGGGACGCATCGGCGCCGAGCGCGGCCCCGAGGGCGGCATGCGCTGGCAGTCGACGCTGGAACGGCTGCGCCGCCGGGCCGCTCACCGGTACGTCTCGCCGCGCCGGCGCCGCTTCCAGGCGACCGCGGTCATCCTTGCCATGCTCGCGGGCCTGGGCTGGGTGGGCTACCAGCACCGCCCCATCGACCCGACGCCGATCGACATCGTCAAGGCCTACTACGACGACCTCGACTTCAACCGGCAGGCGGACGCGTACGCCCGCCTCGACCCGCGTACCGCGCCCTCGTTCGCGGACTACCAGGTCGATCTGTCCCGCAACGGTGGCCTGGTGGCGTCCTTCGGCAAGCTCAAGTCGATCGTCACCACGGTGACCGAGGAGACGGCGACGGGCACCACCGTGACGGCCGAGCTGACGTTCCTCACGTCGCTCGAGGAGTTCCACATGACCAGGAAGCTGGTCACGCGGTGGTACCGGAACGCGTGGTGGATCGACCTGCCGCCGGCAGAGGTGTACCAGCCGCCGGACCAGTTCGTGCAGCGCCAGGGCGTCACGTTCCTGGAGCAGGGCCGGCGGGCGCTGGCCACCGACGGCACGGCCACCGCCGACCTCCAGGACCGGCCGCAGCTCGCCTTCGGGTCCGTCCGGTCGCTGCTCGTCGACGGCCGCTGGGTCGTGGTCGGCGAGGTGACCAACATGGACGTGGACCCGGCCGACGTGACGGTCAACGCCCAGATCCGCGACAAGAACGACCGGCTGCTGGCGTCGTGGGACGCCGCCCAGGTGCTCATCCACAAGCTGCTGCCGGGCGAGACGTCCCCGTTCCGGGTCGAGTTCCAGCGCATCGCCGGCACCGGCGCGTATGGCACGGAGGTCGACGGCGGGGTCAAGAAGAACGAGACGGGCCCGGACGCGCAGGCGAACACGGCGACCCCGCAGCCGGCCGCGAGCTCGCCGTCGACCGCGGTGCACGGTCCGGTCGAGTTCGACCCGCTGCAGATCACCCCGCTGGTGCTGGGTGCCGGCGACGTCCCGGCGTCGGTCGCCGTGTACGCCCGCGGGGTCGTCACGCCGCGCGGCACCACCCGGGGCCTGCAGGTGACCGGCCTGCACGTGACCGAGGCGGACGGCGAGTCGTACCTGGAGGGCGAGATCCGCAACGACATGACCGTCGAGGCGGCCATCCCGCACCTGCTGGTGGCGTACAGCTCCGCGAACGGCGAGCTGGCATGGGTGGACCACGCGTACCTGGCCGACAGCATCGCCCCGCAGCGGCGCACCACGTTCCGGATCCCGGTCGCGGACGGCACCGGATTCAAGCCCTCCGGGCTGCCGACGACCGGCTACACCGGCGCCGACGGGCCGGTGAAGGCCCCGCACCGCCCCACCATGCTGCGCGCACCGCGGTCCAGCGGCTTCGCCGGCATCACCGTGTACGCCAGCACGTACATCCGGGGCGGGCGATGAAGCACCGCCGCCGGGAACTGCCCGACGGTCGCCGGCTGCTGCGCCTGCTCGCGGCCGGCACCGCCCTCACCGTCCTCGCCGCCGGGACCGCGCTCGTGGTCAACCGGGCGTTCGACACCGACCTGGGCGTGGTCATCACCCGCCCCATGCAGCTGAGCCTGGCGTACACCCGCCGGATCCAGGCCGCCGAACCGGTGACCGTGGCGGTCCGCGGCGCCCCGACCGGCGCCGCTGTGTCGCTCGTCAGCGTCGGTTCCATCGGTGCCGTCACCGCGGACGCCGTCGCCGGCCGCGACGGGGCCACCTTCGAGCTGTCGGACGACACCACCCGGTGGGCGGGCACGGTCACGCTGATCGCCCGCAGCGGCAACTCGGTGACCTCCGGAACGCTGACGATCGCGCCGGGTCCGGTCGTCGGGCCGGCGCTGGCCGCGGTCGGTCCGCGCTCCATCGTGGCCGACGGCGCGGACCGGTCGATGGTGGTGACGATGCCCGCGGACCGGTTCGGCAACGCCGCGCCCGACGGCACCCTGGTGGACGTCGTCCGCGGCCGCGCCGGCGCCACCGAGCGGCGTACCGAGCTGCGGATGGACGGGCTGCTGGCGCACGGGCTGCTCACGTCCGGCACCAAGGCGGTGTCCGGCGAGGTACGCGTCGGCGTCGGCGCGGTCAGCGGCCCGACCGTCAGCCTGGACGAGGTCGCCGGCCCGCCGGTGCCGTTCCTGCTCCAGGTCACCGGGGCGGTGCCCGAGGCGGACGGCCGATCGCTGCTCACGGTACGGACGGCCGTGTTGCGGGACCGCTTCGGCAACGTGCAGCCCGACGGCACCGAGGTGAACCTGCGCTGGAGCGACGCCTCCGGCGGTAGCGAGGCCGACGGCTACACCGTGCGCGGCGTCGCCGAATTCGCGATCGAGGCCCCGGGGCGGGCGGCGACCCTGGCGCTGCGGGCGACCTGCCGCGGGGCGGCGACCGCGCGCCCGCTGAAGGTCACCTTCCGGGCCGTCCGGCCGGTGATCGCCCTGACCGCACGCCGCAACCCGAAGGGCATCGGCGTCGTCGTCGGTCCCGTCCGGGGCTCGCTCGGCGCCCTGGTCGCGGACGGCACGCCGGCGGCGGTGTCCGTGATCGACCCGAAGGGGCACAAGGCCACCGGTTCCGGCCAGCTCGTCGAGGGGATGCTGCGCCTCGAACTTCCCGACGACGCCCTCAGCGGAGTGCTCTCCGTGCGCGCCACGGTGCTCGGCAGGACCGAGCGGGTGACGCTGAGGTGATCCAGCGCAACCGCGTCAAGCGCGTGATCGTCCAGTCCGTCGCGGTGTTCGGTGCCCTCGCCTGCGGCGCCGTGCTCGCCGGCGTCGCCCGGCTGGCCAGCTGGCACCTGCCCGGGGCGCTGTCCACGTCCGCGCTGCACGAGGTCGCCGAGCTGCCGCCGGAGGCGGACCGGCTGGTGACCTGGTTGCCGGACGGCAACGACGTCCAGCGGGTGCTGGACCCGGCCACCCGGGTGCAGATCGAGGCCGCCTACGTGCGGGCCTGGGCGGCCATCGGGCGATACCAGACCACCGGCGACACCGAGCCGGTGGCGAGCACCTTCGCCGAGCCGGCCCGCAGCGCCGCGCTCGCCGTGCCGCGCTCGGCGACCGCCTCCTGGTCCATCGCGCACCATCTGGAACTGCAGTTCTTCGCCCTGGACGGCATGACGGTGTCGGTCCGCGACACCGACGCCAACATCGTCCGCTCGGCGGTCACCGCCGGCCTGCCCACCCTCACCGACGTCCACGAGACGTACGACGTCGTGCTGGTGCTGCAGGACGGCTACTGGCGGATCCAGCAGCTGCGCCGGGTCGCCACCGAACCGCCGGTGATCATCGGCCGCACCGCCGGCGGTACGGGCGCCACGGTCCTGGCCGGCGTCCGCGCCGCCAGCGCGCGTACCGTCCCGGAGCTGCACGGCGTCGGCTACGAGCTGCCGTTCGACAAGGCGCTCGACGAGAAGGCGGTGAGCGCGGATCTGGCCACCGTCACCAAGCTCGGCCTGGACACCGTCCGGGTGCCGCTGCCGTACGCGCAGCTGGGCGGGGACGCCGCGGACGCCGCGAAGCTCCAGCTGTTCCGGCGGTTCCTCGACCTCGCCGCCGCGCAGAACGTCCACGTGGTGCCGGTGTTGTTCTCCGGGCTGGACGAGCTGACCCCGGACGTCTGGGCGGCCACCGACATGCATCTGCGCGCGGTAGTCGGCGCCCTGCGGGACCACCGCGCGATCGCGATGTGGGACGTCGCCGACGCACCGGACCAGCGGGCCACCGGCGTGGCCGGCTCGGTGGAGGTCTACGGATGGGTGGTGCACACGGTGACCCAGCTGCGGTCCGTGGACCCCGGCCACCCGGTGACCGTCTCGTGGTCCGACGTCTCCGCGGCGGGCAGTCCCACCGTCAACGGGCTGTTCGACGCGGTGTCGCTGGCCTGGAACGGGTCGTACGACGAGCTGGCCGCGGCCCTCGCTCAGGTGTCCCGCAACGCCTCCGGCCGCCCGCTGATGCTGTCCCGTTTCGGCCTCAGTACGTACAACAGCGTCTTCCCCGGCGGCCACACGGAGGCCGAGCAGGCGTACGACGTGCAGCAGAGCCGGCTGATCGCGGGCCGCAGCGGCGTACGCGGCACCGTCTTCGCGTGGCTGCGCGACGGGATGACCACCCAGCCCGGGAGCCTGTTCCCCTGGCGCACCGGCCCGGGGAAGGCGGAGGGCCTGCTGCACGCCGACGGCACGCCGAAGCGGGCGGCGGCGCTGATCGGCAAGGACACGAAGCTGGCCGGGCCGGCCCGCCCGCCGATCGCCGACGTGCTCCGCAAGCCCTTCTGGTGGCTGGCGGGGATGCTCGCCGCCGCGGTGCTGCTGGTCGTGCTGCTGCTGGTCCGCCGGCGCCGCCGGGCCGCCCGGGAACGGAAGATCGCCGGTGCCCCGCAGGCTCCCCGGCACCTTGCCGCGGCACGATCCGGTCCGGCGCAGTGAAACCCCGTTGCTCCCGAACGCTCCCCCCTCCGCCCCTGCGGGCACCCACCCTGATGCATGGACCCGACTACCCGGGTCCCTTCTCCTGCGAAAGGTCAGCGCATGGGATTTGCGGCGCGCACGCTGGTCGAGGCGATACCCGGCCCGGCGGCGATCGTGGATCCGGACGGCCGTGTCCTGGTCGCCAACGGGCGATGGACGCGACCGGACGGCGGCTCGGCGTACCCCGCCGAGGGCGCCGTGCTGGCCGCGTCCGGCGGCACCTGCCCGGGACACCAGCACCTGCTCTCCGCCGTACGGGACATGACACCGCAGGCGCCACCCACGGTCCTGCCGTGCCGGTGCGACGCCGACGGTGAGGGCACCGTACGGGTCACGCACCTGGAGAGCGACTGCGGCTCGCATCGGCGCCTCGTGACGGTCGAGCCGGCCGGTGCCGCCGCCGGCACCGCCACCGACGCCGATGCCGCGGCGCAGGCCAAGTCGCAGTTCCTGGCCCTGCTCGGCCACGAGATCCGGACCCCGGTCACCACCGTCGTCGCCACGGTCGACCTGTTGCGCGCCCAGCAGCTGCCGCAGGACGTCCGCGAGATCGTCGACAGCGTGCACCGGTCCGTGCACTCCCTCAAGGCGCTGACCGACGACATGCTCGACCTCGCCCGGCTGGAGACCGGCAGCCTGCACGTCGAGCGCAAGCCGGTGGTGCTGCGCCGCGTCTTCGAGGGCATCGTCGAGCCCCTGCAGCAGCAGTCGCGCCGCAAGGGCCTGCTGCTGCTGGCCACGCCGGCCCCGGACTTCCCCGCCGCCGTCCTCGGCGACATCGACCGGCTGCGCCAGGTCCTCACCTGCGTGGTGGGCAACGCCGTCAAGTTCACCGAGTCCGGCGAGGTCGTCGTCACGGCCGAGCGCGACGGCGACGACACGTACCTGATCACCGTCTCGGACACCGGGCCGGGCATCAGCGAGGCCGACCGGCAGCGAATCTTCGCGCCGTTCGTGCAGGCCGACTCGTCGGCGGCGCGCCGGCACGAGGGCGCCGGCCTCGGTCTCGCCCTGGCCACCCGGCTGGTCGAGTGCATGGGCGGCACGATCGACGTGCAGTCCGAACCCGGCGAGGGCTCCCAGTTCTTCATCCGCCTGCCGCTGGAGGCCGCGGCGCAGCAGCCGCCCGCCGCCACGCCGCCGCCGCTGGCCCGGCGCCGGATCGCCGTCGTCGCGCCGACGCCGCGTTCGACGCTGGCGATGTCCTGGCTGTTGCAGGGTGCGGGCGCCGAGCCGGTGCCGGCCCGCTTCGACGACGTGCTGCAGCGGGTACCGGACGTGGACACGGTGCTGTGGTGCGACGACTCGCACGACCCCGAGGCCATCCGCCGCGCCGACGCCATGACCGAGGCGCTCGGCCCCAAGGGCCGCACCCTCATGATCAGCGCGACCGACCCCCGGACCGGCATCGTCCGCAAGCCGGGCGTGCTGACCGCCCCGCTGGTCGTCGGCCGCCTCGTGGCGGCGCTGAACCTGGAGCGCACCGGCGTGCGCGGCGCGCCGATCACGGTGCCGCCGCTGGCCGGCGGCCGGGTGCTGCTGGCCGAGGACAACGACGTGAACCGTACGGTGTTCCGCCGCATGATCCAGCTGCTCGGCGTGGAGTGCGACGGCGTGCCCGACGGCTCGGCGGCGGTGGACGCGTTGCTCGGCGACACCCCGTACGACGTGGTGCTGATGGACCTGCAGATGCCGCGTACCGACGGGCTGGAGGCGACGCGCCGGGTCCGCGCGGCCGGGTGCACCATCCCGATCCTCGCCCTCACCGCCACCGCGCTGCACGGCGACCGGGAGCGCTGCCTGGAGGCGGGGATGGACGGGCACCTCAGCAAGCCGATCACACTGCCGGAGCTCCGGGCGGCGCTGGAGCCGTACCTGTCGGGCCCGCCGGACGAACCGGAACCGGAACCACAACCCGATGCCGAGCCGGCCGCGGCGGACGCCGACGCGCCGGATCTCAGCAAGCTGCGCGACCTGGAGGAGCAGCTCGAGGACCGGGCGCTCGTGGTCACCACGGTCAACACGTTCCTGTCCCAGCTCGACGGGCGGCGCTCGGCCCTCGCCGACGCCCTGCGCCGGCTGGACCACGACGCGCTGCGCAAGACCGCGCACACGCTCAAGTCGTCGAGCGCCCTGCTCGGGGCCGGCTCGCTCGCCGAGGCGTGCGCCCAGGTGGAGCGCAACGCCACCGCCGGCGCCAGCGAGCAGGACCTGACCGACCTGGTCGCCGGCGTGGAGAACGCGGTCGCCGGAGCCGTCCGGGTCATGGCCGGCTACCTGGCCGCCGACGAGGAGGGAGCCGACAGTGCCGGACAACGCTGACCTCCCCGTGACCCCTTCACCCCAAGCCCCCCGGGACGGTGCCCCCATGCGAGTCGTGACTACCCGCGCCCAGCGGTGGTCGCAGCGCCGTCGGCGGATCGGCCGGTTCCCCCGCCGGTACGTCGTCACCACGGCGCAGCGCCCCGCGGCGACGAACCTGTACGCCGAACTCGAGCGCGAACGCCTCCGCAACGCGGAGCTGGAGCGCCGGGTCAGCGAGCTGAGCCGCTCGGTGCAGGAGCTCGAGGCGTTCTCCCGCGAGATCAGCCACGACCTCAAGGCACCGCTCGCGGGCATCTGCGGGTACGCCCAGCTCCTCACCCACCTCGACATCGGCTATCCGCACCCGGACGACTACGACGACTTCGTCGCCGAGATCAACCGGGGCACCGACCGGATGCGCCGGCTGATCGACGACGTGCTGGCGTACTCGACGGTGCGCGGCGCCCAGCTGCACCTCACGACGATCGACCTCTCGGCGCTGGTGGACGACGTGGTGGCGGACCGGGCGATCGAGCTGGCCGGGCCCGGCGCCACGCGGCGCCCCGAGCCGCAGATCACGTGGGAGACCCTGCCGCCGGTCCGCGGCGACCACGGGATGCTGCGGCGGCTGATGGAGAACTTGCTGGGCAACGCGCTCAAGTACGTCCGGCCGGGCGAGGCCGCGCGGGTGCACCTGTCGGCGCGTACGGAGGCGGGCATGGTCCGGGTGGAGGTGACCGACCAGGGCGTCGGCATCCCCGAGGGCCAGCACGAGGCCATCTTCGGCGAGCTGCACCGGGCGCATCCCGACGCGTACCCGGGCACCGGTCTGGGCCTGACCATCTGCCGGCGGATCGTGGAACGACTGGGCGGGGCGATCGGCGCCGACCCGGAGTTCCACGACGGCGCGCGCATCTGGTTCACCCTCCCGGCCGCGGTGGTCGACACCACGGGCGGCCAGGTGCACCTGCCGGCGGACGCCGCCCGCTGATCCCCTCCGGGGACGCACCTCCGCGAGTCATGATGAGGTGTGTCCCCGCGCCGCAGGCTCGTGCTCTTCGCCGCCCTCGCGATCCTGGTCGCGGGGGCGGCGATCGTGGGGCTGCGACTGCTGCTCGACCCCGGTGACCGCGGGCCACGAGCCGATCAGTCGCGGCCCGGACCGGTCCTGCTGGTTCCCGGGTACGGCGGCAGCCGCACCGCCCTGTCCCGCCTGGCCGCCCGGCTGCGGGCCGCCGGCCGCGACGCGACGGTGCTGACCCTGCCCGGCGACGGCACGGGTGACCTGCTCGAGCAGGCCCGGACGCTCGACACCGCGGCGAAGGCGGCCCTGGCCGGCGGCGCACCGTCGATCGACGTCGTCGGCTATTCCGCCGGAGGCGTCGTGACCCGCCTCTGGGTGGACCGGCACGACGGCGCCACCGTGGCGCGCCGGATCGTCACGCTGGGGTCGCCGCTGCACGGCGCCCGCCTCGCCGGTGTCGGCGCTGCGCTGGCCCCCGGCTCGTGCCCGCCGGCGTGCCGGGAGCTGGCACCGGGCAGTTCCCTGCTGGACAGCCTGGACGACGAGGTGCCCGACGGCCTGCCCTGGCTGTCGATCTGGACCGAGAACGACGAGACGGTCCAGCCGCCCGACTCCGCCCGCCTGGACGGCGCGGTCAACCTCCCGGTGCAGAGCATCTGCCCGGCCGCCCGGATCTCGCACAGCGCGCTGCCGACCGACCCGATCGTCACCGCCCTCGTCCTCGGCGCGCTCGGGACGGCACCGCTGTCCGAGCCCACCCGCTGCCCTGCCTAACTGCGGATGTCGCGGGTCATGAAGTTGGCCCACGCGGCACCCAGGAGGACGACCAGGTAGACGAGTTGCAGCGCGGCGCCGCGTTCGATGTCGCGCCACAGGATCGGGTCGCGGAAGAAGTCGATCCAGGCCAGCCAGTAGCGGGTCGGCAGGTACGGCCGGACCGCGGCGGCCGCGTCCAGGGTCACCAGGACCTGGCTGACCACCAGGACGGCCAGCGACCCCATCGCCGCGCCGAGCGCCGAGTCGGTGACGGTGGAGAGGAACAGCGCGAGCGCCGCCACGCCCAGCATCGACACCGTGAGGTACGCGACCGTGCCGAGCAGCCGCGCCGCCAGCCCCGCCGGCGTGATGGCCACACCCGACAGCGACGTGACGTCCGCCGGCAAGGTCACCGAGCCCTCCGGCTCCGCGCCGAACAGCGCCGTGCCGGTCAGGTACGACGTGACGAGCACCGCGCCGATGGCGAACAGCACGAAGACGATCAGCGAAACGAGCTTGGCCACCAGGAGCCGGGTCCGCCCCACCGGCCGCACGAGCAGGTAACGCAGCGTGCCCGCGGCCGCCTCGCCGGCCACCGCGTCGCCGGCCAGCACGGCGACCGACACGGGCAGCAGCACCGGCAGGACCAGGGCCATCGCCGCCGCCGGGTAGAGGGCGCCGTTGCTCAGCACCGCGGACAGGAAGGCACCGCCCTGGCCCGGCGGCGGCGGGATCCGGGTGGTGGCCAGGAAGACCGCGACCGTGAACGGCAGCGCGCACAGCAGCGCCGCCATCACGTAGGTACGCGGACGGCGGAAGAGTTTGGCCAGCTCCACGCGGATCATGCCGGGCCGCCCTCCACCCGGTCGGAGCTGGTCGTCGTCGCGTCCATGACCACCTGCTCCAGGGAGCGCTGCTCGGGTGCCAGCCCGGTCACCCGGACACCCGCGCCGACCAGCTGGGCGTTGAGGTCGTGCGGCGTGTCGTGGCGTACGGTCAGCCGCTGCCCGTCGCGGTGCTCCACCCGGCCGTTCAGCAGGGCGTACGCGCGATCGCCGTCCGGGGTGTCCAGCAGCACCCGCCCGGTGGGCGCCCGCAGCGCGGCGAGCTCGTCCTGCAGCACCAGCCGCCCCCGGTCCATCACGCCCACCCGGGTGCAGAAGGCCTCGATCTCGGCGAGCAGGTGACTGGAGAGCAGCACCGTGGTGCCGGCCGCGTTGAGCTCGGTGAGCAGGTCACGGATCTCCCGGATGCCGCGCGGATCCAGGCCGTTGGTGGGCTCGTCGAGCACCAGCAGCCGGGGCCGCCGCAACAGGGCCGCCGCCAGGCCGAGCCGCTGCCGCATGCCCAGCGAGTACGCGCCCACCGGGCGGCGGTCGATGCCGGCCAGGCCGACCCGCTCCAGCGCCTCGCCGATGCGCCGGCGGCGGTCGCGCCGGGCGCCACCGGGGCCGGCCGCGTCGAGCAGTGCCAGATTGGTACGCCCGGACAGATGCGGGTACGCGCCCGGCCCCTCCACCAGCGCACCGACCTGCGGCAGCACGTCCCGGACGCGCTCGGGCACCGGCAGGCCCAGGACCTCGATCTCGCCGCGGGTGGCGTACACCAGGCCCAGCAGCATCCGGATCAGCGTGGTCTTGCCGGAGCCGTTGGGGCCGAGCAGGCCGTACCGGTCGCCCTCGCGCACCTGCAGGCCGACGCCGCGGACCGCGGTGACCCGGCGGTACGTCTTGGTGAGGTCACGGGTGACGATCATGCGGCGGCTCCGGCGAGGCCGGCGGCGACCCGGCGCAGCACGGGCTCGTCCACGAATCCGGCGACGAGCCAGGTGCGTTCCGCCCGGACCACGAGGAGGTTCAGCGGGTTCGCCCCGATCAGGACGGCCTCCGCGCCCGGCACGTCGAGCCGGCGTCCCCACCGGGCCGCGTCGCCGTACACGTCGCGGCCCAGCCTGCCGGGCAGCCCGGCGACCACGAAGCGGGCCAGGCCGCTCCCGTACGCCCCCAGCGCCGTCACGCCCCCGGCGGCGGGGAGCCGCGGCCGCCCGTCCAGCAGGTCCGGCGGCGTCACGGCGTCCCACCGGTCGAGCACGCCCAGCAGGTCGCCGGTGTCCGTGGTGGTGAAGCCGGTGCCCGGGCGGCGGGCCGGCGGCTGGAGCACCTCGGCGGCCGGGGCGGCGAGGCTGAGCTCGAGGAACCGGGTGACGAACACCGGCCGCCCGGCACCACGGGCCGTGACCTCCACGAGCACCGGCAGCCCGGACGCCCGGTCGGCCCAGATGTCCACGTACGCCACGGTGGCTCCCGAGGCGACCGGCACGATGCGCATGCCCGCGGCGAGCACCCCGGCGACGCGCCGGGCGGGCAGCGGCTCCAGGCGGTCGCCGGTGGCCAGGCTCAGCAGGCGCCGGGCCAGCTCGGGCGGGGTCAGGTCGGCCGCGCGGGGCACCCGCACCGGCTGCTCGCCCAGGACCAGGGAGAGCTGGTTGTCCCCGTAGTCCCAGACGACCTGGTCGTGGCCGGTCCGGTAGAGGTCGCGCTCGGTGCCCGGGCCCAGCACGTCGAGGCGCCAGCGGTCGGGCGCGGCGTACCAGACCCGCATCTCGGTGGTGCCGCTGAGCACCGCCGTGACCTGGGCCAGGCCGGGCAGCGCCGGGAGGCCGAGGGAGCCGGTGCTCTGGGCGTACCCGTGAAAGGGCCGGCCCGCGGACGTCATGATCTGCCCGCGCAGCGTGCCGGGGGCCGCCTCGGTGGCCGGGACCGGCCGGTGGGCCAGCGCGACCGGGATCGCGACCAGCACGAGGACCAGGGCCCCGACGAGGCTCCACCGGCGCCGGGCCTGCGCGCGGACGACCGTGCGGCCCGCGCCCAGGAGGTCCCTCATCCCGCGAATCTACGCCGGAGCGCGACGATCGGCCGCCGGGCGCGGACCGGGCGCGGGCGCCCGCGGCCATGTGGTTAGCTGACCCTGAGTCCGAGCAGCGAACGGAGCCCGATACCGGTGGACGTGGTGACCGAGTCACGGACCAGCGGTGCCGTCTGCGTCGCGGTCACCGGAGAGATCGACATGGCCACCGTCGGCGCCCTGGAGGACGCGCTGCGCGACGCCTTCGCCCGCGACGGGGTGACCGAGGTCGCCGTCGATCTCGGCGCCGTGACGTTCTGCGACTCGTCGGGCATCGCGGCGCTGGACCGGGCGTACGCGCAGGGCCAGGCCCGGGACATCGCCTTTCGCGTGAGCGACGTGTCGGCGCCGGTGCGGCTGGTGCTGCAGATCACCGGCATGCTCGAGACGCTCACCCGGCCGCCCGGCTGATCCGGCCGATGGAGACCTACCCGAGGATCCGGCAGACGGTGCTCGACGGCACCGACATCCGTACGCTCGCCGAGTTCTACCGCCGGCTGTTCGGGCTCACCTACCGGCCCGGCGACGAGGTGGACGCCGGCCAGGACTGGCTGGTCCTGCGCGGCCGTGACGGCGGACCGCAGCTCGCCTTCCAGCGGGTGGACCGGCTGCCCGCGGCGACCTGGCCCGAGCCGGGTGTTCCGCAGCAGCTGCACCTTGACACCGTCGTCGCCGACACCCGCGAGCTGGACGTCCAGCACGAGCGGGCGCTCGCTCTCGGCGCGAAGCTGCTGCTGGACCGCAGCACCGACCCGGACGAGCCGCTACGGGTCTACGCCGACCCGGCCGGCCACCCGTTCTGCATCTTCGTGGCCTGACGCGCTATTGGCGGCAATACCTTCGTCCCTTATCCGGAAACCGCCGCACGAGAGAACTCCGGGATTTCGGATGGTGCAATGAATCGGCGTCGTGCCGAACTACGCCGGGCGCGTACATAATCGCAGCTGGTCCCCCGTACGCAACAATTCACGAACAGCTATGGGTGAACACCGCATTGACGCCCCGATACAGTGGTGTTTCGACTCTGTACGACCGGCGGTTGTGTGTCCCCGGTCACCGATTGCCAATGATGGCTATCGACCCCTAACGTATTTCCGGTGCCGCCCGACGACGCCGCCATCGATGCCGGTGATCGCAGTTTTTACGCCCGCGAAATACGAGCCGAATCACGGCGCAATCACTTCGGGAGCGACCATGCCGACAACCGATCCGCCCGCCCGCGCCGCCGCATCGCCGCGGCAGGCCTGGCGACCGCTGCAGCGGTCCACCCGGGTCGCCATCTTCGGCGCACTGCTCGCCACGCTGTTCTACCAGTCGTTCCTGCTCGACCCGCAGTATCGCGGGCCGGTCTGGCTGTGGGCCGCGATGCTGCTGGCCGAGGGCCTGACCGCCGCGCACGCCATCGGCACGTGGTGGACCATCCTGGCGCATGACAACCGGGACGAGCCGGGGGCCGTCACCGTGCGGCGCAACCGGCTCCGGGCCGGCGCCGACGTGCCCGGCATCGACGTCTTCATCACCGCCTACGGCGAACCCCCCGAGCTGGTCCGCGCCACCATGCGGGCCGCGCGGGACATGACCCTGGAGCACCGGACGTGGGTCCTCGACGACGGGGACAGCGACGTGCTGCGCCGGATCTGCGCCGACGAGGGGGTCGGCTACCTGCGGCGCGAGGGGAGCCTGCACGCCAAGGCCGGCAACGTCAACGCGGCGCTGGCCCGCACCACCGGCGAGTACGTGGTGATCCTCGACGCCGACCACGTCCCCGAACCGAACTTCCTGCTGCAGATCCTGCCGCACTTCGAGGACCCGGATGTGGCGTTCGTCCAGTCGCCGCAGTCGTACACCAACCGGACGAACCTGGTCTCCACCGGCACGTCCGAGGCGCAGCGCATCTTCTACGAGCTGGTGTGCCCGGGGAAGAACCACTTCAACGCCGCGTTCTGCGTCGGCACGAACGTGATGTTCCGCCGCGCGGCACTGGACGAGATCGGCGGGATCGCGACCGGCAGCAACTCCGAGGACATCTGGACGTCCCTGGAGCTGCACCGGCGCGGCTGGAAGTCGATCTACGTCCCGCAGGTGCTGGCCCGGGGGCTGGCGCCGACGGACGTGGCGTCCTACCTCAAGCAGCAGCTGCGGTGGGCCAGCGGCGGGTTCGAGGTGGTGCTCCGCGGCGGGCTGTTCCGCCGCGGCACCGAGCTGACGATCGACCAGCGCCTGCAGTACCTCTTCGTCGGCACGCACTATCTGCTGTCGCTGGCGATGCTGACCTTCATGCTGTTCCCGGCGCTGTACCTGCTGTTCGCCCTGAGCCCGATCCGCGCCGACGGCGTCACCTGGGCGACGCATTACGTGCCGTTCCAGGTGATGGTCCTGGTCGTCACCTGGCTGCAGTCGGGCGGCTTCAAGGGCTCGGCGATCGTCGCCAGCATCGGGGCCGCCCCGGTGCACGCCCGGGCGTTCTGGGCCACGCTACGCCGCCGGCCGGCGAAGTGGAGCGTCACCAACCGGGCCGGCGCCGGCTCCCGCTCGCTGTGGGTGGTGATGCCGCAGCTCGCCCTCGTCCTGCTCAACGCCACCGGCATCGTGGTCGGCCTGGTCGTCATGGCCGATCCCGCGCCGACGTGGCTGTCGGTCGCCTGGGCAACCATGATCGTCCTGATTCTCGGCCGGATCATCGCCGAGTCGGTCACCGGCCGCGGTGACGAGCCGGCCCCCGCCCCCGCCGCGCGTGCGGACGTACCCGTGGCGGCCACGGCGCGCTGAAGCGCCCGCCCGCCGCAACCGTGTCCATCGTTCAAGGGAAAACCGCAATGACCAGTGTCGTCGAGCACGACCGTCTCGCACAGTCCCCGCAGTCCACCCCGCTGCCGCCCGCCCCGCCCGGCCCCGCGCCGGCCGGCCCGGGCACCACCCGCTCCCGTGGTCCCGCGGTCCGGACCTTCCTGGTCACCGTCGTCCTTCTGGCCGGAGCCGTGACCGGCGGCGCCTACGTGACGACCCACCGGCTCGCCGCGGCCTCCTTCGTCACGCTGGAGGACGCGGTCCTGACCGCGGACGCGCTGCCCGTGGGCTCCACCGGCTCGGGCGTGGTGACCGAGGTGCTCGCGGCCGAGCAGAGCCGGGTCGCCGCCGGGCAGCAACTCGCCCAGGTGCGGCTCGCCGACGAGCCGGACCCGGCCGCCGGGCCGCAGCCGCGGACCGAGACGCTGCGGGCACCGACGCCCGGCACAGTGTCCAAGATCGACATTCCGGTCGGCGGGGTGGTGGGCGCCGGGGAACCGGTCATCACCATGTACGACCACACCAAGCTGAGGTTCCAGGCCAAGGCCACCGTGGACCAGCTCCGCAAGCTGCGGCTCGGGATGGCCGCCACGATCACCGGCCCCGGACTGGCCCGGCCGGCCCCGGTGGTCGTCGACCACGTGGAGGCCCGGATCGGGCCGGACCCGCTCTCCGACGCCCCGCTCACCGCCGACCAGGAGGCGGTCCACGAACAGCTCACCGTCGTCCTGGTGCCGCGCACCGACGCCGTCGACACGGTCGGCGCGCTGGTGCCGGGGCTGCGCTTCACGGCCGCCATCGACACGCGTACCGCGGTGGGCCGGATCCCCGCGGTGAACGGTGCCGGATGACGGCCCCCCTCCGGCGGATCATGACCGCCGCATGTCTGGCGCCGGCGCTGCTGACCGCGGCCTGCTGGACCCAGGGGCCGCCGGCCGAGCACGGCCGCGCCCCGGCGCCGCCCGCCTCCGGGGCGCTCAATGAGGCCGCCGCCGCGACGGTGCTCCAGGCCCCGGACGCCGGCGGCAAGGCACGCCTGGCCGGCGCCCCGCCGGCAGGCACCGGGCCGAAGCAGGGGCCGGCGCAGGCCGGGCAGCCGCTCGCCGGGCAGGCGCTGCCCACCAGCCAGTGGTGGAGCTCGGCGCTCACCGGGCCGCTCACCCAGCCGATCTGGGCGCACCCCCTGGCGATCAAGAACACCGGTGCGGGGCTGGGCGTGAGCACCGCCACACCCGTCGCCTCGGCGAACGCGGTGGTGACGCCGTTCCGGCCCGCGCTCACCCTGGGCGGGCCGATCACCACCGTACGGGTCGTCGGGTACGGGGCCTTCCACGTCGTCCTGCGGGCGGAGCTCCGCGACGGCGGCAGCGTGGAGATCACCCTCGTGCAGGGCAGTCCGGTGCTGTACCTGGACTTCGGGGACACGCCCGCGTCGCTGACGGGCACAGCCCCCGTCGCCCGCTCGGGCGGTGGCGGCCCGCTGGCCCGGCTGACCGTCGCCGGCCAGCGCTGGGACGTGCAGGCCGAGGAGGGTGCCGGCTGGCGCCAGGACGGCAACCGGCTGACCGTGGACCGGCCCGGCCACAACGCGATCGCCGTCGCCCGGGTGCCGGACCAGGCGGACGACGCCCGGTGGACCGCGGCGCTCGCGGGCGCCGCCGGCGATCCGGTGATCCGCAGTACGTCGAACATGGCGTACGACGGCACCACCGGCACGGTCACCCAGACCCTCGGCGCCGAACGACGGTCCGGCGGGCCGGGCCTGTGGGCGCTGCTGCCCCATCAGCAGGCGGGGCTCGTGCCCGGCGGCGGCCTGGAACCGATGGCAGGCAGCTACCCCGACGCGCGCGGATCGCTGTCCGTCGCCCGTGGCACCCAGGTGCGCGTCCGCGTGCCGATGCCCGGCCTGATCACGGAGGTACCGGCGATCACGCTCACGGGTGCGACCCGCGCCGCCGTGCTCACCGAACTGGACCGCGATCTCGCCGACCGTCCCGCCACCGCGAACGGCGGCAGCTACTTCGGCCTCAAGGAGCTCGGCCGGCTGGCCACGGTCGCGGAGGTGGCCAAGGGCGTGGGTGCGCTCCCGCAGCAGGAGAAAGCGCTGCGGCGGCTGCGGGCGGCGCTCGTGGACTGGCTCACGTACGGCGGTCCGGGAGACGTCCGGTACTTCGCCTACGACCGGGTGTGGGGCGGGCTCATCGCCGTACCCGCGGAGTTCGGCAGCGGCGACTACAACGACCACCACTTCCAGTACGGCTACCTCGTGCGTGCGGCCGCGGTGATGGCGGAGGCGGACCCGGCGTTCCTGCGCGACTACGGCGACGCGGTCGGCCTGGTGGCCCGCGATTACACGGGCACCCTCGCCGGCGACGGCGCGGACGGCTTCCCGCCGTTCCGGGTGTTCAACGCCTACCTCGGGCACTCGCTGGCGTCCGGCTTCGCACCGTTCGCCGACGGCAACAACCAGGAGTCGTCGAGCGAGGCGGTCGCCGCGTGGGAGGCGGTGACCCGGTGGGGCATCGTGACGGGCGACGCGCAGCTGACCACGTACGGCGTCACCCATTACGCGCTCGAGGCGGCGACCGCCCGCCGTTACTGGCTCGGCGAGGAGGGGCTGCGGCCGCCCGGCTACGCGCACCGGGTCGCCGGGATCGTGTGGGACGCCAAGATCGACCACGCGACCTGGTTCGACCCGCGACCGGAGTCGGTCGTGGGCATCCAGCTGCTGCCGCTCACCTTCGGATCGCTCTACCGGTCCGATCCCGGGCAGGCGGCGGCCCGCGCGGCCGAGGTGACGCGGGAGGCCGGCGGGAAGCCGCGGGTGTGGGGTGACCTGTTCGCGGCGGACCTGGCCCTCGCGGACCCGGCGGCCGCGCGGCGGCGGCTCAGCCCGGCGCCGCCCCGGGAGGAGGGCACCAGCCGGGCGATGGTGCGTTACTGGGTGGAGATGCTGGCGGCGTACGGCCCCCCGCAGCCGTCCGTGGTGGCGGACGGCCCGTACGGGCTGGCGTTCGGCAGTGCCGAGCACCCGCGTCTGCTCGCCGTCAACCCGACGACGGCCCGCCGGACCGTCACCTTCCGCAGGAACGGCGCCGTCATCGCCACGGTGGTCGTCGACCCGGGCCAGAGCATCGTCCGCCAGCCCTGACAGGAGCACGTCGTCATCGCGCCGGGCCGGCAGAGGCCCGGCGCGATGCCTATTTCCGGTGCAGGGCCACGAAGCGGTAGCCGCGGGCCTTCAGGGCGGGGATCACCGTGCTCAGCGCCGCGTACGTCTGGGAGCGGTCGCCGCCGCCGTCGTGGCAGAGCAGGATCTGGCCGGGCCGGGCGGCCAGCAGCCGGCGGGTGATGGCACCGACGCCGGGGCGCGACCAGTCGCGGGGGTCGTCGCTCCAGTCCAGCGGCACCATCCGGGCCTTGGCCGCGCCCGCGAGCAGGCCCGGTGACCAGTCGCCGCCGGGTGAGCGGAACAGCGCCGGCGCCTGCCCGGTGGTGTCGTAGATCTTGTTCTGGGCCCGGTCGAGCTCCCGGTGGACCTTGGCCGACGACAACCGCGACATCCGTACGGGATGACTCCAGGTGTGGTTGGCCACCAGGTGGCCGTCGCGGACCACCTCCCGCGCCACCGTCTCGTGGCCGAGGACCTGGTTGCCGATCATGCAGAACAGCGCGGGCACGTGGTGGCGGTGCAGCAGGCGCAGGATCTTGGGCGTCCACAGCGGATGCGGACCGTCGTCGATGGTCAGCGCCACCGCGTCGCCGGGGAAGGCAGGCCCGGGCACGACCCGGCGGTAGTCGCGGAGCGTGAACACCGGGCGCTTCAGCACCGGTACGGCCGGTGCCCGGGCCGGGGCGGGCGGCGGGGCGGGCCGCGGCGCCGGCGGGCGGGGGGCCGTCGTGAAGCGAGCCTGCCGGGGCTCCGGGTCGGAACCGGCGAGCAGCATCGCGCCGGCCACGGCCGGGGCGGTCCGCAGCAGGCGGCGGCGGGAGACCTCCGTTCGCAGGTTGATCATGGCAAACCAAGCTAGCAAATATGGACAAGGGCGAATTGTCCGCCCGGCCGCGCTGTTACACGCGTTACATCACCGAAGAGTACCCCTTCGTTGCCGCCCGCGGCTTCGAACATATTGACGAGGAGGCGTACAGAATGTTTCCTGAAGATATCCCCGTTTTCACAAATGTTTCATTGTTTCATCCGAGCCCTCGATCGGAGTACCCATGCCTGCCGTCCCCAAGGGCCGCGTCCGGCGCCGGCTGAGCGCCGCCGGCGCGGCCGCCGCGACCCTCCTCGCCTCGGTCGCCTACGTCGCCGTCACCGGCTCCCCGTCCCAGGCCGCCACCTCCGCCGAGGTCTGGCTCACCACGCCGGACCGCGCCAACCTGCTCAGCCGCAAGGCCGCCGTCACCTTCGGTACGGCCGGCAGCGGCCCGGTCATCACGGTCGACCCGGCCACCACCTACCAGTCGATGGTCGGCTTCGGCGCGGCCTTCACCGACGCGGCCGCGTGGAACGTCTCGACCTCACCGCAGCGCGACACGGTCATGAACGCGCTGTTCGGCACCGGCAGCGGCATCGGGCTGAGCTTCCTGCGCCAGCCCGTGGGCGCCAGCGACTTCTCCCGGTCCTTCTACACCTATGACGACGGGGCGGCCGACCCCACACTGTCGCGGTTCTCCGTCGCGCACGACCAGGCGTACATCCTGCCGCTGCTGCAGCAGGCCCGGCAGCTCAACCCGCAGGTCACCGTCAAGGGCGCGCCGTGGAGCGCGCCGGCGTGGATGAAGACGAACAACAACCTCGTCGGCGGCTCGCTGAGCCAGGCGAACGAGGGCGTGTACGCCGACTACCTGGTGAAGTTCGTCCAGGCGTACCAGGCCGCCGGCGTTCCCGTCGGCTACCTGAGCGTGCAGAACGAGCCGCAGTTCTCGCCGCCCGGCTATCCCGGCATGCTCATGTCCGACGCGCAGCAGAGCCGCGTCATCAAGCTGCTCGCGGGCAAGCTGCGCGCCGCCGGGCTGAGCACGAAGATCCTCGGCTGGGACCACAACTGGGACAACACGTCCTACCCGCAGGCGGTCAACAACGCGGCGGGCGCCGACGTGGCCGGCTCGGCGTGGCACTGCTACGCCGGCGACCCGAGCGCGCAGACCACCGTCCACAACGCCCAGCCGGCCAAGGACATCTTCTTCACCGAGTGCTCCGGCACCGAGTCCGCCGACACCTCGAAGACGTTCGCGGACAGCCTGTGGTGGCAGGGCCGCAACCTCGCCGTCGGCGCCACCCGCAACTGGGCACGCTCCGTGGCGCTGTGGAACCTTGCGCTGGACGCCGACCACGGCCCCGTCATCGGCAGCTGCACCACCTGCACGGGCGTCGTCCGCATCAGCGGAAGCTCCGTCACGTACAACGCCGAGTACTACGTGCTCGGCCACCTCAGCAAGTTCGTCAAGCCGGGCGCCGTCCGCATCGCCTCCACCGGGTACGGCCAGGGCGGCATCGAGAACGTGGCGTTCCGCAACCCGGACGGCTCGATCGCGCTCGTGGCGATCAACACCGGAAGCACCCAGAACTTCCAGGTCTCCTACGGTGGCGCGGCGTTCGGGTACCAGCTGCCGGCCGGGGCCATGGCCACCTTCACCTGGCCCGGCAGCGGGAGCACGACCGGTGCCGTGCGGGGTGACGGCGGGAAGTGCCTCGACGTCACCGACGGCTCGACGGCCAACGGCACCCTGCCGCAGATGTGGGCCTGCACCTCCGGCCCGAACCAGCGGTGGACCCGCGCCGCCGACGGCACCCTGCGGGGGCTGGGCAAGTGCCTCGACGTCAAGGACAACGGCACCGCCGACGGGACCGCGGTGCAGCTGTGGGACTGCTTCGGCGGCGCCAACCAGCGGTGGACGTACACCGCGGGCCGGGACCTCGTGAACGCCGCGTCGGGCAAGTGTCTCGACGTCGTGGGCACCAGCACCGCGGACGGCGCGAAGCTCCAGATCTGGAGCTGCACCGGCGGCGCTAATCAGAAGTGGACGGTTCCCGCCTGACCGGTGCGGTCCCGGTGGAACCGCGCACGACCAGATCGGTGGCGAGCTCGACGTGCCGGGCGTCGAGCTCGTGCCGTTTGATCATCCGCAGCAGCAGTGTGACGGCCATCCGCCCGAGCTCGGCCAGTGGCTGCCGCACGGTGGTCAGCATCGGGTCGGTGGCCTGGCTGATGTCGCTGTCGTCGAAGCCGACGACGGACAGGTCCGCCGGCACCCGCAGGCCGCGCTCCCGCGCCGCGCGCAGGGCGCCGACCGCGATCTTGTCGTTGAAGCCCACCAGCGCCGTCGGCCGGTCCGCCTGGTCGAGCAGGTCGCAGGCCGCGGCGTACCCGTCCCGGACGGTGGGCTCCACGAACCGCAGCAGCTCCGGGGCCGGCAGCACGCCCACGTCGGCGAGCGCGGCCACGTACCCGGTCATCCGATTGTCCGTGACCAGCCACTCCCGCGGTCCGGCGATGATGCCGACCCGCCGGTGGCCCAGCTCCACCAGGTGCGTCATGAGGCTGCGGGCGCCGGTGACGTGGGCGGCGGAGACCGCGACGATGTCGCGCGGCGGGCTGGTCCGCGGATCGAGCACCACGAAGGGGAATCCCTGCTCCCGCAGCCGGACCAGGCTCTCCCCCGGCTCCGGCGGCAGGATCAGGACGCCGCCCGCGACATCATCCGACGTGGGCAGCGCGGAGAGCGCGGCGCTGTGCTGGGCGGAGGTGCCGGCGTCCAGGACCGCCGTCATGCCGTGCAGCTCGACGGTCTCGACCACCGAGGTGACCATCGGGCCGAAGTAGTCGTCGAGCAGGTACGGACACCGCACGTAGACGCCGCCCCGGCCACCGGTCGCCGGCGCCGCGCCGCCCAGCCGGTCCACCGCCCGCAGGACCAGCTCCCGCGTCCGGGGCGCGACGTTGGTGCGGCCACTGAGGACCCGGGACACCGTGGCGATCGACAGGCCCGTCTCGGCGGCCAGTTCCCGCACCGTCGCGCGCTGTCGCAAGTAACCCGTCCCAGGTCGAGGCTCCGATCCGCCGATCATAGCGGCGGGCCGGCGGCCGGTACGGACCGGACTTTCAGGCGGCACCCGGTGTCACCACAGCTTCCTGACAGGTACGCCGCCGACGGTGATGCTGACCCATTCTCACCCGGAGGTTCGACGTGCAACGTTCCACGAAACTCACCACCGCCGTAGCCGGGGTGGCCGCGACCGGTGCGGCCGGTATCCTCGGCCTGGTGCTCGCCGGCCCCGCGCAGGCGGATCCGAGCCCGTCCGCCCCGGCGGCGCCGTCCGCCTCGGCCCCCGTGAAGGACCAGGCCGACCGCGACGCCGCCCGGGCGCAGCGCCAGGACGAGCTGGCCGGGGCGCTCGCCACCGAGCTGGGCATCGACAAGGCGAAGGTGGCCGCCGCGCTCGAGAAGGTGCAGGCCGATCAGCGGGCCAAGGCCGAGGCCGACCGTACGGCCCAGCTCAAGGCGCGCCTGGACGAGGCGGTGAAGGCGGGCAAGCTCACCGCCGACGAGGCCGCCGCGATCGAGAAGGCGGCCGCGGCCGGCGTGCTGCCGCAGGGCGGCGGACCCGGCGGCGGACCGGGCGGCGGGCACGGCCGGGGTGGTTTCGGCGGCTTCGGCCGCTGACCGTCGGCTTCCCGGCCGGGCCACCCCCCGGCCGGGGAACCGTCACCCGGGCGCACACGGGAGCCGGACGGTCACCGTGGTCCCCGCCGGCTCGTGCCCGCTGAGGGTGATGGTGCCGTGGTGGTGCTCGACCACGGCCCGGCACAGCGCCAGGCCCAGCCCGTTGCCCGGGATGCCGCTGTGGCGGGCGTTGTCACCGCGGTAGAGCCGCCGGAACAGCGCGGGCCGGTCGTCGCCGGGCAGCCCGATGCCGTCGTCGGTGACGGTGAGCACGACGGCTTCCTTGTCCCCGGTCAGGCGTACGGAGACGGTGGCGCCGTCGGCGCTGAACTTGACGGCGTTGTCCAGCAGGTTGTCCACGACCTGCCGCAGCCGGCCGGCGTCGCCCGTCAGCGTGACGCCGGGCTGCACCTCGGCCCGGACGGTGACGGTCGAGGCGATCGCCTCGACCGCGGCGGTGGTCAGCGCCGTGAGGTCCACCGGGCCGGCCGCGAAGGTACGGTGCCCGGCGTCGAGCGCCGCCAGGTCCAGCAGCTGATCCACGAGGTCGCGAAGGCGGCGGCTGTTGCGGTCCACGACCTCGGCCATGTCGCGCAGGTCGGCCGGGAGATCGGGGGCGGCGGCGAGCATCTCGATGTACGCGCTGATCGAGGTCAGCGGGGTGCGCAGCTCGTGACCCACCAGGGCGACGTACTCGTCGGTCGTCGCCGCCAGGTGGCGCGCCAGGTCGTCGGCGCGGTGCTGCTGCAGGTGCGCGCCGATGCTGCCCGCGACGCCCGTCAGGAGCAGGGCGAGGGCCGGCTCCGGTTCCTCCGGGTCGTACGAGAAGAAGGTCATGACCCCGGTGACGTGCTCGCCGCTGCGGACGGGCACCGCTCCCCCGGACCGGAACTCGGTGCCCGCGACGACCTCCGGCAGGACGGGCGAGTCCTCGGCGTGCAGGTCCGCCACCCACAGCAGCTCCCCGCGCTGCCAGCACAGCCCGGCGAGGCCCTCGCCCCGCGCCATGCTGGCCGGCAGCGGCAGTGGTCGCTCGTCCCTCCCGGTGTACGCCGTGTCGGGACGCAGCCGGTCGGTGACGGGGTCGACCAGCCACAGGCGTACGGAGCGCCAGCCGAGCATCTCGCCGACCGTACGCACCACCTGGGCACGCGCCTCCGCGGCGCTCGTGCTCTCGGCGAGCGCCTTGAGCACCTCCGTCTTGCAGGCCTGATAGATCCGGGACCGGTGCTCCGCGGTGATGTCCCGCAGGGCGGCCACCGCGCCCACCACCGTCCCGCCCCAGTCGCGGACCGGCCGGGCGTTGATGGTCAGCCAGCGCTGGCGGCCCTGCAGGTCGGTGGCCAGCAGCCCGGACTGCTCCACCACCTCGCCGGTCAGGGCGCGCGCCATCGGCAGGTCCTCGGTGGCCAGCTCGCTGCCGTCGTGGTGCCGCAGGGAGAACCGCTTCGTCCATTCCTCCAGCGGCACGCTGCCGCTGCTCTCGCCGAAGAACTCCTGCAGGATCGGGTTCAGCAGGATCATCCGGCCGTCGGCGTCGCAGGCGGCGAGCCCGGTGTCGACGCTGCGCAGCAGGGCCTCCACGAAGACGGGTTCCAGCGCCGAGTCGTCCAGCAGGGCGGCGGGCTGCTCCCCCGGCGGGCGCACCGGGGCCGCACCGAGATACGGCGCCAGCGCCGCGGCGAGCTCCTGCAGCGTGAACGGTTTCCGGATCACCGCCGTGGCCCCGGCATCGGTCATCCGGGTGTCCCCGGGCAGCGAGAAGGCGGTGACCAGGACGATCGGCACCCGCGCCAGCGCCGGATCGGCACGCAGCGCCCGGCACAGCTGAAGTCCGTCCATCTCCGGCATGTCGACGTCGGCCACGACCAGGTCGGGCCGCCGCCGGGCGGCCTCCGCCAGCGCCGCACGACCGTTGCCCGCCACTGTGACCTCGTGGCCCTGACGGCGGATCACGCTGGCGATCAGCCGCTGGTGATCAAGATCGTCCTCCGCGACGAGTACCGAGGCCATGCCGATCACCTTAGGCCCCAAAAGGTGCAAAGTTCCTAGATCGGCGGCCATGGTGTCCAGGCCGCGTTGCCGAGCTCCGGCGGGAACGCCTCCAGCCGGCGCAGGAGGATGCCCTCGCGCAGGCCCCACGGGCAGATCCTGACGGAGGCGACATCGAGCCCCCGCATCACCTCGTACCCGACGATCGCGCCGGCCAGAATCTGCCCGGCCCGGTGCGCCGACACCCCGGGCAGCCGCTGCCGCTTCACGGCCGGCATGGCGGCGAGCCGGTCGATCCACGGGCGCAGCGCCCGCCGCTGCAGCTCCCGGGTGATGAACGGTCCCCGGCGCAACGGCGCCGACCCGGTGAGGCGGGCGAGCTGCTGGAACGTCTTGGAGGCGGCGACGGCGGTCCGCGGCGACTCCCAGGAGCCGTGTGCAGCGATCCGTCGCACCTGCTCGCGGACGTGCTTGCGCAGCACGCGGACCGCCCGGCGGGACGGCGGATCACCGTCGCGCAGGAACTCCCGGGTGAGCCGCCCGGCGCCCAGCGGCAGCGACAGCGCGGAGTCGGGCTGCCGGTCGCGGCCGAAGGCCACCTCCAGCGTGCCGCCACCGATGTCGAGCAGGAGCATGGGCCCCGCGCTCCAGCCCAGCCAGCGCCGGGCCGCCAGGAAGGTCAGCTGCGCCTCCTCCAGGCCGGTCAGGGTGCCCAGCCGGATCCCCGTGGCGGCGGCCACGTCGTCCAGCACGGCGTCCCGGTTGGGCGCGTCCCGCACCGACGCCGTCGCGTACGCGAAGACCTGGTCGACCCGCGCCCGCCGGATCTCCTCCGCGGCCCGGCTCACCGCGTCGATGAGACGGCGCCGGCCGCCGGGCGCGATGGTGCCGTCCGGGCCGAGCCGCTCGGCGAGACGGGTGTGCAGCTTCCAGCTGTGCGCCGGCAGGGGCACACCCTTCCCGGCGTCGGTGGCCACCAGGTTGACCGTGTTGGAGCCGATGTCGAGGACCGCGAGGCGCATGCCCGCCGCCTACCCCGCGATCCCCGATCTCTCACCTCGTAGCGGTCACGGACCACTGGTCAGATAGGTGACCTGGTGACCGGAGTTGACCGCGTCGGCCTTGTTGTTGATGACACGGGAGATGGTTCCCGCGCCGCCGAGGGACACCGTGACCATGTCGGTGAACCTGATGCCGGGCTTGGCGGGCACCTCGAAGGCCCGCGCGTTGACCACCGACCGGTTGACGTTGAAGTAGCAGTAGCTGCCGAGCCCCCACGCCTGGTGGTTGGTCACCGAGTCGGCCACCTTGTACGCCGCCCAGCCCTGCGTCGAGCCGTTCATGTACGCCGCCTGGTTCGGCGGGTCGTACGGCATCTCGTTCTGGTAGAAGTACGTCCTGCCGTTCTCGCCGTTCCAGACGGTCTGGTACTGCTGGTAGTGCTCGACGAAGAGGCCGTAGAACGTCACGTCGTCACCGTTGACGACCAGGCCGTTGGCCGCCGTGTTGATCGTCCACCCGTAGGTGCCGTCGTTGCCGTGGTCGGCACGCCAGATCCACGCGTGGTCGCCGATCACGTCGTCGCTGTTGATCCGCAGGCTCACCGACGCGCGGCCCGCGATCGAGCCGCCGATGCGGAAGAACACGTCGGAGAGCACGGTGGGGTTGGCCGAGTGGTCGGCCGCCGAGCCGTTCGGGCCGACCTCCATCAGCACCGGCGAGTTCGTGGTGCCCGCGTCGAACAGCAGGCCGGCCACCCGTACGCCGTCGACGTCGGCAACGGTCATGGCCACGGCACCGTTGTCCGGTACGAACGTCGCCAGGCCGAGGCCGAGCACGACGGTGTTCGCCCGGTTCACGGTGACCGGGGCGCTGAGGTGGTAGACGCCGGGCGTGACGAGCAGGTTCTTGCCGGCCGCCAGCGCCGCGTTGATGGTGGCGGCCGTGTCGCCGGCCTTGACCACGTAGAACGTGCCGATCGGCAGCGAGGTGCCCGCGGGATTGCCGTTCGCCCAGGTGGTGCCGGCGGCGTTACGGCGCAGGGCGGGCACGAAGACCTGGTACGCCCCGGCCCCGTCGACGTAGAGGTACGGCTTCTCCGCGATCACCGGCGCCGCCCCCACGGTCGTGTACGGCGGCGACGGGAAGCTCTGGGCCGGTGCGCCGCTCGCACCGACGAAGACCTGGTTCCAGTTCGAGCCCGACCAGCTGCCCATCGCCGAGTTGCGGGTCAGCCACTGCTGCTGCGTACCGGACTGGATCTGGCCGTCGATCCTCGAGTCGGCCAGGAAGCCGCCCGAGGACCAGCCGCCGTCCGAGAGCGCCAGGCTGCCGCGGACGTGCATCCGCCGGTACGGGGCCGCCTGCGACACCGCCCACCGGTCCAGCCCGCCGGCCGGCGTGACGGACAGGCCCTCGGCCGAGCGCCAGAAGTTCTGGGTGGCGTTCTGCGTGCCGTCCGGCCACCAGTCCGCCTCGGCGTGCACCCGGCCGTTGACGGTGACCGCGTCCGGGGTGAGGCCGAGCCCGGCGACCTGGGTGAAGAAGCCGACGTTGGCGTCCACGTTGTAGCTGCCGGGCTTGAACAGCAGCGCGTACCGGGCATTGCCGAACTGGTTGGTGACCTGCTGGTTGAAGACCTGGTTGAGCCGGTTCTGGATGGTGGACGCCGGCATCGACGGATCGAAGACGCTGACGTTCGGACCCAGGTCCGGGTTCGAGGGGTTGGGCGGCACGGTGCTCGGCGGCGTGGTGGGGGTGCCGGAGGTCGTCCACTTCTGGTTGGGCGATCCGGCACACGACCACAGCTGGAGCCGTGCGCCGTCGGCGGTGTTGTTGTCCTTGATGTCGAGGCACTTGCCGGACGCGGTGTTGACCAGGTCGCCGGCGGCGGTCAGCGTCCATTTCTGGCTGGCGACCGAGTCGTAACACGTCCACAGGTGCACGACGGCGCCGTCGCTGGTGCCGCCGTTGACGACGTCGAGACATTTGCCCTGCGACTGCACCGAGCCGTTGTCCGCGAGGGTCCATTTCTGGCTCGCCACGGAGTCGTAGCACGTCCACATGTGCACGACGGCGCCGTCGGCGGTCGAATTGTTCGCCACGTCGAGGCACTTGCCGTTGGACGCGCTGATCAGGGAGCCGGTGGTGGCGGCGAAGGCATCGGTGATGCCGGCGACGCCGAGCGCGCCGACCGTGAGGGCGGAGCCGAGGACGGCGAGGAGCTTTCTTCTTCTCATGGCGTCCTTCTCGGGGAAAAGGAGGGGATGGGGGACGCCAGTCAAAGGCTTGTTACGGCATCGCGTCAAGTCGATGAACGACAATAGATAATTGTTTCTGGAGAGCGCTCTCAGCGCATTCGGGAGAACCGAATTCTGACGTGCGGGACTGTCCGCAGCGGCCGCCGTCCTGCTAGCCTGCCGGTCAAGCTTACGCTTATTTTTAGCCGGAGCGAAAGACCGGGAGGCCCGATGGGCTACGTCCGCACGCACGGACCCGAGATCGTCGACGACGCGGGCCGGCCCCTGCTGCTGCGCGGCGTCGGCCTCGGCAACTGGCTGCTGCCCGAGGGCTACATGTGGCGCTTCGGCGACGGTCTCGGCTCCCCCCGGGAGATCGAGGCGCGCATCGCCCGCCTGATCGGCGCGGAGGCGGCCGCCGACTTCTGGAAGCGGTTCAGGGACGTGTTCGTCGCCGAGGAGGACATCGCCCGCATCGCGGAGCTGGGCTTCGACCACGTACGCCTGCCGATCAACTCCCGGGTGCTGCTCACCGGCGGCGGCGACTTCCGCGCCGACGGCTTCGCGCTCGTCGACAGGGTGATCGACTGGTGCGCCCGGCACGGGCTGTGGGTGCTGCTCGACCTGCACGGGGCGCCGGGCGGCCAGACCGGCACCAACATCGACGACTCGCCCCACGGCAAGCCGGAACTGTTCATGCAGGAGCGTTACCGCCGGCTCACCGTCGCCCTCTGGCGCGAGATCGCGCGACGCTATCGCCACAGCACCACCGTGCTGGGCTACGACCTGCTCAACGAGCCGCTCCCGGAGCAGTGGCAGCACGTCTATTCCCGCGAGCTGATCGACCTGTACACCGACCTCACCGCCGCGATCCGCGAGGTGGATCCGGACCATCTGATCATGTACGAGGGCCCGCAGTGGGCCACCGACGTCTCCGTCTTCACCCACGTGCTCGACCCCAACTCCGTCCTGCAGTTCCACCGCTACTGGTGTGCGCCCGAGCGCGCCAGCATCGACGACTACCTGCGGGCCCGCGACCGCCTCGGGCTGCCGATCTACATGGGTGAGGGCGGCGAGAACACCCCGGAATGGATCTACACCGCCACCCGGCTCTACGAGCAGTACGGCATCGGCTGGAACTTCTGGCCGTGGAAGAAGCTGGGCACCCGCACCTCGCCCGTCTCCGCGCCGGTGCCGGACGGCTGGGAGCGGATCGCCGACCCCGCCGACGACGTGGACGCGGCGACCGCGCAGCGGCTGCTCGACACCATGCTGGACAATGTCGCGCTGGACCGCTGCGACGTCCGCGACGACGTGATCAACGCGCTGTTCGGGCGCGTACCGCTGCGATTGCCGGCCTGGGGCCACGCGCAGCCGGACGGCGACACCCCGAGCCGCTTCGCCGGTCACGGCGAGGCCGCGCTGGAGGCGATCTGGCACCACACCGCGGGCGAGCCGTACGCCGAGCCGCTGGCGCTGACCGTACGCGCCGGGCAGGAGCTGCGATTCCCCCTCGCCGGGCCGCCCGAGGGCTGGACCGTCCACGCCGGCGATCCGGCGGCCTTCGACGTACGGTGGTCCGGCGACGCGCTGGTGGTGCGCGCAACGGCCGACGGCGTGCTGCGGGGACTGGACCTCACCGGACGGAGCGGGTAGACATGTCCGCAGGTCGTGGCTGTCGGAGGCATATGGGCGTCAGTTTCACCTCGGGTCGCCGGAGCCTGGTCGTACCCGAGGCATCCACCGTCACGTCGCTGCGCCACCGCAACCGCTCGCTGGTCCTGCGCCACATCATCCTGGCGCGCGAGACCACCCGGGCGAAACTCGGTCAGCTCTGCGACCTCTCCCCCGCCTCGGTCACCAAGCTGGTCGGAGAGCTGATCGCCGAGGGGCTGGTGCGGGAGAACGGCTCCGTGGCCTCGCGCGGCGGCCGCCCCATCGCGCTGATCGGGCCGCGCCCCGAGGCGGCGTATTCGGTGGGCGCCGACATGGGCGAGCGCGGCGTGGCGGTCGAGCTGTTCGACCTCACGATGAACCGGGTCGACCGGGAGTTCCGCGGCGGCCGCGAGCAGGAGGACGCGGCGACCATTGCCCACGACCTCAGCGACGCGCTCGCCGCCCTGCGCGAGCGCAATCCGCAGGCGTGGACGCGGCTGCTCGGCATCGGCGTCGGGCTGCCCGGGCTGGTGGAGACCGACGCGAGCGGCGGGCAGGTGCTCTACGCACAGTCGCTGGGCTGGCCGCCGGTGCCGGTGGAACGGCTGGTCACCGCCGACGTCCCGGTCTTCGCGGAGAACGGCGCCAAGACCCAGACCAAGGCCGAACTCTGGTTCGGCGCCGCGCACGACGTCGAGCACTCGCTGGTCGCCCTGCTCGGCCGCGGCGTCGGCCTCGGCGTGGTCAGCGACGGCCGGTTGACCCACGGGTACGCCGGCAGCGCCGCCGAGTGGGGCCACACCAAGGTCGAGCGGGGCGGCCGCCTCTGCCGGTGCGGCGGCCGGGGTTGCGTGGAGGCGTACGCCGGCTCCGACGCGATCCTCACCGCCTGGCGCGAGCAGGGCGGCGTCTTCGAGGGCAGCGGCTGGCGTGCCATCGGCGCCTTCCTCGAGGCGGCGGAGACGGACGCCGCGGCGGCCCGGCTGCGCGACGAACTCGTCGACACGGTGGGCATCGGCCTGGCCAACATGGTCAACCTGACCAACCCCCAGCGCATCATCATCGGCGGCTGGGTCGGCCTGCGCCTGATGGAGCGCCTGGCCCTGCCGCTGGAGCGGGCGATCCGCCGGCACAGCCTGGCCCGCCCGGGCACCCAGTTCGAACTGCACCCGTCGACCTTCGGCGGCGACGCGGTGGCGCTCGGCGCGGCCATCATGCCGGTCGAAGCGATGATCGCCGCCGAGACCCCGGCCGGGTGACGGGTCTCAGCGGGAGAGCGGGACGATCGCGGGCCGGCCCGACGCCCATTCGCAGTCGTCGGCGGCGACCCCGGCCGGCTGGTAGTAGATCCCGATACCGTAACCACCCTTCGCGGTGGTCACGGCGAACCACCAGGGGCAGCCGCCGGCCGGCTTGATCGCCGAGTACACCCCGGTGGAGAACCCGGCGGGCCGCCAGCCCGAGCGGGCGGCCAGATCGGCGTAGTAGGCCCGGACGTCCTTCTCGCTCATCGACGTGGTCAGGCGGCGGGTGACGCTCGCGTTGGACACGAACGAGACCGGGCCGTCCGCCGGTGACGACCCGCACGAGTACGACTCGACGGGCTCGTCGAGCCGGCTTCCCGCTGGAGACCGGGTGAACACCGCCTCCTTGCGGATGGCGCGCACGGTCTCCGGGCGGCCGTGGCAGGGACTGTCGGCGGCCGGTGTGGGCTCGGCGAACGCCGCGTGCAGCACAGCCCAGAGAAAGAGCGCGCTCACCACGATCGGCCCGGCCGCGGCACCGACCCGCCGGAGAAGAGTCCGCCGCGGTGCGCGAGGCGGGTTCGGCGGATCCGCGCTCATGAGCGTGTCCTTCGGTGCGGGGGCGGGAGGGTCATGATCATCCCGCACCGGGCGCCGCGTTGTCAGACCCGTAACTTATTGGTTACGCTTCTGCCGTGGACGAGGTGGCGGGCGCGATCGCGGATCCGGTGAGGCGGGAGATCCTGCTGATGCTGCGCGACGAACCGCTCTCCGCCGGGCAGATCGCCGGCCGGTTCGAGATCAGCCGGCCGGCGATCAGCCGTCACCTGCGCGTGCTGCGGGAGGCTGGCCTGGTGCGCGACACGGCCGACGGACGCCGGCGGGTCTACGCCCTGGTCACCGCCCCGCTCGACGAGCTGGCCGGCTGGCTGGGGCGGCTTACCCGCCCGTCCGGCTGGCAGCACCGCCTCGACGCGCTGGAGACCGAGGTCTACCGCACCCGCCGCGAGCGGCAGACGGCCGCCGGGCAAGCACCGTCCGAGAAGGAGACCGCATGAGCCCGACACCCACCGGCCGGCTGTTCGGCGACGACCTCGTGCTGACCCGTACGTTCCGCGCTCCCGTCGAGGACGTCTGGGCGAGCCTCACCGATCCGGCGCGCACGGCACGCTGGTTCGGCCCGTGGGAAGGCGACGGCGCGCCGGGACGCACGATCAAGGTCCAGATGATCCAGGAGGAGGGCGAGCCCTGGATGGACATGACCATCGACGCGTGCGAGCCGCCCCGCCGGCTGGCGCTCTCGTCCGTGCACGAACACGGCAGCTGGCACATGGAGCTGGAGCTGACCGAGAACGCGGGCGTGACCGAACTCCGGTTCACGCATCACCTGAGCGGCACCGAGGGCGTCGGCGAGGTCGGGCCGGGCTGGGAGTTCTACCTGGACGCGCTGGTCGCCTCCCGCGACGGCACACCGGCGCCGGACTTCGGCGCCTACTACCCGTCGATGAAGGACCATTTCGAGGCGCAGCGCTAGGGTTTACCTCGCCGGCACGGTCGCTACCGGGGCGGAACCTGCGCCCCGCCCCCGGTCGGCATGATCGAGATGGTGGCCTGCGTGCTGGTCCTGGGGGCGGTCCTGCTCGTCTAGCCGGCCGTCTGGTCGTCGACGGTCGCACCCGGGGCGTTCTTCCGGATCGACTCGATCGTCTCCAGCGCCGACGACTTGCGGGTGTACGTCTCGCTGGTCGCCACGGTCTGACCGTTGCTCGCGACCATGTTGAAGCGGAACTGTCCGTTACTGGCCTTCTTCACGATGAACTTCATCGGTGATCACCTCCCGCACTGGTGGTACCCGGTCCCGGCCTGCGCCGAAACCCCATACGCACCACCGAGCACAGCAGTGGGCCCGCGGTCGGACCGCGGGCCCACATCGTTGCGTTACGTCAGGAGCGGGCGTCGCTGAAGGCGCGCTTGCTCTGGTCCTGCGCGTCCTGGGCGGACGAGCGAGCCTGATCCTTGGTCGCCTGCGCGGCGTCCTGAGCGGTCTCCTTCAGCTGGCCGACGGCCTGCTGCACGGTGCCGGAGAGGTCGTCCTTCATCCCCGCGGCGACGTCCTTGACCTTGTCGGTCAGGTCGCCGCTGTGCTCCTTGATCTGCTCGCCGGCGCGCTTCTCGGCGTCGGTGACCGGGATCAGGGTGGCGGCGAGCATGCCGACGCCGAAGGCGATGATGCCCGCGGCGAGGGGGTTGCCCTGCGTCTGCTGGGTCACGGCCTGCGGGGCGCCGCGGACCGTGTCGGCGACGTTGTGGGCCGCGTCCGACGCCTTGTCACCGAGGTGCGACGCCTTCTCCGACGCCACGCCGCCCAGCTGCGACGCCTTGTCGCCGAGCTGCGAGGCCTTGTCGTGCATCGTGCCGGCCGCCGAGTGCGCCGCGCCGGAGGCGGCGTGCCGGGCGTGGTCCGAGGTACCCATGATCTTCTCCTTCACCGCGGTCCAGCGCCGCTGCGCGACCCGCGAGGGGCTGGTCTTCTCCGCCAGCAGGTCCACGTCGCGCGTCAGCGAGGCGCGCGTCTGCTCGATCTCCTGCCTCAGCCGGTCGGGTTCTTGAGCCATTGCGCGTCCTCCTTGAGGGTGTCGACGGTGCGGTGCGGTACGGGATCGACGGTCTGCAGCTTCTTGCGCCCGTTCAGGGCGAGCACGGCCCCGGCGGCGCCCCAGAGCGCCGCGACGATGAGCGCGGCCCAGCCCAGGTCCATCACGTTGCCCAGCGCGAAGACCAGCGCGAAGCTGAGCAGCACGATGGTCATGTAGCCCGCGAAGGCGGCGGCGCCGAGCATCCCGGCGGCCTTGCCGGCCTTGGTGGCCTCCTGCTTGATCTCCGCCTTGGCGAGCTCCACCTCCTGGCGGAACAGCTGCGAGAGGTCGTTGCTGACATTGCCGATCAGCTCGCCGATGGAGGTCGCGCCGACGTCCTCACGGTGCTCGCTGCGGTGGGCGGTCGCCGTCATCGGATACCTCCGGGCAGGTCGGTCGAGTACCCGGTGTCGCCGTACTGCGCGGAGCTGCCGTACGTGGTGCCGGTGCCGTAGGTCGACGCCGGGGTGTAGCCCGTGGTGCCGTACGGCTCGGTGCCGGACAGGCCGGCTCCGTACGAGGCGGCGCCGGAGTTGTACGCGTCGCCGGCCGCCTTGCTGTCGCTGTCGTCGGCCTTCATCACGCCCTTGCCCAGGCGCCCGACCACGAAGCCGGCGGCGAGGGCGGTCGCCAGGAACGCACCGGGGCGACGCCGGGCGAAGTCGGTGACCTCGCGCAGGACCCCTTCCGGGCCGTTGTGCTCGAGGTAGTCGGCGAGCTGCCGGCCGCCGTCGGCGACCCGGGAGACCACGGTCGCGGCCGGCGAGTCCTGCCGGTCGCCGCGCATCTGGTCGAGATGGTCGGCCGTCTCGCGGATGGTGCTCACCAGCTTGTCGCTCTGCGTACGGGCCTGCTCGCCCACCTTGTCGCGCAGCTCGGCGGCGACCGTGCGGGCCTGGTTCCCGGCTTCGGCGGCGACCCGCTGGGCCTGGTGCTTGGCGGTGCCGGCGACCTCGCTCGCCGCCTGCCCGGCGGCCTGGGCGCTCTGGCCCGCCGCCTGTCTGGCCGCCGACGGCGCGTCCGCGTGCGTGCCGTTCGGCGCGTACGGGTCCGCGTATACGTCAGTCATATCAGCGCCTCCTCCTGAAGGTGTTCGGCAATGTCGTGCGCCCACTGCCTACCCACCGTGATCCACTGCAATCCTCTTGGTCGCCTCCTTCCTGCCTGCGGGTAACGGCGGCCCACCTCAGCGTCCGCATCCGCGCTGCCGATAGGACAAGCGGACGAGGAGGTACGGCGGATGGCGCGGCTGCTGGTGGTCGACGACGAGCCGGACATCTGTGCCCTGGTCGCGCGGCACCTCATCCGTGCCGGGCATGAGGTCATCTGCGCGCACGACGCCCCGACCGCGCTCGCCGAGATCGCGGTTCACGGCGTACCGGACGCCGCCGTACTCGACGTCGGCATGCCGGGCATGGACGGCTTCGCGCTGATCGAGCGCCTGCGCGCCGCGGTCCCCGGCCTGCCCACGGTGTTCCTGACCGTGCTGTGGGACGCCGACGTCCTCGCGGCCGCCACCCGGTACGGCGCCGGATACGTCGCCAAGCCCTTCACCCCAGCCGCGTTGCACGACGCCCTGCACGACGTGCTTTCCCGGGCGCGGGCGGAGCGGCGCCCGGGGGCGTCATGAGCCTGCGAACTTCGCTCGGGCGCACTCTGGCCTTCACACTGCTGTACCTGGCCGCCACCTGGCTGGGCCGGCAGACGATCATGGATGGCACCAACCTCAGCCTGGTGTGGCCCGCCGCCGGCGTCTCCGCCATCTGGTTCCTGACCCAGTACCGCTCGCGGTGGCGGTGGCTGGACGTGCTGGCGCTGTCCGTGGTGACGGTCGCGGTCAACATGGCGACCGGTGCTTCCGCGGTGCTGGCCCTGCTGTTCGTGGTGGCGAATCTCGTGCAGGCGGGGGTCTTCGCGTACCTGTTCCGGCGCTGGCTGCCGCACCTGTGGGGCGGCGGGGGCGACCGGCCGCTGGCCCGCCTCGCCGAGATGGGGCACCTGATCGCCGGCGCCTTCCTGGCCACCGCCGCCGGTGCGACGATCGGCCCCACTGCGGGCTGGATCGTCGGCGGGGTCTACTCCTGGCCGGGCACGGCGGTGTGGATGACCCGCAACACCGTGAGCATCCTGCTGATCGGCGCCGCCGGGCTGCGGCTGGGCCATGTGCTGCACCGCTGGCGGGCCGAGCGCCGTTCGGCCCCGCGCTGCGGCGTCACTCCGCCCTCCCGCACGCGCCTGCTCGAGTACGGCGCCGTCGTCCTGTGCTCGGCCATCACCTACACCGTCGCCTTCGGGCTCGACCACGGGCTGCCGCTCGCGTTCCCGCTGCTGATCATGACCGTGTGGGCCGGGCTGCGGCTGCACACCGCCTTCGTGGTGATGCACGACCTGGTCTTCGGCTCGGTCGCCGTACTGTTCACCCTGCACGGCGACGGCCCGTTCGCGCACATCGGGGACAACGCGGTTCGCGCCCTCGTCGCCCAGGCGTTCGTCGGCATGGTGGCCGTCGTGGGGCTGGCGCTGGCGCTCGGCCGCGACGAACGCGTCCGGCTCCTCCAGGACCTGCGCGCCTCCGAGAAGACGGCCGGCGATCAGGCGACCATGCTCGTCACCATCGTCGACAGCATGGCGGAGGGGCTCGTGGTCATGGACCACGACGGCCGGGTCATCCTGCGCAACTCGGCCGCCGCCCGGCTGACGGGCGGCGTGGTGAGCACCAGCGGGCAGGCCGCCGAGGCCGGCTTCTACGGCCTGTTCCACGCCGACGGCACGCCGCTGAGCACCGGCGAGCTGCCGTACCGCCGGGCGTCGGAGAGCGGCGAGCCGTACAGCATGGACATCGTCGTGCGCAACCCCGGCGTGCCGGACGGGCGCATCCTGCACGTGACCGCCACGCAGATCCCCCGGCTCGTGAACGGCCGGCCCTGCACGGTCAGCATCTTCAGCGACGTCACCGCCGACCGCCGGCACCGCGACGAGCTCGCCTCGTTCGCCGGCGTGGTGGCGCACGACCTGCTGAACCCGCTCACCACCGTCGAGGGATGGTCCGACGCCGGCCTGTCCGCGCTCTCGGAGGCGCCCGGCCACCCCGCCGTCGAGGACGCCCGTGACGGCCTGCGCCGCATCCAGCGCGCCGGCACCCGCATGCGCAACCTGATCAACGATTTGCTGGCGTACACCATGGCCCGCGACGCCGCCCTCGCGACGGTCGACCTCTCGCTCGGCGCGGTGGTCGCCGAGCTGGCCACCGCCCGCGTCGACCAGGCGCAGAGCGGCGGCGGCCCGGTGCCCCGGTTCCACGTCGACGCGCTGCCCGCCGTCCACGCCGATCCCGTCCTGATCCGTCAGCTGCTCGACAACCTGATCAGCAACGCGATCAAGTACATCGCGCCGGGCGTCACCCCCGAGCTGGAGATCACCGCCGGGGAGACCGGCGACGGCCAGGTGGAGGTACGCGTACGCGACAACGGCATCGGCATCCCCGCCGGGCAGCACGCGCGCGTCTTCGACAACTTCCACCGCGCCCACCGCACGGCCGGCTACCAGGGCACCGGCCTGGGTCTGGGCATCTGCCGCCGGATCGTGGAGCGCCACGGCGGCACGATCGGCGCCGAGCCGAACCCGGACGGGCAGGGCACCTGTTTCCGGTTCACGCTGCCCGTGGCCGCCGCGGGCTCAGGCCGCCTCGAGGAACGCCGAAGAGAAACCCATGAAGACCTTCGCCTGCGGTGACGTCGTACCCGGCTGCGACGCCCGATTCGTGTGCGACACCGAGGACGAGATCCTGGCCGCGGTGGCCCGGCACGCCGCCGAGGACCACGGCCTGACCTCCGTACCCCCCGAGCTGGTCGAGGCCGTCCGCGCCGCCGTGCGGCCCGTGCAGGTCTGACCGCCCCCGTGCCGGCCCAGGAGTCCGCGGCCGACTGGCCGGGGATGCTGCGCGCCGCCACGGCCGGCCACGGCCTGCACGCCGTCTATCAGCCGATCATCGACGTCGCGCGCGGCGTGGTCGTCGGCTATGAGGCGCTGACCCGGTTCGCCGGCTATCCGGTACGCAGCCCCGAGCCCTGGTTCGCCGCCGCCCACGTCCACGGGCTCAACGCCGAACTGCAGGCGGCTGCCCTGCGTGCCGCGTTCGCCCACCGCGCCACCCTGCCCGCCAACTGCTTTCTCACCGTCAACATCGGGCCCGAGGTGCTGGACGCCGACGTGGTCCGGGCGGTGTGGCGGGAGCAGGGCGACCTGCGAGGCGTGATCGTGGAGCTGACCGAGCACGTCGTCATCGACGACTGGCGGGCCCTCGAGCCCGACCTCAACCGGCTGCGCGCGGCCGGCGCCCTGCTCGCGGTCGACGACGCCGGATCCGGGTACGCCGGCCTCACCCGCCTGCTCGCGCTGCGCCCCGCCATGATCAAGCTCGACCGCGCGCTGATCGTGGACGTCGACCACGACGAGGCCAAGCGCGCGCTGGTCGAGATGCTGGGCACGTTCGCCGGCCGGATCGACGCGTGGCTGCTGGCCGAGGGCATCGAACGGGCCGGCGAGCTCACCACCCTCGCCGACCTCGGTGTGCCGCTGGCGCAGGGCTACTTCCTCGGGCGGCCGGCCGACCCGTGGGCCGCCGTCGAGTTCGAGGCCGCGCGGACGCTGGGCACGCGTGTCCGGACCCGTCCCGGCGCCGGAACCCGTGACACCCTGCGCCGGCACCTCGAGCATCCACCCGTGGTGACCGACGCCGCGATGGCTGCCGCCGCCTTCGACGACGCCGCCGTCGACCTGGTCGTGCTCTGCGACGACCAGCAGCGGCCGATCGCCACGCTGGACGACCGCAGCGCCCCGGTGCCGGTGGTCAGCCCGGGCATGCGGATCAACGTGGACTCGCCGGTGGACGAAGCGGCGCTGCGGGCCATCACCCGTACCGATTGGGCGCAGCCCGTGCTGTGCACCGACAACGCCGGGCGCTACGTCGGGGTGGTCCGCATGCCGCGGCTCATCCACGCGGTCAGCACGGCGGGCGATCGGGTCACGCCGTAGCCGATCGGTGCGACGCTGATCCGATGATCAACGACCGTGGCACCCATCTGCTGCCGCTGCTGCCCCGGCACTTCGGGCCGGTGTGCGCCGGCGCGCTGGCGGCCGGCTTCCCCCTGGTGTGGCTGGTCACCGGCCCGTCCGCGGGCGGCTGGGTATCGTTCGCCGGGCAGCTCGCGGGCGCCGAGTCGGTCCTGCTCATGTCGCTGGCGATGATCTTGATCTCGGTGCTGCCCGTCGTGGAGACGTGGTTCGACGGCATCGACCGGGCGGCGATCTGGCACCGCCGCCTGTCGATCGCCGGACTGGTCATGCTGGCCCCGCACGTCCTGTTCTCCTCCGGCGATCATCCGCGTCCACCGGCCGGCGGCCCGCCGGTGGCCCCGCACCAGGGAACCGGTGACGTCGGCGGTCTCCTGGCCCAGCTCGGCGCATGGGGCCTGCTGGCCCTGGCGGTGTGGGCGATCGCACCGCGATGGCGCACGATGCTGCCGTGGATCGGGCCCTGCATCGACCGCTCCGCCGATCGGATCAGCGCCCACCCGTCGGTGCGCCGCCTGCTGTCCATCGCCCGCTGGATCTTCGGCGGGTACGAACGCTGGCGGTCGCTGCACCGGCTCACCGGCCTGTTCCTGGCCGCCGCGTTCGTCCACGGACTGCTGGACGGCACCGTGCTCGGCTCCGGGCTCCTGCGCTGGACGTACGTCGTGGCCGGCGGCGTCGGCCTGGCCTTCTACGTCTATCGCGAGACGCTGGCCCGGCATTTCCTGCCCCTGCACGACTACCAGGTGGCCTCGGTGACGCCGGTCGGGCCCGGGCTGACCGAGCTCGCGCTACTTCCCCTCGGCAAGCCGTTGAGCTACCGGCCGGGCCAGTTCGCGATGCTCTTCCTGGAGACCGGCGCCGGCTGGCGGCGGCATCCGTTCACCATTTCCGGCGCCCCTCACGACGAGACGTTGCGCTTCACCGTCAAGGCGCTCGGCGACGACACCGCACGGATGCAGACGCTTGTCCGGCCGGGCGCGCCGGCCGTCGTCGGCGGGCCGCACGGCCGCTTCGACCGCGCCCGCGGCACCGACCGGCAGGTCTGGATCGCCGGCGGCATCGGCATCACGCCCTTCCTGAGCTGGCTGCGCGCGCTGGACCAGCACGCGCCGCCCGGCCGGGTGGATCTGTTCTACAGCGCCCAGGGCGACGCCCCGTTCGCCGGCGAGATCGTCGCGATCGCCCGGCGCCACCCCGGCATCCGGGTGCACCTGCACGACTCCGCCACCGCCGGTTACCTGACCGCCGGTCAGGTCCTCGCCGGCGTCGAAGGCGAAGCCCGCGAGCTGTCGGTCTTCCTGTGCGGGCCGGCCGCCATGGTCGGCGGTTTCATCCCCCGGCTCCGCCAGGCCGGCGTCCTGGCCCGCAACATCCATCGTGAGCATTTCGACTGGCGCTGAGGCGGCGGAGCAGCCTCGTTCGTCACGCCGTAGCGGAGGTGACCCCCGCGGCCGGATGCAGGTCCGCGAGGCGGACGCCGGCCCGGTCGAGGATCGCCTCCACCCCGGCGATCTCCGGGATACGGTCGATCACGTCCTCGCCGTGCGTGATGCGGCAGAAGGTGACCGGGCCCTGCCGGATCACCTCCACCAGCCACGCGCCGTCGGCGGTCGCCATCGCCATCTCCACGGTCTCGCCGGCGCCGCCGGGCCAGGTCTGCACGGGACGCTTGTCGAGCCGCAGCCCGCGCCAGGACGGGTGCCGCATCCGCCCGTCGGAGGTCCAGTTGCGGAACGACACCTCGCCGACGACCTCCGGCTCCACCCACAGCGCCCCGCGGACGAACTCACGCGGGATGCCGGCCACCGGCGGCGTCGCCCGGGCGATCGGCCGCAGCATGTCCTGCAGGTGGGTCAGCATCTGCTGGGTGAACCCGGTGCCGACCCCACCGGCGAACGACAGCCGGCCGTCGGGCCCGGCGACCGCCAGCAGCAGCGAGCCGACGGTGCCGGCGCGGCGGCCCTGACCCGGCTTGTAGCCGATGATCACGACTTCCTGGGTCCGGTTGAACGGCACCTTGATCCAGTCGCGGGAGCGGCGGCCGGGCTGGTACGCCGAGGCCAGCCGCTTGACCACGATGCCCTCCAGGCCCTGCGCCTGCGCGGCGGTCATGACGGCGTGCGGGTCGGCGTCGACGAAGTGCGGGGGCACCCGGACCGCCTCCCCGCTCAGGCTCAGCCCGGCGAGGAGGGCGCGCCGTTCGGCGTACGGGAGCGGGAGGGTCGCCGCGCCGTCGAGGTGAAGCAGGTCGAAGACGTAGTAGACGACCGGCACCGCCGCCACCAGCGCGGGTGCCGGCTGCGCCACCTGCATGCGCTGCTGCAGCCGGCTGAACGAGGGCCGGCCGGCCGCGTCCAGGGCGACCAGTTCGCCGTCGAGGATCAGCGCCCGGCCGCCGGCCAGTTCGCCCAGGCCGGCGAGTTCCGGGTACGCCCCGGTCAGGTCGTTGGCGTTGCGGCTCTGCAGGCGTACTGCGCCGTCCTCGGCGAAGGCGATGCAGCGGATGCCGTCCCACTTGAACTCGATCGCCTGCCCCGGCCCGGCGGGCGGCTCGCCGGCGGTGGCCAGCATCGGCGCGAGGGTCTCGGGCAGCATGATCTCCAGTGACGTCCCTGCGCCGGCGATCGTCAAGCGGAGCAGCGCGATCTCCGCGAACTACAGCGATGGGGTTCGGGAGGCACCCGGGCAAACGGGCCGCTCAGGGATGGACGCCCACCGCGGCGAACGTGATCGAGCTCGAGGGGTCGCCGTCCCACGCGTCGCCGGGCTCCGGGCGCCACTGGGGTCCGTACACGATGCCCGGCTCCACCAGGTCCCAGCCGTCCAGCAAGGCGGCGAACCGGTCGCGGTCGCGGATCACGAGCGGGGTACCGGTGCGGTTGTAGAGGTCGGTGACCCGGTCGAGCTCCTCCGAATTCGCGCTGGCGGTCGCGTGGGAGAGCACCAGGATGCTGCCGGGCGCGGTCACGTCGTGGTAGTGCCGCAGCGCCGCGGAGAGCTCCGGACTGTCGGGCACGAAATGCAGGACGGCGAGCATGAGGACGCAGACCGGGTCCGCGAAGTCGATCAGCTGGCGCAACTGCGGGTCGGACAGGATGTCGGCGGGCTGCTGCAGGTCGCCCTGGATCGCGATCGTGCCGGGGTCGCCCCCGATGATCTCGCGGGCGTGCAGGACCGCGGTCGGCTCGCGGTCGACGTACGCGACCCGGGCGTCCGGGTGCAGCTGGCGGGCCACCTCGTGGACGTTGCCCTCGGTGGGGATGCCGGAGCCGAGGTCGAGGAACTGGCGGATCCCCCGGGACAGGGCGTACCGGACTGCGCGCTGCAGGAACCCCCGGTTGGCCTTCATGATGCGCGGCAGGTCGGGCACCAGTTGCACGGCGCGTTCCGCCACGGCGCGATCGGACGCGAAGTTGTGGGTGCCGCCGAGGAAGGCGTCGTAGATCCGGGCCGCGCTGGGCCGGTTGGGATCGATTCCGGTGGGCAGGTGCGTGTCGCCGGCCATGGTGCCGCTCCTCCAACTGTTTCTGCGAACAGCGAGCACCGGGGGTGCCGATGACTCTACGTTGGGTGGGACAGGGCTCGCAGGCGACAGCCGGATACCGGGGTACGGACCCGCCGGGATCGAGGGATGGTGCGGACACTCGAATCGCTGACCGGACAACTGGTGGACGAGGCGCCCGACGCGGTGATCGTCAGCCGGGAGAACGGCACGATCGTCCTGGCCAACCGCCGGGCCCACGAGATGTTCGGATACCCCGACGGAACCCTCCTCGGCCGCTCGGTGGACGACCTCGTTCCCGAGGACGCCCGGGCGCGGCACCCGGCCCACCGCATCGGCTACCTGGCCGGGGAGCATGCCCCGCTGCGTCGGCTACCGCTGCGGGGCCTGCGCCGTGACGGCCAGGCTTTCGCCGTCGAGGTGTCGCTCTCCGCGGTCAGCACCCCCGACGACGGGCTGCTGGTGACCTCCGTGCTGCGCGACGACACCGCGCACCGGGAGGCGCAGCAGGCCAGCGCGCTGCTGGCCTCGATCGTGCAGTCGTCGCACGACGCCATCGTCACCACCGACCTCGACGGCGTCGTGCTCACCTGGAACCCCGGCGCCGAGGTGCTCTACGGCTTTCCCGCCGACAAGATGGTGGGCCGCTCGATCGAGCGCATCATCCCGGACGAGCGCCGCGTCGACGAGGCCGAGATCCTCGCCCTGGTGCGCGTGGGCGGCCGGATGGACCGCTACCGGACCACCCGCCTGCATGCCGACGGCTCCCCCATCACCGTGTCGGTGCTGGTGTCACCGCTGCGCGACCCGCGCGGCACCATCGTGGGCATGGCCAGCACGGCCCGCGACATCAGCGAGCGCGAGCACACCGAGGCCCGGGTCCAGGCGGTGCTCGACGCCGCGCCGGACGCCCTGCTCGGCGTCGACGACGCGGGCAACGTGGTGCTGGTCAACGCCGAGGCCGAGCGGTTGTTCGACTACCCCCGCTACGACCTGACGCAGATGGCCGTGCACCGGCTGCTGCCCGACGGGCTGCCGCCCGCCGTCGCGATGCTGCGGATCGGCGGCGACTCCACCCCGCTGGACACCGAGCGCATCGGCGACCCGGTGGACTCCGGCGATGTGCCCCGCTGGGCGACCAGGACGGCGCGCCGCCGTGACGGCCAGGAACTGCCGGTCGAGATCTCCTGCAGCGCCCTGGACACCGGCGAGGGCGTCATCGTGGTCGCCACCGTCCGCGACATCACGGACCGGCTGGCCGCCGAGGCCGAGCAGCGGGCGCTGCGGGAGGAGACGGAACGGCAGAAGATCGAGGCGCGGCTGCAGCGTACGCAGCGGCTGGAGAGCCTCGGCCAGCTCGCCGGCGGGGTCGCGCACGACTTCAACAACCTGCTCGCGGTGATCCTGAACTACGCCTCCTTCATCGTCGAGGACGCCGCCGGCACGCCCCTGGCCCGCGACGCCGAGCAGATCGCCCGCGCGGCCCGCCGGGGCAGTGACCTGACCCATCAGCTGCTCGCCTTCGCCCGCCGCGAAGTGATCAGGCCCCGGCCGCTGGACGTCAGCACCGTGGTCACCGAGGTGGAGCAGATGCTCCAGCGATCCATCGGCGAGCACATCTCCCTGACCACGACCACCGGGCCGCTGCCCCCGGTCATGGCGGATCCCGGCCAGCTCGAACAGGTCCTGGTGAATCTGGCCGTCAACGCCCGCGACGCCATGCCCTCCGGCGGGAACCTCACCATCGACACCGCCGCCGTCACCGTCGACGAGGACCACCCGGCCACCCGCGGTGGCCTGGCGCCCGGCCGCTACGTACGGATCCGGGTCTCGGACACCGGCACCGGCATGCCGAAGGAGGTCATCGACAAGGCCTTCGACCCGTTCTTCACCACCAAGCCCAGCGGCCAGGGCACCGGGCTGGGCCTGGCCACGGTGTACGGGATCATCACGCAGGCCGGCGGCACCGTGCAGATCTACTCCGAGGCCGGCTTCGGCACCACCATCACCGTGCTGCTGCCCGTCACCGACGCCGCCGTCCAGGAGGCCCGGCCCGCCGACACCGCCCGCGACTTCAACGGTCACGGTGCGACCGTGCTGGTGGTGGAGGACGAGACCGCGCTGCGCGAGGTGACCGAGCGAATCCTGCGCCGCGGCGGCTACACGGTGCTGTCGGCCTCCGACGGCCGGGAGGCGCTGCAGACCAGCCGCGAGCACCAGGGCCACATCGACGTGCTCCTCACCGACGTGATCATGCCCGGCATGCTGGGCAAGGACATCGCCGACGCGATCACGGCGGCCCGGCCCGGCATCCGGGTCGTCTTCATGTCCGGCTACGCCCAGCCGGTGCTCACCACGCACGGCACCCTCGCCGCCGACGTGCACCTGCTGGAGAAGCCGTTCACCGGCACCGAGCTCATGATGGCCCTGCACGAGCAGCTCAGTCAGGCGCGCGACGACCGGCAGGACCCGCCGGGTTAACCCCGCCCGGCGATCGAGCGCTTCCGCGGCCACTTCTCCGGCTGCCGCTCCGGGAGCTCCCGGCGCCCCCCGTTGAGCTCCGGGTCGAACCGCTCCCGCGGCACCGACGGGCGGTCCTTCGGGTCGAGGTCGGCACCCCAGCCCGGGATGCGCGCCCGCAGCTGCTCGCCGGACTCGGCCGTTACAAGGCCCGGGTGATCCGGGCGACGCCGAAGTTCGTCCGCGGCATGATCGCCATCATCCGCAGCGTGATCCCCTGGTTCATCGCGTCAGCGACCTTGAGCCTCTTCACCGAGGAGCCCACCTCGTCGACCATGCCGACGAACTCGTGGCCGAACGTCATCCCGACCCGGGTGTCCGGCATCATCCCGTGGTGCAGGTGCAGGTCCGAACCGCAGATCGCCGCACGCGTCACCCGCACGATCGCCTCGTGGGGATGCTCGATCGCCGGGCGGTCCTTCTCCTGCACCCGCACCCGTTGCCGGCGCCGACGTTTCCCGGCCGCCCGCACGGGGTACGAGGCCGCCGCACCCCTGGGGAGGAAGCCGGACCATGCCATTCGACTGCACGATCGAGCGGGAGGGCGACACCATCGTCGTCGTACCCGAGGGCGACGTGGACGTGGACAACGCCGCCGTGCTGCGGCAGGTGCTGCAGCAGGTGGTCGACCGCCGCGACTGCGCCCGCCTGGACATCGACATGAGCGCGGTGACCTTCCTCGACTCCTCGGGGCTGGGCATGCTGGTCGCCGCCCAGCGGGCCGCGAGCGCCCGCGGGATCACGCTCACGGTGCGCGACCCGGGACCGGTGGTCCGCATGGTGCTCGAGGTGACGAACCTGCACGGCACCCTCACCGGCGAACCGGACGCCGCCCCGGCCGGCTGACCCCGCGGCCGGAGGATCACGCCACGACCAGGCCGGCTCCCGGCCCGGATGCCCGCACGGCGGCCAGGAACTCGGAGACCGGCATCCGCGGTGGTGGCCCCGGGTCGGCAGGTTCCGTCAGGGCGAGCGCCGACGTGGCCCGCGCGGCCGGAACCGGCAGCAACGGGTAGCGGGTGATCGCAAGCGTGTCCACGTGCGGCCGGCTGCGGGCGAAGGCCGCCAGCGCCCGCCACCGCGGTGCGGTCGCGTACGCCTCGCTCCGCACGCCCGGTGGCTGGGGCAGCACGGTCACCGCGTCGAACCCCTCGCTGCCGGCGAGCCACCATTCCGCGGCGTCCACGCCCCGTACGGCGGCCGACTCGCACCAGTACGGCACCAGCCCGGCGGAAAGCACATGCCACGGGTCCAACAGGGGCCCCGTCTCCACCACGCACCGGTCGGCGGCCCGCCCGCCCGCGCGCAACCAGTCCCGGTGCACGTCGGCGATGAACGCGCTCAGTACCGACGGGCCGGAATACCGCACCTCGTGCGAGGGCGTCCCGCAGCGGCGCAGGTCCTCGTCGAACCCGGGTTCGCCGGCGAGCTCGGCGTACCGGGCGGGCGCGGGATCCGGCGGCGGGAGCCATCGGCACTCCCCCAGCCCCGCCAGCAACCGGCGGAAGCGGGAATCGTCCATCGTGTAGTCGTCCGCGCGCAGGCCGCCGACCGGGCTGCCGAGCTGGAAGCCGTGCCCGGGTCCCACCTCGTGCACGGGCCAGGTGCGCAGGTCGCGCAAGGCCAGCGCGACGGCGCCGGGAGCCATCCGGGTGGCCAGGAATTCCCGGTACGCCGCCGGCAGCCGGCGCCAGCGTACGTGCAGCGTGAGGGTGCTCCCGCAGAGGGCGCCGCGCTGCAGCGGATCGTGGACCTGGCGTACGGTCACGTCCGGGTTCCCGGCCAGGAGGCGCCCGGCGGCGAAGGCACCCCACTCGCGGGCCCCGGCCCAGTCCCCCACCCGGCCGCCCGGCCACGGCACGGAGACGGTGAACCCCGAGGGCAGCCAGGGCACGTCCAGGGCGGCGGCGAGGTGCGCCGCGGCACCGTGCGGCGAGCCGAGCAGCACGCCGGTCCAGGACCGAGCCGGGTACCGCCCGGTGATCCAGGCGGCGACCGCCCCGGCGTCCAGCCGTCCCACCTCCTCGACGGGTGTGGCGTCGACGTAGGCGTCCCGGAGCAGGGCCGGGGTCCGTTCCCGCGCGCGAAGGCCCGGGCGGCGCCCGAGCAGCGGCATCCGATCGAGGTCCCGGCATCCCCGGCCGTGCACCGCCCGGACCGCGGCCTCCAGCAGGCTGCGGCCCATACTTTCCCGGCAGAACACCCGCTCGGCGGAGGCTGCGGTGGGACGTGCTTTCACGGGCGGGGAGTCGGTCACGGCGGGGGTCCTTCCTGAGGGCTGGGCGCCGCTTACCCTTCCGGCGACGTGATCACTCCCCTGAGATGTGACCGGTCAGCACCCGGCGGGGGGGCCGGCACCCGCGCCTGGAACATCGCGAAGGCGAGCAGGAGCTCGGCCAGGTCGCCGCCGTAGTACATCAACGTGGCTGCCGCCTGCCGGTCGGCGACGGTGCCGGGCGTGCGGACGAGCACGCCGGCGTACATCAGCTGGGACAGGCCGGCGTGCACGGCGATCGCCACGGCCAGCACGATCAGCCGGGTACGCACGCCGGGACGATGCGGTGCCGGGTCCGGGCCGGCGATCACCCAGGCGAACAGGCAGCCGGAGAGCAGGAAGTGCACCAGCAGGGCCGAGTGCACGGCGGGGTTGCTCATCGCGTACGCGAACAGCGGGGTTAGATGCAGCAGCAGAAGCGACCCGGCGCTGAGCGCGAGGGCGACCACCGGCCGGGTCAGGAACCCGACGGGCCGGGTGCGCAGCATGCGGCTGAGCCGCCGGGCCCACGACACCGGCAGGGTCCGCAACAACAGCGTCACCGGTGCGCCGAGGACGATCCCGAGTGGAGCGATCATCGCCACCAGCAGGTGCTGTCCCATGTGCCCGGCGGTGTCGTGCGTGTGCATGCCCAGCCCGGCGAGAGCCGTGGCGCACCCTGCGGCGAAGGCGGCACCCCGCCACGGATTCCACCGACGGGCGCGCAGGCCGAGCCACTCGTATCCGAGGGCGGCGGATACGACGGCGAGGACGGTCACCGGCGCCGCACCGCCCAGCCGGCGCCGATCAGCACGGCGCCCACGGCCAGGAACGCCAGATCCCACCCGAGATGGTGCGCGCCCTCGCGGACATGGTGCACGCCGAGCAGATGGTGATCGACGAGCCCCTCCACCAGGTTGAACACACCCCACCCGGCGAGCACCCAGCCCCACAGTTCTCGAGAGGTCCATGCCTCCCGGCGATCGCGGGTGACGCGGGAGGAGAGCAGGGCGATGCCGCCGAGCACGAGCAGCCAGGCGGCCACGTGGAACAGCCCGTCCGCCAGCGTGTTCATCCGCAGTCCCGGCACGGTGTCGGGACTGCGGATGCCGGTGAGCATGTGGTGCCATTGCAGTACCTGATGCAGCACGATGCCGTCGACGAAACCGCCGAGGCCGGCGCCGAGCAGGAGTCCGGGAGCGCGCAAGGTGGTGGCCATGGCGACCGATTGCCCCGCCCGGCCGGAATGACACCCGGGGTCAGGGGCGGGCGGTGTTGCGGGTGGTGAGGAAGCCGAGCGCGATCATGCCGAGGCCCAGGAGCAGATGCAGCCAGTCGTCGGCGGTGTTGAGCGGCACGAAGTTCGCGGCACTGTCCTGGCCGACGACCAGGCCGTACAGCCAGAGCACCAGATAGATCGCGCCGCCGCCGATGAGGTACGCCCGGGCGCCGGAGACGGTCCGGGCCAGCGCGAAGCCCACCGCGCCGAAGAGCAGGTGGACGATGTTGTGCAGGATCGACACCTGGAAGACGCCGAGCAGCTTGGCGTCGCTGTGGTGACCGGCGAACGTCATCGCGCCGTAGTCCGTGGTGATGCCCGGGATGAAGCCCAGGATGCCGACGAGCGCGAAGACGGCGGCGACCGCCAGGGCCGCGGTCTGCACGAGGGTACGGGCGCGCGGCGAGGCGACGCCGCCCGCGCGGGAACTGGTGACCATGGTCTCCTCCTCCATTGGGGACTGGGCGGGTTCCCGTCCCATCGGGGAGACAAACCTCAGTGCGGCGCGGCGGCGACGACGCCCTCGGCGAGCACGTCCGAGGTACGGGCGGCCGGCGCCGGACGCCCGTAGTGGAAGCCCTGCCCCTTGTCGCAGCCGAGGGTCTGCAGCACGGCCGTCTGCTCCATCGTCTCGACGCCCTCGGCCACCGCGGTCAGCCGCAGCGTGTGCGCCAGGTCGACGATCGTCCGCACCAGCGCCACCTGCTGGGCGGGGTCGCCGGTGGCCTCGTCGGGCATGAACGACCGGTCGATCTTCAGGATGTCGATCGGCAGGTCCCGCAGGTAGGCCAGCGACGAGTAGCCGGTGCCGAAGTCGTCGACGGCCACCTGCACCCCGAACCGGCGCAGCTCGCTGAGGTGCGCGATGCTCTGCTCGGCCTGGGCCCCGGCACCCACCAGGACGCCCTCGGTGATCTCGAGGATCAGCGCGGCGGCCGGCAGGTCCGCGTCGTGCAGCGCCCGCATCACCCGGGCGGCGAAGTCGGCCTCGGACAGCTGCCGCGGCGACACGTTGACGGTCAGCATGGTGCCGTAGCGGCGGTACCAGACGGCGGCGTCACGGCAGGCCTGGCGCAGCACCTGCTCACCCAGCGACACGATCAGCCCGCTGTCCTCGGCCGCCGGGATGAACGCGTCCGGCCCGATCGGGTCCTCGCCCGGCGGCACCCAGCGCACCAGGGCCTCCACGGCGGTGAACCGGCCGGAGGAGAACGACACGATCGGCTGGTAGTACACCTGGATCGCGTCGGTGCCGATGGCGGTGCGCAGCCGGTCCACCACGGCGATCCGCTTCAGCTGGCTCTCCCGCAGCGTGACGTCGTACGCCACCACCCGGTCCTTGCCGGCCGCCTTGGCGGCGTACAGGGCGAGGTCGGCGTCGCTGAGCACCTCGGCGCTGTCCCCGGCGGAGGCGAGGTCGCGCAGCCCGATGCTCGCGGTGACGTGCAGCCGCTGGCCGTCGACCTCGACCGGCTGCCGCAGCGTGCGCAGCACGCCCCGGGCGTGCGTGTCCGCGGCCAGGGCGTCGCCCGAGTGCAGCAGCACGGCGAACTCGTCGCCGCCGAGGCGGGCCAGGGTCCCCGCCCGCCCGATCACGTCGCGGAGCCGGCGGGCCGCCTCGGTCAGCAGGGCGTCGCCCGTCGGGTGCCCGAAGCTGTCGTTGACGTGCTGGAAGCCGTCCAGGTCCACGATCAGCAGGCAGCCGCCGGGGCCGGTACGCAGCGCGGCCTGGATCAGGCGGTCCAGGTGCAGCCGGTTCGGCAGGCCGGTGAGGGCGTCGTGCAGCGCGAGGTGCGTCATCTGCTCCTGCAGCGCGGCCTGGTCGTCGAGCGCCGCCTGCAGGTCGGTGGCCCGCCGGTTGACCAGCGTGCTGGTGTGCGACAGGCGCAGGACCAGCAGCACGCCGGTGACCGCGGCGGCGCCCAGCGGCAGGGCGATGTCGATGGCGTCCAGGTCGGCGCGGTGCAGGCCGCTCCAGAACGCGTACGCCGTCGCGGCCGGACCCACCAGCACGATGAGCGCCTTCAGGGCGGTCGACAGGCCCGTGGCCCGCAGGTATCCGCCGATCGAGCCGGCGCCGCGGCCGGTGGCCATGGACGGGTGCAGCGCCGCGGCGCCGACGAGCAGGTAGAAGAGCATCCAGCAGGCGGCGCTGCCGCCCGGCCCGGACCAGGAGCCACCGGCGGCCATCCACAGCACGTAACCGATGTCCGCGACCACCAGGGCTCCGGTGGCGCAGAGGATGAGGACGTGGGTGCGGGTCAGGGAGGCGGCGGCGACGGCGAGACGCACCGCCATCGTGAGCATGATCAGGTCGAGGACCGGATACACGAGGGCGAAACCGGCGGCGACCCCGTCCCGGGTCTCCAGCACGGGGTCGATCAGGAAGACCCAGGCCAGCACCGCGGCGGTGCACGCCACGATGCCGGCTTCGGCCATGCCGGCCAGCGCCGAGCCGCGGCCGTGGGCCAGGACCGCCAGGCCGGCGGCGACCAGCAGGTACATGCCGTAGTAGACGGCGTTGACCACGGACAGGCCGGAGGGCGGCCCGTCGAGGACGAAGGTGACCGACCAGGCGAGGTTGCTGACCGCACCGCAGGCCATGCCGCCGGCCAGCAGCCACCACGGCAGCGGGCGGGCCGGACGGTGGGTCCGGAGCCCGGCCACCACGGCGACCGCGGCGGCGGCCGCGAACAGGGCGTACACGGCCTCCTGGCCGGCGGGACCCAGCAGGACGCCGAGGACGAGGACCGGAAGGCCGCCGAGCAGGAACCACCGCCAGGTGCGGGTGCCCACCCGAGCGGCCGGGAACGCCACCCGGTCGTGCTGCTGCGCTGTCATGCGGCCGCCTTCTCGCGAGAGCCTGGTCCGAGTTACCCATCCTGGGCTGCGAAGGGTGCCGGCCGGGAGCAGGAGAGGTCGGAGTTCCGGAGCATCAGTGCGCCGCCGCGGGTACGGAGGCCCAGAACCCGCACCGGTGCCGGGCCTCCACGTCCACCGGGCCGCCGGCGCCGGACGCCAGTACCTCGGCGTACGGAACCGGGGCGGCGGGGCGTACCCGGGGCCACCCGGGGTCACCGGTGGCGGCGAAGCCGGACCACGCGGCGATCATCCGGTCCGCCAGGCCGTGCTGCGGCTCGCCCGTCAGCCAGCCCACGTCGAACAGGAAGGGCAGCTCCGCGCCGTGGTACGCGCCCCACCCGTACGTCGCGTCGGGTGCCGGCCCGTGCCGCTCGCCGAATTCGTACGCGAAGGTGGGGTTCTGCCGGGCCAGGAGCCGGTTGCCCGCCGCGGTGGGGCAGGCCCAGATCCGGTCGGTGGCCACGGCGGCCCACGCCAGGCCCGGGGAGCCGTACGCCCGCTGCGGGTACGCGCGCTCCACCCGCCGTGCCTGGTCGCCGAACGCCGTGGCGAGGGCGGCACGATAGTTACTGCCGGTGACGGGGGCCGAGGCCTCCAGGACGCCGATGAGGCCGCGATGCTCGTCGCGGTTGGCACCGGAGAGCACCGGAACCCGATGGAACGCTCCGGCCCGCAACGCCCGGGCCGGGAGCTCCGGCAGCAGCGCGGTGCCGTACGCCGGGGTCAGGAACGCGTGGGGCCCGGTGCCGCGGGTGGCGCTCAGCAGCTTGTCCGGTGCGGTCGCCCGCAGGCACGCCACCCGGCTCGCTCCCGCCGGGCAGCCGATCGCGGGCTCGGCCGCCAGCCTGGCACCCTCGCCGGCCACCTCCCCCACCGTGCTCCACGGGGATCCGGCCGGGATGCCGGGGAAGAAGAGCCCGGACGGCCAGTCGGTCAGGCAGGGCCCGGACTCGATGATCGCCCGATCGAACAACCCGGCCGCCGCGGGCGAGGTCAGGTGCGCGCAGACGCTCAGCCCGCCGGCGGACTGCCCGGCGAGCGTCACCCGGCCGGGATCACCGCCGAAGGCCGCGGCGTTACGGCGTACCCAGCGGAGGGCGGCCTGCTGGTCCTGGAGGCCGAAGGTGCCGGAGCCGGGCAGGCCGGGCAGGCCGAAGAAGCCGAACACCCCGAGCCGGTAGTTGGGGGTCACCACCATGACGCCGCCCCGCTCGGCGAGGCGGCGGGGGTCGTACATGCTCCCCGCGCCGGACTGGAAGCTGCCGCCGTGCAGCCAGACCAGCACCGGTACGGGTCCCCGGCGCCCGACCGGCGTGGTGACGTCGAGGTAGAGGCAGTCCTCGCCGCCGCTCGGGCCGCCGGCCGGCGAATTCTGGGCGCAGGCCTGCCCCGGCGCGGTGGCGTCGCGGACGGCGTGCCAGGGGCGGACCGGCTGGGGCGCCCGCCACCGCAGGTCCCCCGTGGGGGCGGCGGCGTACGGCACGCCCTGGAAGCTGCGGTGGCCGGCGGTGACCGTACCCCGGACCGGGCCCGCGTCCGTGCGCACGACGGCAGCGGATCCGTTCCCGGCGGCCGGGGCCGCGCCGAGGCCGGCCAGGGCGATGAGCACTGTGCAGACAGCTGTTCGTCTCATGCCTCGAGCCTCGCGGGCCGCGTGGCCGGGAGAACCCACCGGCCGGCGAGCGCCCGGATCCACCGATCGGTGGACCGGATCCACTACCCGTTGAGGCGCCGGTAGATCGGGGCCAGGTGCCGGTGCACCGACTTGTAGACGTCGAACACCTGGTCGTACACCTCGTGGTGGGCGTCCTTCGGGGTGAAGACCCGGTCGGTGCGGACCAGGTCCGGAAGGTCGGCGAAGGCGATCATCCCGGCGCCCACCGCGCCGATCCAGCCGGCACCGCGGGCGTTCACCGCCAGCGGCCGAGCGTCCCGGCGGATCTCGATGCCGAGCACGTCGGCGAAGATCTGGCACCACGAGTCCGACAGCGCGCCGCCGCCGGTGATCGCCATGGAGGTGACCGGGGCGCCGAGGAAGCGGTCGACCGCGCCCGTCAGCCAGCGGGTGTTGAGTGCCACGCCCTCGAACACCGCGCGCAACAGGTCCGAGCGGGTGGTGTCGAGCGAGATGTTGAGGAAGCCGGCGCGCAGGTTCGCGTCGTCGACCGGGGCGCGCTCGCCGTACAGCCAGGGGGTGTAGAGGACGCCGTTGGCGCCGGGCGGGACCGCCGGGATGATGCGGTCGAACGCGTCGAAGATCGAGCCCTCGTCGCGGCTGAGGCGGCCGGCGCCGAGCAGCGGGTCGTCGTACTCGACGATCTTGTCCCGCAGCCAGGTCAGGTTCGCGCCGGCGGTGGCCTGCAGCGCGGTCATCAGGTAGCGGTCCGGCAGGGCGCAGGGCACGGACGCGATCTGCGCCACCACGTCGGTCTTCTTGCGCGGCACGTGCGCGGCGATCCACGACGAGGTGCCCACGTACAGGTGCGGGTCGTTGTCGCGGACCGTGCCGGCGCCGATGGCCGCGGCGGTGTTGTCGATCGCGCCCGCCACCACCCGGACGGACTCCGGCAGGCCCAGGTGTTGCGCGGCCGCCGGGCTCAGCGTGCCGATCACCTCGGTGCAGGCCACGATGGGCGGCAGCTTGGCCGCGTCGATGCCGCAGCCGGCGACCAGCGCGGGCGCATAGCGGATCTCACCCGGGCGGCGGTTGTCGGTCACCCACGAGGTGAGGATCGAGTCGACGGTTGCCACCGTTCGCCCGGTCAGCCTCAGGTTGATCCAGTCCAGCACGTTGAGGAACGCGGCCGTGCGGTCGTACACCTCGGGAAGCTCGTCGCGCACCCACAGCATGTGGGCGGCGGGGTCCTTGCCGGTCGCGGACGGCATGCCGCCGGTCAGCCGCAGCCAGCGGGCGATCCGGGGCACCGAGAAGCCACCGTACGAGACCCGCCCGCCGAACTGGCGCCGCAGGTTGCCGGCGCCGCGCATGTCGAGCCAGCTGATGCACCGGGTCAGCGGCTCCCCGCGGGCGTCCACCGCGATCGTCCCCTCCCCCTGCGTGGAGGTGCAGACGGTGGTGATCGCCCGCAGGTGCCCGGGATGGGCGCGCCCGAGCTCGGCGACCACCTCACCCAGCGCGCGCCACCACTCGTGCGGGTCCTGCTCGGCGCCGCCGCCGGGGAGCACGTGCAAGGCCACGGGACGCTCGGCCCAGCCGGTGACCGTGCCGTCCGCGGCGACCAGGGCGGCCTTCATCCCGGAGGTGCCCAGGTCGATGGCCAGCACCTGGGGCGGCGTCGCGTGCACCGCCTCAGACTCCCTCGACCTGCGCGAAGACCTGGTCGAAGCGGCCCAGCGCGTCGTCGACGACCGCGTCGGTGTCGGCCATGGACGTGTACATCCGCGAGCCGGCCAGGGTGATGATGCCGTGCGCCGCGTACGCCGCACCCATCTGCTCCATCAGCCGCTTGCGGGCCTTGTTCTCCTTGAGCAGCTTCAGCGGGTTGCGCATGTCCAGCAGCATGACGCCGCTGCACTCCAGGTGCACGATGGACCCCTGGTTGTACGCCACATAGGGCAGGCCGTACTTGTCGATCAGCTTCTGCAGGCCGCGGGTGAGCCGGTCGCCGGCCCGCCCGGCGATCACCGGGGCGTTGGTCCGGGCCATCTCCTCGATGGCGAAGTAGCCGGCCGCGCAGGACAGCGGGTTCGCCGACAGGGTGCCCCCGACCTGGATGTGCGCGCCGCTCTTGCCGTCGAGCCCGGAGCCGAAGACCGCCATGACGTCCGAACGCCCGCCGACGCCGCCGGCCATCGGGTAGCCGCCGGAGACCGCCTTGCCGAGCACCGTGAGGTCGGGCGTGACGCCGAAGTAGCCGGCCGCGCCGCCCAGCCCGAGCCGGAACCCGGTGACCACCTCGTCGAAGATCAGCAGGGCGCCGAACTCGTCGCAGAGCGCGCGGACCTTCGCGTTGAAGTCGTGCGGCACCGGCCGGGTGCCCGACTCCGGCCCGACCGGCTCCACGATCACGGCCGCGGTGCCGCCGCGTACCCGGTTCTCGATGAGCTTGCGGCGCAGCTGGCCGAGATCATGCGGGAAGGACTCCCGGGTACGGGCGGTGGCGCCGAACGGAATTCCCTTGGCGTTCATCCGGTACGTCCCGGGCACCCGCAGCCCGTAGACCATGGTGTCGGACCAGCCGTGGTACGCCCCGCCGACCTTGATCACCATCTTGTGGCCGGTGTAGGCGCGGGCGCCCCGCACCGCGGCCATCACGCCCTCGGTGCCCGAACCCAGCGACCGGTACATCTCGATGTGCGGCATGAAGCGGTGGATGATCTCGGCGAGCTTGAGCTCGTACTCGTGGAAGAGCCCGGTGACCGGCCCGGACTCGCGGATCACCGCGGCGACCTGCTCGTTGACGGGCGCGTAGTTGCTGCCCAGGATCGTCGGCCCGCCGGCCTGCAGGAAGTCGATGTACGTGTTGCCGTCGCGGTCCGTGAGGTACGCCCCCTCGGCCTTGTCGACGGCGAGCGGGAACGGGTAGTTGAACGCGAGATTGTGCTGCACGCCGCCCGGGATGCGCTGCTTCGCCCGCTCGGTGATCTCCTTGCTGGCGCGGCACTTGGTGTCGAAGTAGTTGAGGACGTCGAGCAGCGCGTCGTGCCGCAGCCCCCGGACCGGCTGGGCGACCAGCGCCTTGAGCCGGCGCAGCACGTCCGGCACGTCCGGGTATTCCGTGATCGCGTAAGCGGGCTCGGCGTTCCCGGCAACCGCGGCGACCGCGTCCGCGCTCGGCGCCTCCTCGTCCTGCGGCACCCGTACCGGTGTCACGGCCTTGGTGATCTGCGCGGCGATCCGCTTCTCGTCGGCGCGCAGCTTGGTGAACGCCACCTCCCGGATCGCCTTCGGGATGGTGTAGACCTTGCCGGTCTCGGTGGTCAGGGCCATCAGGTACGCGATCGACACCTTCTCCAGCAGCGCCATGTTGAACACGGCCCGGTCGGGATCGGTGCCCAGCGCGACGATGCCGTGGTTGGCGATGATGAAGGCGTTGTCCCCGCCGGCGACCTTCTTCTGCACGTTGCGGGCGAGGAAGCCGGTGCCCGAGGGCGCGTAGTCGACGATCGCGACCTCCCGGCCGAGGAACCGCACCTGCTCGTCGGTGAGCGCCGGGATCGGCTTGCGCAGGAAGGCCAGGGCCGACGCGTACGGCTGGTGGGTGTGCACGATCGCATTCACGTCGGGCCGCTCGCGGTAGATGTTGGCGTGCATCCCGCACTCGATCGACGGCGCGAGCCCCGCCCCGGAGTCGTCCGGCACATGCTTGCCGTCGAAGTCGACCAGGCAGACGTCCTCGACGCGCATCCGGTCGTAGTCGTAGTTGCTCGGGGTCACCGCGTAGAGCCGGCGCCCGGGTACGCGTACCGACACGTTGCCCTCGGTCGCCTTCAGGTAGCCGCGTTCCAGCATCGTGCGGCACATGTCGACGACGTGCTGCCGGGAAGTCAGGTGCTGCACGGCGGTCTCCTCGGGTACGGCCGGACACTCATCCTTCGCATCGTCCCCGCAACGGGCGTGCCTCATCACCATCGCGCGGCCAGCGAGATCCGGGGCGGTTCTTAGCACGCCGTGCCAAAATCGGGCGGTGATCACCCCTGCGGCGCCGTGGCACCGGCTCCCCGCCGACCTGGCCACCGCCATGCGGCCCGGGCTCGAGGAGACCGTACGCACGGTGGCGGCGGCGGTCACCGAGGCCAACCCCGTCTTCGCCGCCATCGACGACAGCAAGGTCGAACGGGACCTGCACACCCCCGCCCGGGTCGCGTTCGAACGCTTCCTGGACCTGGTCGGGACCGCCGAGCCGGCGCTGCCGCCCGCGGTCCGCGAGGTGTTCGTCGCGCTCGGCGCCGCGGAAGCCCGGGAGGACCGTGGCCCGGAAGCGCTGCTGGCGTCCCTGCGCACGGCGTCACGGCTGATGCTGCGGCTGGCCTGCGAGGCCCTCGCCGGGCTGCGGCCGGTGGACACCGCCGAGCTCATCGACCTGTCCGACGCCGTCACCGCGTACGTCGACGAGCTGGTCGCCGCCAGCACCGACGGCTTCGCCCGGCAGCTGCGCGAACAGGCGGGCGAGCGGGACCGCAGCCGCCGGCACCTGGCCGAGCTGCTGCTGCGGGGCAGCTCCCCGCCCGGCGTCGTCGCCGCGGCGGCCGCGGCGGCCGGCTGGCCCGCCCCGGAGGCGGTGGTGCCCGTGCTGCTCCCCGCGGACCAGGCGCGCGACGCCCGGTTCCGCTACAGCGCCGACGGCGTGGTGGCCGAACGCGACGACCACGCCGTCCTGCTGCTGCGCGCCGGTCCGCGCACGGCCCGCGGCCAGCTCACCGACTCGCTCCGCGGACGCGGCGCGGTGGTCGGCCCGGCCGCGGACTGGGCGCAGGTGCCCGAGGCGCTGCGCCTCGCCGAGCTGACCGCCGCGCTGACCGGCACGCGGCCCGGCCCGGTCTTCGCCGACGACCACCTCGCCGCGCTGGGCCTGCGCGGGGAACCGGCCGCGCTGTCCGTCCTGGCGACCCGGCGGCTGGCCCCCCTCGCGGCGCTGCGCCCGGCCCAGCGGGCCCAGCTGCTGACCACCCTGGACAGCTGGCTGCGGCACTGGGGGTCACGAACAGAGGTCGCCGCCGAGCTGTACGTCCACCCCCAGACCGTCAGCTACCGGATCGGCCGCCTGCGCAAACTCCTCGGCCCCGACCTCGACGACCCGGTGGCGCGCTTCGAGCTCCAGCTGGTCCTCGCGTTCCGCGGCTCTCGACGTGACGGCGCTCACGTGCCAGAGTGAGCGCCCATGGAGATCGTTCCCTCCGCCGGCGGCCGCGCCCGGTGGATCGGCGCCGGGTACGCCGCCCAGGGCCTCGGCTACGCCGCGGTGGTGACCGCGCTCCCGATGTTCAAGGAGCGGCAGGGCCTCGACGACGCCCTCGTCTCCGCGATCCTGCTGCTGGTCTGCGTGGCCGCGGCCGGCGGCTCGCTGGTCGCCGACCGGGCCGCGGCCCGGTGGGGCAGCCGCTACGCCCTCGCGGGAGGCCTGGTCGCGGTCGGCGTCGCCCTCGGGCTCACGACCTTCCGTACGCCCACCGCCGCCTTCATCGCGATCCTCATGGCGTACGGCGTGGGCCTCGGCACGGTGGACGCGTCGCTGAGCATGCAAGGCGTGCTCGTGCAGGCGCGGCTCGGGCGCAGTGTGATGAACCGGCTGTTCGCGGCGTACACGGCTGCGGCCATCGCGGCGGCCCTGCTGATGTCCGCGTTCGTCGCGGGCGGCGCGGGCGCGGGAGTGGCCGTCGGCACGGCGGGGGCGTTCGCCGTCGTCGTCACCGTGGCCGGCTGGCGGGCGTACGAACCGGGCCGTACGGTCCAGCCCGACCTCGCCGGGCACACCGGGCCCGGCATCCGGCGGGTCGTGCTCATCTGCGGCACGCTGATCTTCACCGCCTTCCTGGCCGACTCGGCGGTGAGCACCTGGAGTTCGGTTTACCTGCACGACTCGCTGAAGGCCGCCGATTCCGTCGCTCCGCTGGGGTACGCGGCGTACCAGGTGGCGGTGCTCGTGTCCCGGCTGGTGGGCGACCACGTCGTGCCCCGCACCGGGCGGGCGCTGGCCGCGACCGCCTCCCTGCTGGCGTGCGCGGCCGGCTGTGCGCTCGTGGTCGCCGTACCGTCGATCGCCGCGGCCGTGGTGGGGTTCGCCGTCACCGGGGCGGGGGTCGGGGTGCTGGTGCCGCTGGCCTTCTCCGCCGCCGGGCATGCTGCGCCGGGGCGCAGTGATGAGGTGATCGCCCGGGTCAACCTGTTCAACTACGGCGGGGCGTTGGTCGGTGCCGTGGTGCTCGGGTTGCTGTCGGCGCCGGTGGGGCTGCGGGTGGCTTTCCTTGTGCCGGTGGTGGGGCTGCTTCTGACGTTGCCGGTGGTCGGGCCGTTGCGGCGGCTTGTCGTCGGGGGTGTGCCGCAGGCTTCGGTTTCGCCTCGGTGAGCGGTGGTTCGGTCGCCCTTTGACGGTGGGGGGCCGGGGTGACCAAGACGGCTGGTGGGGCGTTTTTTTGCGTTGTTTGTGACCCCCGCCCCCCCCCCTTCGGGG
>NZ_JBITLP010000005.1:366681-768029 GCF_044465265.1 Actinoplanes sp. NPDC049681
CGGGGGGGGGGGGGGGGGCGCCCGCGCGGGGGGGGGGGGGGGGGGCGGGCGCCCCCCCCCCCCCCCCCCCCCCCACCTTGCGTGGTCTCGGGCTGCGGGTTCGTGGTGGTCGCTCACTTGTGCGTGCGTGGCGGGCTTCGCGGTCACCGTGCGGTGGGTGGTCTGGCTGCCGCGCTGGGGTTGCTGTTCGTCGGCGCGTCGGGCAGGCCTGGGTTCGTCGTGGTCAGGCGGACGAACCGCGCCGGTTGCTTTGTTGGGGTCTTCCTTGCTCAGCGGGCGGCGCAGAAGGTTTCGAGGGCTGCTTTGTCGGAGGGGGTGAGCCATTCGTAGGTGCCTCGGAGGTGGTCGGCTCTTTGGTCCACTGTGGTGATTGTTGCTGTCATGTCGCCCCACGGCATGGAGATGTGCAGGAGGGTTCGGACGATGTTCGGGGGGAGGTGGACGCTGGTCGCGGGGGTGGCTCGCAAGAGCAGGCCGGTGGTGGATACGTCTTCGACGTGGCCGGAGAGGGCTACGAGGCGGCGGCCCGGTTCGGTGTTCAGCTGGGCGGTGCCGGTGGCGGCGTACGTGCCGGGGCGGCGGGTGGCGCCCCGGCGCTGGACCACGTCGGTGGGCGGGTCGCCGGTGAGGGTGAGGGTGCCGTCGCGCAGTTCCGCCTCGACCCAGGTGACGCCGGCGCTGCTGACCAGCTCGAGGATGCCGAAGCGCCGGGTGCCCGGGCCGTCCGGGTCGAGCACCGGGATCGGCGGGAGCTCGGCCAGGAATGCCGCGCTGACCTCGGCCAGCACGATCAGTGCGAGCGGCTGCTCGCCCGGGCATCGCAGCAGGAGGGTGCTGCCCGCCGGGACCGTGACCATCGGATCTCCCCGCCTGTAGGGTCGGCTGTCCTCCGGACGGTCTCACGGGCGGGTCACGGCCGGTGGGCCCGTTGCGGACCCGTCATGCTTCCGGCGTACGCACCAGGGCCTCCGTGACGGTTCTCGTCCAGACGTCGGGGTGGGTGAACCAGAAGTCGTGCGGTACGGCCGGCACGGTGGAGAACCGCCCGTGCGGGACGAGTTCCGCGAGCTGGGCCAGGGGCCAGGACGGGCGGATGTCGTCGCCGGCGGCGATGAAGTGCATCGGCACCTCGCAGCCGGCCAGTCGGCGCCACAGGTCGGGCCGGTGGATCCATTCGGTGAATGACTCGCCGAGCGCCCTGTGAACGTCGCTCACCCACTCGATGCCGACGGCGGGCTCCGACGCCTTGCCGGCTTCGTACGCCTCGGACCAGGTGCGGTCACGGTGGGGACCCCTGCCGGCGATGCCGACCACCGCCGTCACCACCTCCGGATGCTCGAGCGCGTAGCGCACCGCGAGGTCGCAGCCCCACGAGTGGCCGAGCACGAGCCAGGTGGACGCTCCTACCGCCGTACGGATGCTCTCGAGGTCTTCTATCGCCTCGTCCATGGTGTGCGGGCCGCCGGTCGAGCGGCCGACTCCGCGAGGCTCGGGATACCAGGCGCGGTGACCTCGCGGGGAGATGTCGTCCCGTTCCAGGTACTGCACGCAACCGGGGCCGCCGCTCAGGACGACGACATCAGGACCTTCGCCCGTCACTCCCACATGCAACACGGCAGATCCAACCCGGACGGTGCGAGGCTGCATGGCCGTGAACGCTACCAACCACAGGCGGGCGCGACGAGGCGCGGAAGCAGAATCTGACCGGGCGTCCTCGGCTCCGGACGGCTAGATGTACGTCAGCGGGCAGCCATGGCGCAGCGAGTGCTCCGCGGCTTGCCGGAAGAGTGCCACGGAGAAGGTGAGCGGATCGTCGATCGCGAGGGTCAGCGCCAACGGCCCGCTCGGCAGGTCGGCGGTCAGCCCGATCTCGGCGGCGACCGGGGCGATGGCCGTGCGCAGCCGCTGGGCGCTGAACACGGTTGTCACGTCGTCGTAGGAGCTCTCCACCGGGAGTTCGATCAGGCCGGGAAAGTCCACCGGCACGATCAGGGTGGCGTCGAGAAACTCCGCGACGCCGTGGCGTGCACACATGTCGGCGAACTCGTCCATGCCGAGGATGAACTTCTCCTCGAAGCCCTGGCGGGCTGTGGTCGGCGGCCCCGGATAGGGCGGCAGACCTCGTGCCACGAGTGCGTCGTTCAGAAGAGGTGCGTACTCCTTCTCCGCCCAGCTCGCGGCGCTGACGTCGACCAGGTACAGGCCCACGTCGGGAACGTTACCGTCGGCCGCCGGGTCAGCCGGCGGCGGGGAAGCGGGCGGAGAACGCCGACCGCACCGGGGTTCCCTTCTTGTCGTCCATCACGGCGAAGACCACGTCGTCGAACCAGCCGGCGGTGTCGAGCAGCGCCCCGGCGAACGCGTCGGCCACCATCGCCGGGTCGTTGCGGAAGACACCGCAACCCCATGCGCCGAGTACGAGGCGCCGGTGGCCGTGGGCGGCTGCGACGGCGAGGACGCGGCGGGCCCGTTTGGCGAGGATCGCCGCGACCTGGTCGGCGCGGTTGCGGGGTACCGCCCCGCGGTTGGGTGCCGCCGCGGTCAGGAACGACACCTGATAGGCCGTCTCCAGGAGGTGGCCGTCGTCGTCGCGGAAGACCGGCACGCCGGGCGAATGGATCACCCGGTCGCTGTAGAGGTTGTCGCTGCTGGCGCGGTGGACCGCGTAGAACTGGGGTACGGCGGTGAGGCAGCGGTACAGGGCCGACGATCGCGCGAGGCTCTCCTCCTGCGCCTGGGCTCCCGTGCGGAAGCCGCCGCCGGGGTTCTTGGCGGACGCGAACACCAGGGCGGCCACCGGACCGTCGGCGGCCATCCGGCGGGTGGCCGCCAGGGTGCTTTCCGCCGTGACCGACACCGCGGGGGCGGGGCCGGCCGGTGCGGGGGCCGGCAGCGGTTCGTCCGGCTGGTACACCGATGTGCCCGCGACCGCGGCTTGCATCGCCGGCGCCAGGTCGACCTTCTGCCCGCGGGGCGTACGGTAGGCGCCGTCCTGAAGGATCTGCAGGGTGTCGCGGGCGATCTCCCGCAGGTGGGTACTCACGCCGACCGATTCTGTCCGACGCCGGCTGCTACGGCGACTCGTTATCGGGTGAACGGCCGGCGGCCGACCGGAACATCGCGAGCAGGTGCCGGGCCGGTTCGCTGTCGGGGTCGAACGTGAACCAGGGGGCGACCACGAAGTCCGGCGGGAACGACAATGCCCGGCCGTTGCGGCATCGGAAGCAGAAGGCGATCTCGGCGAGGGCCGTCGGGCCGTTGCGGAGTCGCATCGCATAGTGCGGCAGGAAGCACCGCATCGGCTGCGCCTCGGGCAGCGTCGCGGCGAGGGCGAGGGCCGCTTCGGCTTGCTCGCCGTGCCAGACCTCGAGGACCACGCCGCGTACGGGCGTCCGTCCGTCCCAGCCGCGGGAGTGGTCGGGTCCGACCCGGATGACGTCGATCTCCCGGACCCGCCGGGGGTCTGCGATCACTGGCACGGCACCAGCCTGCCATGCCCGCGTGACCCGCATCGATACGATCCCGGCATGCCGCGGAAGTACCTGGGCCCCGTCCCCGACGCCGAATGGCGATCCCTGTTGAGCGAACACCTCGACCGTGCGGACGAGTTCCGGGTGCACATGCCGGACGGCGACGGGCCGCTCAGCTACGGCCGTAGCGAATTCCTGGGGTTGCCCGCCGTGCAGGTCGGGCCGTGGAGCGGGATGCGCGACGCCATCGAGATCAGGGGTGCGATGACGCCGGACGCGAGGGCGCTGTTCCGGCGGATCGAGGTGTCGATCGAGTCGTTCGACCCGGAAGGCAAGCTGTGGGACTACGAGCTCGTGGAGAACGGGACCGTGGTGCTCTCGATCGGCGACTACCACGACCTCCAGATCGACGTTCCCAACTAGGAGATGACCCCGCACGATGGGGGGATGTCGCTCACCACGCCCGCGCCCCGCCACGCCGTCGTCATCGGGGGCAGCCTCGCCGGGCTCTGTGCCGCCCGTGTTCTCGCCGACCACGTGGAGAGTGTCACCGTCGTCGACCGTGATGATTTTCCGGCCGGGCCGGCCGTACGGAAAGGGCTTCCGCAGGCCCACCACCTGCATGTCCTGATCCCGGCCGGCCAGAGCGCGCTCGACCTGCTCTTCCCCGGTGTGATCGCAGGCCTTCACGAGTACGGTGCGGTGCCGGTCGCGGCGCCCACGGAGGTGCTGTACCTCAGCCCCACCGGCTGGCGGGACAGGTTCCCCGCCACTCACCGGCTCGTCGGCGCCAGCCGGGAACTGATCGACTGGGCGCTGCGCCGGCGTCTGGTGCAGGACGGACGGGTTCGGTTCCGCACCGGGCACGAGGTCGTGGGTTTGGTACCGGCTCGAGGGGCGCAGGCTGTCGGAGGCGTGCTGCTGCGCGGCCGGTCCCCGGGCTCGGCGCCGGAGGAACTGGCGGCGGATCTGGTGGTCGATGCCAGCGGGCGCGCCTCGCATGCCACGGAGTGGCTCGACCAGCTCGGGTACGGGCGGCCCGAGGAGAGCCGGGTCGAGTCCGGTCTGGCCTATGCCAGCCGCCGCTACTCGCTGCCCGAGGGGGCGACCGGCGGGTGGAAGAACATCCTCCTGATGCCCAAGGCGCCGGAGGTCCGGCGGGGCGGGGTGCTGTTCCCCATCGAGAACGGGAGGTGGATGGTGACGCTCGGCGGGCTCGGCGGCGACGTCCCGCCCACCGACGAGCAGGGCTTCCTGGAGTTCGCGCGCGGATTGCGCAGCACGGTGCTCTACGAAGCGATCCGGAACGGGACCCCGGATTCCCCGGTTCACGGCTACCGGCGTACGGCCAACCACCGCCGTCACTACGAGGCCATGCCGCGCTGGCCGGACGGTTTCCTGGTGACGGGCGATGCCGCCTGCACCTTCAACCCGGTGTACGGCCAGGGAATGACGGTCGCCGCCCAGGCCGCCGTGCTGCTGGACAGGCACCTGCGCGCCCACCCGGGCACCTTCGGCCGCGCCGCGCAGGCGGCGGTCGCGCGGTGCAGCGAGGCCCCCTGGCGGATCGCCACCGGGGCGGACCTGCGGTTCCCGACCACCGTCGGACCCCGGCTGGGCCGGGCGGCGCAGCTGGCCAACCGGTACCTCGACCGCACGTCCGATGTGGCCAACCGCGACGGGTACGTCGCCCGGGCGCTCGCCGACGTGCTGTACCTCGTCGCACCGCCGGCGGCGTTGTTCCGCCCCGGGGTCGCCCTGCGGGTCCTCCGCGGCAGGCGCGGCCCGGTTCTTCAGTCCCCGCCGGCGGCCTAGGGACGGGCAGGCGGGTGAGCGCTGAGATAGGCGGCCGCCCGGCGCGCCGAGGCGCGGGACATCCACGCGTCCTGGATCAGCTCGGCGAGCTCCCCACGTGTGACCTCGCCGACCCGGCACGTCCGGAGCAGCACCGACGGATGGCCGTCGAAGTGGGCCGTGGTGAAGAACGGCGACGTCTCGTCCTGGACGAGAGCGTGCTTGTCCGCCTCCGACTCGACCCAGAAGACGACGACGTCCGTGTAGCGCTCCCCCGTCTCCGGGTCCACCGCGTCGGGCCGGGGATTGCGGAAGAAGATGAACGACTTCCCGCCCACCTGGTAGACCGGGTTGTCGCGGCTGCCGTACTCCACCTTCACGTGCGGCATGGTCATCGCGAGCTCGTGGATGTCGTCGACCCGAGCCGGCCGGTCGTTGTCCCGGGACACGCCTCACCGTAACCGATGCAGTCCTTCTTGACCGACCAGTCAAGCACCTCTAGGGTGCTGTTGACTGATCGGTCAAGAACTGGGAGAGACGCCGTGCTACACACGACCCGGGTGGCCGCCGTGCCGGTCACCGGCCGGCACACCATCAACACCTACCTGCTGCTCGGACGACGTCCCGTCCTCGTCGACGCCGGCACACCCGGCAAGGCCGGCACGATCGTCGAAGGCCTCGCCCGGCACGGCGTCGACCCGGCGGACCTCGCGCTGATCGTCCTGACCCACGCCCATCTCGACCATTTCGGATCGGCGGCCGAGCTGCAGCGGCTCACCGGCGCACCCATCGCCGCGCACGCCGCCGACGCCGGGCCGTACCGGAGTGGACGGTCGCGCCGGCCGTACCGGCCCACCGGGCCGATGGGCCGGCTCATGGCCCGCGCCCGGCCGCTGTACGCCCGGATCGAGCCGGTCGAGCCGGACATCCTGCTCGACGGCCCCACCTCGCTCGCCGACTTCGGCGTCGACGGCCGCATCATGCCCACCCCCGGGCACACGGCCGGGTCGGTGTCCGTCCTGACCGACGAGGGCGACCTGGTCGCCGGCGACCTCATCGCCGGCTCCTTCATGGGGCTCATCCCCCGCCGCCCGGCCAACCCGCCGTTCCACGACGATCCGGCACGCAACCTCGCCAGCCTGCAGGCGATGCTGGCGCTGCGGCCGCGCGCCCTGCACGTGGGGCACGGCGGCCCGCTCGACCCCGGCCGCGTCGCCCGATGGGCGGCCCGCGAGCAACGGCGCCTCACCTGACCGGCGCCTTGCTACCTTTGCCGGGTTGCGCGAAGGAGGCGGCTACATGGCGAAGGACACGCGCGAGCGCATCGTGACCGTCGCCCGCGACCTGGTGCACGGCGCGTCGCTCGCGCAGGTGAGCACGGAAGACGTGTGCAAGGCCGCGGGCGTACACAAAGGCAGCCTCTATCACTTCTTCCCGTCCAAGAACGCTCTCGGCGCGGCGGTCCTGGAACGGAACTGGGACATGATGAACGCGGTCCTGGAGGCGGCGTTCGCCGACGACGTCGGACCGCTCGAGCGCATCGACCGATTCGTCGACAGCTTCGCCGAACTGCTCGCCGAGATGCGCGGGCGGATGGGAGCCACGCCCGGCTGCCCGCTGGGCGGCCTGGCCGCGGAGATGGCCGGGTACGGCGACGACGCCCGCACCCAGGTCACCCGCATCCTGGCGGGCTGGACCCGCTACTTCACGGTGGCGATCACCGAGGCCAAGGGGCGCGGCGAGATCGACCCGGCCCTGGACGCGGGCGATGCGGCGATGCGGCTGCTGGCCCATCTGCAGGGGCACGCTCTGATGGCGAAGGCGTACGACGACCCGGAGGCGCTCCGCCGCGCCAAGCCCGGCCTGCGCATGCTGCTGGGCGCAGGTTCGGCCCGCGGCTGACGGCCCGGACCTTAGGACACGGTCCCGGACCAGACGATCAGGAGCTTGCGGATTCCGGTCTGGCGGGTCACCGCCTCGGCAACCCCGTCGAAGGTCGTGCGCTCGAACCTGGGTCCTGCGATGACGCAGACGGTCCAGCCCCGGGCGTGGCGGTGCGCCACCGCCAGGGGCCGGTCGGCCAGGGGCCGGGGCTGACCGGCGTCGCGGAAGGTGGCCATGACGTCGGAGCGGGGGCCGGGCAAGCTCATGCGATCGAGGATCACCCCGCCGGCCACGTAGGCGCAGCGGCGGCCGGGACGTCAATGCGGCGATATCAGGGGCGTCATTTCGGCGACATTCGACTACCCTGTCGACCGTGACCACCAACGCCACCCTCCGCGCCGTCCGCATGGGGATGCTGATGAGCCAGGACGACTTCGCCCGCGCTCTGCGCGCGGCCGGGGACCGCGCCGGGGTGCCGAACGACGCGAGCAAGCGGCTGGTCCAGCGCTGGGAGGCCGGCCAGATCGTCGCTCCCCGGCCGGTGTACGCCCGCGCCCTCGAGGCCGTCACAGGGCTGCCGATCGCCTCGCTGGGTTTCAGCGTGCCGGTCCCCCAGGCTCGCGTGTCCGGCGACGGCCACGGCGGTCACGACGTGGCAGCAACGCCGACCAGCCCCGCACCGGTTCGTTCCACGGCGGCCGCCGCCGTCCCGGCTCCCAACTACTCGGGCGTGTGGCTCAGCAGGTACGACTTCTACTCCTCGAGCCGGGACAGCACGTACACGGGCGAGCACTTCGTCGTGGTCCTGCAGCACGGGGACCGCCTGACGGTACGCAGCCTCCCCAGCTCCGCCACATCCTCCCTGACGATGGACCTGACCGTGGACGGGCCGGTCGTCACCGGCACCTGGGTGGAGCAGACCGAGGCGGACGGCTACTACCGGGGCGCTCGCTACCACGGGGCCATCCAGATGCTGGCCGAGCCGACGGGGCGCCGGATCCGCGGCAAGTGGGTGGGCTTCGGCAAGGACATGGACGTCAACACGGGCCCCTGGGAGCTGGTCTTCCAGGATGCGTCCACCGGCCAGGCCACACTGGCCGCGTACAACCGTCCCACGGCCGAGTAACACGCGTCAGCCGGCGGCGAGCCGTTCCAGGGTGGGAACCACCGCGGCCGGGGCGGGCATCGCGGCGATCTCCGCCGCGACCTCCTGGGCGGCGCGCCGCAGCCCGTCGTCCGTCACCAGCCGGTTCAGGTCGGCCGCGCCGATGGCCTTCGCCTTGACGGCGAGGCCGGCTCCGCGCTGGGCCAGCAGTTCGGCGTTGTGCCTGCGGTCGCCCGCTCCGGGCGTGGTCAATTGAGGTACGCCCGCAGCCAGCCCGCCCAGCACGCTTCCGGCACCGGAATGGTGAACGAAGCCGGCGGCGTACGGCAGCACCTCGTTCAGCGGCACCCGGCCCACCGCCCGCACGTTCGGTGGGAGGTTGCGGGTGACCGCCGGGCGGACCAGCACGAACTCGGCGTCCACCCGTGCGGCTGCGGCGATGACCGCGGGGCCCGGGTCGCCGTCGTTCGGGCCCTCGAGGGTGCTGCGGCTGACCAGCACGCGGGGCCGGTCGCCGGGGGTACGCAGCCAGTCCGGGACCGGGCCGCCGCCCGAGAACGGGACCGGCCGCATCGCCACGGCGTCCGGGGACGGGGTGACGCGCAGGCTCGGCGGGGTCACCGCGATGGTCAGCGCCGGGGCGGGGAGGTCGTGGCCGGCGAGGGCCGTGCTGCCGGCCACTGCCCGGAAGAGGTCGGTGGCCGGCCACAGCGTGTTCTCCTGCAGCACCGACGGGACGGACAGGCGTCCGGCCACGACGGCGCCGGCCTCGCCCAGCGACTCGTACACGATCAGGTCCGGGCGTTCGCGCGCGGCGAGCGCCAGCAGCGGGGCGACCAGGGCGAGGTTGGCGCGGCCGAAGAGTTCGCCGACCATGGCGTAGCCCGCCGTGCCTCTCATCTCGGCGCGGGCGATGCCCGGGTGGCGCAGGGCGACCCGGATCGCGCTCCGCGGCAGGCTGAAGCGGGCGCCGATGTCGGCCGTACGCAGCCCCAGGACGTCGGGCGGGAAGCCGCCACCGGCCAGGGTCACCTCGTGCCCGGCGTCCCGGCACGCTGCGGCGAGCGGGATCAGGGGCAGCAGGTGGCCCTGGAGCGGCGCCGCGACGAACAGGATGCGCATGAGCCGCGTTATAGCACGTGCGACCTCAGGCGCCGCTGGTGACCAGGGGCTTGAGCGCCGCACCGACCTGGGTGACGAAGCCCGGCCGGTGACCGTTACGGATCAGGTTGATGGTGATTCCGTCGATGCCGGCGCCCAGCACCTTCTCCTGGAGCTGCTCGGCGACCTGGTCGGGCGTGCCGAGGAAGGTGCGGTTGCGGCGGTCCTCGGGCACGGTCTCGGCGAGCTCCTTCACCTCCTGCCCGGTCTCGCCCACGATGCCCATGACCAGGTAGCTGGTCGCGAGCGTGGCCGGGTCGCGGCCGATCTCCTCGCACCGCTGCCGGAGCACGGCGACCTTGTGGGGCAGGTCGGCGACGTCGCAGATGATGTTCATGTGGTCGGCGAAGCGGGCGGCCAGCCGGAACGTCTTCTGCTCACCACTGCCGCCGAGCATGATCGGGATCGTCGGGCGCAGCCGGGGATTGTTCATGGCGCCGCGGGCGGTGTACCACTTGCCGTCGAGGACGGCCGGCTCGCCCTTCAGCATCGGCGCGATGATGGTCAGCGCCTCCTCGAGCCGCTCGAAGCGCTGCCCGAACGTGCCGAACTCGAAGCCGTAGTCGTGATGCTCACGCTCGAACCAGCCGGCGCCGATCCCCAGGATCGCGCGGCCCTTCGAGACCACGTCGAGGGTGGTCACCGTCTTCGCCAGGAGCGCAGGATTACGGTACGTGTTCCCGGTGACCAGTGTGGACAGCTGGATCGTCGAGGTGGCCGAGGCGAGCGCGCCGAGCGTCGTGTACGCCTCCAGCATCGCGTTCTCAGGCGCACCGATGCCCGGCAGCTGGTAGAAGTGGTCCATCACCAGGACGGTGTCGAATCCCACCGCCTCGGCCTCGCGGGCCTGAGCGGCGACCGTGTCGAAGAGGTCCTCGACCGGCACGCCGGGGTAGGTGAAGTTGGGGATCTGGTACCCGAGCCGGATGCTCACAGTGCCTCCGCTATGTAAGAGGGCTATCACTTGCTAATGTAAGACGTCACTTACATCTTCGGCAAGCGGAGGCGGGCGTGTCGGCGGACCGGGGATACCACCACGGCGACCTCCGCGCGGCGCTGATCGAGGCCAGCTTCGCCCAGCTCGCCGAGGGCGGCGGACTCCCGCGCTTCTCGGTCGCCGCCGTCGCCCGCCGGCTGGGTGTGAGCACGGCCGCGCCGTACCGTCATTTCCCGGACCGGACCCACCTGCTCGGCGCCGTCTCGGGCGCCGCCGCCCACGACCTGGCCGCGGCGATCGCCGCCGCCGCCGACGCGGCCGGCACCGACCCGGCCGACCGCCTGGCCGCAGCGGCCGGCGCCTACGTCAGGTACGTCGCCCGCACCGGCGCCGGCTTCCACGTCATCTACGCCGGCGAGTTGCACGCCCTGCCGGACGAGACCCGGCGCGACCGGACCCGAGCCCTGATGACCACCCTGCTCGACCTCGCCGCCGCGACCGGCTGCCCGTCGTATCAGGAGGCGGTCCAGCTGGTCGAGGCGACGATCGCGGTGGCGCACGGCTACACCTCGCTGTACGCGGACGGCTTCTTCGCCCGGAAATCGATCTCCGTCGACGCGATCGCCGCCCGGGCCACCACGGCAGCGCGCGCCCTCATGACCGTCGACTAGGTTGACCCGGTGGATACCCAGGTCTGGGAACGTTCCCCGGCCCTCAGGGTGAACCGGTCTCGTACCCGTTCGGGTGGAGGACCGGCGGCGAGCACCATGTCGCCACGATGTCGATCGGGCTCGGGGTCCGGCACGGCGTGCATCCGGACGCCGGAGGCCGCTGAGCGCCGCGAGCCCGTCCTGCTGGTGACACACGGCGCCGACGACGAGCGCGACACGGACCCTGGGAACGCCGCCGGCCGTAGGCGCCTACAGAGCCTGCGGGTGCCGGGCCAGCGGGTGACCCAGGAGGCGGTTGAATCCTCTGTGGAGCTTGGTGCCCGGGCGGCCGGCCGCCTCGTAGGTGACGGTGCCGCCGTTGTGGAAGGTGAAGGTCACCGCCACGGCGTTGCCCCGGGTCTCGAGCCACGCCCCGGTGACGCCGTTCGCCGGCACCCAGATCGGCGGGCCGGCGTCCGTCTCGATCGTGTACTCCAGTGAGCGCTGGAAGGCGGGGAACAGCAGCAGCGGCGAGATCACCACGGCGGTCAGGACGTACAGGATGCCGCCGAAGAGCTCGTAGGCGTCCGTCAGCAGCATGCCGAGGCCGAGGACCGCCATCACCGCGCCGACGGCGGTGATCCAGCCGGTGACCGCCGCCGCCGGTCGCAGGCCGGCCCAGGCGATGAGCAGCCAGAAGGGGCAGCAGGTCAGGGCCGCCACGAAGCCCCGCCACGCGCCCCATTCCGCGAGGCCGTACAGCTCGGCGAGCCGGCTCTTCACCTCCGGACGCAGGTGGGTGACCCGCCAGCCGCCCCCTTCGCGTGGCAGGTCGAGCCGTACGGAACCGCCCGGCGTCGCCCGGACGTTCGTGATCCTCCCCATGGCGGTGAGGATAGGGAGAACGGGGCCCGGGCCACGTCAGTAAGTTCACGGAGGTGACGCACGTATTGGTGACCGGGATGTCGGGCGCGGGCAAGAGTACGGTGCTCGAGGAGCTGGCGCGGCGGGGCCACGACGTCGTCGACACCGACTACGGCGGATGGGTGCGCCCGGACGGCGACTGGGACGAGCCGCGGATGGCCGCTCTGCTCGCCGATCGCCCGGAGGTCGTCGTGTCGGGAACGGTGGCCAACCAGGGACGGTTCTACGACCGCTTCGACCATGTCGTCCTGCTGAGCGCTCCGCTCGACGTCCTCCTCGATCGGGTCGCGACCAGGCCGGCCAACCCGTACGGGAGAACGGCGCAGGATCGGGCCGAGATCGAGCGGTACGTCCGGGAGGTCGAGCCGTTGCTGCGCGCCGGTGCCACTGTGGAGCTCGACGGCCGGCTGCCGGTGGCCGAGCTGGCCGACCTCGTCGAGCAGCTCATCCGGCGACCGTCACGGCGGCGGTGATGTCCTTGCGGGTGTCGCCGGGCCGGAGCGCTCCCCCGTAGAGCAGTCGGATCAGTTTCTCGTCGAGGCCGGAATACTTCGTCGGCATCGCCCAGTACTCGCCGTAGAAGACGCTGTCCGGGTGGTCGTCGGCGTCTCGCATGAGACCCATGCTCTGCGTCAGTTCCTCACGGATCAGGTGGCAGCGGACCCGGTCGCCGATGCCCGTGGTCCTGATCAGCACCGTGCCGTTGCTGATGGTGTGGTCGCCGCGCCAGGCGACGGTGAAGAAGCCGTCGTTGCCGGGGACGTAACTGGGTTCGACGGAGCGGAAGCGGCTGACAGGGCCGAAGTACATGCGGATGTCGGCGGTCGAGTCCGTGGTGAGCCGCAGCCGCGTGGTGGCCGACAGCTCGTTGAAGTCGGCGACGACGCGCTGCAGACAGGTACGGGCGGGAGCGTCCGGCTTGCCCTCGAGGCGGACCGTCACGACCGGCTGGGACCACTTGATGACGACCTTGACGTCGTCGCCGTACTCGGCGCCCAGCGCGATCTTGAAGAAGTAGGCGAGCGTGGCCTTGCTGACCCGGGGCTTCGGTGGGGCGGGCGGCGAGGCGGGTGCCGGCGCGGACGCCGACGCCGCGGGGCCGGAGGTCGCCGGGGCGCCGGCCGCACGGGTGGGGCCGGCGTCGCAGCCGGCCGTCGCGAGGACGGCGGCCAGCAGCGCCGGGGACAGGAGGCGGAGCAGCGCCGGACGCAAGCGGGTCCTCCGGGGTCGCAGTGCCAGGATCCCGGCATCCTACGGTTTCCCCGCCACCGCGTGGAGTCAGGCGGGAAGCCACCGTTTGCGGTCCGCCGGAATGCCGCGCGGTGGCGCCTTCGGCAGGAACCAGACCGGGTTGGAGGCGGCGACGAGCCGGTTGTCGGCGAGCCGGACCTGGGTGCGGACGTACGCCCCGGAACCGGGCTTCACGGTGAGCCGGTAGCGGCCCGACGCCAGGGATGCCGCCGGGAGGCGCTGCACCTTCACCGCCGGGGTCAGCCGGCGGGCGCCGGCCAGATCGGTCACCCCGGTGACGACCTCGAGAACCGAGCCGGCCGGGAGGTCCGTCGCCACGGCGTCGACCTTCACCTTGGCCGCCTTGGTGAGGTGGACGGCGCCCATGGCGTCGCGGTCGCCGACCTGCAGATCGAGTGAGCCGCGGTAGTACAGCGGGTCGGCGAACCAGGCGGCGCCGCGGCGCAACGCCGGCAGGACGTCGCCGCGCCGGCGGGTGGGAGCCCAGGCGTACGTGAGGAACCGCTCGGTCTGCGCCAGCCAGTCGTCGCCGTCGTGGTCGTCGCTCGCGCCCACGGCCGTGAAGAAGAGCGCGTTGCGGGCCGCCACGTCGTACACCCACAGCAGGTCCTCCTGCGGGTCGCGGCCGATCTCGATCAGGTCGGCGCCGAGCTTGTCGCGGTCGATCATGAGTTTGGCGAGGCTCTCGCGGGTCTCCACGTCCATCGGGTGGTTCCAGCAGACGATGCCGCCGTGGGCGTGCAGGAACTTGATCATCGCCGCGGTGGCCGCCGGGTCGTCGTCGCGCTCCGGCGGGGACGGGAAGGCCGGCAGCGTCTCGTCGCCGCCGTACCAGTTGAGGTGGCGGACCAGGGAGATCTCGTACGCGCGGTAGTGCTTGACGTCGGCGTACTCCTGGTCGTAGTTCGCCAGGACCTCCTCGCGCAGGTCCTCGCCCGCCTGCCCGGCGCGCCGTTCGCGGGTGAAGGTGAGCCGGTCGACGACGAAGCCGGCCTCGAGGCCCGCGCCGGCGGCGGCACCCACCCGCAGTTCGCGGATGCTGTTGTCCACCGCGACCAGGTCGGGCCAGAGCCGCCGGATGTCGTCGGCGAGCCGCAGCGTGAGCCGGTTCCACAGGCCGGAGGCCACGGGTACGTCCACGACGCCGAGCAGGTCGGTCGTGGTGTATCCGGGCTCCGCGGCGGCACCGATGCGGTACTGCAGGATGTACTCGCCGGCGGGCCGGCCGCCGCGCGCGGGGTGGTAGGACAGCCTCATCTCCAGCAGCAGCGCGGCGCCGGGACCCGCGCGTTCCGGCAACACGTCCAGGCCCAGGACCGTGTCCGCGATGCAGGTCGAGTACGTGGAGTTCCACGCCGACCCGACCTCCCACAGGATGCCGCCTTCGGGCGCCGCGCCGACCGCCGAGAGCCGCAGCGCGCCGTCCCCGAAACCGGCGGTCGCGATGGACAGCGCGCCGTCGGTGCGCTGGGTCCAGGTCCAGGCGAGGCCCTTCTCGAGCTCCGTCACGTCGTCGAACCGCACCACGCGCCGATAGTCGTGGGCGGCGATGCGCCAGTCGTGGTCGGTCCACCACACCAGGTCCACGCCGTGCTGCCGGGCCTGCTGCAGGTGCGCCTCGTAGCTGGCCATGCCCTCGCTGAACGGGCCGTGGATGTGCATGGCCATGCTGACCGGTCGCAGGGGCGGCCCGGCCGCGAGCGACGGGCCGCCGCCGACGGCCGCCAGCCCGGCGCCGGTCGCGGCCGCCGCGAGGACGGTACGGCGGGAGACGGGGCGGTTCTCGGACATGACACGACTGTGCCGACCGGGCCCGCGGGCCGAAGGAGATCCGCCGAAATCGAGTCAGCCGGCCCGGGGCCTGCTAGGCGGGCAGCCCGTCGAGGCGGGCGAGCACCTGCAGCATCACCTCGTCGGCACCGGCGCCGATCGACGTGAGCCGGCTGTCGCGCAGCAGCCGGGCCGTCCAGGTGTCCTCGAGGTAGCCCATGCCGCCGTGGAACTGCAGACACCAGGTGGCCACCTCGCGGACCAGCCGCCCCGCCTTGAGCTTCGCCACCGTGGCGAGGCGGGTGATGTCCTCCCCCGCCATCAGCGCCTCGCAGGTGATCAGGTTGTGGCTGCGCAGCAGGTCCACCTCCGCCTGCAGTTCGGTGAGGCGGAACGCGACGTATTGGCGGTCGGCCAGCGGGGTGCCGAAGACCGTACGGTCGCGGATGAACTCCCGGGTGCGGTCGAGGGCGTACTGGCACTGGCCCACGGTGGTGTACGCGGCGAACACCCGCTCGGTGACGAACTGCCGCATCTGCTGCTGGAAACCGCGCCCGGCCTCGCCGATGGTGTTGGCGACCGGTACGCGCACCCCGTCGAACGCCAGCTCGGCGGTGTCCGAGCAGCGGTTGCCGAGCTTGTCGAAGGTCCGGACGACGCTGAACCCGGGCAGGTCGGTCGGCACGACGATCTGCGACATCCCGCGGTAGCCGCCCTCGTCGGAGGTGCGCGCGAGCAGGCAGAGCCAGTCGGCCTGGGCCCCGTTGGTGATGTACGCCTTGCGGCCGGTGATGACCCAGTCGTCGCCGTCGCGCACGGCCCGGGTCCGCAGCCGCGCGACGTCCGAGCCGGTGTCCGGTTCGGTGACGGCGATCGCGGTGACCGCGGTGCCGGCGACGGCGGGTGCGAGGTAGCGCTGCTTCAGCTCCTCGGACCCGTACTCGTGCAGCGAGGGGGTGGCCATCATCGCCTGGACGCCGAGGGCCATGCCGACGCCGCTCGCGTGCATCCGCCCGTACGCCTCGGCGGCGACCAGCTGGAAGCTGTGGTCGGCGCCCTCGCCGCCGTACGCCGGGTCGTACTCCAGCCCGAGCAGGCCGAGCGCCGCGGCCTTGGGGAACAGGTCGTGCAGCGGCACCTGCCCGGCCGCCTCCCACCCGTCGACGTGCGGGTTGACCTCGGTGTCGACGAACCGGTGGACGCTGTCGGAGAAGGCGCGATGGTCCTCGTTGAGCCGCATCCGCCGACCGTAGCGAAGCGCCGCGGCCAAAAACAAGCACGCTTGCTTGTTTTCGCCCGCTGTGCCAATGTCACCCCCATGAGCCTGCGCGTCGGCAACTGTTCCGGCTTCTACGGCGACCGGCTCGCCGCGATGCGCGAGATGCTCGAGGGCGGCGAGCTGGACGTCCTCACCGGCGACTACCTCGCCGAGCTCACGATGCTGATCCTCGGCCGGGACCGGGCCGCCGACCCGGCAGCCGGCTACGCGCGGACGTTCCTCGCCCAGCTGCGCGACTGCCTGCGGCTGGCCCTGGACCGCGGCGTCCGCATCGTCAGCAACGCCGGCGGCGTCAACCCGCCCGGGCTGGTCGCCGCCATCCGCGGCCTGGACCTGCCCGCGAAGGTGGCGATGGTGCGCGGCGACGACCTCACCGCGCGGGCCGGGGCGCTGGGGCTCGGGTCGCCGCTCGGTGCGCACGCGTACCTCGGCGCCTTCGGGATCGCCCGCGCGCTCGCCTCGGGCGCCGACGTCGTCGTCACCGGGCGGGTCACCGACGCCTCGCTGGTGGTCGGGCCGGCGATCGCCCACTTCGGCTGGGACCGTACGGATCTCGACGCGCTCGCCGGGGCCACCGTGGCCGGTCACGTGATCGAGTGCGGCACCCAGGCCACCGGCGGCAACTACCCGTTCCTCGGGGAGATCGCCGATCCCGTCCACCCGGGCTTCCCCGTCGCCGAGATCCGGCGCGACGGGTCCAGCGTCATCACCAAACACCCGGGCTCCGGCGGCGCCGTCACCGTCGGCACGGTCACCGCCCAGCTCGTGTACGAGGTGGGCGACGCCCGCTACGCCGGCCCCGACGTCACCACCCGCCTCGACACGGTGTCGCTGCGGCAGGCCGGTCCCGACCGGGTCGAGATCACCGGCGTACGCGGTGAGCCCCCGCCCCCGGATCTCAAGGTCTGCCGCACCTCGATCGGCGGCTACCGCAACGAGATGACCGTGGTGCTGACCGGGCTGGACGTCGAGGCGAAGGCCGCGCTGTTCCGCCGCCAGTTCGAGGCCGCCCGCACCGCCGAGCCGGCCGAGCTCACCTGGCACCTGGCCCGGCTCGACCGTCCGGACGCGCCCACCCAGCAGCAGGCGTCCGCGCTGCTCACCGTCGTCGCCCGCGACCCCGACGAGAAGCTGGTCGGCCGGGCGTTCAGCAAGAGCGGCGTCGAACTGGCGCTGGCGTCGTACCCGGGCTTCTTCAGCACGGCACCACCCGGGCGCGCCCACCCGTACGGAATCTTCACCGCGGGTTTCGTGCCGCAGAGCGTCGCGGAGCACGAGGTGGTCCTGGACGACGGGAGCGTCGTGCGGATCGATCCGCCGTCGGTGACCCGGCCGCTGGAGCCCCTGCCCGGCCCGCCGCCCGGCCCCGCACCGTACGAGGCGCAACCGTCACGGCGGCTGCCGCTGGGAACCGTGGCCGGGGCACGCTCGGGCGACAAGGGCGGCGACGCCAACGTGGGCGTCTGGGTACGCGACGACGCCGCGTACCCCTGGCTCGCCGCGCTGATCACCGAGCGCAAGGTCCGGGAACTGCTGCCGGAGGCGGCGCGGCTGCCGGTGCGGATCACCCGGCTGCCGGGCATCCGGGCTGTCAACATCGTCATCGAGGGGCTGCTCGGACGCGGCGTGGCCGACCAGGCCCGGTTCGACCCGCAGGCCAAGGGGCTGGGCGAGTGGCTGCGGTCGCGGCACGTGGACATCCCCGCATCGCTGCTGGCCGCGGCCGGCGAGGAGGAACAGTGACGATCCTGCGGTCCGCCGTCGAGCCGGACACCGAGGAGGCCCGCGCCGCGCGGCAGGCCATGCTCGACGCTCTCGAGCAGATCGCCGCCGAGACCGCCACGGCCGTCGCGGGCGGGGGCGAGAAGGCGGCCGCCCGGCACCGGGCACGCGGCAAGCTAACCGCCCGGGAGCGCATCGAGCTGCTGCTCGACCCCGACTCACCGTTCCTGGAGCTGGCCGCGCTGGCCGGCTACGGCTCGCCGTTCACCGTGGGCGGCAGCGTGGTGGCCGGCATCGGCCTGGTCAGCGGCGCCGAGTGCCTGCTGATCGCCAACGATCCGACGGTCAAGGGCGGCGCGAGCAACCCCTGGTCGCTGCGCAAGACGTTGCGGATGCACGAGATCGCGCTGCAGAACCGGCTGCCGGTGATCAGCCTGGTCGAGTCCGGCGGCGCGGACCTGCCCACGCAGAAGGAGGTCTTCATCCCCGGCGGGGCGGTGTTCCGCAACCTCACCCGGCTGTCCGCCGCCGGGATCCCGACCATCGCGCTGGTCTTCGGCAACTCGACGGCCGGCGGCGCGTACCTGCCGGGCATGAGCGACCACGTGGTGATGATCGAGAACCGGTCCAAGGTGTTCCTGGCCGGGCCGCCGCTGGTCAAGGCGGCCACCGGCGAGGAGTCCGACGACGAGTCCCTGGGCGGCGCGGCGATGCACGCGAGCGTCTCGGGCCTGGCGGACCACTACGCGGTGGACGAGCAGGACGCCATCCGCCTCGGCCGGCGGATCGTCGCCCGGCTCAACTGGCGCAAGGCCGCCGGCCCGGTCACGGCCACGCCCCGACCGCCCCGGTACGCCGCCGACGACCTGCTCACGATCGTGCCGCCCGACCTGAAGTCCCCGTTCGACCCCCGCGAGATCATCGCCCGGATCGTCGACGACAGCGACTTCGACGAGTTCAAGCCCCGCTACGGCAGCTCGCTGGTCACCGGCTGGGCCGAGCTGCACGGCTTCCCGGTCGGCATCCTGGCCAACGCCCGCGGCGTGCTGTTCAGCGCCGAGGCGCAGAAGGCGGCCCAGTTCATCCAGCTGGCCAACCGGTCGCACACTCCCCTGCTGTTCCTGCACAACACCACCGGCTACATGGTCGGCAAGGAGTACGAGCAGGGCGGCATCATCAAGCACGGCGCCATGATGATCAACGCGGTGTCGAACTCCACCGTGCCGCACATCTCGCTGCTGGTCGGCAACTCGTACGGCGCCGGGCACTACGGCATGTGCGGCCGGGCGTACGATCCGCGGTTCGTCTTCTCCTGGCCCAGCGCGCGGTCGTCGGTGATGGGCGCCCAGCAGCTCGCCGATGTCACCTACCTGGTGTCGAAGGCGTCCGCGCTGGCCCAGGGCAAGCCCTTCGACGAGGACGGTGCGCAGGTGGTCCGGCACGCGATCGAACAGCAGATCTCCGCGGAGGCGATGCCGATGGTGCTCTCCGGCCTCGTCTACGACGACGGCATCATCGACCCCCGCGACACCCGCGACGTCCTCGGCGTCGCCATGTCCGCCGTCCACACCGCGCCGGTCCGCGGGACCGACGCCTTCGGCGTCTTCCGGATGTGAGCCTCGCCATGACCGTTACGAGTGTGCTGGTGGCCAACCGCGGCGAGATCGCCCGCCGCATCTTCGCGACCTGCCGGCGCCGGGGCCTGGCCACCGTGGCCGTCTTCTCCGACGCCGACGCGGGCAGCCCGCACGTCCGGGAGGCGGACAGCGCGGTGCGTCTCCCCGGTGTCACCGCGGCCGAGACGTACCTGCGCGGCGACCTCGTCATCGACGCCGCCCTGCGTGCCGGCGCCGACGCCGTCCACCCCGGATACGGCTTCCTGTCCGAGAACGCGGACTTCGCCCGTGCCGTGCAGGACGCGGGGCTGACCTGGATCGGCCCCGGTCCGTCCGCCATCGCGGCGATGGCGTCCAAGGTGGAGGCCAAGCGGCGGATGGCCGTCGCCGGCGTACCGGTGCTGGAGCTGCTGGACCCGGCGACGATCACCGAGGCCGAACTGCCGGTGCTGGTCAAGGCCGCGGCGGGCGGCGGCGGGCGGGGCATGCGCATCGTTCGTACCCTCGACGACCTGAAGGACGCCGTGGCGTCCGCCGCCCGCGAAGCCGCCGCCGCCTTCGGCGATCCGGAGGTCTTCTGCGAGCGCTATCTGGACTCGGGGCACCACATCGAGGTGCAGGTCCTGGCCGACGCGCACGGCACGGTGTGGGCGCTGGGCGAGCGCGAGTGCTCGCTGCAGCGCCGCCACCAGAAGGTCATCGAGGAGGCCCCGGCCCCGCTCGTCGACCGGATCGGCGGCGACCTGCGCGACCGCCTGCTCACCGCGGGCCGCGAGGCCGCGGCGGCGGTCGGCTACCTCGGCGCCGGCACGGTGGAATTCCTCGCCGACGACGCCGGCAACTTCTGGTTCCTCGAGATGAACACCCGCCTGCAGGTGGAGCACCCGGTCACCGAGTGCGTCACCGGCACCGACCTGGTCGCCCTCCAGATCGACATCGCCGAGGGGCGCCCGCTCACCGGTCCGGAGCCGGCCATGACCGGCCACGCCGTCGAGGCCCGCCTGTACGCCGAAAGCCCCGCCGACGACTGGCGGCCCCAGACCGGCACCGTCGTCACGTTCGACGTCCCCGGCGTCACGGCGCGGTTCGGGCGTACCGGCGCCGACGGCATCCGCCTGGACTCCGGCGTCGAGGAGGGCAGCGTGGTGGGCCCGCACTACGACGCCATGCTCGCCAAGGTCGTGGCGTACGCGCCGACCCGCGAGGCCGCGACCCGGCAGCTCGCCGCCGCCCTGCGCCGCGCCCGCGTGCACGGCGTGACCACCAACCGCGACCTGCTGGTCGCGAGCCTGCTCCACCCGGAGTTCCGGGCCGGCACCGCCGGCACGAGCTTCTACAGCGACCACCCGCCGGCCGCGCTGACCGACGGCAAGGGGCCTGACCTGGACCTGGCGGCCCTGGTGGCGGCGCTCTCCGACGCCGCCCGGGAGCGCGGGCCGCTGCTGAGCGCCGTGCGCAGCGGATTCCGCAACATCCCGGTCGGCTACCGCAGCCGCACGTACGCCGCGGGCGAGCAGGAGCTCGAGGTCCGCTACCGCTTCGGCCGCGACGGCCTGGAGGTGCCCGGCACCGCCGGCGTCACCCTGGTCGACGCCACCGCCGAGGCAGTCGTGCTGGACCAGGACGGCATCCGCCGGCGCTGGACGGTGGGCCGCTTCGACGACCGCGTGGTGGTGGACGGGCCGCAGGGCACCGCCGAGCTGCGCCGGGTCCCCCGCTTCGTCGACCCGTCGGCGCAGCCGCCGGCCGGGGCGCTGGTCGCGCCGATGCCGGGTACGGTGGTCCGCGTCGACGTCAGCGTCGGCGACACCGTCACGGCCGGGCAGCCGTTGCTGCGGCTGGAGGCCATGAAGATGGAACACGTGGTGCACGCCCCCGAGGCGGGCACGGTGACGGAGCTGCCGGTCCGCGTCGGCCAGCAGGTCAGCCAGGACACGCCCCTCGCCGTGCTGGCCGCCGATGGCTGACGACTCCGCCCCCAAGCAGGACCGGTCCCGGGCGACACGCCGGCGCCTGCTCGAGACGACGATCCGCTGCCTCGCACAGCACGGCTGGGAAATCTCGACGGTCGCCTTCGTCGCCGCGGAGGCCGGCATCAGCCGCGGGGCGGTCCAGCATCATTTCCGTACGCGCGAAGCCCTCATCCTCGCCGCGCTGGAGCACATGTTCGAGGAGCGGGCGGCCCTGCTCGACGCCCTCGACGACCCCGGCGGCACCGGCCCCGACCGGGTGCACGCGATCGTCACCGGCCTGGTCGACGCCATCGGCGGCGAACTCTTCCGGGCGGCCCTGCAGGTCTGGACGGTGGCCGCCGCCGACCCCGAACTCCGGTCCGCGGTCGTACCCCTCGAACGCCGCTTCGCCCGCGGGGTGCACCAGCGCGCCGTACGCCTGCTGCGGGTCGACGACAGCGACCCGGGCGTACGCGGCCTCATCCAGGTGACCCTCGACCTGGCCCGCGGCCTGGCCCTGGCCGACGTCCTCACCGACGACTCCCGCCGCCGCGCCCGCGTGGTCCGCGCCTGGTCCGACCAGCTCGCGGCCGCGTTGCCGGCCGGTTCCCTCCGGTCAGGCAACCAGCCGGGTTGACGTCGTGTCGCCCCACACGGCCAGCTCGCCGCGCGCCAGGCACACCATGAGCACACCCTCGGGGCCGACCAGCGCCCACGACTCGACGTCGGCGTCGGCGCCGACCGACAGCTCCGCCCCGCTGCAGAAGACGATCCGCAGCTCGCCCCCGTCGAGCGTCCACGCGGCCCGGACAGTGTCGCCAAGCAGCACGGCGAGCACGTCGGACGGGTGTTCGCCCGGCTCGACGTCGACCCGCCCGCCCGGCGCGTCCAGGTGCGCGACGGTCTCGACCAGCACCTGAGGGCCGCCGGAGAAGCTGAGGACGACGGCATGGCCGAGCCGCACGTACTCCACCTTGCGCCCGATCAGCACGTCGATCGACCGCGGACGTCGCGGACGCCGCCCGGCCCGCATATCGGCCACCATGACTGGCAACATGAGAAAGCCTCCGTCGGCTCGTCGAACTGGTGACGGGACCGTAGCGGGGGGTTTCATAAGAGAGCCTTAACGGCTCCGGAGAGATTCGTGAAGCGCCGGCTCGCGTGGCCTTCCGGAGTGGCTACACGCCGTACGACTGCCAGTGTCCGGGCGTGCCGTGCTCCCCGGCCGCGTGCTGCGGGTAGCCCTCGTAGGTGCCGGGCGCGGGGTACTGGTTCGCGGCGTGCGTGGGCTCGTAGGTCGCGGACACGGGCGCCGGGGGTACCGCCCCCGGGAGCCCGGACGGAAGATCCTGGTACGACCCGTAGGGCGCGACGGGGGCGGGACCGGCGGACTCCGCACCGGGATACGGCGCCGCCATCCCGTGAACGGGATATGCACCGTCGGCAGCAACAGGCTGCTGCGCCGCCGGCGGCGGCGGGAAGCCGGCACCGTACCCGACCGGCTGCGAACCCTCCGGTGCGAAGCCGGCACCGTACCCACCCGCCTGCGCCGCCGCCGGCGGCGGTGGGAAACCCGTGCCGTACCCGACCGGCTGCGCCGCCGCCGGCGGCGGTGGGAAACCCGTGCCGTACCCACCCGCCTGCGCCGCCGCCGGCGGCGGTGGGAAACCCGTGCCGTACCCACCCGCCTGCGCCGCCGCCTGCGGGAAGCCGGCGCTGTGCCTGGCCGGCTGGGCCGTGAACGCCGCGAATCGGGCGGCTCGCGCGGCCTTGTGGGAGCGCCGGACATGAACGACCGCCCAGATCGGCGCCGCGAACGCGTAGTAGAAGACCCAGAATTCGTCCGGCTCCGCCACCACGAGGTACACCGCGTAGCCCAGGAACCCGACGCTGAACAGTCCGTCCACGACCCGGGCGCCCGTGGACAACCCGAACCCGCGAACGGCGAGCACGGAGAGCACCAGGCCGCTGATGAAGAGCAGGCCGATGTAGGCGTGGAACTCGCCTTCTGACATGCACAACTCCGATCACGAGGACGGGCTGTCCACCTTCTGATCGTTTGAGTGCATCGCGGGTGCATTCCGGGTGCAGCGAGGTAGCGGAGCCGAGACTCAGTGCAGAAGTGGACGGCGACCCGCGAGCAGCCGATCGCGGCGAGCCAGTCGAGCAGCGGCTGCGTCGTCGTCCGTACGGCGTCGGGGTTGAAGGAACGGATGCCCCATTCGGCCGCGGTGCCGATGGGCCGTCGTGCTCCCGCACGCCGGAGGTGCGGGCGCCCTGCCATGGGGGCCGAAGGAGCCGCAGGGTGGTTCCGGCCATGACGCCTCCTCGGTCCCGCTCAGGAGCACGGTACTGTCGTCACTCATCGATACACCTGATCATCACGGGGGCGGGACGTCTTGCGAAGCACGCGCACCACAGTCGCTCTGATCGCGCTGGCCCTCGCGGCCACCACGCTCGCCGGCTGCGAGGACGACACCGGAACGGCCGCGCCGGCCGCCGGGTCCGCCGCGGCCCCGGCCCCCACGGGTACGGGCGTCGCGGCGCTGAGCGCGGACGAGATCCTGCGGCGGGCCAAGGCCGCGCTCGCCGGCGCGAAGTCGTACCGGGCGAAGGGCAAGCTCGACCAGGGCGGCCAGCAGACCGCGATCGACCTCAAGGTGGACGGGCCGGACTTCACCAGCGTCATGTCCTTCGGCAAGGCCAAGGTCGAACTTCTGGCCGTCGGAGGCAAGAAGTACATCCGGCCCAACGAGCAGTTCTGGACCATGTCGACCGATGCCCGGCAAGGCAAGGTCCTGGCCCGCAGCTTCGGTGACCGCTGGGTCGCCGGGGCGGACCAGGACCGCTCGTTCGCGGACCTGTTCGCCATCGGTTCCGCCGACGAGTTCCTCGAGCCCACGGGGGCGCTCAGCAAGGGACCACAGAAGAGGGTCGGCGGCGTTCCGGCCATCGGCCTCACGGACGCCGGCGATCCCGACTCCGTGTTCTACGTCGCGACGACCGGCGAGCCGTACCCGCTGCAGCTGACCGGCAAGGGTGGCTCCGTTCTGGTGTTCAGCGACTTCGGCAGGTCCTTCCCCGACATCCAGGCACCGGCGGCGGACAAGATCGTCGACCTCGGCAAGGTCGCGGGCAAGTAGGAGGAGTAAGGACCGTGCCCGAGGTGAGCGTCCGCGAGATGCAAGAACGCGAATTCGACGACTGGTACGAGGAGTCCACTCGTTTCCTGGCCGCGTCGCAGGTGGCCGGCGGTAACTGGCCCGCGGAGGAAGCGCTCGAACGGGCGCACGAATCTCGCCGCGCCCTGTTGCCGCAGGGCCGGGCCACGGCCGGCATGGTGTTCCTGCGGGCTCTCCGGCCGGACGGCACACCCGTGGGCGCGGTGTGGCTGGGGCTCACGCATCCCCGGGGCGTACCGGACTGCGCTTTTCTGTATTTCCTCGAGGTCGGGGAAGCCCATCGTGGAGCGGGCTACGGACGGGCGCTGCTGGAGGCAGCTGAGGAATTGGCACGGTCGCGAGGAGCGAACTCGCTGGAGCTGAACGTCTTCGGTTACAACGACCCGGCGGTCCGCCTGTACGAGACCGCGGGATACCGCGTGGTCACTCAGCAGATGAGGAAGTCCTGGGACGGTCACCGGACCTGACCTCGTCGCGTCCGGCGGCTGCCGCACGGCGATGACGCCGGGGCGTCCGGCGTTCGGCGTGGTCTTCGCCCGCGGGCCGGGTCTGCTGGCCGGCCTCGCCGCGGCCGGGCTCGCCGGGAGGCGGGTGCCTGTCACGCGCCTCCGATCGGCGGGATCAGCCGTTCTCCTCGAGAATCTCGCGGACCTCGGCGAGCATCCGGAAGATCTCGATGCGGCCGTCGAGGAAGCCGGTCCGGTAGTCCGGGCCCGTCTGCGGGTCCTCCGCCTTCCCGGCGTCCCGGAGCCCCGCGAAGGCGTCCTCGCGGCCGGCGCCGTACGCCCGCAACGCGTCGTCCATCTGACACCTCCTCGCCGATCCGCGCGCCAATCTCGCACGCCGCCGAGGAGTCCGGCACCGGCCGACCATCCGACCCCGGGCCGACCGATCCGCCAACCACTCGACGGACAGTGATCAGGCGCTGACGCAGGCACGACATCAGCCCGCCGAGGCGGGTGAGACAGGATGTGAGCGCCAACTGCTTTTGTAGGATCCCTACAACAGAGACGCTCAGCCATGCGCGTTCGGGACATTGGTGTACCCGGTGGTTATCCGAGAGGGTGTAGGCAGAGCAGGCGACTCCGCGACCCGGATGTCGCCTTCTGCGCGTGCCTAGTGGGGGGACTCAGCCGGTGTTCAGTCGTGTCGCCATCGTCAACCGTGGAGAGGCCGCGATGCGGCTCATCCACGCCGTCCGGGACCTTTCCGCACAAACCGGTACGCACATCGAGACGGTGGCGCTCTACACCGACGAGGATCGCACCGCTACTTTCGTGCGCGAGGCCGACCTCACGTACCCGCTCGGGCCCGCCTCCGCCCGGCCGTACCTCGACCATGCGGTCCTGGAGCGGGCCCTGGTGGAGAGCGGGGCCGACGCCGCCTGGGTCGGGTGGGGTTTCGTGGCCGAGGACCCCGCCTTCGCCGAGCTCTGCGAGAAGATCGGCGTCACGTTCGTCGGGCCGAGCGCCGAGGCGATGCGCAAGCTCGGCGACAAGATCGGTTCCAAGCTGATCGCCGAGGAGGTCGGCGTACCCGTCGCGCCGTGGAGCCGCGGCGAGGTCGCCACCCTCGAGGACGCGCTGCGCCTCGGCGACGAGATCGGCTACCCGCTCATGCTCAAGGCGACGGCGGGCGGCGGCGGGCGCGGCATCCGCAAGGTCTCCTCGGGCGAGGAGCTGGCCGACGCGTACGAACGGACCAGCCAGGAGGCGCTGCGCGCCTTCGGCTCCGGGGTGGTCTTCCTGGAGCGCCTCGTCTCCGGCGCCCGGCACGTCGAGGTGCAGATGATCGCCGACGGCCAGGGCACGGCGTGGGCGCTGGGTGTCCGCGACTGCTCGGTGCAGCGCCGCAACCAGAAGATCATCGAGGAGTCCGCCTCCGCGGTGCTGAGCCAGGAGCAGGCCGCCGAGCTGAAGGCCGCCGCGGTGCGCCTCGCCCTGGCCGTCGACTACCGGGGCGCCGGCACCGTGGAGTTCTTGTACCACCCCGGCGAGAAGCTGTTCGCCTTCCTCGAGGTGAACACCCGCCTGCAGGTGGAGCACCCGATCACCGAGATCACCACCGGCACCGACCTGGTCCGGCTCCAGCTGCACGTCGCGGCGGGCGGCCGGCTCGAGGGCGAGCAGCCGGCCGAGCTCGGTCACGCCGTCGAGGCCCGGCTCAACGCCGAGGACCCGGACCGCGACTTCGCGCCGTCGCCGGGCCGCATCGCCCGGCTGGTGCTGCCCGCCGGCCCCGGCATCCGCGTGGACACCGGCGTCAGCGAGGGCGACACCATCCCCGCGTCCTTCGACTCGATGATCGCCAAGATCATTGCGTACGGCCGGGACCGGGACGAGGCGCTGGGCCGCCTGCGCCGCGCGATGGCCGAGACCACCGTGATCATCGAGGGCGGCGCCACCAACAAGAGTTTCGTGCTCGACCTGCTCGACCAGCCCGAGGTGATCGACGCGAGCGCCGACACCGGCTGGATCGACCGGGTGCGGGCGGAGGGGCGCCTGGTCAACCACCGGCACTCCGCGATCGCCCTGGCCGCCGCCGCCATCGAGGCGTATCAGGACGAGGAGGAGGTCAGCCGGCAGCGGCTGCTGGCCACCGCGCACGGCGGCCGCCCGCAGGTGCAGCACGAGAGCGGCCGTCCGCTGGACCTCAAGCTGCGCGGCGCGAGCTACCGGGTGAACGTCGCCCGCATCGGCCAGAAACGCTTCCGCGTCGGCGTCTCGGCCGGCGGCGACCTGCACTGCGTCGACGTGGAGATCGAGCGGTTCGACGAGCACAGCGGCCAGATGCTCGTCAACGGGCATCGCTTCCGCCTGGTGTCCGCGACGCACGGCCCGATCCACCTGGTCGAGGTCGACGGCGTCACCCACCGGATCAGCCGCGATGAGGGCGGCGTCGTGCGCTCCCCCGCGCCCGCGCTCGTGGTGGCGACGCCCCTGGCCGTGGGCGACGAGGTCGAGGCCGGCGCGCCGATCCTCGTCCTGGAAAGCATGAAGATGGAGAACGTGCTGCGGGCGCCCTTCCGCGCACGGGTCCGGGAGTGCCCCGTCTCGGTGGGAAGCCAGGTCGAGACCGGTACGCCGCTGCTGCGCCTGGAGCCCCTCTCCGACGGCGACGACGAGGCGGCGGCCGGTCCCGCCGGCGAGGCGGGCGTCATCGACCTGCCCGCGGAGCCGGCCGGCGTACCCGCGGCCGACCGGGTCGCTCGCGGCCTGCAGGACCTGCGCAGCCTGCTGCTCGGCTTCGACGTCGATCCGCAGGACCGCAAGCGCGTGCTGTCCGGCTACCTGGCGGCCCGCACCGAGCTCGGCGGCCGGCCGCTGCCGGGCGAGATCGATCTGCTGACCGTCTTCGCCGACCTGCTCGAGCTGAGCCGCAACAAGCCCGGCGGCGACTTCGAGGTCGAGCCGGGCAGCCCGGTGCACAGCCCTCGCGAGTATTTCCACAGCTACCTGCAGAGCCTCGACGTCGAGCGGGCGGGCGTCACCGGCAGCTTCCAGGCCAAGCTGCACCGGGTGCTCGCCCACTACGGCATCACGGCCCTGGACCGTACGCCGGAGCTGGAGTCGGCGGTCTTCCGGATCTTCCTGGCGCAGCAGCGGGTGTCGGCCGACGTCGCCGTCGTCTCGGAACTGCTGCGCGAGTGGCTCGCCGGGCCGCAGCCGCCCGAGGAGCTGAGCGAGCGTGCCGGCCTGACCCTGGAGCACCTCATCGAGGCCACCCAGGTGCGCTTCCCCGCGGTGTCCGACCTGGCCCGGGGCGTGGTCTTCCGCTGGTTCGCCCAGCCGCTGCTGCGCCGCAACCGGGCCAAGGTGTACGCCGAGGTCCGCGAACACCTGCGCCACCTCGACGCGCACCCGGACGCGCCGGACCGCACCGAGCGGATCCAGTCCATGGTGGCCAGCTCCGAGCCGCTGGTACGGCTGATCGGCCAGCGCATCGGGCGGCCCGGCTGCGACCACGCGCCGCTGCTGGAGGTGCTGACCCGGCGCTACTACGGCAACCGCGGGCTGTCCGAGGTGACCGTCCACGAGACGGCCGGGTGCCGGTTCGTCGTGGCCGACCACACCGGCTCGAACGGCGTGACGCGCGTGGTCACCACCGCCGTCGACATCGCCGCGGTGCCCGACGCGGTGGGTGCGGTCGGCACGCTGGCCGCCGGCGTCACCGATCGCGGGCTGGTGGCCGATCTCTACGTCACCTGGGCCGCCCAGCCCGACGCCGACGCGATGGCCGTGCGGCTCGCCGGGCTGCTCGCCGAGCACCCGCTTCCCGCCGCCGTCCGCCGGATCACCGTCACCGTCGTCGGCAGCCGCGGTGCGATGCACCACCACTTCACCTTCCGCCCCGACGGCACGGGCTTCGCCGAGGACCGCCTGATCCGCGGCCTGCACCCGCAGATCGCCCAGCGCCTGCAGCTGCACCGGCTGCGCGAGTTCGACCTCACCCGGCTGCCCTCGGTGGACGAGGAGATCTACCTGTTCAAGGCGGTGGCCCGCAGCAACCCCGCCGACGAGCGGCTCATCGTCATGGGCCAGGTCCGCGACCTCACCCCGCTGCGCGAGGCCGACGGCCGGCTCGTCGCGCTGCCGGCGGTGGAGGACGCGATCACCACCGCCGTCGACGCGATCCGCAACATCCAGGCGCAGCGCCCGCAGAACAAGCGGTTCGACACCAACCGGATCATGATGTACGTCTGGCCGGCGACCGAGCTGTCCATGGACGAGCTCAACGCGCTGGTCCAGCGCATCCTGCCGACCGCGGCGGGCGCCGGCCTGGAGGAGGTGCAGTTCCTGGCCCGGCAGCGGCGGGCGTCCGGGGAGCTGACCGAGGTCGCCGTACGGATCACCCTCGAGCCCGGCGGCGCCCAGCTGCACGTCGGCGAGCCGTCCACCGAGCTGGTGCAGCCGCTGGACGACTACCGCCAGAAGGTGTTGCGGGCGGCCCGGCGCGGGAACGTCTATCCGTACGAGCTGACGGGCCTACTCGGCGACTTCCGCGAGTACGACCTGAACGACGAGCGCGTGCTGGTTCCGGTGGATCGGCCGAAGGGCAGGAACACCGCGGCGATCGTGGCGGGCGTGGTGACGACCCCGACCGCACGACACCCCGAGGGCGTGACCCGGGTGGTGCTGCTCGGCGACCCGACCAAGGCGCTGGGCGCGCTGGCCGAGCCGGAGTGCGCGCGGGTCATCGCGGCGCTGGACCTGGCCGAGCAGATGCGGGTGCCGCTGGAGTGGTTCGCGCTGTCGGCCGGGGCGAAGATCTCGATGAGCTCCGGTACGGAGAACATGGACTGGGTCGCGGCAGCGCTCAAGCGCATCGTCACGTTCACCCAGTCCGGCGGTGAGATCAACATCGTGGTCGCCGGGATCACCGTGGGCGCCCAGCCGTACTGGAACGCCGAGGCGACGATGCTCATGCACACCAAGGGCATCCTGGTGATGACGCCGGACTCCGCGATGGTGCTCACCGGCAAGCAGTCGCTGGACTTCTCCGGCGGCGTCTCGGCCGAGGACAACTTCGGTATCGGCGGCTACGACCGGGTGATGGGCCCCAACGGGCAGGCGCAGTACTGGGCGCCGGACCTGCCGGCCGCCCGCGACGTACTGATGGCGCACTACGACCACACCTATGTGGTGCCGGGCGAGGCGGGGCCGCGGCGGGCGGTCACGAGCGACCCGGCCGACCGCGACGTGTCGGACTTCCCGCACACGATCGCGGGCAGCGACTTCGCCACCGTCGGGGAGATCTTCTCCGCCCGGCACAACCCGGACCGCAAGAAGCCGTTCGACATCCGTACGGTGATGCGCGCCCTGTCCGATCAGGACCACCCGGTCCTCGAACGCTGGGCGGGCATGGCCGATGCGGACACCTCGGCGGTGCAGGACGTCCACATCGGCGGGTGGCCCGTCTGCCTGATCGGTATCGAGTCGCGGCCGGTGCCCCGGCGGGGCTTCCCGCCCGCGGACGGCCCCGACACCTACACCGCGGGCACGTTGTTCCCGCGCTCGTCGAAGAAGACCGCGCGGGCCATCAACGCGGCATCCGGTAACCGGCCGCTGGTGGTCCTGGCCAACCTCTCCGGGTTCGACGGTTCGCCGGAGTCGATGCGCAAGCTGCAGCTGGAGTACGGCGCCGAGATCGGCCGGGCGATCGTCAACTTCCAGGGCCCGATCGTGTTCTGTGTGATCTCGCGCTATCACGGCGGCGCGTTCGTGGTCTTCTCCAAGGCGCTCAACCCGGCCATGACGGTGCTCGCGCTGGAAGGCTCGTTCGCCTCGGTGCTGGGCGGCGCCCCGGCCGCGGCGGTGGTGTTCTCCGGCGACGTGAACAACCGCACCGCGACCGACCCCCGGGTCACCGAGCTGCAGGCCCAGGTCGCGGCGGCCAGCGGCGCCGAGCGCGCGGCGCTCAACGCCCGCCTCGCCGAGGTGCAGTCCTCGGTGCGCGCGGAGAAGCTCGGCGAGGTCGCGGCCGAGTTCGACCGCGTTCACAACATCCAGCGCGCGGTCGAGGTCGGGTCGGTGGACGCGATCATCAGCGCCGCCGAGCTGCGTCCGAAGATCATCGAAGCCATCGAGCGCGGCATGGGCAGCTGACGCCCGAGGCGTACGGAAGGGGCGGGGCCGTTCGGTCCCGCCCCTTCTTGCATTCCCCATCGGTAAGTTGTAGCTTACCGTTCGTGCCTACTTACCAAGCAGACGACGGCTGGGACGCGCTGGGCGACCCGACCAGGCGCGCCATCGTGGCATGCCTCGCCGAGCGTCCCCGCGCGGTCGGCGAGCTCGCCGACGAGCTGCCGATCAGCCGGCCGGCCGTGTCCCAGCACCTGCGGGTGCTCAAGGACGCCGGACTGGTCAGCGATCGCGCGGAGGGCACGCGCCGGGTCTACCGGCTCAACCCCGCAGGCGTGGCGGCGCTGCGCGATCAGCTCGACATGTTCTGGAACCGCGCGCTGAGCAGCTATCAGGACGTCGCCGGAGAAGCGAACGAGGAGAAACCATGACCGAGACGTCAGCCCCGGTGGTGCACCGGCAGATCGTCGTACAGGCACCGATCGACCGGGCCTTCACCGTGTTCACCGAGCGGTTCGGCGACTTCAAGCCCCCGGAACACAACCTGCTGCGGGCCCCGCTCGCCGAGACCGTGTTCGAGCCCAGGGTGGGAGGCCACATCTACGACCGGGCGACGGACGGCAGCGAGTGCCACTGGGCCCGGGTGCTCGTCTACGAACCCCCGAACCGGGTGGTCTTCAGCTGGGACATCAACCCGCAATGGCAGGTCGAGACCGAGCCGGAGAACACCAGCGAGGTCGAGGTCCGCTTCGTGGCCGAGACGCCGGACCGCACCCGCGTCGAGCTCGAGCACCGCCACCTCGACCGGCACGGCCCGGGCTGGCAGTCCATCAGCGATGGTGTGTCGCACGAGGAAGGCTGGCCGCTCTACCTCGCCCGCTACGCCGCCCTCTTCCCCGCCGGCTGACGACCTCGCGGGCCGGCCGGGTCCACGGCGTCAGTCGTCGTAGCCCTCGTCGGCCCGCTCCCGGCGCAGGTGGGCCTCCGCGCGGCGGGCCTGGTCGCCCTCCTCGGCGGCGAGTCCGGCGTACATGCCCTTCACCTTCTCGAACGGCTGGCCGGGCGGCAGGAGCGGGACCGCCGGGTCCACAGTGGCGTCGATGACGACCGGGCGGTCCGCGGCGAGGGCGGTCTCCCACGCCGCGGCCATCTCGCCGGGTGACGACACGCGCAGGCCCTGCAGGCCCAGCAGTTCCGCATAGCCCGCGTACGGCACGTCGGGGAGCTGCTGCGAGGTGGTGAAGCGCGGCTCGCCCTCCATCTCGCGCTGCTCCCAGCTGACCTCGGCGAGATCCCGGTTGTTCAGCACGCAGATCACGAAGCGGGGATCGGCCCAGTCCCGCCAGCGGGCGGCCACGGTCACCAGCTCGGCCAGGCCGGTCATCTGCATCGCGCCGTCGCCGGTAAGGACCAGGACCGGGCGCTCCGGCGCCGACAGCTTGGCGGCGATCCCGTACGGCAGACCGCACCCCATCGACGCGAGCGTGCTGGACAGGTGCGCCGGCACGCCGCGGGGCAGGCGCAGGTGACGGGCGTACCAGTAGACGACCGATCCGACGTCCACCGCGATGCGGGCGTCGTCCGGCACGCGGCCGGTGAGCGTACGGACGACGTACTGCGGGTTCATCGGCTCCGCCGGGGCATCCGCGCGTGCCTGGGCGATCTCGTTCCAGCGGCGCACCCACCCCTCCACCCGGTCCCGCCATGCGCGGTCGTCGCGGGCGGGAACCATGCCGAGCAGCGCCCGTACGGTCTCCCCCGCATCCCCCACCAGCGGCACCTCGACCGGATACCGGACGCCCAGCTGCCGGCCGTCGATGTCGATCTGCACCGCGCGCGCCTGGCCCGGCGCCGGGTAGAACTCCGTCCACGGGTCGTTGGTGCCGATCAGCAGCAGCGTGTCGCAGCCCCGCATCAGCTCCGCGCTGGCGGTCGTCCCGAGGTGACCCATCACCCCGGTGTGGTACGGCAGCGCCTCGTCGAGCACCGGCTTGCCCAGCAGCGAGGTCGTGATGCCCGCGCCGAGGCGGCCGGCCAGCTCGACGATCTCGTCCGCGGCGCCGTACGCACCCTGCCCGACCATGATCGCGACGCGCTCCCCCGCGGACAGGACCTCGGCCGCGGCCCGCAGGTCGTCCTCGTGCGGGACGACCCGCGCCGGGCGCAGACCGGGGCTGGTCATCATCACGCCGTGGCGGTGCGTCTGCGGGTCCGGGGCCGGTGCGGTCTGCACGTCGTGCGGCAGGATCACACACGTGGGGCTGCGGGTCGCCAGCGCCGTACGGAACGCACGGTCGATGAGCATCGGCAGCTGTTCCGGGGCATGCGCCGCCTGCACGAACTGCGCGCACACGTCGCCGAAGAGCCGGACCAGGTCGATCTCCTGCTGATAGGCGCTGCCCAGCACCGTCGACGCCTGCTGGCCCACGATCGCGACCACCGGCTTGCCGTCGAGCTTGGCGTCGTAGAGGCCGTTGAGCAGGTGGACCGCACCCGGGCCCTGGGTGGACAGGCAGACGCCGGGGCCGCCGGCGTACTTCGCGTGCCCCACGGCCATGAACGCCGCGGCCTCCTCGTGGCGCGCCTGGACGAACTCCGGCTTCCCGGCCCGCCGCAACGCGCCCATCACGGCGTCGATCCCGTCCCCCGAATAGCCGAAGACCCGGTCGACGCCCCACGCCGACAGGCGCTCCACCAGCAGATCCGACACCGTACGGCCCGCCATGCCCGCTCCCCCTCCGCAGAATCCCCTCCCCCGCTTTCCCCGTATTCGCCACGGCAAGCTTCCCGGGCCCCTGCTGGTGGTCGACGGCTGCAAGAATGGCGGCCCGTAGCACACGGGAGGGGGGCCGCCGTGGAGCAGACGATGATCGGCCGGGACGCCGAGTGGCGCACCGCGACCGAGGCGCTGCGCTGCGCCGGGGACGGCGCCCAGGTGATCGAGGTCGTCGGCGAGCCGGGTATCGGCAAGACCCGGCTGCTCGCCGAGCTGGCCGCGCACGCGCGCGAGCGCAAGCTGGTCACGCTCACCGGCCGGGCCACCGAGTTCGAATCCGAGATCCCGTTCGCCGTGCTCACCGAGGCGCTGGACGACCACGTACGACGCCACGGCGAGAGCCTGCGGGCCCGGCTCGCCGAGGACGACGTGCGCCGGCTGGGTGAGATCCTCGACGGACTCCGGAGCGGGCCGGCGCTGGGGCCCGCGTCCCCGGGTGGCGCCGCCGAGCGCTACCGGACCCTGCGCGCGCTGCGCCGGCTCCTGGAGATCAGTGCCGAGCCGGAGGGGCTGGTGCTGATCCTCGACGACGTGCACTGGTGCGATCCCGCCACCACGGATCTCGTCGACTACCTGGTGCGCCGGCCGCCCGCGGGGCCGGTGGTGCTGGCGCTCGCGTACCGGCCGGCGCAGGCACCCGCCCGGCTGGCCGCCGCGCTCGCGACCGGCCACGCCGCCGGCCGGGTCCACCGCCGGCTCGCCCTGAAACCGCTGCGCGAGGCGGATGTGACGCGTCTGCTCGGCCCCGGCGCCGACCCGCGCGACGCGGCGTACCTGTTCCGGCTCAGCGGTGGCAACCCGCTGTATCTGGACGCGCTGCGCCGCTGCGGTACGACGGCGGTCGGCGCCGCCCGTACCCGTGACGACCTTGACCCGGCGCTGGCGGCCCTGCCCCCGGAGGTGCGGGCGGCGCTCGGCGCGGAGTGGGAGAGCGTCGGGCCGGACAGCCGCCTGCTGGCCTCCGCCGCGGCCGTGGCCGGCGACGAGTGCGAGCCGGTCCTGCTCTCCGAGGTGGCCGAGCTGCCGCCACCGGCGGTGCTGCGCTGCCTCGACGAGCTGGTGGGACGCGACCTGGTCCACGTGGTGCCGGGCACCGGGCGGTTCCGGTTCCGCCACCCGCTGGTGCGGCACGTCGTGTACGCGTCGGCCGCCGCCGGGTGGCGCCTCGGCGCGCACGCGCGGGCGGCCGCGTACCTGGAAAGGGTGGGCGCGCCGCCGCAGGCCCGCGCGCACCACGTGGCGCGGTCCGCGGCCAGCGGCGACACCGGGGCGGCCATCACGCTGATCTCGGCGGCGCGGGCGGTCGGCGCCCAGGCCCCCGCCACCGCGGCCGAATGGACGCAGACCGCGCTGCGCCTGCTGCCCGGTGACACCGCCCGCGCCGGCCTGCCGGACCGCGCCGAGCTGGTCACCTACCTGGCAGAACGGCAGGCGGCGAGCGGATGCCTCGCCGAGGCGCGGCAGACCATGGGCGTCGTCCTCGACGAGCTGCTGCCCACCGGCCATCCCGCCCGTCCCGGCGCGGTCGCGTTCACCGGGATCCTCATCCGGCTGATCGGCCGCCACGAGGAGGCGCAGGCGCTGCTCACCGCCGAGCTCGAGCGCCGGCCCGACGCCGACAACTCCGACGTGCTGCTCCAGATCGCCACCTACGCGCTGATGCGCGGCCAGCTGCGCGAGGCCGACGAACGCCTGCGCCAGGTGATCGCGCTGGTCCCGGAGAGTGCGGCGGCCGCGATCGCGCGGGCCATGCGGCCGATGGCCGGATACGCGGCCGGGCCGGCGGACCGGGCCGGCGAGCAGCCGGGGCCCGCGACGGCGCTGCTCGACACCCTCGAGGACCACGACATCGGCCGCCAGCTCGACGTCTTCGCCTGGCTGTGCTGGACGGGGCTGGAGATCGAGGGGCCGCGCGACTCGCTGCGGCGGCTGCTGCGCTGCCGGCGGATCGCGGTCCGGGTGGGCCACAGCTTCGTGCTGCCCTACCTGCTCGCCATGCAGGCGCTGATGCAGGCCCGGCTGGGCCGCATCGGTGACGCGATGCGCGCCGCCGAGGAGGCCATCGGCATCGCCCGGCTGCTCGCCGCCGCCGAGCCCTTGGCCCTGGCCCTGCTGACCCAGTGCTGGCTGCTGCGCTGCGCCGGCGACTACGCGGCGGCGGTCGCCACGGGCGAGCAGGCGGTCGCGGCGGCGGCGGAGAGCCGCGGCTGGCTCGCCACCGCCCGGGCGATGCTGGCCTTCAGCCGCATCTCCGCCGGGGAGACGCGGCGCGGGGCGGCCGACCTGGTGGCCGCCGGCGGCGGACCCGAGCTGTCGGCGCTGTACCCGCACAACCGGCTGATCGCCTGCAGCGTGCTCAGCGAGATCGCCACCCAGCTGGGTGAGCCCGAGTCCGCGGAGCACTGGGCGGATCTGGCCGACCGCGTCGCGGATCCGCGGCACCGGATGTCGCGAGGGCTGGCGCTGCTGGCGAGCGTGTTCCCGGCGGCCGCCACCGATCCGGGCCGCGCCGCGAAGGTCGCCGAGGAGTCCGGCGAGCTGCTGGCCGGGGCGGAGCTGCTCCTCGCGGCCGGACGCGCCTGGCTCACCGCGGCGGGCCTGAGGCTGCGCCTCGGCGACGAACCGGCGGCGCTGGACGACCTCGCGCGGGCCGAGGAGATCGCCGGGCGTACCGACGCGGAGGATCTGCACGCGGCGGTGCGGCGGCTGGCCCGGCGGCTGCGCCCGGACGCGCGGCCCGCCGTGTCGGGTGCCGCGGACCTGACCCCGCGGGAGGCCGAGATCGCCGCGCTGATCGCCGGCGGTCTGTCCAATGCCGAGATCGCGGGCCGGCTCTATCTGAGCATCCGTACGGTGGAGACGCACGTGTCGCGCATCTACACGAAGCTGGGCGTCACCACCCGCGCCGCCGCGGTCAGCCTGCTGGCGCGCTGAGCGTACGTACGGGTCTTCGCGTACGGGTGCACACGGATGTGCCCGCGGAACCCGCCTGGCAGCCTGATCCACGGGCCGCGCCGGGCGGTCCGGCGGGGGGACGACCATGCGGCAGACCGAGACGGGCACGTTGCGACAGGCGCTCGCGCGGTGCCGCGGCGAGGAGCGCTGGTCGGTCGTCGAGATCGCGGGCGATCCCGGCATGGGAAAGTCCACTCTGGTCGCCGGGTTCGCCCGCCACGCGGCCCGGGCCGGGTGGCAGGTCGAGCTGTGCCGGGCCGGGAGCGACGGACCGCCGGCGTCGACGGTCACCCGCGTCACCGCCAAGCCCCGCCTGCTGGTCCTCGACGACGTGCATCAGGCCGGCCCGGCGTCCGCGGCCTTCATCGCGGAGGTGCTGCGCCGGCCGCCGGCGGGCTGCGCGCTGCTCGTCCTGACGCACCGGCCCCGGCAGCTCACCGGCACGCTCGCCGCCGAGCTGGCGACCGCCGTGGCCGCCGGGATCGCGCAGCGCATCACCCTCGGGCCGCTGACCGCGGCCGAGGCGGCGGTGCTCGTGCCGGCGACGCGCCGGCGGCCCGAGCTGCTCGAGGCGGCCGGCGGCAATCCGCTCTACCTGCTCGGCGCCACGGGTACGCCGGTGCCGGAACGCGTACGGGCCGCCCTGGTGCCGGAGCTGCTCGCGGGCTCCGCGACCGAGCGCCTGGTCGTACGGGCCACGGCGGTCGCCGGCGACCCGGCCGACGCGGAGCTGATCGCCGCCGTCGCGGGCTGCGAACCGGCGGCCGTGCACCGGGCGCTGGACCGGCTCACCGCGGACGACGTGCTGCGTACCGCTGCGGACGGCGCGGGATTCCGCTTCCGCCATCCGGTGGTCCGGGCGGTCGCGTACGAGTCGGCCCCCGCGGGCTGGCGGCTGGCGGCGCACGCGCGGGCCGCCGGGGCGCTGCGCGTGCGCGGGGGGTCGCCTGCCGCGCAGGCCCGCCACCTCGAACACTGTGCCGCGCCGGGTGACGAGGCTGCCGTCGAGACGCTGAGCCGGGCCGCGGACGAGGCCGCGTACCGGGCGCCCGCCGACGCGGCGCGCTGGCTCACGGCGGCGCTGCGGCTGCTGCCGGACGGGCCCCGCACCGCGGACCGGCGTGCCGGCCTGCGCCTGAGGTGCGCGCGGGAGCTGGGCCTCGCCGGCCGGCTCAAGGAGAGCCGTACGCACCTGCACCGCCTGCTCGCCGAACTCCCCGCCGCCGACCAGGTACGCCGCGCGGAGGCCACCGTGCTCGCCGCCCGTACCGAACAGCTCCTGGGCCGGCATGCCGAGGCGGACGCGTTGTTGCGCCGCCAGTTCCGGGAGCCGCACGCCGAGCCGGCGAGCGCACTGGCCGGTGCCGCCATCCTGCGCAGCGACCCCGCCGCGGCATTGCGCTGGTCCACGGTGGTCCTCGGGCACACCGCCGACGGGATCCACCGGGCCGCGGCGTCCGCCATCCGCCTCCTGGCCGGGCGCATGGGTGACGGCGTCGCGGACGACTCCGGCCTCGACGAGGCCGCGGACGTGCTGGATGCGATGCCCGACGACGAGCTCGTCACCGTGCTGCATCTCGCCGGCTGGGTGGCCGAGGCGGAGCTGGCGGCCGAGCGGCTGGGCGCCGCGCTGCGGCACACCGACCGGATGCTCGCCGTCGCCGCCGCCGCGGACCGCTCCGACGCGCTCGCCGCCCTGCACGGGATCGCCGCGCGCGCCCGGGTGCTGACGGGTGACCTCCGCGGTGCCGCCGGCGCGCTCGACCGGGCGGACGACGCCGCACGCCGCAGCGGCAGCCCGGCAAGGCTGGCCGAGGCGACGGCGGCCCGCGCGTGGCTGCACCTGTGGCAGGGAAACGCGTCGGCGGCCCGGTTCGCCGCGCTGGCGCACGAGCAGGACGGCGCGGTGGCCCGCCGCCTGGCCGGCGACGAGGCCATGCTGCGGGCGTGGCAGCGGCTCGGCGACGACCCGGCCGCCGCCGGCAGCATGTGCCGCGCCGTCGCCGCGCCCGGCACCGATCCGCTGGTGCGGATGCGATGGCTGCAGCTGGCCGCGTCCACCTGCGCGGACCGCAAGCTTCCCGCCGCCGCCTCGCTCTGCGCCGAATCCGCGCGGCGGCTCGCGGCCCGGGCGTCCGGGGCGCGGCTGCGGGGGTACGCGGACCTCGCGCTGAGCGATTCGCTGCTGGCCACCGACCCGCGGGCGGCGGCCGCGGCGGCCGGGCGAGCGGCGGAGGTGCTGACCCGGGCCGGCGACCCGCTCGGCGCGGCGCAGGCTCGGCAGCGTCAGGACACCGCAGGGGCGGCCGGCGAGGAACCGGCCGGGCTGGCCGCCCTGACGGAACGCGAGACCGAGGTCGTCACCCTGGTCGCCGAGGGGCTGACCAACAAGGAGATCGCCCGCCGGTTGTTCCTCAGCCCCGGGACGGTGTCCATCCACGTCGGACGCGCCTACGCCAAGCTGGGCGTGTCCCGCCGGGCCGCGGCCGCCGCACGGCTCGCGGGCGCGGGGCTCACCGCTACGCGGACGCCGGACGAACGTCCCTAGACCCGGCGCAGCACCGAGACCACCTTGCCGAGCACGACCGCCCGGTCACCGTCGATGGGCTCGTACGCGGGATTGCACGGCTCGAGCAGGACGTGGCCGGAACGGCGCCGGTACACCTTGACGGTGGCCTCCTCGTCGATCATCGCCGCGACGATGTCGCCGTTGTACGCCTCGGACTGCTGCCGGACCACCACCACGTCCCCGTCGCAGATGGCCGCGTCGATCATCGAGTCGCCGCGTACCCGGAGGCAGAAGAGGGTGCCGCGGCCGACCAGGTCGCGCGGCAGCGTGAGGGTCTCCTCCGGTGTCTCCTCGGCCAGGATGGGGTTGCCGGCGGCGATGACGCCGACCAGCGGCACCGCGACCGTCGCCGGGTCCCGCTCGGTGCGGGTCTCGCTCGCCAGGAACATGCGGACGTCCAGCTGGCGGGTCGCCGTCCGGCCCCGGCGCAGGAGTCCGCGCTCCTCGAGGGCGCGCAGGTGCCGGCTGACCGACGAGGTCGACGCCAGGCCGACCCGGTCGGCGATCTCGCGGCTGGACGGCGCGTAGCCGTACCGGACCACCCAGTCGCGGATGGCGGTCAGCACCGCCCGTTGCCGGGACGTCAGCCCGGACGTGTCGAAGTCTTCACCGGCTAGCACCTGGCGATCTTCGCCCATCCGCCGCCCGCGCGGGCCGCGGCACGCCGCCGCGGGTCACGGGTCGCGCACCTGCACGATGCGCTGCAGCTCGTCGGCGAGGACCCAGATCCGCGAGACCCGGCCGGATCCGTCCAGGGTGAGGACGTCGATGCCCAGGCCGCTGACCGTACGCCCGGTCGGCGGCAGATCACCCAGGGGCGTCCGCCACAGGCCGGTGTGCCGCGCCCGGTGGCGGAACGCCACGGTCAGTTTCCCCGGCGCCGCCATCCGGTCCACGATCTCGATGACGTGCTCGGTGAACGCGGCGTGCAACGCGGCCGCCCGCGCGACGAGGTCGGCGACCGGCATGGGTGCGTCGTTGATGATGACGGGGTCGGTGTAGACGCGGGCGAACGCCCGGACCGGGTCGTCCCGCTCCGACGGCGGCACCCGCCACAGGTCGAACAGCTGCTGCTCGAGTTCCACGGTCTCCACCGGCCCAGCGTCCCGCGCGCCGCCGCCGCCCGGCAAGAGGCGGTGGCGGCTACGGCACGGTCTCGGGCACCAGCCGGAAGATGCGGATCTCGCGGCCCTGGGCGCGCTCGGCGTAGGCGTCGTAGCCCGGCCAGATCCGGCGCACCTGCCGCCAGAGCCGGTCGCGTTCCGCACCGGTCGCCAGGGTGGCGCGTACGGCCACCTCGCGGTCGCCGACCGTGACCCGGGCGGCCGGGTTCGCGAGCAGGTTCGACGACCAGGCGGGGTGGTGCGCCTGCCCCCAGTTCGAGCCCACGACGACGTAGGCCTCCGCGTCGGTGTCGTACAGCAGCTGCTGGGTGCGGGGCAGCCCCGACGTGCGGCCGGTCGTGGTGATGAGCAACGTCGGCAGCTCGTGGCGGCCCAGCACCGACCAGCGGCCGCCGGTGAGCCGGTAGATCCGGCGGTCCAGGGGTGACAGCCGGCGGCCGAGCGCGGCGAACCAGCGCCGCTTGCCGAGGCGCCGCAGGAGGGAGGTGTAACGCGACATCCGCTCAGTATCGCCGAGACGAGGCGATTGCCAAGATCAGCGGCCGGCCACCGAGATGTCACCGTCCGCCACGTCGGCCGGGCGGGCGCTGCTGGCACCGCTGAGCACGAGCCGGGCCGGGTCGCGGTAGCCGTCGACGACCTCGATGCGCTGCACCGCACGGGCCACCGGGATCGTCGTCTCGTCGCGCCAGATCCGGCCGGCGTGCAGCAGGTGGGTGGAGACCGCCGTGACCGCCGGGTCGGTGCTGGTGGCGTACACCCGCCAGGTGAGGGGATCGACCCGCTCCATGTCGCGGACCCGGAGGCCGGCGGCGACCTCCCGGCGCTGCCAGCCGGAGGGCGTCCGCACGGCTGTGTACGTGTGCACCGCGCCCGCCTCGTCGAGCTGCATCCACACCACGAACGGGGTCAGGCCGCCGGCGGTCGAGCCGACGAGCTGGATGTAGTCCGGCGACCGCGGGTTGGTCGCCTGCAGCGGCGTCTCCACGACCCGCAGATGCTGTTCCTGGTCGGCGTCGTCGATGCCGACTCCCAGGTCCGCACCGTCGGCCGAGCGGAAATGCAGATCTCCGGGGCTGAACCGGACGTGGTAGAGGTTGCGGTGGTAGCGGTCGTGCAGGTGTCCCTCCGGGCCGCCGCCGGCCAGCGTGTAGACGATGTCCACCCGTTCCGGGCGGCCGGGCGCAGCCGGTTCGTGGCGCAGCTGGCCGATGTAGACCTCGTTCATGTTGTCGGTACGCGTCTGCGGCGCGATCGCCCACCGCTGTCCCGTCAGCTGCTCGCAGCTCTGCCACGTCCGCCCGTCGTCGGTGGAGCGGACGTACTTCATCGGCCGGAAGTCGGTCGGGTACCGGTCGTCCAGGTCGCCCGCGGTCTCCCGGACGAAGACGAAGATCGCGCCGGCGTCGGTCCGGAACACCATCGGGTACGTGGCGCCGAGCCCTTCAGGGATCTGCGTGTCGGTCCAGGCGCCCTCGATGGAGTGCGGTTGCGGGGAGCGGGCGTACCAGAGCTCGCGGTTGTGCATGCCGCGGAAGACGAGCAGGTGGCCGTCGGCGGCCTGGATGAGCGTCGGGTAGTTGTGGGTGTCGTTGCCCCCGTCGGCCACCTTGACCGGCGCCGACCAGGTCGCGGTGCGGTGGTCGTACGCCTGGACGTAGTTGTCCTCGTACTGCCCGGCCCAGGAGATGAAGGTCTTGCGGGCCTGCGGGTCGTACACGCCGCCGTTGGTGGGCCGGCGGTCGGTGCGGGCCGCGACGCCGGTGGCGACCGTCGTGACGGACATCGGCGGCCGGCGCGCGCCGTGGTCGGCGCGGGCGGGGGCGGGAAGGGCCGCCAGCACGAGGACGGTCACGGCGCAGGTGGCGGGCAGACGGTTCATCGGACCTCTTCTCGGATGCGGGCGGGCAGGCGCTGGACGCCGTCGACCCGGCGCGGGATGCGTAGCGGGTCGTCCTCGCGCAGGACGGGCGGCAGGAACGCGTCCGGCACGTCCTGGTACGTCACCGGGCGCAGCCACCGGCGGATCCCGGTGGCTCCGACCGAGGTGTGCAGCGCGTTGGTGGTGGCGGGCCAGGGACCGCCGTGCTGCTGGGCCCAGGTGACCGCCACGCCGGTGGGCCAGCCGCCGAAGACGATCCGCCCGGCCCGGCCGGCGAGCGCGGTCACCAGCGCGGCGATCAGGTCCGCCTCGGTGTCCGGGTCGGCGTGGACGGTCGCCGTCAGGGCACCCGGCAGCAGGCCGAGCGTCGTGGTCAGCTCGGCGGTGGAGCCGTACTCGACCACCAGTGCGGCCGGGCCGAAGCATTCCTCCAGCAGCTCCCCCGGCCGGTCCGCGAGATCGTGCGCCGCGACGGCGAGCACGACGGGGTGCACGCGGTAGCCGTCCCCGGCGGCGCCGGCCGGCGCGATGATCGGGCGTACGCCGGGCACCCGGGCCAGGGCGGCCGCGACCGTGGCGTAGCCCTGCCGGATGCGGTCGTTGAGCAGCGGGCCGAGGTGAACCGCGGAGACGGCCGCGGCCAGCGCATCGTCCAGGCCGTGACCCTTGGGCAGCAGGATCAGGCCGGGCTTGGTGCAGAACTGGCCCGCGCCCAGCGTGAGGGAGCCGGCGAAGCCGTCCACCAGGGCCGGGCCGCGGGCCGCCAGGGCGCCGGCGGTGATCACCACCGGGTTCAGCGAGCCCAGTTCGCCGTAGAACGGGATCGGGTCGGGGCGGGAGTTCGCCAGGTCGTACAGCGCCCGGCCGCCGCCGAGCGATCCGGTGAAGCCGGCCGCCCGGATCGCCGGGTGCCGCACCAGGCGCCGGCCGGCCTCGGTGCCGTGCACCAGCGCGAACGTGCCCGGGGGCGCGCCGGCGCCGAGCAGGGCCGCGCCCACGATCTCGCCGGTACGCCGGGACAGGCCGGGATGGCCCGAGTGCGCCTTGACGACCACCGGGCAGCCGGCCGCGAGAGCGCTGGCGGTGTCCCCGCCCGCGACCGAGAAGGCGAAGGGGAAGTTGCTGGCGGCGTACACCGCGACCGGTCCCAGCGGGATCAGCATCCGGCGCAGGTCGGGGCGGGGCGCCGGGGCGTACCCGGGATCGGCGTGGTCGACGATCGCCTCGTGGAAGGCCCCGTCGCGCACCACGGCCGCGAACATCTCGAGCTGCACCCGGGTGCGGGTCAGCTCGCCGCCGAGGCGGTCCGCGCCCAGCCCGGTCTCCGCGTCGGCGAGTTCCACCAGCTCGGCACGGTGGTCCTCGAGGGCGGCGGCAGCGGCGTCCAGCAGGCCGGCGCGCCGGTCCGGCGATAGTGCCGCCAGCGCCTCCGCGGCGGCCCCGGCCGCGCACCCGGTGGCGTCGACCTCGGCGTCGGCGGTGTGCGGCACCGGAGCGCCGACCGGTTCCCCGGTGTAAGGGCTCCGGCCCTGATCGGCCGCGTCGCTCATGCATCACTCCCCATGTGTGTTCACATATGTGGACGGCAACCAGCAAGTTGTCATCTGTTCACGCATAGGATGATGACGATATGCTGGCCATCGATCAATAGCCATCCCTGAAGTGAGGCGATCGATGCACCCCCAGCGCATCCTGATGACCGGAAGCTCGGGCAAGGTGGGCACGCTGCTGCGCACGCGGCTGGCCCGCCCGGACCGCGTCCTGCGCCTGCTGGACGTCCGCGAGCCGGAGGACCTGCCCGGCACCGGGCCCGAGGAGCGTGTCACCGCCTCGATCGACGATCTCGGTGCGGTCGTCGCGGCCTGCGCGGACGTGGACGCGATCCTGCATCTCGGCGGGCAGAGCCGCGAGGCCGGCGCCGAGGAGGTGTTGCGCCTCAACGCGTACGGCACGTATTGCGTGCTGGAGGCGGCGCGCCGCACCGGCGTGCGCCGCGTGGTGCTCGCCTCGTCGAACCACGTCGCCGGATTCCACGATCTGAACGAGCACCCCGACGACGTGCCGGCCGACGCACCCGCGCGCCCGGACACGCTCTACGGCTGGAGCAAGGCCGCGGTCGAGGCGGCCGGCAGCCTCTACCACGACCGGTACGGCATCGACGTGGTCTGCCTGCGGATCGGCATGTGCGCGCCGGAGCCGCCAGGGCTGCGCGGCCTGGCCATGTGGCTGTCCCCGGACGACTGCGCGCGGCTGGCCGAGGCGGCGCTCAGCACGCCGGAGCCGGGATTCCGGCAGGTGTGGGGCATCAGCCGCAACACCCGCCGCTGGCTGTCCCTGCGCGAGGGCGAGGAGATCGGCTACCTGCCGCAGGACGACGCCGAGCAGTACGCGGACAAGCTCGTGGCCGAATTCGGCGAGCCGGACTTCGCGGGGGACCCCACCCTCTCGCGGATCGGCGGCTTCTGGTGTGACACCCCGATCGGTGAGCGGATGTGAGTCAGCGGATGCCCTCGCGGCGCAGCGTGGCCGCGAGGGCCTGGGTCCGCGCGGTGAGGGCGGCGGTGACCCGCTTGAGCTCGGCGCCCTTGGCGAGCCGCGCCGGCATCGAGCAGGAGATCGCATCGGTGGCCGGGATGCGGTAGTCCACAGTGGCCGCTACGCACGCCACACCCTCGGTGCCCTGCTCGCGTTCGAAGGCCCAGCGGCGCCGGCGCACCTCGTCCAGCTCGGTCAGCAGCGCGTCGAGGTCGGTGATGGTGTGCGGGGTGTAGCGCTCCAGCGTGCTCGGCAGCAGCGCCTTCACCTCGTCGGTGGTCAGGTCGGCGAGCAGCGCCTGACCGAGGGCGGTGAGGTGGGCCGGGAGCCGGCGACCGACCCGCGACACCACGTGCACCGAGTCGCGCGACTCCCGGCTGGCCAGGTAGAGCACGTGGGCGTCGTCGCGGCGGGCGTAGTGGATCGTGTAGCCCAGCTCGGCGCGCAGGTCCTCGAGCGCCTCGTACGCGTACATCAGCGCGGGGTCGCGGTCCAGGTACGCCGTACCGGACAGCAGGGCGTGCGGGCCCACCCCGAACGCGGAGCCGCCGTCGTCGGTCTCCACCCACTTGAGCTCGCGCAGGGTGCGCACCAGCGCGTGCAGGCTGGAGCGCGGATAGCCGGTGCGTTCCTGCAGCTGCGACAACGTCAGCCGGGTCGGCGAGGCGGCCAGCGTCTCGAGGATCTTCACCGTCCGCTCGGCCGACTTCACCGGCGACAGGTCGCCCGCCTCTGGCATGGTGCCCGCCTCCGCTTCCATCGATGACCGCTGTTGACCGCCATGCTACCGGACGCTAACTTGACGGTGATTCGCAATCACACTTACGAATGCCATCCACATACATGGACAGGAGGCAGAAGCGTGCCCGACCGCACCGCTCCCCGCCGCGTCGGCGCTCTGCTCGCCCTCGCCCTCGTCGCCGGCACCGTCACCGCTTGCGGCGGCGACGGCACCGAGCAGGACCCGAAGGGCGCTCTGCAGATCTGGATCCGCAAGCCCCCGGGCTCCGCGACCGAGCAGACCACCAAGGACCTGGCCGCCCGGTTCACCTCGGCGAGCGGCGTACCGACCCGGGTCACCGCGCTCTTCGAGGACTTCGAGACGAAGCTGCAGCAGGCGGCCGCCCAGAAGCAGCTCCCCGACATCGTCATCAACGACACCGCCCAGCTCGGCACCCTCGTCAAGCAGGGCCTGGTCCGCGAGGTCGACCCCGGCATCGCCGGGGGCGCCGACCTCACCCCGATCTCCTGGGACGCCGCGAAGGGCGCCGACGGCAAGCGCTACGCGGTGCCCTTCTCCGCACAGTCCTTCGCGTTGTTCATCCGCAAGGACTGGCGCGAAAAGGTGGGCGCGCCGGTGCCGGCGTCCTGGGACCAGCTCGAGGAACTCGGGCGCAAGTTCACCACCGGCGACCCGGACGGCAACGGCAAGGCCGACACGTACGGCTTCGTCATCCCCGGCTCCACCAAGCGGGGCTACACCTCCTGGTACGCCACGAGCTTCCTCTGGTCCGCCGGCGGCGACTTCCTCACCGCCGCCGGCGGCAAGTACCGGGCCGCGGTGAACAGCCCGCGGTCGGTCGCGGCGATCGACTACCTCAAGAAGGAGTTCTGCACCGACAAGACCGTCGTACCGGGCGCCGTCACGCTCGAGACCACCCAGGCCCACCAGGTCTTCGAGAGCGGCAAGGGCGGCATCTACTTCACCGGGCCCTACAACATGGCCCGCTTCGACAAGAGCCTCGGCAAGGACAAGTACGAGGTGGTGCCCCTGCCGGCGGGCCCGGGCGGCAAGGCGGTGTCGCTGGCCGAGGGCGAGAACCTCTACCTGATGGCGGGCTCGGCCCACGAGGACGGCCAGCGCAAGTTCGCCGAGTACGCGATCTCCCCCGAGGGCCAGGCGCTGGGCATGGCCGGCGACACCGACGGCACCATCGTGCGGCTGCCGGTGAACGCCAAGGTGCAGCTCGCCTCGGTGCGCAAGGACGCCCGCTGGAAGACGTTCGAGCAGATCTACAAGACGGCGGGCCGCTACACCCCGGCCGTACCCGACTGGACGCCGCTGCGCCAGGCCTCGGCCGACTCCTTCAACGCGATCTTCGCCGACTGCGCCGGCGACACCCGGGGCGCCCTGGACAAGCTCGCCACCACGCTCGACGAGGAGCTCGCCAAGCAAGAGGTCAAGGGGTGACCACCCTGACCCCGGCACCAGCGCGACCGGAGGCCCCGGCCTCCGGCGTGCCGGCCCGCCCCCGGCGCCGGCGCCGGCGCGGTCTCGTGCTGCCGTGGCTGTTCCTGCTCCCCGCCCTGATCCTGTTCTCCGTCTTCAAGTTCGTCCCGATGGCCCGGGCCGTCGACATGAGCTTCCACGAGGTACGCCCGTACCTCGGCGACCGGTGGACCGGCGCGGACAACTACAGCACCATCGTCACCGACGCGGCGTTCCGCGACGCCGTCCGCCACACCGTCGTCCTGGCCGCCGGGCAGACCGCCGGTTCATTGATCGTGGGGCTGGTGCTGGCCCTGCTGCTCGAGGGCACCGCGCGGCACCTGTGGTTCGTACGGACCGCGGTGTTCCTGCCGACGGTGGCCGCCATGGCGGTGGTCGCCGAGGTGTGGCGGGTGCTCTACTACCCGGCGCCCGAGGGGCTGCTGAACTCGGTGCTGGGGATGTTCGGCGCGGGCCCCTCCGCGTTCCTCAACGCCGAGGACACCTCGCTGTGGTCGGTGATGGCGGTCGGGATCTGGCGCGGCGCACCGTACGACATGATGATCTTCCTCGCCGGTCTGGCCGGCGTCGACCGCGCGCTGTACGAGGCCGCCGGCGCCGACGGTGCCGGGCCGCTGCGGCGGCTGTGGCACGTCACGCTGCCCGCCCTGCGCCCCGTCCTCGTCATCCTGCTCACCCTCGCCGCGATCCGCGGCCTGCGGGTCTTCACCGAGATCTTCCTGCTCACCAACGGCGGGCCGAACGGCTCCACGGAGGTGCTCATGACCCTGATCTACAAGCTCGGGCTGGAACGCAACGAGCTCGGCGTCGCCGCCGCCGGCTCCATGGTCCTGCTCGGCGCGAGCGTGATCCTCACCCTCGCGGTCCAGGCCGCCCGCGGCAGGGGTACGCGATGAGCTCCCGGTTCGACTCGGCGCTGGGCTTCAGCAGCCTGCGCGGACCGCTGGCACGCCTGGTCCAGGTGCTGCTGTACGCGGTTCTCGTGATGATCTTCGCCGGTCCCCTCCTCGCGATCCTGATCGGCGCCTTCAGCCCGGTGGCCGACCCGAGCCGGCTGACCCTGTGGCCCCGGCACCTGACGCTGGCCAACTTCTCCGCCGCCGTCGACCGCGGCGTGCTGGGCTACCTGCTCAACTCGTTCATCGTCGTGGGCTTCGGCCTGCTGCTGCAGATCCTGGTCAGCGTCTCCGCCGCGTACGCCCTGGCTCGGCACCGATTCCCCGGCCTGCGGCTCGTCACCCTGCTGATCCTGTCCACGATGATGCTGCCCGAGGAGATCCTGGCGATCCCGTTGTCGCTGGTGCTGGCGGACGTACCGGTCGTGCACGTGAACCTGATCGGCACCCTGGCCGGGATGATCATCCCGGTCGCCGCCTGGGCGTTCTCGATCCTCGTGATGACCGAGTTCATGAAGGACATCCCGCTCGAGCTCGAGGAGGCGGCCCGCCTCGACGGCGCCGGCGACCTGCGGATCCTGGTGACCGTCGTGCTGCCGCTGTGCCGCCCGGCGCTCGGCGTCATCGGCATCTTCGGCTTCACCATGATCTGGGACCAGTACATGCTCCCGCTGCTGGTGGCCCGCGACGCCGCCCAGTTCACCCTGCCTTTGGCCCTGCGCACGCTGCGAACCGACGAGCAGGCCGGCCTCGGAGTGCTGCTCGCCGCCTCGCTGCTCGCCCTGCTGCCCTCGGTGCTCGCCTTCCTGGCGCTGCAGCGGCAGTTCCTGAGAGGCCTGACCTCCGGTGCCGTCAAGGGCTGACGCCCGCCCTGCGAACAGATCAAGGATGCCCATGCGCCTGCACGGCCTGCTCTCCTTCCCGCTCACCCCGTTCACCGCCGGCGACACCGTCGACGCCGGCGTGCTCGCCGAGCACGTAGCCCAGCAGATCGCGGCCGGGCCCGCGGCCCTCTTCGTGGCCTGCGGCACCGGCGAGTTCACCGCGCTCGGCATGGACGAGTACCGCACCGTCGTCCGGACCGCCGTACGCGAGGCGGGCGGGCGGCTGCCCGTGTTCGCCGGGGCGGGCGGGGGTCCGCGGGCGGCCCGTGAGTTCGCCCGGGCCGCCGCGGAGGCCGGCGCGGACGGGTTGCTGCTGCTGCCGCCGTACCTGGTCGCCTCGCCGCCGGCCGGGCTGGTGCGCCACATCGCGTACGTGGCCGCGGCGACCGGGCTGCCCACGGTGGTCTACCAGCGGGCGAACGCGGTCCTCGACCCGGCCGCGGCGGTCGCCCTGCTGGAGGTGCCGACGGTGATCGGGATCAAGGACGGGCGCGGCGACGTGGACGCGATGACCCGGCTGGTCACCACGGTGCGGGCCAGCGGCCATCCGCGCGCCGCCGACATGGTGTTCCTCAACGGGCTGCCCACCGCCGAGGTGACCGCCGCCGCGTACCGCGCGATCGGGGTGCCGAGCTACTCGTCGGCCGCGCTGAGCTTCGTGCCCGACCTCGCCGTGGCCTTCCACCAGGCCGTCGAACGCGGCGACGAGGCGGCCTGCCGCACCCTGCTCAGCGAGTTCTTCCTCCCGCTGGTGGCCCTGCGCGAGCAGGTGCCCGGGTACGCGGTCGCACTGCCCAAGGCCGGCGCACGGCTGGGCGGCCTCGCCGTGGGCCCGGTCCGGCCGCCGCTGGTCGACCTGTCCGCCGAGCACGTGGAGCGGCTGGCCGCCCTGATCGGCGACGGCCGGGCGGCACTGCGGCGGCTGCGGACCGCCCCGGCGGTGGCGGCATGAGCGTCCTCGGTGTCACCGGGGTCACCATCACACCGATCGCCTTCCCCGATCCCCCGCTGCTGAACGCGGCCGGCATCCATCAGCCGTGGGCGCTGCGGGCCGTCGTCGAGGTCCGCGCCGCCGACGGCTCGGTCGGCCTGGGCGAGACGTACGGCGACGCCCCGCACCTGGCCCTGCTGGACCGCGTAGCGCCGCTGCTGGACGGCCTGGACGTATTCGACCTCCACGGTTTGCGCGCCCGCGCCACGGCGGCACTCGGCGGCACGGATGCTCCCGACCGGCACGGGCTCACCGGCGCGTCCAGCGCCGGCAAGACGGTGGCGCGGGTCGTGTCGCCGTTCGAGGTCGCCCTGCTGGACCTGCAGGGCCGGTTCACCGGCCGCCCGGTCCACGACCTGCTCGGCGGCCGGGTCCGCGACCGGGTGCCGTTCGCCGGATACCTGTTCTACAAGTGGGCCGGGCACCCCGGCGCGCCCGCCGACGAGTACGGCGAGGCCCTCGACCCGGCCGGCATCGTCCGGCAGGCGCGCCGGCTGATCGACCGGTACGGCTTCGGCTCGCTGAAGCTCAAGGGCGGCGTGTTCGCCCCGGAGGAGGAGATCGCCGCGATCGAGGCGCTGCACGACGCCTTCCCCGGGCACCCGCTGCGGCTCGACCCCAACTGTGCGTGGGGTGTGGAGACCTCCCGGCGGGTCGCCGGCAAGACCGACGGACTGCTGGAATACCTGGAGGATCCGACGCCCGGCCTGGCCGGGATGGCCGCGGTGGCCGCGGAGGCGCCGATGCCGTTGGCCACCAACATGTGCGTGGTGCAGATGGCGGACCTGCCGGAGGCCGTACGCCGCGGGTCGGTGCGGATCGTCCTCGCCGATCACCACTACTGGGGCGGGCTCACGGAGTCCGCGCACCTGGCCGCCGTCTGCCGTACCTGGGGACTCGGCCTGTCCATGCACTCCAACAGCCACCTCGGGATCAGCCTCGCCGCCATGGTCCACCTGGGCGCCGCGACGCCGGACCTGACCTACGCGGCGGACACCCACACCCCGTGGCAGCTCGGTGCCGACGTCGTCGCCGAGCCGCTGGCGATCACGGGCGGGGCGGTGGCCGTACCGGACGGGCCCGGGCTCGGCGTGACCCTGGACCGCGCGGCGCTCGCCCGGATGCACGCCGACTACCGGGCGTGCGGCATCCGGGAACGCGACGACACCGGTTACTTCCAGCGGTTCGAGCCGTCGTACACCCGGCGACGGCCGCGATGGTGAGCGCCGCCGGGCACGCGTACCCGTGGGACGTGCTGGGCGACCCGGACTTCCCCGGCCGCGTCGCGAAGGCCGGTCTCGATACGGTTACGCTCGCCTCGACGTATCACAGCACCCGGGCGGCGACACCGCTGCATCCGGCGCGCCGGCTCGTGGACGCCCGCCACGCGGCGCTCTACCGCCCGGTGCGCGAGGCGGTCTGGGACGGCCATCGGCTGCGCCCGGCCGCGCCGGACTGGGTGCCGGAGCCGGACGCCTTCGGCGCCGCCGCGGCCCTGCTGCGCTCGGCCGGGCTGCGGGTCACCGCGTGGATCGTGCTGACCCACGACACCCGGCTCGGGCTGCGGCACGCGGACGTCGCGGTGGTCAACTGCTTCGGCGAGCCCTATCCGTACGCCCTGTGCCCCGCCCATCCCGACGTCCGCCGGTACGCGGCCACCCTCACCGCCGAGGCACTGCACGACATCCCGGTGGACGCCGTGTCCCTGGAGGCGTGCGGCCAGCTGGGGGTCGATCACCTCGGGCACCACGAGAAGACGGCCGGCGCCTTCACCGCGTACGAGAAACGGCTCTTGTCGGTGTGCTGTTGCACCGCCTGCCGCGCGGCCTGGCGAGCGGCCGGCGCGGACGACGACGGCATGGTGGCCGCGCTGCGGACGGCGCTCAGCGGTGGTGCGCCGCTGGACGACGAGCTATCGGCGCTGATTCTGGCGATCCGCCACGCGCACACGGACGCGTTGCGGGCGGAAGTGCTCGCTGCCGCGCGCCTCGCCGCACCCGGAGCACCGGTCGTGCTGCACGCCAGCCCGGATCCGTGGGCCACCGGCCCGTCGCCCGGGCTGACACCCACCGCCGCCGGCGACGTCGACGCCTTGCTCGTGCCCGCGTGGCCTGCCGACGAGGCCACCGCCGCCCTCGTCCGCGACGCCACGTCCTACGGCAAACCCGTGGACGCCTACGTGACAGTGCTGTCCGATGTGGACCGGTCCGCACTCGTCGCGCACGTGCGCCGGTTGCGGGACGCCGGGGCCGGCCGGTTCAGCCTCTACCACCTCGGCCTGGCACCGGCCGGCCGGCAGCCCTTCTTCGCCGACCTGCTGGCGGCGGTTCTTCCTCACCCTCGAACCGGGAGTTGACATGGGTTCCCTTCGCGCCGGCGTCGCCGCCGCAGCCCTGGCAATGGTGGCCGCCCTGAGCCACGTACCGCCCGCGACCGCCGCCCCCACCGCCGGCGGTGCCACGGTCACCGTCGACGCGCGGCAGCCCGGCGGACGGCTGCCCGCCGACCTGGTCGGCCTCTCGTTCGAGATGCGCGAGCTCGGCATCGGCAACCTCGACGCCCGCCGGGGGACCCTGGCCCAGCTGCTGCGGACCCTCGGCCCGGGCAACATCCGGATCTCCGGCAACACCCTCGACCGCGACGGCATCTGGCTGCCCACCGGCCAGGCGCTGCCCGACCCGCAGCCGGAGTGGCTCCAGCACGTCGTCACGCCGGACGACATCAGGCGCCTCGGCGGATTCCTCCGCGCCACCGGCTGGCGGGCCGAGGTCGGCATCAACCTCGGGCGCTGGGACCCGGTGGCGGCGGCGGACCAGGCCCGCGTCCTGCACAAGGTGCTCGGCAGCAAGCTCGTCGCCGCCGAGTGCGGCAACGAACCGGACCAGTGGGTCGGCAAGGGCTTGCGCCCCGCCGGATACGGCTACCCGGACTACCTGAAGGACTTCGAGACCTGCGCGGCCACGGTCGGCCCGCAACTCCCCCTCGCCGGCCCCGACGCGGCCTCGCCCAGCACCTCCTGGGCCGCCGAGCTGGCCCGCGACACCCACGGCCGGCTGAGCATGATGATGCTGCACCAGTACGCGATGGACCCGTCGGGCACCATGGACCGGCTGCTGTCGCCCCAGACGTACGCGAACCAGCTCCGCTCCATCACCCCCAACCTCGACGCCGCCAAGGCGCTCGGCATCCCGCTGCGCGTCGACGAGACGAACTCGGCATGGGGCGGCGGCATCGACGGCGTCAGCAACCGGCACGGCGCGGCGCTCTGGGCGCTCGACTACAGCCTTGAGCTGGGTCAGGCCGGGGTGGCCGGGCTCAACTTCCACGGCGGCCTCGGGGTCTGCAACGCGCCGATCTGGAACGGCAAGTGGCAGCTCTACACGCCCATCTGCGCACCGGGCAAGGCGGCGGAGCTGGCGCAGATCTACCGCGTCCAGCCGATCTACTACGGGCTGTGGATGGCCCGGCAGGTGGGCCCCGGCCGATTCCTGCCGGTCACGGTCACCACCGGGCGAAACCTCAGCGCGTACGCCGTGCGGGGCGACGACGGCAGGCTGCGGCTGGCCGTGATCAGCAAGGAGGACCCGGCGGCCGGACCGGTCCACGTGGACCTGGCCGTGGGCGGGGGCGACGGCACCGCCCACATCCTGACCATGGCCGGCAGCAGCCTGACCGCCGCGGACACCGCGGTGCAGGGCGCGCGGGTGGACAGCGCCGGACGGCTCACGCCCGGCCGCGGGGACCGCGTCCCGGTGCGCTCGGGAACGCTGTCGCTCGACCTGACGGCGGGCTCGGCGGTCGTGATCACCATCGGGTAGTAAACCGTGGCCGTTTCGCCACCTGTCCGCCCGTCCGGCTCCGCTGGTTGGCTGAGTGCCGCACCACCCGGACAACCAGGAAGGACCGTCCATGTCGAACGTCCGTACCCGAGCCGCCGCCCTGCTCGGCACGATGGCGCTGGCCACCGGCGCCCTCGTCGGGATCTCCGCCGGCCCGGCCAGCGCCATCCCCCGCACGAACTACTGCGGGAGCGCGTACGGCTTCCTCAAATCGTGGCCGATCAACTGGCGCGCCTCGACCGGCGGCTACATCGACGTCTACTACAACAACACGAACGGCTACAACTGCGTCATCGCCCGCACGAACGACAGCGTCATCGACAGCGCCTGGGACATCGTCGTCGCCGCCCGCAAGAGCGGCGGCACCTGGAAGACCGACGGCGACAAGCCGGGCCAGCACTACACCAAGTACGCCGGACCGCTCTACGTCTACGCGCCCGGCAGCTGCATCGACATCGGCGGCAGCTTCGAGACGTCGGGCGGCGGCGGCGCCACCGGATACGACAACGTCCACTGCGGCTGAGCGCCGTCCGGCGCGCGGCTGATCAACGGTATCGGAGGTCGGCGGAGCTGCCGAACAGCTCCGCCACTTCCCGCGACAGCTTGGTCTCCAAATCCCGGATCGAGGTGTAGGTGATGCACCGCTGTCCCTTGATGTCGAACTTGAGATCGGAGGCGTCCCTGCACACAAGGACGGTCGGCACACCGCATCCCCAGGCGAAACCGACTTCGAGATAGACGTTGGGATTGGCACCGGTGACGTCGGCGACCACGAACTTCGCTTTCGCGATCCGGTCCTTGAGCCTTTCCACGACATCGCCCACGAAAGCCAGCTCGTCCATCCGCTCGCAGAGCATTCCGCAGGCACGCACCGACGGTGCGATGCCGTAGTAGAAATGATCATCGAAATTCTCGTCGAAAGGCATCGCCACGAAGGCATGGCTCCGCGCGCCCGAGTCGACGCCGACGGTACGGAGACGATCTCGTTTCTCCCGCCCGCGAGCATCCGTGTCCGTCGCGGCGGGCTCGACCCGCCGGTCCGGCAGCAACGCCGTCAGCAGTCGATCCATCCGCTCCGCTCGCCGCGGGTCCCGCTCCAGGAAGGTGACTTCCCGGAGGTCGGGCGAAGTCTCGCGAGCGGACACCGCTTCCACGATGCCGGCCACCTCCGAGTCGAAGGACTCCGCCTCGTCCAGCCCGAAGCCGGGGCCGTGCAGCGTCACACAGATCTCGCTGATCTCCATCCCGAGCCGGTGGGGCAGCGACACCGCTCGACGTCCGAATTCCCGGATGGCCCGGTAGTCGAACTGCGCCAGGCCGGAGACTCCCAGGAAGATCACGCATTCGGCGGCAATGGAACCGCGCGGCAGGACGACCAGATGAGCTCCGGGCAGCGGCAGGTCCGGTAACGCTATCCCGAGTGTCGCCCCGACCTTCGCGTCGACGCCGTAGGAATACTGCGCGTGCTTCACGACCAGCAACTGACTCGGTCGTACCAAGGCGTCGGCGACCTCGACGCGAATGTGAACGGTGGGCCGGTTCATCGTTCGTCCACACCCCCGGCCCGGCAGGAAAAGATCTATTCGGCGAAGCCCGTACCGGCCTCCAACCGCCATCATGGTACGGCGGCCCGGCGCCCGGAAGTCCCCGGATTCCGTACCGGTGTCCTAGTGTGACGCATAGCCATTCCTGGACATCGATCAAAGGGGATCCGATGAGGTCGAGGCTGTCCGTCGTCGCCGGTGCCGTCCTGCTGGGAGCCGCACTCGTCGCGCCACCCGGCGCGGCGGCCGCGCCGGGTGCTCCGCAAGCGCCGTCCGCCGCGCGGCTCGCCGCCGGTGTACCCACCGGTCTCATCCCGGACCGGCCCACCCCCCAGGACGTGGGCCGCGCACTGACCCGCGTCGCCCGGGCCGCCGACGGCCGGGTCCGCCTCGGCATCGCCGGCCGCAGCAACGAGAACCGCCCGCTGCGGCTGGCGACGGTCGGCACGGGGCCGGCCCGCCTGCTCTACGTCACCCAGCAGCACGGCGACGAACCGCTCGGCACGCCCGCCGCCGTACGGGCCCTGTGGGCGCTGGGCGTGCCCGACACCGCATGGCACCGGTGGCTGCGGTCCCGGGTCACCGTCGACATCGTCGTCCAGGCCAACCCCGACGGCGCCGTCCGCAACCAGCGGTACAACCACGACCCCGCCGCCACCGGCGAATACTCCGAGCCGGGCGTCGGCTACGACATCAACCGGTTCCACGACCCGCTCACGCCGATCGAGGACAACCCCGTACCCGAGGCGCGGGCGATCCTGAACCGGTGGCACGCCACCCGCCCGCAGATCGTGGTGGATTACCACATGCAGGGCCGCTACCGGCAACCCGACGGCCGCGAGACCACGGCCTCGATCCTGTGGCCGACCACCACGCTCGCGGGCGAGGCGGCGGTGGCGCGGTCGCGGCAGCTGGCGGTCCGGAACCACGACGCCATGACGTACCTGGCCGGCGCCTACGTCAGCCGGTATCCCGGCGGTGACTACGAGGGCATCGCGCGGAACGCGTACGGGATCTTGGGAAGCGCTTCTCTGCTCGTGGAGCTGTCCGACCTCCCGGAGGCACAGGTGGACTTCCAGATCCGCACCGCGTTCGTGTCGATGATCGCCACCGCCCAGGGCGCAGCGGACCGCAGCATCTGGCGAGCCGACCCGGCGCGCGCCGACACCATCCCGGAGCGCGGGCCGGCACTGCCGGGGATGACCACGCTGCGCCGCGCCGACGCCGCGTGACGCCGCGGGTCCGGGAGGTCCGTGACCGGCTCGCCCGGGAGGGGCCTGCCTGGACCCGGAACCACGAGCGGGACTTCGAGACGGTGAGCCTGCCGACGGCCGACTGCGACCTGCTGCGGGACCTTCTCGTGCATGAGAACGTCGGTACGGTCATCGAGGTCGGGCTGGCGTACGGCAGCTCCGCCCTCGCCATCGGGGAGGCGCTCGTGACAGTCGGCTCCCCGCGGCCGCGGCACCTCGTCATCGACCCGTTCCAGCAGGAGGAGTACGCCGGCGTCGGATGGGACCTGCTTCGCTCGGCGGGCCTGCACTCGATCGCCACCCTGGTGACCGAGCCCTCCTCGATCGCCCTGCCGCGGTTCGCGGGCGAAGGCATGACCGCCGACGCGGCGTTCGTCGACGGCAGCCACCGGTTCCACGAGGTGTTCCTGGACCTGTACTACCTCCGCAAGATCGTACGGCCGGGGGGACTCGTGGTCCTCGACGACGACTGGGCGCCGTCGGTGCGGACGGCAGCCCGCTACTACGAGCGAAATCTCGGCTGGACCGTGCTGCCGGACGCCTTCACCGGGGGCACGGTCGCGACCGTCGGCGGCGATCCCGCGGCGGAGGCGGTGCCGAGGTGCCGGGCGCTGCGGCTCCCCGATCCCTGCGTCGAGCCGCCGTTCGAGGCCTTCCGCCCGTTGTGAGCGGTCAGGGGCGGGAGGTGACGACACCGAGCGTCGCGTGGCCCAGGGAGCCGTCCAGCGGCCAGGTGCGGACGGTGAAGTCGCCGGTCTCGCGCAGCGGCCCGACGGTGAAGTCGCCCGGCCCGAACACCACGCCCCGATAGGCGACCGCGTCGCTCTGTGCCCGGCGTACCTCGATCCACAGGCCCGGTGACGCGCCGGCTTCGCGGGTGGTCATGGCGAAGCCCGTGACGCGCAGCGCGACGAACTGGTCCGGCGTACCCGGAAGGCGCAGGTCCTTGTCCTGGCCGACCCGGTCGTAGGTCACCTGCCGGCCGGGGGCGTCGATACGGGTGCCGCCAAGCACCTGCCGGGAGGAGACGGCGGCCGCTACCCGCAGGGTCGATGTGGCCTGGATCGGCGCCAGCACCAGCGTGTACGTGCCGTCGCGCGTCAGTTCCGGCACCGGCACCCGGAACGTCGGCCGCACCTCGGGGCTCTCCGCGCTGAAGACGGCGACCACGGCGCCGGTGGGATCGAGGACCGTCGCGCGGCTCGCGTAGCCTCGCCAGGTGCCGTCGTCGAGCGGGATGTAGAGGCCCACCGCGAGGTTCTGCCCGGCCCGCCCCTCGAACGGGTAGCAGACGGCCTGCCCGGGCCGGGTGGTGACGGCGTACGCGGTGTCACCGTCGACGGTCAGCGGGGCCCGTGTCTGGCAGGCGTCCGCGGTGGACGCCGCGGCCGGGGTGGCCGCGAAGCCCGTGGTCAGCGCGGCCAGCGCGACGGCGGCCAGGATCCGGATTCTCTTCATGTCTCCACCCTCTTCGGTGCGCCGGTCACCGGCCAGGGATGTCGACGAGTCTTCATAGGACGTTGTCAAGCGTTGAGAACGAGAAATCCGGCGGTGCCGCAGGAGCGGCGCCGCCGGATCTCGTGACGTGCTTACCGGACCTTCGGGGTCACCGTCCGGCCCTTGCCCGCCCCGGCCACGTTGACGGCCTGGACGGTGCACCGGTAGCGGGAGTTCGCCGCCCCGGTGAAGGTGAACGAGCGGGCCTTGCCGGAGACCGTCGTGACGATCGCCGCGCCGCGGAGGCTGCCGTCGGCGTTCAGCCGCTGGCGGGTGATCCGGTACGCGGTGACCGAGGCACCACCCGTCGAGGTGGGCGCCGTCCACCGCAGGGACGCGGTGCGCGCTCCCCCGGCCTTCCCGGAGGTGCCGGTGAGGCGCTCCGGGCTACCGGGAGCCGTCCGCGGCGTGACCGTGGCCGAGGCGCGGGAGAAGCCGCCCGTACCGATCTCGTTCACGGCCCGCACCCGGAAGCGGTACGCCTTGCCGTTGGCGAGCCCGGTCACCGCCAGGACGGAGGCCGTCGCCGGCGCCGTCCGGATGCCGCCCACCTGGGCGCCGGACGTGGTCAGCACCTGCACCTCGTAGCGGACGATCGGCGCGCCGCCGTTGTCGGCCGGAGCGGTCCAGCGGACGATCGCGAGGCCCTTGCCGGCCGTCGCCGCGCCGATCGACGGGCTGCCCGGCGCGGTGCGCGTGGCCGGCGTGCCCGGCGTGCCCGGGATGTTCGGCGTGCCGGGCGTGCCCGGGGTGCTGGGCGTGCCCGAGCTCGAGCCTCCGGCGGGCGGAGTCGTGCCGCCGGAAGTCGTCGTGCCGCCCGGAGTGGTGGTGCCGCCCGGAGTGCTGGTTCCGGTGCCGGTTCCCGGCACGACGCGGTTGGAGACCGCCGAGAACTCGCTCGCTCCGGCGGCGTTCACCGCGCGGACCCGGAAGGCGTACGCCGCACCGTTGTTCAGCTCCGAGAAGGTGAGCTCGGTGGCGTCCGCCGAGGCCACGTCCACGCCGAGCACCGTGCCGGTCTCATCCTCGAGCGCCTGCACCTCGTAGCCGTAGATCGCGGTGCCGCCGTCGTTCGCCGGCGCTGTCCAGTGGACCACGGCCGTGCCGTCGCCCGCCGTGGCGGTGCCGATGACCGGGGCGCCCGGGGCCTTCGGGAGGACCGGGTCGGTCGCCGGCGGGACTACGACCGGAGCCGGGTCCGTGGTGCCGGGGTTCGTGGTGCCGGGGTTCGTGGTGCCCGGGTCCGTGGAGCCCGGGTTCGTGGAGCCCGGGTTCGTGGTGCCCGGGTCCGTCGTGCCCGGGTTGGTGTCGACCGGTCCGGGCTGCTCGGGGGTGGTGGTGCCGCCCTCCTGCGCGCCGCCGTTCTTCGGGGTCCCCGTCTCGCCGTTCTCGGCGCCGTCGCCCTTCGTGCCCTGCGGTGCGGCGGCGACCGGGGTGACCGGCGCCGAGGCCGCGGTGAACTCGCCCGGGCCGTCGGCGGTGTTCGCCCGGATCCTGAAGGTGACCGGTACGCCGTTGCTGAGGTCGCGAACGACCAGGCTGCGGGCCGTGGCGGGCGCCTCGGTCAGCACCGTGCCGGTGGCGTCCGTGCGCTCGATGGTGAAGCCGGTGATCGCCGCACCGTCGGTGTTGGCCGGCAGCGTCCAGACCAGCGTGGCCTGCCCGTCGCCGGCGAAGGCGGAGATGCCCGCGAAGGCGACCGGGGCCGTGACCTCAACCGTACGGTCGGCGAACGCCAGCTTCTCGATGTTGCGCAGGGTGTCGGTGCCGTTCGGGCCGGACACGATCAGGGCGTCGCCGAAGGGCTGCACGGCGTACTGGTCGCTGGTGCCCGAGAAGACGGCCGTGTCCTGGCCCGCGGACGGGGCGGTAAGGATCTCCCGTACCAGGAAGATGTTCCCGGGGTTGATCCGGCCGGCGAAGACGTCGGCCTGGAGCTCGGCCATGCTGCGCGCCGAGCGGATCTCCTTGCCGTCCGCGTCGCGGACGCTGAGGCGGACGCTCAGGTAGCGGTCGCCGTCGATGATGTCGTTGCCGCCGCGACCCTCGATGGTGTCGTCGCCGGCGCCGCCGAGCAGGATGTTGCCCTCGCCCCACACGTCGCCGTGCAGGTCGCAGGGGCGCCCGGTCTGGTTCGCCACCGCCGAGGCCGGCGTCGGCAGGCTGGTCACCACCTTGTCGAGTCCGATGATCCGGGCGATGCCCGCGGCGTCCAGGGCGTCGCAGCCGAGGAAGCCGCCGCCGCCGACCTGCGACGGGGTCACGTTGTCGCCACGCAGCACGTCGTCGTGCGCACCGCCGGAGAGCGCCTCGACCTCGTTGTAGCGGTCGCGGACGCCGACCGTGAGGATGTCCAGCGGGATCAGCGGGAGGTCCAGGTCGGAGTTCATCGGCTGGTCGTCGCCGCCCTGGTCGGGGCTGGACGCGATGGACCAGTCGTAGCCGGAGCCGCCGGCGTTCTTCTCGATGCCGGGGCCCTGGACCCCGATGTCGTCGCCGCCCTCCATGTCGTAGTCGTCGTCGCCGCCCTGGCCGATGAGCACGTCGTTGCCGGGCTTGTTGGTGTCGTCGAGGAAGAACAGGCTGCCGCTGTCGCCCTGCAGCAGGTCCGGCGAGTTGCCGCCCTCCTCCCAGTCGTCTCCCGAGTCGCCCCAGGCCGCGTCCTCGCCGTCGCCGGCGATGAGGAAGTCGTCGCCCTCACCGGCGAAGGTGCTGTTGGCGTTGGCCCCGCCGTTGGTGAAGTCCTTGCCGGAGCCGCCGTTGACGACGTCGAGACCCGGGCCCGCGTCGATGGCATCGTTGCCGTCGCCGCCCTTGGGCATGTCGTCGCCGCCGAGGTCGGTGATGACGTCGTTGCCCTCGCCGCCGAGCGCCACGTCGTTGCCGGCGCCGCCCTCGATGACGTCGTCGCCCTCGTTGCCCCAGACGGTGTCGTTGTCGTTGCCGGCGGAGACGCGGTCGCGTCCCTCGGTGCCGTTGTAGACGGACTGGGCGTTGATGCCGGACGGGTCGACGCTGTTGCGGGCGCGGTACTTGATGGTGCCGTCCGGCATGCGGATCAGCAGCGCCTGCTCGTCGCAGTCGGTGCCCGGGTCGTCGGTGACCCGGTTGCCGGCGGCCGCGTAGCCCTCCGGCGTACCGGCCAGGTTGCCGAGCTGGAACTTGCAGTCGGAGGTGGAGAAGACGTCGGCCCGCAGGGTGTGAGCCGTCGTGTTGCGCATGATCAGCTCGGCGAACGAGTTGCCCTCCAGCTGGGTGCGCAGGTTCATGCCCGGCGTACGGGCCAGGTAGTAGAGCCGGTCGCCGTTCTGCAGGGCGGTCAGCTGGGTCTCGAAGACGTAGTCGAAGGTGCTGCCGAGCAGCCCGCCGAACGGCTGGGTGGTCTCGGCGAGGCCGCCCACCCACAGGTCGACGTCGTCGAGGCCGGAGGTGGCCGTGGTCCAGGCGCCGGTGGCGTTCATGAACGCCGCCGCGTCGTCCGGCGTCACGTCGCCCGGCTGCGGGTCGACGATCGCGCGGGCGGCCGCCCGCTTGCCCGCCACGGTGCTCGCGGCGCGGATCGAGGGGTGGCGGCCGTACGCGGCCACGAAGTTGATCAACGACTCGGGGTGCTTCAGGTTCTCGCCGAAGTCGACCCAGCTGCCGTACGGCGCCAGCCGGCCGTCGTTGGTGCGCTCGTACAGGCTGCGGCGCAGGGCGTTCAGCGACGGCACGCCCTCGGAGCGGCCCCGGGCGATGTTGATCGCGGCGAGGTCCATCGGCAGGCCGAGCAGGTTGTCGCGCAGCGTGTCGGTCATGAACTCGTCGAGCTCGTTGCCGACCTGGCCCGACATGCCCGTGACGATCTCGCCGGCCGCCTGCTCGGGGCTCATCGTGTGGCCGTTGGTGTAGGCGGGCGGGTTGAGGAAACCGTCGAGCAGCGACATCGAGTCGTCGGAGCCGTCGTCGGCGGTCCGGGCGATCGTCTCGGTCAGCATCGAGTGGCCGAAGCGGTAGACGGCGTGCGCGAACTCGGCGTAGATCGCCGGGTTGAGCTCGCTCTGGGTGAAGGCGAACGGCTGGAACGGGTTGATCGCCGGCTGGATCTTGCGGGCGAACTCCTCGAAGACCAGGTGCTGGTACTCCATCTCGTTGATGAACCGCGCGGCCTGGAAGATCCGCTCGCCGTTCCAGTCGTCGCCCAGCTTCCACTCGGCGAGCGCCGGGCCGCCGTCCTCGGTGAGGACCCGCTCGATGTCACCGACGAGGCGCTCGTGCTCGGAGTGGAAGATCTGGTGAATGGAGGTCAGGCCGATGTTCTCGTTGGCCCGGCCGTCGCCGGCGATGTAGTGGGCGTTCAGCATCTCGTCGTCGTACGTGCCGGCGGGCTGGCTCGCGAAGTCGGCGGAGGCGGTGCTGTCGTCGTCGGGACGCGGCGCCACCGGCGCAGTGGCCGGGTTGTGGTCGCTGTCGACCGGCGACGGGTCCGCGTTGTGCGCGATGTCGGTGAGGAACGGCGTGTCGAAGTGCAGCGTCTTCGCCGGCACCGGCACCGGGTTCGCCCGGTCGCCCTCGACCAGGCCGTCCGCGGTCACGTACTGCGGCAGGCCGCGGGCCGGGCCGGGGACGAACTTGCCGTACGCGTCGGTGAGGATCGTCGGCACGTTGAGCACGTCGGCGTCGGTGAGCGCCAGGCCCAGCAGGTCACGGGCCTGCTGCTTGGTCTCGGCCCAGGTGGGCAGGCCGCCGGCGGCGCCCGACAGCAGCCGGCCGGTGGCCACGGTACGCCCGGCCGGGTCGAGCGCGTACTCGCGGAGGAAGACCTGGTGCGCGGCGTGCGAGGTGTACGCCTGGGACAGGTCGACGAACGGGGTGTCGGTGTTCTCGGCGTCCTGCACGTCGTCCGCGGTGCCGAGCTTGCCGTCCTCGCCCGGCTGGTTCGCGGCGCGGGTCAGGGCCATGAACCGCATCGACGGGGGCACGTAGCGCGCGTCGCCCGGCTTCGGGTCGTCGGCCGTACCCGGGACGCGGTCGGCACCGGCGATCAGCGGGTCGTCGGCACGCAGCGGGACGATCACCGTGCCGCCGCCCTTGACGGTCTGGTCGATGCCGTGGTCGAAGAACTGCCCGAAGAGCGTGAACCACGAGTTGTACGGGGCGCTGAGCCCGACGTCGGTGGTCACGTTGGGGATGAAGAGCGTCTGGCCGTCGAGAGCCGGGGTCGCGCCGCCGGGGGTCTGGCTACGGACCGGGTTGCCGGCCGCCGCGACCGCCGCCGGGTTCGCGGCCGTCTGGTCGGCGATCAGGTTGCTGATCAGGCGCGGCTGCGAGTCGACGACGGTGTTGTTCGCCTTCTTGTCCGCGTACGTGGTGGGGAAGGCGGGGCTGCCGGGGCCGAAGAGGCCGGCCGGGGCGTTCTCCGCCGCCTTGAAGTCCTTGCCGCCCAGGCGGGGGAAGAGCTGGTCGGCCGCACCGTTCGTCTCCTGCCCGGCGACGAGGTTGTTGCAGGAGCCGTCGACCGTACGCAGGCCCATCGACAGCAGCGGGCTGGGCAGCTGGTTCGGCCCGGTGCCGAGCAGCGCGCCGCAGGGACCGGTCGCGCTCGTCGTGGCCGCCGCGTGGGCCTCGGCGATCTTGATCTGCTTGAGGATGTACGCCAGGTCGGCGGGGGTGACGGTGAAGCCCTGACCGGCCGGCGCCGCGGTGGCCGGCGTGGCGATCAGGGTCGTGGCGAGCAGGGCACCTACGGCGATGCTGAGGGGAAGCTTCATGGACGCGTTCTCCGGGGAGTCAGGGGGAAGCGCTTGATGGCACCCATCCTGGAGATCGCCGGTGTGGTCGCCCTCAGGTCTGCCTGAGCACGGGCTGAAGCCGCCCCCGGAACACCGGGGACGGCTTCAGCGCACGCCACAGGTCAGCCGTGGTGGCCGCCGTGACCGCTCGAGTGCTCGGACAGATCCGGCACGCCCTGCGACAGGTCCACGCCGGGCCCGGGCAGGTTCGGGGAGACCGATACCCGCTCGGCGGCCACGCCCGCGGCCCGCCCCAGCGCCTCGCGCACCGCGAGGACCTGGCCGTCGCTGATGATGGCCCCGAAGTAGCGCACCGTCAGACCCGACTCCTGCACCGTCGAGACGTAGTGGTTCAGCGAGTCCGACAGCATGCCCTCCCGGTCGGCGCGGTCCCGCACCTCGGCCGGTGAGATGCCCGGGGCGGGGACGACCGCGAAGGTGAGGTCGTGCACCAGCACCGGCTGGACCAGGTAGAACGCCACGGTGCGCGGCTGGTGGTCGCGCATGAAGGCCTCGGCGTCGGGAACCGACGTGTTCTCCGGCAGCACGAACGTCATCTCCGGCACCAGGTACTCGAGCATCTGCGGGCTGAAGACGGCGAACGTCGCCTCCGACAGCTCGCCCATGCCCGCCGCCCGCGCCGATGCCCGCAGCTCGCGGGTGATCTGCCCGCGATCCGCGCCCTTGGCGGGGTGGATCGCGATGGCCGCCCGCTCGCGCACCATGGCACCGTCGAAGGTCGTCGTGGCGAGCTCGTCGCCGGCGTCGTCGTTGACCACGCCGGCGGGCTTGAGCGCCGGCTCGGCCTCGGCGGTGGCGAACCAGCCGCCGGAGCGGAGCAGGAGACCGCCGCCCACCAGGATCAACGCGACCAGCAACACCCGCCACAACCGGGTGCGGAGCGTCATCAGGGCGGTCATCAGGTGCCCAGCGGGTAGCTGGGGGCGTACACGACCGGCTGCACGGGCTCCTCGTCGTGGTACGCGGCGTCCGATTTGACCGGGTCGTTGGTGTTCACGTCGCCCACCGCAAACTGGATCATCATGTCGTTGTCTTCGTGAATGAGGTTGTGGCAGTGCGTCATGTACCGGCCGCCGGCGTTGCCGTCGCCGGTGGTGAACTGCATGAGCGCGGTGACGGTCTCGTTCTCGCCCAGGTAGAAGACGTCCTTGCCGCCGCCCTCCCAGGCGTGCGCCTTGCCGTCCGGCGTCGTGTTCCGGGCGATGATCTTGGCGTCGATGAGGTGGATGTGCAGCGGGTGGTACCAGCCACCCGACTCGTTGACCAGGGTCCACTGCTCGACGTCGTACGGCTGCGGGTTGGCGAACACCCGCTGGAAGTTCGTCTTCTCGACGTCGTCCCAGGTCTCGCCGTTGACGGTCCAGATGCCGTGTTTGCGCTCCAGCCGCATGGTCCGGTGGGCCTTGGCCATCTCCGGCTTCAGCTTGCTGACCTCGATCGCACCCCGGTTCTGGAACGGCTGCGGGCCCAGGTCCAGCGTCTTGGGGATCACGTACGGGTCCGGACCGGCCGGGTCGGCGACGACCTCGAACTGCATGACCTTGCCGGTGTTGGCGAAGTCGATGTTGTTCTTGTTGCTGAGGTTGCGCAGTTCGATCTTCTGGCCCGGCTTGTACTTCCGGAAGTCGATGAGGATCTCGTACCGCTCCGCGGCCGCGTGCCGGTAGGAGGCGACGGCGTTGACCACGGGCGTCATGCCGGCGTCATTGCCCACCACGTACAGCGGGTCGCCGGTGCTGAGCGCGAACCGGTACGACCGCGAGATGCTGGCCACCAGCATCCGGAACCGGTACACCCGCGGCTTGACCCGCATCTTGGGCCACGGCACGCCGTTGACCATGATCACGTCGCCCATGAAGCCGGCGTTGTCACCGAAGTCGAAGGCCACCGTGCCGTCGGCGTTGAACGCCATGTCGCTGACGATGCAGGGGACGTCATACTCACCCTGCGGCAGCTGGGCGCGCTCGTACTGGTCGCTCAGGTGGTACTGCGCCGCGAGCCCGGAGAACACGTTCTGGGCGGTCGTCATGTGGTTGTGGTCGTGATACCAGAGCGTGCGCGCCTGCTGCCAGTTGGGGTACTTGTACGTCTTGCACTCCCCCGGCTTGGTCTGGTCGTTCGCGTACCCGTCGTACTGCGGGAGCGACGCCGAGCCGTGCAGGTGGGTGACGGTGCTGAACGGCTTGCCGTGCAGCGGGTTGACGGCCGGCAGCTTGTTCGCGATCCGCACCTCGCTGCGGGTTCCCTGCGGCACCTTGATGGTCGGGCCGGGGAAGATGCCGTTGTAGCCGGCGATCATGGTGGTCAGGCCGGGAAGGATGTTCGCCTGGGCGGTGCACTGGGTCAGCCGGTAGCGGTGGAACGGACCCTTCTCGTCGACGCCCTGCTCGGTCGGCATGAGCACCGGCGGGCGCCGGAAGAGGTTGGTGAACGGCGTGGGGGTGTTCTTCGCGGCCAGCGTGCTGGCCTTGGCGATCACCTCGCCGCCGCCGGCGGCGACGATCAGCCCTCCGCCACCGACCGCCAGCGCACCTTTGAGCAGGCCGCGCCGGCTCATGTTTCCTTGAGTCATCCGAACTCCCAGCGAGATACGAGCAGGTGATGCGAAACCTTAGGAACGGGCTCTGAGGTGCACCGTTGGAAATTCTGGAGGCGGGGCTGGATCGACGGGCGTCTCTTCAGCCCGGCCTCAGCGCGGAAAGCCCGGCGGCCCGGAATCGTTCAGCCCGGCCCTCCGCTGCCGATTTGAGCCCGGCGAGGAGGTGGGTGATGCGCGTCTGCGTGCTCGGACAGATGACGGTGACGGACGGTGACGGCGTAATCCTGCCCGCCGGTGAACTGCCGCGCCGTGCCCGGCAGGTGCTGGCGGTCCTCGCCGCCCGCCACGACCGCATCCAGTCGAAGGACGCGCTCGCCGACGCGGTGTGGGGCACGAAGCTGCCCGGCAACCACGTGGCGGCCCTCGAGCACTACGTCTCGGTCATCCGGCGGCGCCTGCAGCCCAGCGGCAACGCCGGGTCCTGGTTCATCGTGACCCGCAACAGCGGCTACCTGTTCGACACCAGCCGCGCCGCGCTCGACCTCGCCGAGCTGCGCGCCGCGATCCGCAGCCTGGACGAACTGCCGCCGGACGGTCAGGAGCGCCTCGCCGCGCACGCCGGAATCCTCACCCTGGCCCGGCAGCTGCCGTTCCCCGAGGACCCGTACGCCGACTGGGCCGAGGCCGCCCGCTCCGAGGTGCAGTTCGCCGCCGTCAACTCGCTGCTGGAGCTCGCCAAGGCCGCCCTGGCGAACGACCCCGCGCGCTCGCTGCGCCTCGCCCTGGACGCGATCGAGATGAGCCCGTACCTGGAGTCCGGCTACGAGGCGGCGATGGCGGCCGCGGTGGCCATGGAACGCCCGGACGAGGCGCTGCGCATCTTCGACCGCTGCCGCCGGGTGCTCGACGAGGAACTCGGTGTGCCGCCGTCGCCGGGGCTCGTACGCCTCCAGCGCGCGGTGCTGGCCGAGCGGCACGCCGTCACGGCCGCCGCCGAGCCCGCACCGGAGCCGGATCCGCGCCCGGCGAAGCGCGCGCCCGCGCTGCGCAGCGTGCCGGCCCCCGTGACCCAGGAACGCTTCCTGGGCCGGACCACCCAGCTGAGCGTGCTGTTCGGCCCGGACGCGCCCCGGATGGTGCACGTCGTCGGGCCGGTCGGCTCGGGCAAGTCCGCCTTCCTGGCCGAGGTCGCCCGGCACGCGCCCGGCCGGACCGGCGTCGGGCACGGCGGCGCGTCGGCCGGTGTGCTGAGGCTGGCCTGGCTGCGTGCCGCCCTGTTGGATCTGGGCGCCGACCCCGACGTGCTCGCGGTCGTCGACGCCGCCGCCGACCGGCCGCTGCGCCGCGACGAGCTGGAGCTGATCGGTACTGTCCTCGCCGGTCCGGAACCGGCGTACCTGGCCGTCGACGACGCCGCCGACCTGGACCAGGTCAGCGTCGCCGAGCTGGCGTGGCTCAACCGGCACTGTCCCACGCTGCGCATCGTGCTCACGTACTGCTATCCGTCCCAGATCGTCGGCCGCCCGCTGGCGACCCTGAACACCCCCGTGGTGCTGCGCCTGTCCGCGCTGACGGCCGACGAGCTGAAGCCGCTGGGCGATCCCGGCCTGGCGGAGCGCAGCGGGGGCATCCCGGCCCTGGTGGCCGTCGACTCCCAGCCCGCGGAGATCACCCACGCGGTGGCGATGCAGATCGCCCGGCAGCGGACGCGGTGGATGCCGGAGCTGGCCTGGGAGGTGCTGCGGTCCTGCGCGGTGCTCGGCCCGCTGAGCACCGCCGACCTGGCGCCGATCACCGGCCGCACGGTGCCGGAGCTGCTCTCCTGCATCGACAGCCTGGTGCACGCCAACCTGCTCAGCGAGGGGCCGGAGGGCGAGGTGCGGCACCGCAGCTCGGTGATCCGCGACGCCATCGCCGAGCAGGTGTCGTCCGCCTCGAGCGCGCACCTGCGCAAACAGCTGGCGGCGGCCTCCTGAGTTCGGAGACCGCCGCCTTCTGCACGGCTACGCCGTGATCCGGTGCTTCGTCAGTTCGTGACCGTGACGTTGACCAGCTGTCGTGCCCCGGTCGAGGTGACCAGCATGACCGTCCGGACGGTGCCGGGCGACGGGCCCGTCACCCGGAGGCTGAACGCCCCGGCGGCGTCGACCACCTGCGGCGTACCGATCACCCGGCCGTTGAGGTTGCTGCCCAGCACCGCCGCGAAGCGCTGTCCGGCGATCAGGTCGCTGGTGCCGGAGATCCGCCACTCGTTGCTGCCGGTGCGGTACCGGACCGTGATGCCCGAGAGGGTCTCGGGCTGCGGCCGCACGACGACCTGGTCCACGGCGATGCCGGCCGGGTTGCGCACGGTCAGCTCGAGCACCACGGGGTCGTTGTCGTAGACGTACGCCGCGTTCGGGCCGGGCACCGCCGGCAGCGCCTGCACCGGGTAGGTGAACGTGGGACGGGCGGTCGTCGCGCCGGACAGCGTCACGGCGGGACCGGACACCTGGCGCCACGAGTACGACTCCACGGCCGCGGAACCCGAGCCGTCCAGCGTCACCGCCCGGCCCCGGACCACGGTCTGGTCCGCACCGGCGGCGGCGGTCGGAACGGCCGCCTGGGTGACGGTGACGGTGATCGAGACCGGGATCGCGGCGCCGCCGGGACCCGTCACGGCGAGGCTGAAGGTGTAGTCGCCCGGCACGGTCGGCACGAACGTGGTCAGGGCCGCGGCCGGGTCGGCCAGGGTGACCTGCGGTCCGGCGGTCTGCGTCCACCGGTACGTGTCGATCTCGCCGGCCGAGGCGCGGCCGTCGAGGCGCACGGTCTGGCCGATGATGGCCGGGGTGTCGGCCGTCGCGGCGGCCACCGGGGCGCCGGGGCGGAACGTGCGACCGGTGCTGATCAGGTTCATCGTGGCCGAGCCGCCGGCGGACGACGTCACCGTGATGGTGGCGGGGGGCGCCACGACGCCGCTGAACGGCGAGTTCCCGAGCGGCCCGAAGCCGGTCACCGTCAGCTGCGGACGGGCACTGCGGTCGCTCGAGCTGGCGTCGACGCTCAGGGTCTGCGCGTCGGCGTCGTAGTCGACGTCGTCGACCCGGACGACGTCCACCAGCGCGCGGGTCTTGTGAGTCGCCGGCTGGTCGCTGGCGTTGACGACCTCGATCTTGGTCCCCGCGGGGATCGGGCCCGTGACCGGGAAGCGGCCGTAGTAGTGGCCGTTGGCGCCCCGCAGCCGGGTGCCGCGGAAGCCGAGGGCGGGGTTGCCGACGACCTCGATGACCTTGTCGGGCTCGCTGGTGGCGAAGACCTCGACCACGCCGGTGCCGTCCGAGCCGAGGCTGTAGGTCGCCTGGTCGATGTCCACGCCGGCGTTGGTCGCGTAGCGGCCCTGGATGCTGAACAGGTCGGTGAAGCCCACCTGCGAGATGACCGCGCCGGTCAGCGGGTCGAGGCGCTCGATCCGCACGAAGTTGGTGTTGTACGGGCTGCCCACCACCTTGTGGTCGACGCCCGGGTCGCCGATGTAGCCGGCCGGAGCCGCCGGGGCGACGGCCGGGTCCCACTTGAGGAACGGGCCGATCCGCGAGTTCAGCGCCCCGCCGAAGGCGCCGGGCGTGATGCCGACGTCCTCGGTCATGTTGACGCCCTTGTCGCCGGCGACGATGTCGTCGATGCCGTACGGGTGCACGATGCGGTAGCGCTCGCCCGCAGGGGCGTCGAACCGGATCCGGACGCGGCCGAAGACCATCTGGTCGCCCTCGCGCACCTCGCCGGCGGCCCAGGCGCCCTCGAGGTCCATGCCGATCGTCGCGCGTACGCCGTTGTTCAGCGTCATGTCCACGCCGGCGAGCTGGTAGAAGAACTCGTCGGGGAAGTTGTCCGGGTACGAAACCGGGGCGTCCGGGTTCGGCACCGTGTCGGGCAGCGCGGGGCAGAGCGGGTCGTCGAGCGTGACGCACGCTTCGAGGCGCACGTTGTTGCTGTCGCGGTACCACGCCGGAAAGCCGTGCTCGGCGATCGGGCCGACCTGCACGAGCTTGCCCGCCCGGGGGGCGGCGGGCGTCACGACCGTGGCGGCCGCGGTGCCGGCTAGCGACGCGACGACCGCCACGGCGGCGCCCACCGCTACCGGCAGGCGAGCCAGTGTCTTCTTCATGGGACTCCTCAGCTGTCTCTGGAGAGTCACACCATGCGGACGACGCCCGTGGTCCGGCTGAGGTCCGGCTGAGTCCGGGCCGGGGGCTTGCGCTCAGGTAGCGGAATGATGTGTCATTCCGTTATGCCGCGCACCGCTGAGCCGGGCCGCCGGGAGGCGATCCTGGACGCCGCCCACACCGTCTTCGCCCGCAAGGGATACGCCGCCGCGGGCATCGCCGACCTCGCCGGCGAGCTGGGGATCGGGCACGGCACCGTCTACCGCTACTTCACGAACAAGCGGGACGTGGCGGCCGCGGTGCTGGACCGGGCGCTGGAGCGGATCGCCGCGGTGGTGGCCGCCGAGGACGCCGCCGCCAGCACCACCCTGGACGAGTACCGGGACCAGGTACGCCGGATCGGCCTGCGGCTGTACCGCCTCTTCGCCGACGACCCGGCGCTGGCCCGGCTCGTCTTCATCGACCTGGCCGCCGTCGACGCCGACCTGCGCGACCGGGTGATGGTCGCCCAGGAGCTGTTCGCCGCCTACACCGCCGCCTATCTCACCAACGGCGTCGAGCGCGGCTTCCTGCGCGCCGGGCTGGACGTCGACACGCTGTCCCGGGTCATCAACGGGATCATCGTCGCGGGCGCCGCGGAGGTCGCCCGCAATCCCGGTCACGCCGCGCTGCGGGACCGGTGGATCGAGGCTGTCGTCACCCTCATGTTCGGCGGCCTCGCCCGCCGGTGACCCCCGGAGGTACCCCATGGTCCAGGTCGACGTCTTCTGGTCGTACGCGATCGGGGCCGGCTACGGCACGGCCGCAGCGGCGTCGGCGGCCGCACGGCCCGCGGCACGGCTGCTGGACGACCGCCGGTTCGCCGCCACCGTGCTCTTCCTGGCCTGCGTCTTCGCTCCCAGCGGGATCTGGCTGCTGTGGCGGTTCACCGGCTGGGAGACGATGTACGCCGCGAGCAGCCCCGCCGACCTGCCCGGCTGGCTGGTCGCGGCGTTCGCGCTCACCAACGTCACCCAGGGCGTGCTCGGGTACGTCGCCGCGCGGGAGCTGTGGCGGCGAGGCCATCGCTACCTCGCCTGGCTGCAGATGCCGCTCGGATACCTGGCGATGTTCTTCGTGCTGGCGCACGGCTGGGACGGCACCGGCTACCGCCGCTTCCTCGCGCCCACTCCGCAGGCGTGGCAAGCCGGGACCGGCCCGGACCTGTCCGCGTTCGCCGGCAGCGACGTGGGACTCACGCTGCTCGGGATGGGCGTGGTCCTGGTGCCGCTGCTGCTCTGGCTGCAGGCCTCCTGGTGGGCCGAGGCCGCCGGGGACCGGCCCGCGTCCCGGGCGGCTCTGGTGGGGCTGTTGCTGGTGACCGTGTTCGGCCTGGGGCTCGGCACGGCGGCCGCCGCGACCGCGCTGCTGACGCTGCTCGGTCCGGCCGCCGGCGGCGCGGCGGCCCTGGTCCTGGTGATCGCGGTGTTGCATCCGGCCGGTCTGGGCGGCCGCCTCGCCGGCCGCTTCCCCGCCCCGGCGGGCGGTCCGCGCCAAGGATGATCATCGCGCGTCGTCGAGCACCCCGCGGCTGCGGGCCAGGGCGCTGAGCGCCACGTGCAGGTCGCCGACGGGCAGCGAGGCGTCGGGATCCTCGAACCAGCGCGCGATCGAGGCCCCGCCGGCGATGGTCAGCAGGAAGCCGGCGAGATCCTCGGCCGGCGCCGCCGTTCCCGGCACGCCGAACACGGACCCGAGCGAGTCGGCCAGCCAGCGGCGCAGCGCGAGCCGGTAGTCCGCCAGCTCCGCCCGCGCCGCCGAGCAGGCCGTTTCCTCGAGCATGCTGATGCCCACGAGCAGGCGCAGGTCGTGGGGATGGCGATCGAAGACCTCCGCCACGGCGCTCAGGAACGCGGTGAGCCGCCGGGGCACGTCGGCACCCGGCACGACGGTCCCGGGCAGCCCGGCCACCAGCGCCTGCCGGGCCCGCTGGAGCACGGCCAGGTAGACGCCCTCCTTGCTGCCGAAGTGCCAGTAGATCGAGCTGGCCGGCAGGCCGCACGCCGTGGAGATGCGCGAGATCGACGTCGCGGCGTAGCCGTGCCGGGACATGAGCGTGGACGCCGCGTCCAGGATCGCCTCGCGGGACGGCGTGGTCCGCCCCCGGGTCGCCGTGTCGTTCATGAGCAGACCCTATGACACCGGCGGGAAAACATAGACAACGATCTCTCTGTCTGGAACGCTCGATACAGAGATGTCCGCTTCTCCGACGCCGCAAGGAGTCCACCATGGACGACCGCGCCCTCGATGACGTCCACGTCTTCCCGGCCGACCTGGAACGCCGGCCGGATCCCTACCCCTGGCTCGCCGAGCTGCGGGCCGCGGGGCCCGTCCAGCGGGTACGGCTCCGCGGCGGCACCGACGCCTGGATGGTGACCCGGCACCGGGACGTGCTCGCGGCCGCCGGCGATCCGCGGCTGTCCAGCGATCCCCGGCGGGTCGCCCCCGGCACGCGCATGCTCGGCACGCCGACGATGCCGTCGATGCTGACCATCGATCCGCCCGATCACACCCGGCTGCGCCGCCTGGTGTCGCGTGCCTTCACCGCGCGACGGGTGGAGGGACTCCGGCCGCGCGTCCGCGAGCTGGCCGAGGAGCTGATCGACCCGATCGCCCCTCGCGGTCACGCCGACCTCGTCGCGGACTTCGCCTTCCCGCTGCCCGTGGCGGTCATCTGCGAGCTGCTCGGCGTACCGTTCGCGGACCGGGCCTTCTTCAGCCGGCAGAGCGCCGAGATGCTCCGGCCGCCGGTCGACGCGCAGAGCGCCGCGCTCGCCGACGCCGCGCGGCAGAGGCTGCGTGACTACCTCGCCGGTCTCGTCCGCAGCAAGCGGACGGACCGCACCGACGACATGCTCGGCGACCTCGTGACCGTCGGGGAGGAGCAGCGGCTCACCGACGAGGAACTCATCTCGATGGCCGTCCTGCTCCTGGTCGCGGGGCACGAGACCACGGTCAACCTCATCGGTACGGGCATGCTCCTGCTGCTGCAGCGGCCGTACGAGATGGCCGCCCTGCGCGCCGACCCGGCCCTGCTGCCCCCGGCGGTGGAGGAGTTCCTGCGCTACGACGGCCCGGTGATGACCGGCGTGGTCCGGTACACGACCGAGGAGGTCGAGATCGGCGGTCGCACCATCCCGCCCGGCGAGGTGGTGCTCCTGTCGACCGGCGCCGCCAACCGGGACCCGGAGCGCTTCGACCGCCCGGACGAGGTGGTCCTCGACCGCGAGGACAATCCCCACGTCGCCTTCGGTCACGGCCTGCACTTCTGCCTCGGGGCGGCGCTGGCCCGGATGGAGGCGGTCGAGGGCATCGGCGTCCTGCTGCGGCGGCTCCCCCGGCTGACCGCCGCGGTGCCCGCGGAGCAGCTGCGATGGCGGCCCAGCCTGCTGCGCGGGCTGCAGGCGCTGCCGGTCACCTTCGATCCCGTTGCGCGGTGATCATTACTGTGGGCCCATGAAGACCCAGGTCCTGGTGGTGGGCGCCGGCCCGGTCGGCCTGACCACGGCGCTGCTGCTCGCCACCGCCGGCGTCGACGTCGAGGTGGTCGACGCCGGCGCCGGTCCCGTGACGCAGTCGCGCGCCACGGATCTGCACGCCGCGACGCTGGAGGCGCTGCGGCCGAGCGGCCTGACCGACATGCTGCTGCCGCTGGGCCGCCCCACGCACCGGATCGTCGTGCACTCGCCGGACGGGCCGCTGGGCGGCTACGGGACCGACCTGGTGCGCTCGGCGTACCCGTACATCCTCACCGTGCCGCAGTGTGCCACCGAGGGCGCCCTCGACGACCGGCTGGCCGCGGTGGGGCGGCGGGCGCGGCGGAGCACCAGGATCGACCGGTTGTCGTGGGGACCGGACGGGGCCACCGCCGTGACCGCCGGCGGGGAGACGATCCGGGCCCGCTGGGTGGTCGGCTGCGACGGGATCGGCAGCCGGGTGCGTACGGACGCCGGCATCGCCTACCGTGGCACGACGTACCGGCACCCCTATCAGCTCGCCGACCTGCGCGCCGGCTGCCCCCTGGACGCCGACGCGGTGCACATGGTGCTCGATCCGGCGGGACTGGTCGCGGTGCTCCCCATGCACCTCGAAGGCTGGCGCCGCGTGCTCGTGCAGTTGCCGGCGGGGCAGCGCCCGGCGGACACCGAGCCGCTGCCCGACCTGCTCCACCACGCCGAGCGGCGCGGGGTGCCGCTGCAGGTCACGGACGTACGGTGGCACAGCACCTTCCGCATCCACCGCCGCCTCGCCGCCACGTTCCGGCGCGGACCGGTCCTGCTCGCCGGCGACGCGGCGCACGCCTGCAGCCCCATCGGCGGACAGGGCCTCAACCTGGGACTCCGCGACGCGGTGACCCTGGCGGGCACCCTCGCCGGTGTCGTGCACGGCCGCGTACCGGAGCGGCACCTCGACAGCTGGGCAACCGCGCGCCGCGCCCGCGCCCGCCAGGTGCTCGGCTGGACCGACCTGGCCACCCGCACCACCACCGTGCGGTCCTCCCCCGGCCGATGGCTGCGCGACGCCGCGGTGGCGGCCACCTTGCGCAGCACCGCCGGACGCCGCCTGCTGGCCGGGACGGTCGCCGGCCGCTGAGGGCGCACGATCGAGATGCGGCGACATCGGCGCGCTTCTATATTCGGCGCATGCGGGCAGCTTTGGGTACGGTCCTGATCCTCGCACTGGCGGCGGGCTGCGGCGGAGTCGGCAAGTCCACCTCGAAGCCCGGCGACAACGCGACGGCGACGCTCACGATGATGGGCTTCGGCACCGGCGACGAGATCGCGCGGACCCGCTTCGACCTCGCTGACGCCGCCATCGCGCCGAGCAGCGCGAAGGCCTCCGAGGGCAGCTTCAACGCCCAGCAGTTCCTGTCCGCCGTGGCGTCGGGGACACCGCCGGACCTGGTCTACATGGAGCGGCGCCTGCTCGGCACGTACGCCGCCAAGAAGGCGATCATGCCGCTCACCGACTGCGTCCGGCGCGAGCAGATCGACATGAGCCAGTACCGGGAGGCCGCGGTCACCGAGGCCACGCTCGGCGGCAGCCTCTACGGCGTGCCGGACTTCTTCAACAACCGCGTTCTCATGATCAACGACGCGGTCGTGCGGGACGCCGGAGTCGATCCCGCCGACCTCACCGGCGGTGACTGGCAGGCGCTGTCCGCGGCTTCCGCCCGGATGGCGTCGGTCAGCGGCGGGCGGCTCCGGCGGATCGGCTTCGATCCCAAGATCCCCGAGTTCCTGCCGATGTGGGCACACGCCAACGGCGCCGACATGGTCAGCGCCGACGGCCGGACCGCACGGCTCGACGACCCCAAGGTGGTCGAGGCGCTGACCTACACCGCCGACCTCATCAAGGCCCAGGGCGGCTGGGCGACCTTCAAGTCCTTCCGCGACTCCTTCGACTTCTTCGGCGCCCGCAACCAGTTCGCCACCGGCCAGCTCGGCGCCTTCCCGATGGAGGACTTCTACCTCAACGTGCTCGCCGAGAACTCCCCCAAGGTGAAGCTCACCGTGGCGCCGTTCCCCGGTACCGACGGCCGTCCGGTCGACTGGATCACCGGCAACGCCTGGGCGATCCCGGCGAAGGCCCGGCACGCCGGCCAGGCCTGCAAATGGATCAAGACCATGACGGACAGCGGTACGTGGATCGCGGCCGCCAAGGCGCGGGCCTCGGCGCGGCAGGCGGCCGGCAAGCCGTTCACCGGCGTCTTCACCGGCAACAAGAAGGCCGACGAGGTCATCTTCCGGGACGTGGTGAAGCCCAGCGGCAACCCGGCCTTCGACACGGCCGTGCAGACCGTCCTGCGGACCCAGGAGTCCGGGTTCGCCACACCCGCGCTCGCGGCCGGCGAGGAGTTCAAGGCCGCCTGGCAGGAGGCGGTCAACCGGGTGCTCGACGGCAAGCAGCAGCCCGCCGAGGCCCTGGCCCAGGCCCAGCGGCAGGCCCAGGCCGCACTGGACAAGGCGAACAGCGGTTCCTGAGATGCCCGCCGCAAACCGCCGCCGCGAGACCTGGGCGGCGTTCGGATTCCTCTCCCCGTGGATCGCCGGCTTCCTGATCTTCATGGCCGGGCCGATGGTGGCCAGCCTCGTGCTGTCGCTCACCGACTACGACGTGCTGACCAGTACCGACTACGTGGGCGCGGAGAACTACCGGCAGCTCCTCGCCGACCCCAAGGTGCGTACCAGCCTCGCCAATACGCTCGTCTACACGCTGCTGCACGTGCCGCTGACGATGGCCCTGTCGCTGGCGCTGGCCATGCTGCTGGTCCGCGCCGGGCGCCGGTCGGCCGGGTTCTTCCGGACCGTGTTCTACCTGCCGACCGTCACCCCCAAGGTGGCCGTGGGCGTGCTGTTCCTGCTGCTGTTCAACGGCCAGGTCGGCCTGGTCGACGAGGTGCTCGGGTGGGCCGGGATCGACGGGCCGAACTGGACCGCGGACGGGCCGTGGATCAAGCCGGGCCTGGTGCTGATGGGCGCCTGGAGTCTGGGCAGCACGGTGATCATCTACCTGGCGGCGCTGCAGAACGTGCCCCGGGACCTGTACGAGGCGGCCGAGATGGACGGCGCCTCCCCGTGGGCACGGTTCCGGGCGGTGACCGTACCGATGATCAGCGGAGCGTTGTTCTTCACCCTGATCATCAACACGATCAGCGGGCTGCAGACCTTCGACGAGGTCTACACCGCGTTCTACGGCAGCAGCAACCAGCAGTCGTACGGCAACGACGCGGCGCTCTTCTACGTCGTCTACCTCTTCCAGCAGGCCTTCCAGTTCCTCCACATGGGATACGCCTCGGCGCTGGCCTGGCTGCTGTTCCTCATCATCGTGCTGATCACGGTGGTCCAGGTCCGGGTCGGCGGGCGCTTCGTCCACTACGAGAGCGAGTGACGCCATGACCGGACGCCGGCGGCCGTACCGATGGGCGCTGTGGCTCGCCCTGGCCGTCGCCGCCGTCGTCTTCGTGTACCCGTTCGTGTGGCTGGTCAGCGCGTCGCTGAAGCCGCGCTCCGAGGTGTTCGACAACGCGCTGATCCCGCACGACTGGGCACCGGAGAACTACGCCACCATCTGGTCGGCGGCGCCCGTGCTGACCTGGCTGCTCAACAGCGTCGTGGTGGCGGTGGCGGCCGCGGCCGCGGTGACCGTCTCCAGCGCCGTCGTGGCGTTCGGCTTCGCGTACTTCCGGTTCCCCGGCCGTCATGCGCTGTTCGGTCTGGTCATCGGCACCATGATGCTGCCCGGCGCGGTCACGGTGATCCCGACGTACCTGATCTGGAACGAGCTGGGGCTGGCCGCCACGCAGGTGCCGCTCTGGGCGGGCAACCTGTTCGGCAGCGCGTTCTACATCTTCCTGATCCGGCAGTTCTTCCTCGGCCTGCCGCGGGAGCTTTTCGAGGCGGCCCGGGTGGACGGTGCCGGCTACTGGCGGCTGTTCTGGCGGATCGCCGTGCCGCTGTGCCGCCCGGCGTTGATCGTCTCGTTCGTCTTCGAGCTCCGGGCGAGCTGGTCGGACCTGCTGAAGCCGTTGATCTACCTGCGTGACCCCGCCCTGTTCACGATGCCGCGCGGGATGAAGGCCGTTCTCGACCAGTTCGGCCAGGCGGGCGAGGCGCGCTGGGAGGTCGTGCTGGCGGGCGCGGTGCTCACCACCGTACCGATGATCGTCGCTTTCTTCCTGTGCCAGCGGTACTTCGTGGAGGGTGTGGCCACCCAGGGCCGGAAGGGGTGACGGCTTTCCTGCGGCCTTGCCAACGGCACCGGCGAGCGAGATTCTGAGGCTGTGCCGCCATGCGCCTGCCGATCGAGGAGGGGCCATGATCAAGCCACGTATCGTCGTCGGGGCCGACGGGTCGGCCGGCGCGACCGCCGCGGTCCGGTGGGCCGCCGCCGAGGCCGCGCTCCGCGAGGCGGATCTGCGCGTGGTGACGGCGTTCCACCGCCACCATCCCGTGCTGCACGACACCACCGACCCGCAGGCGCGCCAGGCGCCGGACGACGACACCGCCGCCGTGCTGCACGCCGCGGTGGTGGTGGCCCGGTCGGCCGCGCCCGGCGTCGAGGTCCGCGGGCTGGCCCTGCCGGGATACGCGGCCCCGGTCCTGCTGCACGCCGCGGAGGTGGCCGCCCTGCTCGTCGTCGGCTCCCGCGGCAACCGCAGGATGCCCGGGATGCCGACCGGCTCGGTGGGCAACCAGGTGGCGACCCAGTCGCTGGGCTCGGTCGTGGTCGTCCGGGGTCGTTCCGGCGCGGACACCGGACCCGTGCTCGTCGGTGTCGACGACAGCCCCGCCTCCGGACCGGTCATCGGCCGCGCCTTCGAGGAGGCGTCGCTGCACCGCGCCCCGCTGCTCGCGATCACCGTGCGCACCGGACCGGGCGAATCCACCGCCGCGGAAGACCAGCTGGCCACCTGGCAGGAGAAGTATCCCGAGGTCACGGCCGAGGCGGAGGTCGTCACCGGCCGACCCGACAAGGTGCTCGCCGAGCGCTCGGCGCAGGCCCGGCTGGTGGTGGTGGGTCCGCGCCGGCACGGCTTCGAGGGCGTCCTGCTGGGCGAGGTCGGCACGCGCCTGCTCCACCAGGCCGACTGCCCGGTGCTCATCGCCCGCTCCTGAGCGTCCCCGGGTGCCGGTTCGCGCGTTCCAGGTTGCCGACGTGGTGCATGCCTTCATCGGGCGGACCGGCCGCCGATCAGGTCCGGCGGAAGGAGGCCGGCCCGTGGACACCGTCGAAGAACTGTCGATCGCGCTGTTGGCGATCGAGGACCGCATGATGTGGGACGCACCTGCCACCTACCGGACCGCCACCGAGCTGGAGCGGCGGGCGGCGGCTCTGGGCGACGAGACCCTGGTCGTCCGCGCCCGGCTCTGCCGGACCAACATGCGGCTGCGCATGGGCGAACTCGCCGGCGCCAACCGCGAGATCCTCGAGATCCACGAGTGGGCGGTCGCGCACGACGACCGCATGCTGCAGGCGCGTACGCACCTGGTGTGGGCGAACATCCACCGGCTGCTCGGCGACGCCGCCAAGTCGCTGGAGCACTCGCTCAGCTCGGTGGAGCTGCTCGACGAGACCGCCACGCCGCACATGCAGGTGTGGCACGTCACGAAGCTGGCCGACGCGCTGGGCTTCGCCGCGTCGATGTCCGACGCGCGGGTCCGCTACGCCCAGGCCGAGCAGATCGCCCGCGACCTGAACGAGCCGTGGCTGCACATGCAGGTATTCAACAACCACGCCTACCTCGAGCACATCACCGGCAACCCCGAGCGCGCCGGCGACGTGGTCCGCCGCCTCCTGGCCCACGCCGACGAGCACGGCTTCGAGGTCGACGCGGCGATCCTGGACACCGTCGCCTCGATCCAGATCACCAACGGCCGGTACGCCGAGGCCGAGCGGACCATGCAGCTCTGCCTCGCGCGGCACGAGACCGGCGAGCGGGACGACGCCGACGCCCTGGCCGAGTACTTCCTGACCCTCGCGAAGGCTCAGCGCGGGCTCGGCGCGACCGACCAGGCCCAGGGCAGCCTCGACGCGTCGCGCGCCGAGTGCGTCCAGCGGGGTCTGCACGAGGTGCTCGTACGCGTCAAGCGCGAGCAGGCCGAACTGCACGCCGCACGAGGCGAGTTCGCCGCGGCGTTCGCGATGCACAAGGACTTCTTCGAGGCGCACGAGCAGCTGCGATCCCAGCAACAGGAGGCGCAGGCCCGTACCCGGCAGGCGATGTTCGAGACGGCCGAGGCCCGCGGCGAGGCCGAGCGCTTCCGCGAGCAGGCCCGCCGCGACCCGCTGACCGGGCTGCGCAACCGGCGCTACGTCGACGAGGAGCTGCCGGGGCTGATCGCCTCCGACGCCCAGCTGACCGTGGCGATCGTGGACCTCGACCACTTCAAGCGGATCAACGACCAGCTCTCCCACGACGTCGGCGACCGGGTGCTGGTGCAGGCGGCGAAGATCCTCGACGCCGAGCTGACCGAGCTCTGCCCGGACGGCTTCGTGGCCCGGCTCGGCGGCGAGGAGTTCCTGCTCGTGCTGCCGCACACGCCCGTGGACGTGGCGGCCGCACGGCTCGAGCAGGTGCGCCTCGGTGTGGGCTCCTACCCGTGGGAGGAGACCACCGAGGGCCTTCCCGTGACGGTCAGCATCGGCGCCGCGGGCGTGTTCGAGGCCGTCCAGCGGACCCAGCCCCACCTGCTCTCGCTCGCCGACCGCAACCTGTACGCGGCCAAGCGAGCCGGCCGCGACCGTGTCGTGACCGGCTCGGCTCCGCTGCGTGACGCGGCCTGATCAGGCGTACGTGTACCAGGCCTTGTGGTCCAGCAGGTCCGACGGGCGGACGTTGTTCCACGGCGCCATCGTGTCGTTGAGGTCGATCACGTTGGGCGTCCCGCCGGTCGGCAGGTAGCCGGAGCTCGGGTGGGCGGCCTGCCAGTCCGACCAGATCTTGTCGATGTGGCAGTGGTGCAGCCAGAAGACCGGGTCGTTCGGGGACGTGCCGGCCGTCATGTCGCCGCCGACCCACACGTGCACCTTGTTGTGCAGGTTCGGGCCGCGCCATCCCTCGACCTGGTTGCGGAAGCCCGTGGCCGAGGTGCTGTTCCACGGCGCCGCGTCGTACGTGCTGATGGCCAGCACCGACTGGAGCTGGGCGGCGGTCGGCAGGGTCTGGCCGTTGGCGCCCAGGGCCCGCCGCAGGAAGTTGCGGCTGTCGGTGCGGACGTTCACCGTCCAGTTGCCGCTGCTGAACGCGAAGGGGCCGGTGGTGACCCGGCCGTCGCTGCTGCGGCCGTTGCCGCCCATGAAGTCGGCGGACCAGATGGACGAGGTGGTGTCCCGGTCGACGGTCCAGTTCCAGTACGGCAGGTTCACGCTCGGGTCGATCGCCTGCAGCGCCCGCTCGAAGTCGAGCAGGAACTGGCGGTGCCAGGGCAGGAACGACGGCGACCGGTGGCCCACGCGGACGCCGTTGTCGCTGTCGCTGAGGATGAAGCTGTTGTGGGTACGGACGAACTCGTCGTACCGGCCGTTGCGCTTGAGCGCCAGGACGGCGTTGACGAAGTTGCGCCGCTCGGTGGCGGTCAGGTCACGCTGATTCTTGCGTACGCCCATGGGAATCGAAGCCTTTCGTCGTCTGCGGAGGGTCGCGGTGTGATCAGCCGTGGTGCAGGGGCACCAGCTGGGCGCCGTCGAGCTGGTCGACGGCGGCGCGGGCGACCGCGCGCAGGGACTTGAAGGTCTCGTAGTGGTTCGACACGCTGGTGTACGTGCCGTCGGCGTTCACCATGACGTGCAGCGGCTTGCCGTCGATCAGCACGTGCGGCATGGCCGGCGCGGCGTCGCGGCTCTGGGCCCGGAGGCCCGCCGGGGCGGCCTGGATGCGGCGGCCCTTGTACGTCTCGTCGAGGCCGGTCGCGCCGGTGCCCTCCACGGCCGCCTGCGAGCCGCTCGTGGTCAGCACCTGGACGGCGAGCGCGCCCGTGCCGACGGCGACCGTTCCGGCGGCCGCGAACTTCAGCAGCTCGCGGCGATTCATCGTGCTCATGTCTGTGTTCCTCCCCCATACGGTGACCCGGCCCACACAGAAGATTCTGAGGTTGAGGAGCGCAACAACCTGGTTTTCTGCTGCGAAATTCGGCTAGTTCCGAATTTTCTTCGGCGGGTCAGCGCGGCGAAGCTAGCAACGCGATCTTGGTCAAGCAACTCCGCCAGAGCCTTTCGGGCACCGCACGAGTGCGCTCAGTTGCTTGCGAGCTCACGTATCGACGCAACGCAACGGGAAGTGGCCGATGGACGGCACACTTCCCGTGGCAGATTTCCATATGTGGATGTGACGGTTCGTGAGGTGAGTTACCTCATAGCAGTCGGAGAGTCACGATCGATCATGAACACTGTTACCGGGATCCGAGCTCGGGCCCGACGGCGAGCCGGGCCCCCGGCTTGCGGCCCCGGCCCCAGCCGATCTCGCGCCGGTAGCTGCCCAGCAGCCCGGCCCGCGCGAGGTGCTCCTCGTCGCGCAACGGGGAGTCCTCGGGAGCGGGATGGGTCAGCGGGGCGACGAAGAGCGCATCCGCCGGACAGTGCGCCTCGCACATGAAGCACGTCTGGCAGTCGCTCTGCCGGGCGATGACCGGGACGCCGCCCGGGCCGGCGTCGAAGACGTTGGTCGGGCACACCGCGACGCAGACGTCGCAGGTCACGCAGCGCTCGCCGGAGACCACCTCGATCACGACGCCACCGCCGGCTCCCGCGGCACGCGACCGGTGACCGGCTCGGGCCGCGTCCACAGCCGGTCCAGGCCCCCCACGGCCAGCCGGTGATACTGCTCCGGGTCGAGCTGGGGGAACTCCTCGCGCCGGGCCATCCCGCGGCTCTCCGTGCGCGCGAGCGCGCTCGCGTACATCCAGCGGGCGTGCGCGACCATCGCGGCCGCCTGCCGCAACCCCGGAAGGCCGGCGCCTCCGGCGACCGCGGCCGAGCGCAGGGCGGCCCAGACCTCGTCCAGCTCGGCCAGCGCGGGCCGCAACCGGTCGCCGTGACGCAGATAGTTCTTGTCGTACGGGTGGACCTGGCGCCGCACCACCTCGAGAGCCTCGGCGCGCCCGGCCCCCGCGCCCCCACCGGTGGGCCGGATCCCGGCGCCGCCGACGCCGGTGAGCCTGCGCTTCCTGGCGGCCGCGCCCAGGCTCGTCGCGAAGGCGGCGGCGCCCCGCCCGGCGAACGTGCCGGACGACATCGCCCACGCCGAGTTGTGGCTGCCCCCTCCGGTGAAACCGCCGCAGACCAGCTCGCGGGTGGCCGCGTCGCCGGCCGCGTACAGGCCGGGCACGGTCGTGGCGCAGTCGTCGGCGACGATGCGGATGCCGCCGGTGCCGCGCACGGTGCCCTCGAGCAGCAGGGTGACCGGGAACCTGTCCGTGAACGGGTCGATGCCCAGGCGGTCGAAGGTGAGGAAGAAGTTCGGCTGGCCGAGCCGCATCTGCTGCTGGACCTCCGGCGTCGCCCGATCGATCTGGCACAGCACGGTGCCGGTGCGCAGCAGCTCCCGGGCGATGACCGAACGGCCGCCCTGACTGCCGGCGCCCGGCAGCGGGCTCCCGTCGTGCCGGAAGAAGGTCGCGAACCCGTAGTACGCGGTCTTGGTCACCGATGTGAAGGCCGGGGCGATCGCGTAGGCGGTGGAGAACTCCATCCCCGACATCTCCGCCCCGGCCTCGGCCGCGTACAGCGCCCCGTCACCGGTGTCCACGTCACAGCCCAGCGCCTTGCTGAGGAACGCGCAGCCGCCGGTCGCGAGCACGACGGCGCCGGCGCGTACGCGGTAGTCGACGCCGTGCTGACGCCGGTGCCCGCGCACTCCCGCCACCGCGCCGGCACCGTCGGTGAGCAGCTCGGTGACCGGGCTGTGGTCGAGGATGCGCACCCCGGCCCGCCTGATCCACGAGCGCATTCGGCGCATGTACTCGGGCCCCTGCAGACCCCTTTTGTACGGCCGGCCGCCGACGACCGGGAACGGGTACCGGGCCTGGGCCTCGAGCCGGTTCATGTTCTCGTACGTCTGGTCGAGCACGCGTGCCATCCAGCGACGGTCCTGGAGGAAGCCGCCGAGCGCCTCGCGGCTCGCCATGGCCTTCTCCCGCTGCTCGGGCTCGGGCTGCACGTACCAGACCCCCGTACCGCCGGACGCGGTCGGGCCGCTCGTGCCGCAGTAGCCCTTGTCCAGCAGCAGGACGTCGGCGCCGGACTCCGCGGCGGTCAGCGCGGCCCAGGTGCCGGCCGGCCCGCCGCCGACCACGACGACGTCCGCGGTGAGATCGAGGTTCGCGGGGGTGACGGTCATGGATGAGGACATGGGAGCAGCGTTAACCCTCAAATCCTATCTGTCAACTAGGTCTTTACCCCTGGGACGGACCATCACGGTGCGTGACCTCACGGTACGCCGCCCGCACCTGGTTGACCGCTGACCAGGTCGGGTACCATGTGCCGCATTCGCAGGACGCGCGATCGACATCGTGACCGGGCTGCGCCGCCGGGGATCGCGGCGCGTCCACACGGTGAGTAGTGGGCCGGGTCCGAACAACGGACGAAGGAGGTCACGATGCGATCGCTCGCCGGACGCTACCGGGTGGATGAGCCCGTCGGTCGTGGCGGCAGCGCGATCGTGCACCGGGGCTACGACAAGACGCTCAAGCGCCCCATCGCCATCAAGCTCTTCTCGCCGTACCGGCCGGGCAGCACCGAGCCCTCGGTCGACGTGCTGCGCGAGGCCCGGACGGCCGCCGGCCTCAGTCACCCCAACGTGGCACGCGTCTACGACTACGGCGAGGCGACCGAGAACGACCAGCGCGTGCCGTACCTGGTCATGGAATTCCTCGAGGGCGAGACCCTCGCCGACGAGCTGGCCCGCACGGGCGCCCTCGACTGGCGCCGGGCCGCGGCCGTCTGCCGGGACACCGCCGCCGCGCTGGCCGCCGCCCACGAACGCAACCTCGTGCACCGCGACGTCAAGCCCCGCAACGTGATGCTGACCCCGGCCGGGGTCAAGGTGCTGGACTTCGGCATCGCCGCGGCCGCCGGTCAGAACAGCTTCGACACCCACGGACGGCTCTGGGGCACCCCGGCCCACCTCGCGCCGGAGCAGCTGCGCGGCGAGCCGACCTTCCCGGCCGCGGACGTCTACGCGCTGGGCCTGCTGATGTTCGAGTGCCTCACCGGCGCCCGCGCCTGGCCCGGCGCCAGCGTCGGGGAGATCCTCGCCGCCCGCCACGAGCGCCGGGCGCCGCGCCTGCCCCGCATCCCGGGACTCCCCCGTGAACTGACCCGCCTCTACGAGGCCTGTGTCGCCGAGGAGGCGGACCAGCGCCCGTCGGCCGCGACGGCGGCCGAGATCCTCCGGCGCGCCGCGGCCCCGCTGCCCAGCGTGCGTCCCCCGGTCGCGGTCATCGGCGATCTTCCTGCGGTGCGGCGTACGCGTTCCCGCCGCCGCGCCGCCGTCACGGCCTCGATAGCGGTCGCCGCCGCGGTCTTCAGCGTCGTCGGGCTGCAGGTGGCCAACGGCTACTCGGCACCGCACGGGCGCCAGGCGGAGGCGGCCGTCAAGGCCCCGGCGGCCGGCGGCGTCACGACGATCCGCACGCCGCAGGTCTCCGCCCGGCCGCCCGCGCCCAGCATCACGCCGCGGCCGACCACGGCGCGGCCCGCGCGTGATGTGCCGGTGCAGGCCGAGCCACCGGTCCAGCGGCGTACGGAGCCGCCCGCGCAGGAGGCGACGACCGGGCCGGCCACCTCCCCGGCCACCTCGCCCACGCATCGCCCGTCACCGCCGACCCGGCCGTCGAGCCGTCCCACCACCACGCCACCGACCAGGCCGTCCTCGACGCCCACGCACACGCACACGCCGAGCGACCCGCCGCCGACCACCTCCGAACCGGAGCCGACGGAGACGGCCACCACGCCGCCTGCCACCGAGTCGACCACGAGCCCGCCGCAGTCGTCGCCCGAGCCGGTGGACCCGCCGGCGTCCGCGGCAGGCGTGCAGATCGTGCTGGTCGGGACGAGCCGCTGAGACGCCGCTAAGTGCCCGGCGGGCGGTGCCGATCAGGGAATGTGGCCTCGTTCAACCGCTTCCGCACCGCTCTGTCCCGGATGACCATCGCCAGGGCGCTGCGTACCGGATTCGCAGTGCTCATCGTCCTGCTGGTGGTGTCGGCCCTCGTCTCGGCGGCCTTCCTGCTGCAGGCCACCGGCCGGATCGGCGACCTGGCGAAGAGTGGAATACCGGCGATGCGCCTCACCGGTGAGATCGACGGGCTGATGAACAAGTACCGCAAGGAGCAGTGGGAGTATCTCGCCGCGCCGCCCGACGACGCGGACACCCGCAAGGACGCCGTCGACTCCATGGCCGAGGAGGACGCCGACATGCGGGGCCTGATCAAGGACCTGCGGGCCGTGCCGACCAGCGCCGCGACCCGGGCGAACCTCGCCCGTTTCGAGGGCCACTGGACGGAGTACGTCAGGATCACCGCGGCCGAGGTCACGCTCGGCGAGGCCGGCAAGGCCGCCGAGGCCCGCGAGACGTTCGACGCCGGACCGGGAGACGAGCATTGGGACGGCCTGAAGGACAGCCTCGCGGCGCTGCGTGATACGCAGACCCGCGAGTCGGCCGCGTCCAGCCGGGACGCGGACCGCCAGGCGATCATCGCCTTCGCCGTCCTCGCGGCGCTGCTCGTGGCGGCGGTCGCCATGGCCCTGACCGTTCGCCGTACCCTGACCCGCCGCATCACCGACGGCCTCGACCAGCTGTCGGTCGCGGCCCGCGGGATCTCCCGCGGCGAGCTGGACCAGCGGGTACGGGTGGAAGCCGACGACGAGGTGGCCCGGGTGGCCGCGGCGTTCGAGGACATGGTCGCGTACCTGACCGCCAAGGCCGAGGTCTCGCAGCGGATGGCGGCGGGGGATCTGGCGGTGGAGGCACCGGCGGCGTCAGCCGGCGACCGGCTGGGCAACGCCTTCACGGCGATGATCGACAGCCTGAACGCCTCGGTACGGCAGGTGCACCGGTCCATCACCGCCCTCGACGACGCCTCCGCGGGGCTGGGCGGCGTGTCGGACGAGATCCGCGCGGCGGCGGTGGACGTCGTGACCAACGCCGAGCGTCAGGTCGAGCTGCTGCACACGGCGCAGCAGGCGGCCCGGCAGACGTCCGGTTACGTCGACGAGGGCGTCGGCACCGTCACGAACCTGACCCGGGTGATGCGGGACCTGGACGAGAAGGCCGCCCGCATCGGCGGCATCGTGGACGCCATCACCCGCATCGCCGGACAGACCAACCTGCTGGCGCTGAACGCCTCGATCGAGGCGGCCCGTGCCGGAACCCAGGGTGCCGGCTTCGCGGTCGTCGCGAACGAGGTGCGCAACCTCGCGGAGGAGAGCGGCTCGGCGGCCAAGACGATCGCCGCCCTCGTCGCCGAGATCCAGCAGACGAGCGCCGAGGCGGTCACCGTGGTCGACGCCGAGGCCCGGGGAGCCTTCGAGCGCATCGCCGGCGGCACCGCCGAGCTGCACTCGGCCCTGGAGGCGGTGGGCTCGTTCGCCGGCGCCAACCGGAGCTCGACCGAACGCATGGCGGCCGCGACCGCGACCGCTGCGGATTCGGTACGCCAGCTCACCGAGACGGCGTCGGGCCTGCGCGAGGTGGCCGGCCAGTTCACCGTACGCGACGCCTGACCCGGGCGCGCCTGTCCGGGCCGTGCGAGGTGCCTGTACCTTGGGTTCGGCGTATCGACGGGCGTGGTGGGGACGTGGTGACGGGTCGACCGGGGGCGGAGGTCGCGGCGTTGTCGCCGCGGGATCCGGCGAGCATCGGCCCGTACCGCCTGGTCGGCCGGCTCGGCGAGGGCGGCATGGGCACGGTCTACCTGGCCACCGACGCCGCCGGGCGCCGGGTGGCCGTCAAGGTCGTGCGCAGCCACCTCGCCGCCGACCCCGAGTTCGCGCAGCGGTTCCGCCGCGAGATCGACGGTGCACGGCAGGTGCCGCCGTTCTGCACCGCCGAGGTCCTGGACGCGGATCCCGGGCACCCGACGCCCTACCTCGTGGTCGAGTACGTCGACGGGCCCAGCCTGGCCGACGTCATCAGCCGGGACGGTCCGCTCACCGCGTCGAACCTGCACGCGCTGGCGATCGGGGTGGCCACCGCCCTGACCGCGATCCACGGCGCCGGGGTGGTGCACCGCGATCTCAAGCCCCGCAACGTCCTGCTGCCGCCCGGCAGCCCCAAGGTCATCGACTTCGGCATCGCCCACGCGCTGCAGTCGACGAGCCGCCTCACCGCCGAGAACCAGCTCATCGGCACGGTCGGTTACATGGCACCCGAACGCTTCAACCCCCGGCCGGGTGCCCCGGTCGAACCCTCCGCCGACATCTTCTCCTGGGGTGCGGTCGTCACCCTGGCCGGTACGGGCCACGAACCGTTCCGCGCCCCCTCCCCCATGGCCACGGCGGCCCGCATCATCAACGACGAGCCGAACCTCGACGGCCTGCACGGTCCCCTGCGCGACCTGGTGGCCGAGGCGCTCGACAAGGACCCGGCCCGGCGCCCGACCGCCCGCCAGCTCCTGGACCGCCTGCTGAACCCCGGGACGGTCGCCCACGGCACCACGGTCCTGCAGGACCAGCCCGATCTCCGCGCCGCGGTCGAGGCGGTAACCTGGCGGTACGCCACGCCCGCCGCGGCGGCACGCCGTCGCCGCCGGATCGCCACCGCCGCCGTCGCGGTCGCCCTGCTGGGCGGGGCGGCCGTGGCCGTACCGTTGATCCAGCATCGTGGGTCGCCCGGCGGAGACGCGGCACTTCCCGCGGGATCGGCGAGCCCGTCGCCGGCACCCTCCACCACGCCGTCGGCGGCCGAGGCCGCCGACTGGGTCGGGGAGCTCCAGCAGAGCTTCGGCAAGGACGAGCCGGTGCACCTGCGGTTCGCGCTCAAGGCCGACCACGGCACCATCCGGTACCCGCGCCTCGGCTGCTCCGGCACGGTCACCGTGACGGAACGCACCAGCGAGAAGATCGTCCTGGTCGAGCGGATCGACGATGGCCCCTGCAGCAAACGCGGCGACATCGTGCTCTGGCCCACCGGGCCGGACTCGATGCTGCTCGACTACAAGTCCGCCAACGGCCAGTACACCGCCCGTGCCTCGATGACGAGGAGCTGACGCTCAGGCCGCGGCGACGATGGCCGACCGCCGCCCCGATCGCGCCGGCGTCTCGGACCCCCCTTCCCACCACGCGACGGCCTCTCGCAGCAGGCTGTCGCGCGTGCGGCGGGCCAGCTCGGCGTCGTGCCAGGCGGCCCGTTCCGCGACCACCGCCCGCTGACAGCGCTGCCGCAGCCAGGCCACCGCGGCACGGGCGATCACCAGCTCCTGGTCCACCGGGTGCAGCCGCGGGTCCCAGCCGTTGCGGCCGGCCAGCGCGTCGGCCACCGCGACGGCCGGCAGGTCGCCACGGTCGGCCGCGGCCACCACCGCACGGTGCAGGAAGCGCTCGCGGGCCGCGTACTCGTCGCAGGTGGGCACCGGCGCGGGCGAGCCCCACGCCGCCGCCGCGACGGCTCTCCGCAGCCGGGCGTCGGCGTCGAGCCACGCCTGCCAGGCCGCGTCGACCTCCTCGGTGGAGCGCTGCCACACCTCCTGCCAGCGCTCGGCGGTCGCGGCGGCCCGGTCGGCGGCGACGCGCACCTCCTCGGCGTACCGTTGCGCCCGGGCGGCCTCCGCGGCCTGGCGGGAGCGCTCCGCGCGCAGGTGCTCGCGGTGCCCGCGCACCGCCGTGACCAGCTCCCGCGCGGCCTGCCGGGGATGACGCATCCCGGCCGGGCTGCCCAGCAGCAGCAGCGCCGGGAGGGTGAGCACCATCAGTGTCGCCCAGATGACCGCCGGGGCAGGGGTGAGAAGCATGTCCGCGACCACGTTCATGTCGATTGATCCGTCCGCTCGAGCCGATGAGGGGGCTGCGACCACACAGCGGCGCAGCGGCCGGCCGAGTGGTCAGGCGGACACGGCGGGCGGCGCGCGCGAACCGCGGGCTCCCGCGGCGAACTGAGTGGCCAGCGCGGCGGTGCGGTCGGCGGGCGCGGCCGCGGACTCCGTCGCGGACTCGGCTTCCGGCTGCTCGGCCTGGGCCTCGGCGGGGGCGGCAGCGCCGGTGACGGCGGCCCGCGGCGCGGCCGTCGCCGGTTGCGGCGCGGCGGCCAGGGCGAGGAGGACGACCAGCAGGACGGGTAGGAGCGCCGGCATCAGCCTCGCACGCCGCCCGTTCCCGGTCATGCGTCCACTCTAGCCATGTCCGTCGGCGACTCGCTCATTCGATGCGCAGGAAGTCGCCGACCCACTGAGAGCCGTTCCAGGTGCCGCCGTTTGCGTTGAGCTGGAGGTTCGCCGTGCCGGACAGCAGGTTCAGGTCCTCGTAGTCGTAATGCGGTTGTCCGCCGACCGTGAAGGTGACACTCACCCGGACGCCGTAGATCGGGCGGGGATCCGTGCGGGTGACGGTCACCACGGCGGGCCCTGCCGTGCTGCCGGTCGTACGGAGGAGGTCGCCGACCCAGCGCGAGCCGTTCCAGGTGGCGCCGTTGCCGTCCAGGCTCAGGGTGGTCGAGTGGTCGAGGGTGCCGGTGTCCTCGAAGTCGTCGTGCCACTCGTCGTTGATGAGGAACTCGGTGCGCACCCGCAGGCCGGTGATCGTCCGGGGATCGGTCTTGGTGATCCGTACGGCGTCCGGGGTCTCGGTGCCCGCCACCCGGAGCAGGGCGACGCCGTGGGACGGCACCGTGGTGGTGTAGCCGCCGGAGAAGGTGCCCCGGTCGGCCCGGGCGTGCAGGTCCCGTACCGTCGCGGCGCCGGTGCCGAGCCCGATGTCGCGCCAGTCGACGCGGACGGGAGCCGCGGCGGCGGCACGGTTCCACAGGGCCACCACCCGTACGCCCGAGCCCTGCACCTTCTTGGACCAGACCTCCTGGTCGCCGAGGTCGCGCACGCGGCGGCCCTGCGCCCCCAGCGGGTCCTGGTCCACCGCGATGACCTCGGGGTTGGTGAGGATCGTGCGGGTGGCCGCGTTCATGGCGGTGAGGTCGTTGCCGGCGATGAGCGGCGCGGCCATCAGCGCCCACATGCTGAAGTGGGTCTGGTACTCGGTGTCGGTCATGCCGTTGCCGCTCGTGCTGCCGGTGCCGTAGTTGCCGACCTGCAGCATGTCGGGGTCGTTGAAGTAGCCGGGGTGGGCGTACATCGCGTAGTCGTTGTTGATGTCGATGATCCGGTCGACCGGCAGCAGGCCGCTGCCCGGGTTCGTGGTGTACTCGTCACCGATGTCGCCGGTGGTGCGCGCCTGGTTCCCGGTCTTGGGTTGCCACGGCTTGAACTCCCAGGCGCAGATGCTGTAGACGATCTGACGGCCGGAGGCGGCGAGGGCGTCGCGCATGGTCTGGTACTGGCTCTGCTGGTCCAGCTGGGCGTTGCAGTTGTCGTACTTGAGCAGATCCACGCCCCAGGAGGCGTACGACCGGGCGTCCTGGTACTCGTGGCCCTGGGAACCCGGCCGCCCGGCGCAGGTGAGCGTGCCGCGGTCGGAGTAGACGCCGAACTTCAGCCCGCGGGCGTGGATGTAGTCGCCCAGTGCCTTCATGCCGCTCGGGAACCGGACCGGGTCGGCGACGATGTTTCCCGCACTGTCCCGGCTGGACTGCCAGCAGTCGTCCACGTTGATGTAGCGGTAGCCGGCTTCGCGCATCCCGGTGCTCACCATCGCGTCGGCCTGCCGGCGGACCAGCGCCTCGTCGATGCCGCACTGGTACCGGTTCCAACTGTTCCACCCCATGACCGGGGTCCGCTCCAGGCCGTTGTCCAGCGCCGCCGCCGGACTGTGACGGGCGTCGACAGCCGCCGTGCCGGCGAGCATCAGCGGGATCAGCAGGGCACCGAGGGCGGCACGGGACCGGGAGGGTCGCACGGGGACTCCTTACGTCGACGAACGTCGATGTCCCGTACAGTGTGCCCTCGGTGGAAAAGGTCCACAAGTGTTCGGTCGTGTTCAGCAGTGCTTGTGGAGGCGGATCGTGGTGCCGGCCGGGCACGAGTGCACGCGCACCAGGTCGCACAGGTCATGCGTCAGGATCAGGCCGAAGCCACCCGGCCGGTCGCGGTCCGGCATCCGCCGGCCGGCGAGCGGATCGGTCAGATGACCGGTGTCCTCCACCTGGCAGACGAGCATTCCCGGCTCGGTCCAGACGGTGATCCGCCCGCGGCCCGGCGTGTGCTCGATCGTGTTCGCGGCCAGCTCGTTGGCGGCCAGCACGAGTTCCTCCGTACTGTCCGGGGAGAGGACCGCGGACGCGTGCCGCCGCACGAAGCAGCGGACCGCGGCCAGCGACGAGTGCTCACCGTAGGAGAGCGTCTCCGCGTCCGCCGGCGGCGCCGGCAAGGCACGGTTGAAGGCGGACGCCGTCTCCAGTGGATCGGTGTAGCGGTCGCTGACGCGGATGTCCCCGAACTCGATCATCGTCGGATGGGTGCGCCAGGCGTCCTCGATCACCGAGCCGTCGAGCCGCGCGGCGTCGTACGGGCACAAGATCGCCGCGTCCCGGCCGGCGAACACGGCGTTGATCAGCGCCTCGTGCGTGGCGCACGCCGGATACTCGAGTTCGGTGCGGCCCGGCCAGATCGGCTCGCCGACCATCGCCACCCGGCGCCCGGGGTGGTCGGCCGCGAACTTCGTCAGCAGGCGCGGGAGGATCCGGCCCGGGTTGCGGCCGGCGACCGCCATGTCGGCGAAGACCACCCGGTCCGCGACGTCGGTCAGGGCGTCCCGCAGCAGGCCGAGATTGGTCCCGGGCACGGCGACGAGGACCGGGTTCTGCTCGGCCACCGCGGACCGGACGAACTCGGTGGTGCCGATGACGTACTCGTCGTCGCCGCGGTACAGCAGCGCGGGGTGGTCGAAGCCTGAATCGAGCCGGAGGCCGTTCATGCGGTGGATCCCTCTTCGCACACGAAGGTGCCGTCGATCATGCGGAGTCCCTCTCGGTATCCGCGGTCTGGTCCTGGCCGAGCCGGCTGCCGTGGAAGTCGAGCAGCCGGATCAGGGCCGGTGAGCTGCCCACGAGCCGCAACCGGCCGCCGGCACGGTCCGCCGCCTTCGCCAGGATGCCGGCGGCCGCCGTGTCGGCGAACCGGAGACCGGACACGTCGACCACGGCGTGGCCGTCGCCCGGCAGGTCGTCGACCAGCCGCGTGACCACCGTACTGAGCGCCTGGCGGTTGAACATGTCCGCCTCGCCCTCCAGCCGCAACCCGTACGGGTGACGCGTGCGCCGGATGCGCAGCGTGGAACCCGGGTCGAACGGCATCCCCGTACCGGCGGCCCCGGGGTGCGCGCCCGCGTGCCGGCGCAGGCTGAGCGGGTCGAAGAGCCGGCGGTCGTACGCGCAGACACCCAGCAGGTAGCCCTCAGCGAAGAACGAATTGAGCTCGGCTTCATAACGGGGCAGATGTTCGGCACCCGGCAGCGGGCGGCTCGCCCAGGACATGTCGGCGATCAGGCGCAGCCCCGCGAACCCGTCACGGCGCGCCCGCTCCTGTTCCTCCCGGAGGCACGCGAAGGCCGCGGCCGGGTCGAAGGCGCCGCCGACGAGGAAGGACGCCTCCGCCGTCGAGGCCCGGAGGCTGCCCGAGGCCACCGCCTCGGCGGCGGGCACGCCACGGCGCTCGATACCGGCGATCACCGCGTCGGGATCGGCGCCGGAGTAGATGACACGGTCACACTCCCGGAGGCCCGCGCGGACGACACCGGCCAGCGTGTCCAGACGCGCGGCCTCGTCGTCGACGATCCAGCAGACGTGATCGCCCCGGGTGACTCGATCGAGTAGTGCTGCCCCGGTCACGGAACTTCCCTCGTCCTCTCGGTTACGTGCCGTACACCGTACTCGCCGCACGGCGCGGCGGTGGTGACCCGATGGGGTGAAAGAGCGGCGCCAACCTTCCGCATCTTCCGGCAAACAGCCGCTGTTACAGTCCTTTGATGGCGCAAGAGCTCTACTCCGTCGAGCAGGTCGCCGAGCGGCTCGGGCTGCACGTGCGGACGATCCGCAACTACGTCCGGGACGGCCGGCTCAAGGCGGTCCGGATCGGCAAGCAGTACCGGATCGCGCACGCCGACCTGCAGGCGCTCACGGGCGGCCCGCCGGCCGGCGACGCCGCGGAAAACGCCGGCGGACAGTCGGATGTGGAGGTTTCCACCGTCGTGGCGATCGACGCCGTCGGCCGTCGGGCGGCGGACCGGGTGAGCAACACGGTCGTGGCCGCCGCCGAGGGGCTGCGCGTCCAGACCATCTACGACGAGGAGCGCGCCCACCTCAAGGTCGTGATCTTCGGAGACCTCGAGGCGACCGCGGCCATGCTGCAGATCATCGACACGCTTCTGGAAGCGAACCGCAACGCCCTCTAACGCTCCCGCCGCCGGGCCCGGAGCCAGGCGATCCCGGCACCGGCGGCCGCGACCACGATCAGCCCGAGCTTGAACCCGGCCTTGCTGAAGGCGAGGTATCCGAGCCCGCGCACCATCGCCCCCGTCCACCAGGAGGGATCGGTGAGGCGCGCCCGGTCGGCGCGGATCTGCCAGCCGGCCAGCCACCAGCCGAGCGCCACGAGGGCCAGGCCGGCCGCGCCGGCCAGCACGGCGGCGATCACCAGCCGTCTGCGGTTGCGGTCACGGTTGTCGGTCACGGCATCGACCGTACGAGCCGGCGACGGCCCTGCCATCCGGCGCCGGACGGAATCCGGTCTCTAACCAAGGGGGTACGCGGTGGCGCCGCTGCCGATGCCGGCGATGAGCATCGTGCGGCCGACGTGCAGGCGGCTCGCCGGCCCGGGTGTGGTCGCCGACCAAACCGTCCTTCCGGTTGCCGGGTCCAGCTCGTGCAGCACGGAGTCGTGCGCGCCCGCGAAGAGGCGATCCCCGGCGGCGGCGACGGTGGGATTGAGCAGCGGGCGGCGCCACCGTACGGCTCCGGTGCCGGCGTCCATCGCGACCAGGCCGGCATGGCGCAGGGTGAGCTCCTCGCTGGTGACAGCCGCCACCACCAGCCCGCCGGCGAAGGCGAGCCCGTCCACCTCGACCGTCACCCCCGAGTCCTGCTCGGTGAGGCCCTGCACCGGCCCGCCCGGGTGCTCCACGAGGGGCACGGACCAGGCCCGCCTGCCGGTACGGGCATCCACCGCGACCAGGATCCATCCCCGATGGTCGAGGATCACCGCGTACGCCCGGTCGCCGTGGCCCCAGAGGGTGACGCTGTTGTCGGGTGCCGGGGACAGACGCGTCTTCCAGAGCACCTTGGCGCCCGGGGTGTCGATGCCGTAGAGCCACGACTCGTCGTCGTGGCCGACGACGACGCAGAACCCGCCGCCGGGGCCGGCGACCTGCTGATAGCCGAAGTAGTCGTCGATGTGCAGGCCCCATCGCCGGCGGCCGGTGCCGGCGTCGTACGCGATCATCGTCGAGCCGGGGCCGTCCGAGGCCGGCAAGACCAGGAAGAGCCCTTCCACGCCGGCAACGCTGTTCGCCCGGGCCGGGCTGCGCCAACGGACCGCTCCCGTGCCGGCGTCGAGGACCCGGTAACGCTCGCCCTCGTCGACGGCCACCATGGCGGTGCCGATCGCGGCGACCCGGTAGACGACGCGAGGTCCGCTGCGCCAGCGCTCCTTGCCGGTCTCCGCGTCCAGAGCCACCACGGCATCGGTGTGCCCGCTGACGAACGTGCCGTCCACGAGGACGGCGTTCGGCACGTCGTCGCTGTGCCAGGCGGGTTCGCCCAGGCCGACGGGACGGGGTGGCGGCGCGGGTGAGGTCCGGGGGACTTCCCGTCGTGCCGTACCCCAGAACCCACCGCCGATCGCCGCCGCCGCGGTGACGGTAGCGCCGGCGAGCAGGAGCCGCCGGGACAGTGCCGGCCGCCGGACGGCACCGCCGAGCAGCAGCCGGCGGCACTCCTCGGCGGTCGGCCGCTTGGCCGGATCGGCGCTCAGCAGCCGCATCAGCAGCGGGGCGAGCTCCCCGGCCCGGCGCGGCGGACGGATCTCATGACGCGTGTACGCCACCAGCATCGGCAGGTACCCGTCGCGCTGGAACGGCCCGCTGCCCTCGATCGCGTAGTACAGCGTGGCGCCGAAGCCGAACACGTCGGCGGCCGGGCCGGGCGGCAGCCCCTTGGCCTGCTCCGGGGCGAGGTAGCCCGGGGTGCCGAGCGCCACGCCGGTCTCGGTGAGGGTCTCGGCGTCGGGCAAGACGGCCAGCCCGAAGTCGGTCAGGCGCACCCGGTCCCCCTCGGAGACGAGCACGTTGGCCGGTTTGACGTCGCGGTGGGTGATGCCGGCACGGTGGGCCGCCTCGAGCGCGGCCAGCAACTGCACCGCGATGCCGACGGCGCGGCCGACCGGCAGCGGGCCCTCGTCGGCCACCACGTCCTTCAAGGACCGTCCGTTGACGAGCTCCATGACGATCCACGGGCGGCCGTCGTGCTCGACGATGTCGTACACGCTGACGATGCCGGGATGGTCCAGCGCCGCGGCGGCGCGCGCCTCGCGCAGGCTGCGCTCGCGACCCTCGGCCACGGTCCGGTCCGAGCTGCCCCAGCCGTGCCGCAACTCCTTGACGGCGACCCGCCGGCGCAGCACCTCGTCGCGGCCCGACCAGACCACTCCCATGCCGCCGCTGCCGATGCGCTGCAGGAGCCGGTAGCGGCCGCCCACGACGACACCCGCCGCGGGATCGGTGACCTGCTCCGGTGGGTCGGCGAAGGGCGGCACGGCGCCACGCTAGCCGACGCACGCCAGCGGAACGATCTCAAGAAAAGCTCAAAAAAAGAGCTCATGACTCTCAGTTGCAGGCCGACTACAAGGCGCAACACCGCAACCTCAAGGAGTCCTCATGGTCACTCGTATCGTCCAGACCCTGGTCAGCACCACCGCCGGCGACGACGACGAGGGCGCCACGGCCGTGGAGTACGGCCTCATGGTGGCGCTCATCGCGGTCGTCATCATCGGCGCGGTCATCCTGCTCGGCGACAACCTCAGCGGCATGTTCGGTGGCGTGGCCGACCAGGTGCAGGCGCCGACCCCGTGAGCCGGGAGGGACGTGGCCGGCACACGCGGCCGGCCGCGCCCGCCCCCGGCGACCATGGGGCGGCGGCGGTGGAGATGGCGCTCGTCCTCCCCCTCCTGCTGCTGCTCCTGTTCGGGATCATCGACTTCGGCCGCGCGTTGAACGCCCAGATCACCCTCACCGAGGCGGCGCGCGAAGGGGCCCGCGCCACGGCCATGGGACTCGACGGCCGCGCCCGCGTCACGTCGGCCGCCGGGACCGTCACGGTCGACTCGCTCCAGATCAGTTCGTGCGCCGGCAACACCGGCGCCGATGCCGTCGTGCGCGTCTCGCACTCGTTCCGCCCGGTGACCCCGGTCGGTTCCCTGATGAGCTTCTTCGGCGGCCGGTCCGACGGGTCCTTCCCCATCGTCGCGCGAGGAGTCATGCCATGCGTCGGGTGACCGTACGGCGCCGGCCGGGACGCGGCGACGACGGCGCGATCGCCGCGACCGTCGCGATCCTGCTCGGCGTCGGCGTTCTGCTCGGCGTCGCCGCGGTCGTGGTCGACGTCGGCCGGCTCTACGCCGAACGGGAACAGCTGCAGAGCGGCGCCGACGCGGCGGCGTGGGCCGTGGGCGAGGGCTGCGCCACAGCACCCGCCGAGTGCGCGAACCAGTCCCCCACCGCGGGCCGGTACGCCGACGGCAACGCCGCCGACGCCGCGACGGCGGTGACCGCGATCTGCGGCACCGGTCCGGGCCTGGCCCCGTGCCCCGCCGCGGCGGGCAACCGGACCGGCTGCCTGGGCACCGTTCCGCAGGACACCCCGTACGCGGAGGTCCGGGTCGAGACCCGGCTGCCCGACGGCACGAACGTCCTGCCGCCGGTGTTCGCCCGCGCCCTCAGCGGCGGGGACGACGGCACGAGCGTCGGCGCCTGCGCGCGGGTCGCGTGGGGGCCGCCCCGGGTGGCCGAGGGGTTCGGCGTGACGTTCTCGCTGTGCGAATGGCGGCAACTCACCGCGGACGGTACGACGTTCTGGCCGGCTCCGTCGGTGGGCGTACCGCCGTCCACCGCCGAGCGCGTCATCCGGCTCAAGGACGCCCAGGGGCTGAACACCTGCCCGGCCGGCCCGTCCGGCTGGGACCGCCCGGGCGGCTTCGGCTGGCTCGACGACCCCTCCGCCTCCTGCGCGGTGACCGTCGAGGCGGACGGCACCTTCGGCGGCAACACCGGCAACTCGGCGTCGAGGCCGTGCCAGACCGCCATGGCGAACGCCCTGGCGGCGCACAGCGTCGTGCTGATCCCGGTCTACGACACCGTGCGGTCCCAGGGCGCCCTGACGACCTATCACCTGGCCGGCTTCGCCACCTTCGTGCTGACCGGGTACAAGCTCTCCGGCTTCTCCGCACGGTCCTGGCTGAGCGGCCGGCGGCTGTGCAGCGGCGCCGAACGGTGCCTCTACGGCTACTTCGTGCGGGGCCTCGTCCGTACGACCGGCGCGCAGATCGGCGGGCCGGACCTCGGCGCCGCGATCGTCAACCTCGTCGGCTGAGACGGTCCTCGTCCGCGACACAGGAAGGACAGACATGAGACGGCGGCTTCTCGCGGTGCTGGTCGCGGCCCTCCTCGCCGGCGCCGGCTGCCTGGCGGTGGTCGCGTACGTGCGCGGCGCCGACAAGCGCGCCCTCGCCGGCCGGGAGGCGGTCTGGGTGCTCGTCACCAAGCGGCAGATCCCGGCCGGCACCAGCGCGACGGCCATCCGCGACGGCGGGTACGCCGAACGCGTCGCCATGCCGGCCTCCACCGTGCCGCCCACCGCCCTCGGCGAGGTGGACGAGCAGCTCGACGGGCTGGTCCTGACCGCCGACGTGGCGGCCAGCCGGCTGCTGCTGCGCGGGATGTTCGCCGAGCCGAGCCAGGTGACCGGCGGGCTCGCCGTACCGGAGGGCAAGCTCGCGGTCAGCGTCCTGGTGAGCGCCGCCGCGCGGGTCGCCGGGTTCGTCCGGCCGGGCTCGCGGGTCGCCGTCTTCACCACCTTCACCGTGCGCGAGGGGCACGGCCGGGTGCCGGCCGGCGACGGGCTGAGCAGCGGCCACGACTACAACCAGGCCACCCGCCTGCTGCTGCCGCGCGTCGAGGTGATCGCGGTGGGCGAGCGCGGGGCCGCCGGGGTGGCGACCTCCGGCGACACCCCCGCCCCGGACCCGTCGGCACCGGCGAGCTCGTCCGCCGCCAAGGCCGGCGCCGGCATGCTGGTCACCGTCGCCGTCACCCAGGCCGAGGCGGAGAGGCTGGTCCACGTCTCGCTGACCGGCGTGCTGTCGCTCGCGCTGCTGGACGACACCGCCACCGTCGAGCCCGACGAGGGCGTCGACAACAACTCCCTCTTCCCGTGACGGTGCCTGCGATGACGATGACCATCTACTGTGAACCGGGCCCGGACGCCACGTTCCCCGGGTCCGCCGAGCCGGCGTACGCCGTACCGGAACCGTCGCTGCTGCCGGCGCTGCTGGCGGACCGTCCCGAGGCGCAGCTGGTCGTGCTGGGCCCCGGGGTGCCGCTCGCCGAGGCCGTCGCGTTCACCACCCGCCAGCGCGTGGAGCGGCCCGCACTCGGCGTCGTGCTGTTGCGCGAGCAGGTCGAGGTGACCGTGCTGGCCGAGGCGATGCGCGCCGGCATCCGCGAGGTCGTCGCGGCCGGCGACCGCGCCGCCGTGGACGCCGCGTGCGCCCGTTCCCTGGAGCTGACGCGACGGCTCAACCCGGCGGCGCCGGCGGCGGGCGCACAGGTGATCACCGTCTTCGCGGGCAAGGGCGGGGTCGGCAAGAGCACGGTCGCCACCAACCTGGCCGTGACGCTGGCCGCCGGCGGGCGCCGCCGGGTCTGCCTGGTCGACCTCGACCTGCAGTTCGGCGACGTCGGCATCCTGCTGCAGCTGCCGCCGGACCGCAGCCTGGCGGACGCCGCCGCGATGGCCGGCCGGCTGGACGAGGACGCGGTACGGTCGCTGATCACCCCGTACCGCCCGGGTCTCGACGCGCTGCTGGCCCCGGCCGGCCCCGCCGAGGGCGACCAGGTGGGCCGGGAGCTGGTCACCGAGCTCCTGAGCGTGCTCGCGCCGATGTACGACTTCATCGTCGTGGACACCCCGCCGTACGTCAGCGACCAGGTGCTGGCCGCCCTGGACCGCACCGACTGGTTCGCCCTCGTCGTGACGCCGGACCTGCCCGCCCTCAAGAGCGCCCGGCTGACGCTCACCACCTTCGAGATGCTCGAGTACCCGGCGGACCGCCGGCTGATCGTCCTGAACCGGGCGGACTCGGAGGTCGGCCTCACCGTCGCGGACGTCGAGAAGGCGCTCGGGCAGCCGGCCGCGGTGCTGATGCCGTCGTCGCGGGACGTGCCGATGTCGGTCAACCGCGGCGTGCCGCTCGCCGCCGACCGGCCCGCCCACCCGGTGGCCCGGGCGATCGCCGATCTCGCCGCGCGCTGCGGCGCCCGGGACGACGCCCCGGCGCGCCGCCCGATGGCGCGGCTGTTCGGCCGGAGGCGCTGAGATGGGCCTGAGCGAACACCTCTCCCAGCGCCAGCGGCCCGGGGAGCCGGCCCGGCCCGAGACCGGCCCGGCGCGGGCGACCGCCGGGCGGCCCGCCACCGACCCGCTCGCCGACGTCCGGCAGCGCATCCAGCGCCGGCTCGCCGAGCTGCTCGGCCCCAAGCTGTACGACGACATGGGCGCGGCGGACGAGCTGGAGCTGCAGGTGCGCCGTACGGTCGCCGAGCTGCTCGCCGCCGAGGAGACCCCGCTGACCAGCGCCGACCGGGCGCGGATCACCGGTGAGGTGACCGACGAGATCCTCGGGCACGGCCCGATCGAGCCGCTGCTGCGCGACCCGACGGTCAACGAGGTGATGGTGAACGGCCCGCACCGGATCTACGTCGAGCGCGGCGGGCGCCTGGAGGAGGCCGGTACGGAGTTCGCCGACGAGGCCCACCTGCGCCGGGTCATCGACCGCATCGTGTCACGGGTGGGCCGCCGGGTGGACGAGGCCAGCCCGATGGTCGACGCCCGCCTGCCGGACGGCAGCCGGGTGAACGCCGTCGTGCCGCCGATCGCGCTCGACGGCTCGTCGCTGACCATCCGCAAGTTCTCCCGCGACCCGTTCACCGTCGAGGACCTCATCGCCTTCGGCACCCTTACCCGGCAGACGGCCGACCTGCTGCGGGCCTGCGTGCGCGGGCACCTCAACATCGTCGTCAGCGGCGGCACCGGCTCCGGCAAGACCACCACGCTCAACGTGCTCTCCGGGTTCGTGCCGGCCGAGGAGCGGATCGTCACCGTCGAGGACGCGGCCGAGCTGCAACTGCACCAGGACCACGTGGTACGCCTCGAGTCCCGCCCGCCCAACGTGGAGGGTCGCGGCGCGGTGACGACCCGGGACCTGGTCCGCAACGCGCTGCGGATGCGGCCGGACCGCATCGTCGTCGGCGAGGTCCGCGACGGCGCCGCGCTGGACATGCTGCAGGCCATGAACACCGGCCACGACGGGTCGCTGACCACCCTGCACGCCAACACGCCGCGCGACGCCCTCGCCCGGCTGGAGACGATGGTGCTGATGGCCGGCATGGACCTGCCGGTACGCGCCATCCGCGAGCAGGTCGCCTCGGCCGTGCACCTCATCATCCAGGTGAGCCGGCTGCAGGACGGCAGCCGGCGGATCACCCACGTCACCGAGGTCGTCGGCATGGAGTCCGGCACCGTCACGCTGCAGGACCTGTTCCTCTTCGACATGCGTGCCGGCACCGACGCGGCCGGGCGGTTCCGGGGCACGCTGCGGCCCACCGGCCTGCGCCCGCGGTTCCTGGAGCATCTGGCCGCCCACGGGATCACGGTCCCGGTGGACGTCTTCCAGGCCGGTCCCCGGTGATCCGGCCCCTCGTCGCGGCCGCCGCCCTGCTGACCGTGACCGTCCTGCCGGCGCACGGCGCGGCCGCGGCACCGCAGGCCACGCCGGGCATCGTCGTCACCGGCGTCCAGCCGTCGCCCGGCGCCGTGGAGTTCTTCGTCTCCGGCCGGCACCTGCCACCGGGAAGCACGCTTGCCGGCGCGCAGGTGACCGTGACCGCCGACGGTGTCACGCTCGCGGCCCGGGGCCGTACGGTCGCCGGCACATCGGGACAGGCCCCGGCCCGCGCCGTCGTGCTGGTCCTCGACACCAGCGGATCGATGGCGGGTGCCCGGCTGGCGGCGGCCCGCGCGGCGGCGCTCGACTACGCGGCGGCCGCACCGGCGGACATCCGGCTCGGGGTGGTCACCGTCTCCGACGACGCCGCCGTGGCGCTGCGGCCCACCACCGACCGGGCGGCCTACCGGGCCACTATCTCCCACCTCGCCGCGAAGGGGCGGACCGCCCTGTACGACGGTGTCCTCACTGCCCAGGAGCTCCTCGACACGCAGGACCTACTGGAGCGCCGCATCATCGTGCTCTCCGACGGCGCCGACACGTCCTCGCGACTTTCCGCGGAACGGCTGCTGTCCACCGTGGCGCGGGCGGACTCCACGCTCGACGCGGTGGCGTTCGGCGCCGGGGCGGACCGGCAGCGCCTCGACGGCCTCGCCGGCGCCACCGGCGGCCGGGTCCTGGCCGCCGCCGACGCTCCCGCGCTGCGCGCGTCCTTCCGGGACATGGCCGAGAGCCTGACCGCACCGATGGTGGTACGCGCCACCGTGCCGGTGGAGCTGGCGGCGCGAACGGCGCAGATCCGGGTCGACGTCCGGCTCGGGGGCCTGGCGATGCGCGCGGACGCACCGGTCACCTTCCGGGCCGACCCCGCGGCGGCGCCCGGGCCCGTGCCCGTCGTGTTCCCCGGGTCCCGGTCGCCGGGACCGGCGCCGACGCTGGCGGTGGTGGCGGCGGCCGTCTTCCTCCTCGCGCTGCTGGCGCTGCGTCCCCTGTTCGGGCGGGGGCGGGTCCGGCGACGCCTCCGGGAGCTGGACCGGTTCGTCCCGGCGGGCCGTGGCGCACCGGCGGACGCGGCCGCCGGCGGCAGCGGGCTGGTCCGTGCCGTGATGGAGGTGTCGGAGCGCGCGGTCCAGAAGCCGGACCGGCACCGGCGCCTGGAACTGATGCTCGACCGTGCGGGCAGTTCGCTGCGCCCGGCGGAATGGCAGCTGATCCGGCTCGGCTGCGCGCTGGGCGGGGCGGTCGCCCTGCCGGTCGTGCTGCCGTGGTGGGCCGGCGTACCGGGCGGGCTGCTGGCCGGGTGGGGAGCGGCCGGGCTGCACCTGCGGCTGCGCGCCACCCGGCGGGCCCGGTCGTTCGCCGCGCAGCTGCCGGACGCCCTGCAGCTGCTGGTCGGCTCCCTGCGCTCCGGCTTCTCGCTGCCGCAGTCGCTGGACGCCCTGGTCCGGGACGGCGCCGAACCGATCGCCGGGGAGCTCGGCCGGGCGCTGGCGGAGACGCGGCTGGGCGGTGACCTGGAGGAGGCGCTCGAACGCGTCGCCGAGCGCAACGCCAGTCAGGATCTCTCATGGCTGGTCATGGCGATCCGCATCCAGCGCGAGGTGGGCGGCAGCCTGTCCGAGGTGCTCGAGACCGCGGTCGGCACCATGCGGGAGCGGGCTCGCCTGCACCGGCACGTCCGCGCGCTCTCGGCGGAGGGACGGCTGTCCGCCTGGATCCTCTTCGGCATGCCGATCGTGCTCGCCGCGTGGATGTTCGCGTTCCGGCGCGAGTACCTGCGCCCGCTCTACACCGAGCCGCTGGGGCTGCTGATGCTCACCGTGTCGGTGATCGGCGTCCTCATCGGCGGCGTGTGGCTGCGCAAGCTCGTCAAGGTGGAGGTGTAGCGTGCCGCCCTCGGTCCTGCTCGGCCTCGGCCTGGCCGCCCTGACCGGCGCGGTGCTGGTGCTGGCCCTGGCCCTCGCCGGCGCACCGTCCGGCGCGGCGGTCGCCCGGCTGCTCGAGTCGGCGCCCCGCCCGGATCCGGCGACGTTCGTGGCGCCCCGCGACCGGCCGCTCGCCGAACGGCTGGGTGCGCCGCTGACCCGGCAGCTGGGCCGGCTGGGCACCGTGCTCACTCCGTCCGCCGTCGTGGCACGCCTGCAGCGGCATCTGGACTATGCCGGGAACCCGCCGGCGCTGCCGCTGCAGCGGGTCGTGCCGCTCAAGGGCGTCACCCTGGTGGCCGGAGCGATCGTCGGTGCCGGCTTCGGCGGGCTGCTGGGCGCCGCGGGCGGGGCCCTGGTCGGTGGCGTGCTGGGGGCGGTGGCCGGGTTCCTCGGGCCGGATCTGCTGATCTACAACATGGCGCTGAAGCGGCAGCAGGAACTGCTGCTGTCCATGCCCGACGTGCTCGACACGCTGGTCATCAGCGTCGAGGCCGGCCTGGCCTTCGACGCGGCTATGGCGCAGGTGGCGCAGCACGGCCGCACCCCGATGGCGCGCGAGCTGCTGCGCGTCCTGCAGGAGATGCAGCTGGGCGTCGGACGGGCCGCCGCGCTGCGCGCGCTGGCCGCCCGGACCACCGTCCCGGAGCTGCGCACGTTCGTCACGGCGGTGGTGCAGGCCGGCGAGCTGGGCATCCCGATCGCCGGGGTGCTGCGCGAGCACGCGTCCGAGATGCGGGTACGGCGCCGCCAGCGCGCCGAGGAGATCGCTCAGAAGGTGCCGATCAAGATCTTGTTCCCGGTGTTGTTCTGCCTGTTCCCGGCCCTGTTCGTGGTGATCCTCGGACCGGGCGTGCTGCAGATGATCCACGCGTTCGCGCGGTGAGAGGAGAGCCATGGCGAAGGTTCTGGTGGTCGACGACGACCCGTCGATCCGGCAGTTGCTCAGCGACGTGCTCGAACTGGACGGTCACGAGGTCCACGTCGCCGTCGACGGTGCGGACGGGGTGCAGGCGTACGCGAACCTGCGCCCGGACTTCGTCGTGCTGGACGTCATGATGCCGCGCCTGGACGGCTACGAGGTGCTGCGCCGCATCCGTACCGCGGAGGAGTCCACGGTTCCGGTGCTGCTGCTGTCCGCGGCTCCCGACTGCGCCGCTCGGGGCCGGGAGATCGGGGCGAGCTACTACCTCGCCAAGCCGTTCACCGCGGACGAGGTGCTGTACCTGATCGACGGCGTCCTCGGGCACGAGACCCCGATGGCGGACGTGAGGGCGGCCGTCGACGTCGCCCGCGGCCGCGGCTACTCCGGCTACACCTGACGCGCCGGGCGGACACCTTCCGTCCGCCCGGCGCCAGGGGTAGGCCCCTACGAGGCGGCCACAGTGGAGAGCGCCGAGTTCTCACCGGCGGTGTACGCGACCACGTGGTACGCCGAGGTCTTCGCGCTCGGCTCGGGGTCGGTCCACTGCTCGGTACGCGTACCGGCCACCAGCCCGATCCGGTCGACCAGGTGCACCTCGCCGGCGACCGTGCCCTCGATGAGGTACCAGGCCTGCACCGACACCGCGCCGGCCGGCGCCTCGACCGTGTAGCTGCTGGTGATCCAGCCGTCCGCCGAGTCGGTCGTGGCCCGGTTGCTCGTGGCGAGGTTGTCGACCGTACCCGTGGCGGTGGTGAACTTCAGCCCGGCGCGGACCCAGCGGCCGGCGCCCATGGCCTTGGCCGACACGACCGAGGTGTACGCCTGGCCCGGCGTCGCGGCCAGCGCCCGGCCGGCGAAGCTGACCTCACCGGTGCCGCCGGAGGTCAGCGACATGGCGCCCGTACCGGCGGCGCCGGTGCCGTCGACGCGGTCCAGCGTGGTGCGGAATCCGGCGGTCCACCCGGCGGTGCCCGCGGCGGCGTCCTCGAAGCCGGCCTCGTCGGCCGTGAGCAGGTTGCCCGGGATCGCCGCGCTGCCCACGGGCAGGTCGGCGGCGAGCCGGTCGTCGCGGTACACGCGGTAACCGGCGACCGGGCGGCCCTCCAGCGCGTACGACTCCTCCCAGCTCAGGGTGGCGCCGCTCGCGGTGAGGCCGGACGGCGCCTCGGGAGCCAGGGCCACCGTGCGGTAGGCGCCGGCGATGACCCGGGTCACCGCGTTGGTCTCGCCGGCCGGGCCGGTGAGCACGGTGTTCGACGGTACGGTCGGCGCGCGGCGGGCACCGAGCTGGATGCCGTACCAGGTGGTCCTGCGCCCGCCGTGGTCGCCGACGACGTTGCCGTAGATGCGGTCGCCGTCGCCGATCGACAGGCCGATGCCGGCCGTGTCGAAGAGGCCGGCGCCGGTGTCGTAGCCGGTCGAGCCGCCCCAGCCGGAGTTGTGGACCCGGTTGCCGATGATCGTGTCGGGGGCGTTCTTAGCGTGCCCGTAGCTGCCGATGACGAGGATCCCGGACCGGCCGGAGTAGCGGACGACGTTGTCACGGACGACGTTGTTGCCGCCGGGACGCACGACGTGGTCGCCGGCGGCCGTGCTGTGGTCGTCCCAGCCGCCGGCGGTGCCGGCCGTGCCGTCGGCGTCGCGGTAGTCGTCGTACACGATGACGATGCCCGCGTCCGCGGCGTAGCTGATCCGGTTGCCCGAGATCACGGAGTCGCGCGGATTGGTGATGTCGCGGTTCTCGCCGCTGTGGTCGTACCCGCCGTTGGTCTTGAGGCTGATCTGCGCGCCGTACAGGTCGTTGTCGGCCACCGTGGCCTGGACCACGCCCTCGAGGTACATGGTGCCGTAGAGCGACGTGTCGCCACGGGCGTCCGCGACGGCACGGTCGGCCGTGACACTGTTGTGGCGCACCGTGGTACGGATGGCATTGGTGAAGTCGAAGCTGTTGCCCCGGATGGTCTTGTCGAACTGGTTGTCCTCGACGACGACGCCGTCGTTGCGGCTGCCGCCGCCCACGTTGTCCTCGTCGCCGGACTCCGCGCCGCCCCAGTTGTCGAAGCGGTTGTCGACGATCCGGACGTCCTTGACCCCGTCGCCGACCCAGACCTTGAAGTACTCGAGGTTGGTGAAGCGGACCTGGCGTACCGTCCACCGGTCGCCGACCGCGATGCCGCCGCCGGCGTTGGTGCTCGCCAGGTCGCCCCGGGGGCCGCGGAAGTCGCAGTACGCGCCCGGGCGGCCCGGCAGGTCCCGGCGGACCGGCGCACCGGCACCCTCGCGGCAGTTGCCGTTGACGGTGAGGTCGGAGACGAGGTTGCTGCTGCCCGCCCGGCGGGTGTGGTAGTCCCAGCTGATCAGGTAGCCGTACGTGAAGTTCTGCCAGTTCGCCGTGATCATCGAGACCGTGGTGTCGGTGATGCCCCGGCCCCGCAGGTTCACGTCGGGCGGCAGCTGCAGGCCACGGCCCAGCCGGTACGTGCCCGCACCGAGCAGGACGGTGGCCGGCCGGGCGGCCCGGAACACGGATCCGTCGGCCTTCAGCACCGCCGGGACGACCAGGGTGGCCGCCTTGGCGACCGCGGCCTGCAGCGCGGCGTGGTCGTCGCCCCCGGACGGGTCCGGCGCGAAGACGCAGGCCGCGTCGAACCGGCAGTCGCGGGCCTTCATGGCCGCGGGCGCCACCGTCGCCTCCAGCGAGTACCGGGACGGGTGCGCGGGTGCGGCCTGAGCCGGCCGGCCCGCCAGTCCCGGGATCGAGACCAGGGGCAACAGGGCGGCGGCAGCCCACCGCCGGGCGAGACAGGTCATGCGAGCCCTATCGGGTCGCCACCTCAACGGCAGGTCAACCCGGGGTCAGCTCCGGCGCAGGCCGGGCGGGCCGGTCCAGGAAGTCGGCCAGGAACGGCAGGAAGCGGGCGAGCGGGCCGGTGTCCTCCGCGGCGGCCAGCTCGCCCAGGTAGTCGCCGTGGTTGCCGGGCAGGATCAGCGTGCGGGCGCCCGGGATGAGCGAGGCGAGCCGGACCACGTGCTCGACGCGGATCACGTCCCGGTCGCCGGCCACGACGAGGGTCGGCGCGGCGATCGAAGCGACGAGGGCCTCGGGCCAGTCGGTGAAGCCGGTCAGCATGAGCTCACGATCCAGGTGGAACATGAGCTCGGCGTGCGCCGGGTCGCCGCTGACGGCAAGGTCCGCCTCCCGGTAGGGCTCGGGCAGGTCGGCGTACGTCGCCGCCGCCAGCCCGTCCCAGAACCCGTCGGCCATGCCGTCGCGGCGGAACGGCGCGGATGCGACGACGAGCCGGCGTACGGCGGCCGGGTGCCGGACGGCCAACTGCATCGCGACCTGACCGCCGTTGCTGAACCCGAGCACGTCGACCGGCCCGGTGGCGAGTTCCGCCAGCAGCGTGGCGACGCCGTCCGCCGATCCCTCGAAGGATGCGGGCCGATCGCCCGGCCCGGTACGTCCGTGTCCCTGCAGCTCCACCGCCAGCATCCGCCGGGAGTCGCGCAGGGCCGGGATGAGCCGGCCCCAGGTGGACTCGATCGTCGATCCGCCGCCGTGCACGAGCAGCAGCGGCGGCCGGGAGGCGTGCGGTGTCCCGTGCCACTCGAAATAGAGCGGAAGATCGGCCGAGGAGTAGCCGTACTCGTCGCTCATGGCAGCGCCGGCAGGTCGTCGATGCTGCGGGCGTTGCGCGTGGCCCGGTAATGCGCCAGGTCCTCGTCGCTCTTGCGCTCCGCCCACCGGACGAGCAGATCGCGGTCGCCCACGTACTCCATGAGGGGGACCTGGTAGCCGCACGAGTCGCTGATCCGCTCGACGGCCACCTCGATGACCGACCGCAGGCCGCGGGCCGGCTCGCCGGGGAAGTGCGCGAGCAGGTCGGCGAAGCCGGCGTCCTGCGGTGTGACCACCCTCCCCCGCCCGTGCAGCCGGACGATCTTCGGCGGTCCCTGGAACGCGCACAGCATCAGCGTGATGCGCCCGTTCTCGCGCAGGTGCGCGATGGTCTCCGCACCGCTGCCCGTGTAGTCCAGATATGCGACGCGATGCTCGTCCGGGACGGCCAGGCAGCCGGCGCCGCCCTTCGGAGAGACGTTGACGTGCCCGCCCGGGCCGCTCGGCGCCGTGGCGACGAAAAACATCGGCTGCCCGAGGACGAACTCGCGCAGCCGGCCGTCGATCGCTTCGTAGACCTTGCCCATGGGCCCGATCGTTTCAGCAACCGCCCGCCACGGCCAGTGCCCCCTGCGGGATGCGCCGCCGTGCGAGGATGTGCCGCCACCTTCCGACGAGAGCAGAGTAGAGGGTCAATGCGTACGACGCGCTTCAAGCTTCCGGTGCTGCCGGCCGTGGCGGTGGTCGCCGTGGCTGTCACCGGTACGGCATTCGCCGTCGGCACCGCCTCCGCCCAGACGACGACGGCCGCCTCGGACGCGGCCCTGGTCGCGACGCTGGACCAGGTGCTCGCCGACTCCCGCCTGGCCGGCTCCACCACCGCCCTGCAGGTCCGGGACGCGGCCAGCGGGTCCGTCATCTACTCCCACAACGTCGACCAGCGGGTCATCCCGGCCTCGAACGAGAAGCTGATGACCTCGGCGGCGGCCCTCGAGGTGCTGGGGACGGGCTACAAGTTCCACACGTACGCCCGCTACTCCGGCACCAAGAGCGGCACGACCGTCTCCGGCAACGTCTACCTCAAGGGCCAGGGCGACCCCACGCTGACGTACGCCCAGCTCGACGCCGTCGCCAAGGCCGTCGCCAGCGCCGGTATCAAGAAGTTCACCGGGTCCCTGGTCGCCGACGACTCCTGGTTCGACCGCACGCCGCTGGGCCTGGACTGGTCGTGGCAGGACGAGACGTACGCCGACAACGCCCCGATCTCTGCGCTGACGGTCGCCGCGGACGCCAACTACAACACGGGTGCCCTCTCCGTGCAGACCAAGCCGGGCAGCGCGGCGGGCCGGGCGGGCGTCCTGACCGTCACGCCGGCCAACTCGGTCGTGAAGATCGTCAACAACACGGTCACCGGTGCGGCCGGCACCTCCACCACCATCTCGGCCACCCGCGGGCACGGCACCAACACCGTCACCCTGGCGGGTTCGATCCCGCTCGGCGGTGCCACGAGGACCAGCCTCGTCTCGGTGCAGGACCCGACGAAGCTTGCCGCGGGCGTGTTCCGCGACGCCCTCAAGCGCCACGGCGTGACCGTCTCCGGCTCCACCACCACCGGAACGACCCCGACCTCCGCCAAGACGATCACCGACCACGCCTCGATCACGCTCGGCCAGCTGCTGCCGTACTTCCTGAAGCTGTCCAACAACGGCCACGCCGAGCTGCTGACCAAGGCGATGGGCCGGGCCAAGAAGCCCGACGCGGCGGGCAGCTGGGAAACCGGCCTGGCCGCCTCCGCCGAGGCGCTGAAGAACATCGGCGTCGACACCAGCAAGATCACCATGGGTGACGGCTCGGGCCTGAGCCGCCGCGACTGGCTCACCACCGCCCAGATCGCCACCCTGCTCCACGCCGCCCAGTCCCGCCCGTGGTTCAGCACCTGGTATGCCGCGCTGCCGATCGCCGGTGACCCGGACCCGCTGGTCGGCGGCACCCTCACCAACCGGATGCGCGGCACCCCCGCCGCCGGGAACCTGCACGGCAAGACCGGCACCCTCTCGGGCGTCAACGCGCTGTCCGGCTACGTCGCCGACCGCGGCGGACGCAAGCTGATCTTCTCGTCCATCTCCAACGCCGCCAAGTCCAACGTCAGCGAGGTCCTGGACAAGGCGGCCGTGGCCATGGCGAGCTCCGGCGGGCCGGAGGCGGCCTCGCTGCGGGCCCGGGAGCTGCCGACGGTCAAGCCCCACGTCGTCACCCGCGACGGCGAGGACGTCGAGTGCTCGTGGGTGCCGGACGCCTGCTAGCCGGATTCCTCCCGGGCACCCGGTGGCGGAATGCGCCGGCGTACATCCGCCACCGTGCCCGGGCCCGGCTGCCAGGCAGACACCCAGGCGTGGTCGCTCGGCGGCACGACCATTCCGTCCTCGAGGAAGGCGTAGCGCCCGTCGAGCACCCGCCGTGCCGCCTTCACGTCCAGCGCGTCGGTGTTGTCCCAGAGCGCGGTGAACAGCGCCTCGGCCCGGAGCCGGGCCTGGCGGCAGAACAGGTCCGCCAGCTCGGCACCCTCCGGCCGGTCGCGTCGCTCGGCCCGGGCACGTACGCAGGTCGCCGACATCGCGAACAGCTCCGCCCCGATGTCGACGATCCGGCCGAGGAAGCCCTGCTTGTGCTCGAGCTTTCCCTGCCAGCGGGACATCGCGTAGAACGTCGAGCGGGCCAGTTTGCGGCAGGCGCGTTCGACGTATCTGAGGTGGACGGCGAGCGGGCCGAACTCGGCGTACCCGGTGGGGGTCTGACCGCGGCCCACCGCCAGGGTCGGCAGCCAGCGTGCGTAGAAGGCGCCGGCCCGTGCCCCGGCGCGGGCCTTGCGGCCCAGCCCGGCGTCGGGGTCGACGATGTCACCGGCGACCGACAGGTGCGCGTCCACCGCCTCGCGGGCGATGAGCAGGTGCATGATCTCGGTCGAGCCCTCGAAGATGCGGTTGATCCGCAGGTCGCGCAGGATCTGTTCGGCCTCGGCCGGGCGCTCGCCGCGGGCGGCCAGCGAGGCGGCCGTCTCGAAGCCGCGCCCGCCGCGGATCTGGACGAGCTCGTCGGCGACCCGCCAGGCCATCTCGCTGGCGAAGAGCTTGACCAGCGCGGCCTCGATGCGGATGTCGTTGCGGTCGTCGTCGGCGATCAGGCAGCTGAGGTCCAGCATCGACTCCATCGCGTACGTGGTCGCCGCGATGAACGCCAGCTTCGTGGCCACCGCCTCGTGCTTGCCGACCGGGCGGCCCCACTGCACCCGTTCCGCCGACCACTCGCGGGCGATCTGCAGTGACCGCTTGCCGGCGCCGACGCACATGGCGGGCAGCGACAGCCGGCCGGTGTTGAGCGTGGTCAGCGCGATCCGCAGGCCCTTGCCGAGGCCGCCGATGACGTTCTCCGCGGGCACGAACACGTCGTGGAAGCGGGTGACGCTGTTCTCCAGCCCGCGCAGGCCGAGGAACTCGTTGCGCCGTTCGACCGTGATGCCGGGTGCGTCGCCCTCCACCACGAACGCGGTGATGCCCTTGTCGGGCACCCGGGCCATCACGACGAGCAGGGTGGCCACCGTGCCGTTGGTGGCCCACAGCTTCATGCCGTTGAGCCGGTAGCCGCCCTCGACCGGTTCGGCGACGGTGCCCAGCCGGGCCGGGTCGGAGCCGACGTCGGGCTCGGTGAGCAGGAAGGCGGACACCTCGCCCGCCGCGAGCCGGGGCAGGAAGGCCTTCTTCTGCTCGGCGCTGCCGAAGATCTTGAGCGGCTGCGGCACGCCGATCGACTGGTGCGCGGACAGCAGCGCGCCGACGGCAGGGCTCGCCGAGCCGACGAGGGTGAGCGCCTTGCAGTAGTGCAGGTTGGACAGTCCGAGGCCGCCGTACTCCTTGTCGATCTTCATGCCGAAGGCCCCGAGGCGGGCCAGGCCGTGGAAGACCTCGTCCGGGATGCGGGCCTCGCGCTCGATGCGGGCGCCGTCCATCTCGGAGCGGACGTACGCGTCCAGCGCCGCGAGGAACTCCTCCGCGTCGGGGCGCGGCTCCGGTGCCGGCCATGGATCGATGAGGTCGAGCCGGAAGCGCCCGAGGAACAGCTCCTTACCGAAGCTGGGCTTGCGCCACTCGGTCTCCCGGGCGGCCTCGGCCACCCGGCGCGCCTGCTTCTCCGAGACGTCGGCCGGCTTGCGCTGCGTCGTGGTCACGGCTTACCCCCTTGACCCGGGTACGGCTACCGCCACGCTACCCATCCGCGTTACCGAGCGGTAGCTCCCCGCATCCGCCGACGAAATGTTTAAGAGTGTTGACAATAAGTCATTCCATCGACAACGCTCCATCGAAAGAGCCTCAGGAGGAGCGATGAAACCTTTGCACCGGTGGGTGGCACTGGTCGCGGGAGCGGCCACCGTGGCGGCGGCGATGATGACGGCACCGGCCAGTTTCGCGGCGACGAGCCCGGGGGTCTCCGTGCTGGTGGCCTGCTCCGCCCCGGCCTGGGCGGAAGGCACCGCGTACGCGGCCGGCGCGAAGGTCACCTACGACGGACGGCTGTACGAGGCCCTGGTAACGCACACCCCGCCACCGGGCGCGGGCTGGAACCCGGTGGCCGCCCCCTCGCTCTGGCGCGACCTCGGCGCGTGCGACGGCGGCACCCCGCCCACCACACCGCCCACGACCCCGCCGACCGTGCCGCCCCCGGCCACCGGCGGCCTGGCCACCGCCCCGTACGTCGACATGGGCGCCTGGCCCACCCCGACACTATCGACGATGGTGAGCAGCGGGAACCTCAAGAACGTGACGCTCGCGTTCATCACCGCGTCCGGTTGCAAGGCGATGTGGTTCAACGCGTACGACCCGAGGGCCGGATGGGCCAAGGACCAGATCGACGCCGTCCGGGCCCGCGGCGGTGACGTGAAGATCTCGTTCGGCGGGGCCACCGGCATCGAGCTCGCCCAGGCGTGCACCAGCGTGGCCGCCCTGCAGGCCGAGTACCAGGCCGTGGTCAGCGCCTACGGCCTCAAGTACATCGACCTCGACATCGAGGGAGCCGCCAGCGCAGACCCCACGTCGGTCAACCGCCGCTCGCAGGCGCTCGCCGGGCTGCAGCGCGCCAACCCCGGCCTGCGTGTCTCGCTCACCCTGCCGGTGCTGCCGGAGGGCCTCACCGCGGACGGGCTCAACGTGGTCCGCTCCGCCCGGGACGCCGGCGTGGCCGTCGACCTCGTGAACGTCATGGCGATGGACTACTACCGCGCCGGGGACTACGGCGATCTGGCCGTACAGGCGGCGAACTCGACCTTCGCCCAGCTCAAGTCCCTCTATCCCGGCTCGGGCGACGCCCAGGTCTGGAAGATGGTCGGGGTCACCCCGATGCTCGGGCAGAACGACGACGGTCACGTGTACGACCAGAACGACGCGCGCCAGCTGGTGACCTTCGCCCAGGGCAAGCACCTCGGCATGCTGTCCTTCTGGGAGCTGACCCGCGACCGCAACGCCTGCACCGGCGCGCTCTACATGTGCACGAACATCCCGCAGGCGCCCTACGACTTCAGCCGGATCTTCGCCGGGTACACGGGATAGCGGGGGCTACCCGGCCGGACAGCCCCCGTTGCCCGGCCGGGTCAGACCTGGAACCCGGCGACCAGCTTGTGCAGCTCGTTGCTCATCCGGGCCAGGTCCGTGGAGGCCTGCTGCGCCTGGGTGACACCGGTCGCGGTGGTGCGGACGGCGACGGCGACGCCGGCCATGTTGTCGGCGATCTCCCGGCTGCCGGACGCCGCCTCGGCGACGTTACGGCTCATCTCGGAGGCCGTCGCCGTCTGCTCCTCCACGGCCGCGGCGATGAGGTTCTGCGAGTCGCTGATCCGGCCGATGACGTCGCTGATCCGGCCGATGGCGCCCACCGCGCTGTCCGTGTCGGCCTGGATGGACTGCACCCGGCGGGCGATGTCCTCGGTGGCCTTCGCGGTCTCCTGGGCCAGGTCCTTGACCTCGCCGGCGACCACCGCGAAGCCCTTGCCCATCTCGCCGGCGCGGGCCGCCTCGATGGTGGCGTTGAGCGCCAGCAGGTTGGTCTGCTCCGCGATCGCGGTGATGACCTTGACCACGTCGCCGATCTCCGCCGAGGACGTGCCCAGCTTGCCGACCGTCGCGGTGGTGTCCCGGGCCGCCGTCACCGCCTCGGCGGCGGTGCGGGCGGCCTCGCCGGCGTTGCGCGCGATCTCCTGGATCGACAGGCCCATCTCCTCGCTGCCGGCCGCCAGGGTGTTGACGTTGCCGGAGACCTGATCAGCGGCACCGGTCACCACGTTGGCCTGGGCGTCGGCCTCCTCCGCGGAGGCGGCGATCTGCGTCGACACGACGGACAGCTCCTCCGAGGCGGCCGACAGCGTGCCGGCGTGCCCGGCGATGGTCGACACGGTCTCGCGCAGGGCGGCGGCGGTGGTGTTGAGCGCCTCCCCCAGCCGGCCCATCTCGTCCTTGGAGCGAACCTCGGCCCGGGCGGTCAGGTCGCGCTGCGCGAGACGGTGCAGCGCCGAGACGACCACGGACAGCGGGCGTACGACGGAACGGGTCACCAGGATGCTCATGAGGACCGCCAGGACGAGGGCCACCGCCAGCGACACGCCGAGCACGGTCAGGCTGGTGATCCGCGCCTGGGCCGCCTCCTTCCGCAGGGCCGTGACCCGCGTGTCGACCGACTTCTCGAGCTCCGCGGTGATGTCCAGGACCGCGCCGTACGAGTCGGCCGCCTCGCCGCCGTTGATGCTCTTCATCACCTTGGCACGGGCCTCCTGGGTGTCCGGCTTCAGCCACTCCATGAGAGTGTCGTCCCACTTGAAGAAATCGTCCCAGGCCGGCTTGAGCTCCGCGAACTTCGCGCGCTCCTCCGGCGTCATGTCGCTGGTGTGGGCCGCCGCGTACGTGGCGTAGATGGAGTCCTTCGACTTCAGCTCACCCTTACGGTTGTAGCCCTGCGGCCCGGTGGCGTACGCGTACCCGAACGCTCCGGCGTCGGCGGCCACGAGGCCCTGCCAGCCGGTGACGTCCGCCGCGTAGTACTTCATCAGCTGGACGTCGTCGCGTACCTGCTCCATGGCGGCCAGCCGCCGCTGAGCGTCGTCCTGCTGGCGCAGGCCCCACCAGCCCGCTCCCGCGGCCGCCAGGATGAGCACCGTCAGCACGCAGAAGGAGAACGCCAGCCGCTTGCCGACGCTCACGTCACGAAAATGCCGCACAACCAACTCCACGCCTTGAACGGTTAAGTAACTACGTCCTCATGATCGGCAGGTTCGCCGGAGCGCAAAGGTCTGATTTTGGTGCTAACCGGTAATAAGGCTCCCCGGCTTCTGCGATGGTGACCCTCAGAAGTCGTCACGAGGGAGTCATGCATGCCGCCGACCTACGAGGGGCGCCCGCTCGCCCGGCCCGACGAGGAGCTCGCCGACCAGGGCCTGGCCTTCGACCTCGGCACCCTGCTGGACCGCCGGCAGATCCTGCGGGCGCTCGGGATCGGGGCGGCCACGCTCGGCCTGGCCGCCTGCGGCGACGACTCCACCAGCCGCACGCCGAAGTCGTCGTACTCGCCGGCGGCCGGGATCGGTGAGACGCCGGACGAGACCGCCGGCCCCTATCCCGGCGACGGCTCCAACGGCCCGGACGTGCTCGAGCAGAGCGGGGTCGTCCGCAAGGACATCCGGTCGAGTTTCGGGACGGCGAAGGGCACGGCCGAGGGCGTGCCCATGACGCTCGAGCTCACCGTCAACGACCTGGCCAACCGGGGACGGCCGTTCGCCGGCGCCGCGGTCTACGTGTGGCACTGCGACCGCGAGGGGCGGTACTCGCTGTACTCCGACGGGATCACGGACCAGAACTACCTGCGCGGCGTGCAGATCGCCGACACGGACGGACGGGTGAGCTTCACGAGCATCTTCCCGGCCTGCTACAGCGGGCGCTGGCCGCACATCCACTTCGAGGTCTACCCGACGCGGGCCGACATCACGGACGCGACGAAGGCGATCACCACGTCCCAGGTCGCCCTGCCGAAGGAGACCTGCGACAAGGTCTACCAGCAGCCGGGCTACGAGGCCTCGGTGACCAACCTCGGGCAGATCAGCCTGGCCAAGGACACCGTGTTCGGCGACGACTCCGCCGCCCTGCAGCTCGGCGCGGTGTCCGGCGACGTGGGCACCGGCCTGACCGTCTCGCTCGGCGTCGCCGTCGACGCCACCACCGCACCCACCGGTGGACAGCTGACCGGCGACGGAGCGCCCTCCGGCGCGCCGGGCGGTCAGCCGCCGGACGGCCCCCGGCCCAGCGGTCCGCCGCCGTCCTGATCGCCGCGTATCACCGGGGCCGGGGACCGAGCCGTTCCCGGCGGCCGACGAGGAAGGTCCGTTCGGTGTCGGTGCGGGCCAGCGCGATCGCCTCGTCGTAGGCGTCTGCGGCCTCCGCCACCCGGCCGAGGCGCACCAGGAGGTCGGCGCGGGTGGCCGGCAGCAGGTGGTAGCCGGGCAGCTCGATGCCCTCCAGCGCGGCCAGCGCCATCGCCGGGCCGTGCACCTCGGCGACCGCCACCGCGCGGTTGAGCGCGACCACGGGCGTCGGCGCCAGCGTCTGGAGCTGGTCGTAGAGCGCCAGGACCTGCGACCAGTCGGTGGCGGCACCGTCGGTGTGCACGGCGTTGATCGCCGCCTGGATCTGGTACGGCCCCGGCCGGTTGCGCCGCAGGCAGCGGCGGACCAGCTCGTGCCCCTCGGCGATGAGCGTCCGGTTCCACAGCGAGCGGTCCTGGTCCGGCAGCAGCACCAGGTCGCCGGCCGGGCCGAGCCGGGCGGGGCGGCGGGCCTCGGTGAGCAGCAGCAGGGCGAGCAGGCCGAGGACCTCCGGCTCGTCGGGCATCAACGCGGCGAGCTCGCGGGCCAGCCGGACGGCCTCGGCGCACAGGTCCGTGCGGATGAGGGGGCCGGAGGTGGCCGCGTACCCCTCGTTGAACATCAGGTAGAGCACCGTCAGCACCGGCGGCAGCCGGTCCGGCAGCTCCTCGGCCGCGGGAACCCGGTACGGGATGCCCGCGTCGCGGATCTTCTTCTTGGCGCGCACGATCCGCTGCGCGATCGTCGCCTCGGGCACGAGGTACGCCCGCGCGATCTCCGGCACCTCGAGCCCGCCCAGCAGGCGCAGCGTGAGGGCGGTGCGGGCGTCGGCGGCGAGCGCCGGGTGGCAGCAGGTGAAGATGAGCCGGAGCTGGTCGTCCCGCACGGGTCCCACCTCCCGAGGCTCGTCCGGCTGGTGCAGCAGCAAGGCTTGGGCGTGCCGCGCTTCGCGGGTCGACTCGCGGCGGAGCCGGTCGACGGCACGGTTGCGCGCGGTGGTGACGATCCAGGCGCCCGGGTTCGGTGGCAGGGTGTCCCACTTCTCCAGGGCCACTGCGAAGGCGTCCTGGACGGCCTCCTCGGCGAGGTTGATGTCGCCGAGGAGGCGGACGAGCGTGGCCACGCAGCGGCCGTACTCCGCCCGGTAGACGCCGTCGAGGTCCATGTCGGTACGCCGGTTCGCGATCAGCTCTCGGGCTCGTCCTGGAACGGCCGCACCTCGACCGGGCCCATGCAGGCCTCCGCGCATTTGGCCGCCCAGGCCAGCGCCTGGTCGAGATCCTCGCAGCGCAGGACCCAGAAGCCGCCGAGCTGCTCCTTGGTCTCGGCGAACGGTCCGTCGGTCATGGTGGTCCGGCCGTTCTCGGCACGGACGACGGTGGCGTTGTCCGCCGGCAGGAGACCCCCGCCGAAGACCCATGCGCCGGCTGCCTGCAACTCGCGGTTGACCGCGTCGACCTGGGCGTAGGCCTTCTGCATCTCCTCTTCGGAGGGGAGCGGCTGGCCCTCGACCATGTGTACGGCGAGCAGGTACTGCTCCATGACGTTCCTCCGGATCAAGTGGACGGGTGAATGGTGGCAGAAGTGCGGTGGCAGCGGTACGGGTCAGGCCGGCAGGCGGCGCGCCACGGCCGGGATGACGATCGCGGCGGCGACCAGGTGGGTGAGCATCAGCAGCGCCCTGGTGCCGGTCGCGGCGTCCACGATCAGGTCCGGGACCAGCGAGAGCACGGTGAGCACCACCGTCGTACGGACGAAGGCACGGCGCGGGGCACGGGCCGTCCGCGCCAGGACCGCGGCCAGGGCCAGGCCGACCATCGAGAACACGGCGGTCAGCACGGCGAAGCCGGGAAGCGGGATCGGAGCCCCGCCGACGTTCAGGCTGACGCCGGCGGCCCGCCCGGCGGCCGCCACGGTCATGGTCGCCGCACTGGCGGCGGCCGCTGCGGCGACCCCGGTCCCGATGAGCGCGACGAGGCGCGAGTCGGCGGCGCGGGTGGTCTTCGCGGTGGTGGTCATCGTGCCCTCCGGTGATCCGGCGACCGGCTCCGTGCCGGCCTCTCACCAGGGCTACGAACGCGGGCCGCCCCGATCGACAGGGCGGCCCGGATTTCTCGGAAGTTTTTCCGCGGCGCTCGGCCGCCGCTTCACCGCCCGCGTCACACCGCGACGGGAGCGGCCGTCATCGCCGTGTTCCGGCCCGGCGCAGGGTCGCCGACCACACCGTCGGTCTCCAGCGCGAGGAACGCCTCCACGACATGCGCGGGGAACTGCCGCCCGCTGCCGCGGCGCAGCTCGGCACGGGCCTGGTCCGCCGCCAACGCCGGGTGTCCCGGACCGGCCATGCGCATCACGGCCCAGGCGGCGCAGACACCGATCGCCGCGCTGGCCGGTACGGGCACGGCGTCGGGGCGCCGGCGGGCGACCTCGGTCACGATCGTGGCCCAGTCCTGGATGTGCTGGTCGAGCTCCACCAGCTCGGCCGGGACGACGTCGGCCGGGGCGGGCAGGGTCCGGTCGGCCGGGTCGGCGATCACCACGCGGTCGCGGCCCCCGCGCTTCGCGGCGTACAGGGCGCCGTCGGCGGCGTTGACGAGCCGGTCCGCCGCGACCGTGTGCGGTGGCACCACGGCAGCGCCGCCGACCGAGACGGTGACCGCGATGGGCGTACGGCCGTCGACGAGCACCGGCGCCTCGTTCATGCGCTCACGGATGCGTTCGGCGAGGACGCCCAGGTCCTCGTGGCCGGTGGCGGCGGCCAGGACGGCGAACTCCTCGCCGCCGAAGCGGGCCACCACGTCGCTGCCGCGGCAGGTGCTGCGCAGCCGGCGGGCGACCTCGACGAGCACCTGGTCGCCCGCGGGGTGGCCGTACGTGTCGTTGACCCGCTTGAAGTGGTCCACATCGATGAGCAGGAGCGCGAACGAGCCGCCGTGCCGCGACGACCGGTCGATCTCCACGCGCAGCTGCTCGGACAGGAAACGGCGGGTGTAGAGGCCGGTGAGGGCGTCGGTGATGGCCAGCCGCCGCTGCGCCGCGATCAGGCCGGCCATCCGGATGAGCACGAGCAGGAACAGCACCCCCGAGGCGCCGACCACCACGAGGTCGGAGCTGTTGGCGCCGCGCAGGTTCTGCACCACGAGGACGGCCGGCGCCATCGAGGTGGCGATCCCGAGCAGTACGAGCCGGAACGTGGTGGCGCCCGAGCGGCTCTGCGTCGGTTCGGCCGCGCGCCGCATCGACGGGTGCAGCCCCGCCGCGCCGAGCGCGACGTAGCTGAGCATCCAGATGGCGTCGGGCCAGCCGCCGTCGGCGAACATGCCCATGAGGGTGAGCAGGCCGTAGGTGGTGTCCGCGACCAGGGTGAGGCCGAGGAACGCCAGTAGCAGCTGGTAGGCCGGCTGACGGGCCCCGCCGCTGAGCAGGAGCCGGATGGCCACGGTCAGCACGCACAGGTCCATCGTCGGGTACGCCGTGGCCGCGATCCGGTCCACCGTGCCGATGCCCGGGGTGGTGACCGTCGGGTGGATCAGGAAGACCCACCACAGCACCCCGACGCCGACCGCGAGGATGGTGGTGTCGACCAGCGCGGCGACGTTGCGTTCCGGGGAACGCTTCCGGTTCAGCCGCACCAGCGCGGCGGCGACGAACACGTATTGGGAGAGATAGAGGACGTTCGCCAGCGGCGGGTAGCTGGAATCGTCCTGCGAGGCGACGTAGTAGGTGATGTCGCCGCCGAGGTACATCAGCTGGCCGGCGGCGAGCAACCACCAGATCGAGGAGAGCCGCGGCCGGTGCCGGCGGATGCCCGCCACGATCGCGACCGCCGACGACCCGCTGATCAGGCAGTAGAGGAACGTCTGGAGGCCCGCCGCACCGAGGGCGGGAACCACGTAGTAGGCGGCCAAGAGTACGAGAGCACCCGCCGTCCATACGACCCAGGCCCACCGCCACGCGTCCGGACGCGCATCACGAGAAGTCACGACACCTATCCCATCATCGGGCGTTCACCGATCGGTTGTGCCCGGGTTGCCCCGGGGGAGCCGTCAGCCGCCGGTGATCGACCAGTGCCAGGCCTCGGAGGGCAGGTTCACGAAGCCGTACCGACCGGCGTTCGCGGCCAGCCACCGGAACGCGTCGCTGTCGCGGCCGATCGTCCGGCCCCCGGAGCTGATGTCCACGGCCAGGCCGAGCTCGTGCAGCGACCGGCCGGGGATCGCCGTGGGCACCCGGCACGAGGAGGCCGGCGCCGTCCAGACGTCCGGGCAGCCGTTGATCTTCCGCAGCTTGATCTGCTGGTCCCTGGTGCGGAACCCGCCGCCGGACAGGGAGATCCCGTCGGCCTGCGCGTCGGCGAGCATCCGCCGGAACGCGAACGCGACGCTCTTGTGCACGGTGATGCCGTTGACGGTGGTGGTGTCGGCGACGGTGAACCGGGCCCGCACGTCGGTGACGACGTCCCGGCTGAGGACGGCGGCCTGGCCGGCGAGCTCGGCGGACTTGTCGAGCGCGTTGAGCCGCAGCTGGTTGGTCCGGATCGCCGCGGAGATGCGCTGGTACGCGGCCACCACGCTGTCGAGCCGCGCGGTGGCGGTCCGGGCGGCGGCCTGCGCCGCCCTCAGCGCCACGGCGGCCTTGCGCGCCTCGACACTGCGGGTGCTCGCCGACTGCACGGCGACGGCGACGGCGCTCTTGGCCCCCGCCACCGCGGCGGCGTTGCGCGGCCGCTGCTGCGACACCAGGGTCAGCCGGTTGCGGGCGCTGGTCAGCCCCTCGCGGGCGACGGCATAGCTGGTACGGGCGGCCGCGTCGGCCGCGACGGCCGTGGTGAGGGCGGCCTGCGCGGCGGTGTGCATCTCGCGGCTCTTGATGACCCGGGTGGACTGGGTCCGGAGGGAGTCCCGCTGGGCGGCGAGCGTCGTGCGTACCCGGACGTAGGCCGCGGAGGGCGTCAGGCTGTGGTACATCAGCGAGGACCACTGCTGCGCGACCTGCGGGACCGCGGCCGAGGTGGGTGCCGGCGCGCCGGCGAAGGTCAGCACGGCGGCAAGGGCCGTGACCAGCAAGAATCGAATTCGCGATGTCGTCATCGGCGTGCGCTCCTCGGCCTGGACGGTCAGGGGGCGGGACAAGGACGAACACCGGATGGTCCGTACGTACACCGAACCGCCCGCGACGAGGCGCCGTCGCGGGGCGGAGGTGGAGCCCCGAGCTTTCTCCGGACGAGTCTCGGAGCGCAGGGGTGCAGCTCCGGGCCGGAGCCGGGAGCGGGAAGGTTGCCGCGGCCGGCGCTACATCCGCCCGACCACCTGGCGGGCCAGCGTGGTGACCCGGGCCACGTCGGCCTCCGGGGTGAGGGTCCGGCCCTTGAGGTACTGCACCGCGACCGTGACGTACAGGTCGCCGGCGAGCACCTTCACCTCGGTCTGGCCGCGGTGATAGTACGAGTACGCCTTCTGCCCGAGGCCGCTCACGTCCTTGGCCTCGGGGCGGACCTTCCGGACCGTCGCATACTCCTTGGCGGCGCCGTTCGACGGCTTCGCGAGCTCCAGGTAGACCCACGATTCGGCCGAGGCGTCCTTCCATTGGCAGAACCGCGAGGTGCCGACGGCGTTCGGCTGCGCCTCGCCGACCGGGCCGCCGAAGAGGGCCTCCATGTCTGCGCGGCTGAGCAGGCCGCAGGCGTACGCCTCGTCCTCGTAGCCGGCGGCCGGAGCGGCGGTGTCCGCCCCGGTTGCGGTCCCGGCGTCCGGGGCCGTCCCGTCCGCCCCGGCCGCCGGAGCCTCCGTGTCGTCGCCGGGCGCGCCGCAGCCGGCGAGCGCGAGAACTCCGAGCATCAGTGCACTTGTCAGAAGCTTCTTCACGCCTGAGAAGGGTGCTGCAGCGACCGGGCCGCCGCATCCGTGCCGGCACGTAGACGGAGATCTACGTGCCGGGGCCTCACTGCGGCCAGGAGTCCTCGATGCGGTGCAGCGTCGTCGCGGTGTCCGCGCCCTTGATCCACTCCGTCATGCCGGTCCAGAAGGTCCCGGCGCCCACCGCCGCCGGCATCAGGTCCGAGCCGTCGAAACGGATGGTCACCGACTGGTCGGTGAGCAGATCCGCGGAGAGCTTCTCGACGGAGGTCTGGGTGTTCGCCGGGTCGAAGCCCTTGTTGGCGCTGACCGCACCACCGATCTTGGCACGCTCGTTCGCCCATTCCGGGGTCGACAGGTATGCGGCCACGGCCTGCACCTCAGGCCGGTCCGTGAACGCGCCGACGAACTCGCCCGCCACCAGGATTTGCCGCCCCTTGGCCGGGTCGATCGGCGGCAGGGCGAAGGCGAAGATGTCGCCGTCGGGGGCGACGGTGGCGCTCTTGGGCCACAGGTCGGCGTAGATGGACGCCTGGCGGTGCAGCGCGCACTTGCCTGCCAGGATCGGCAGGCCGGCTTCATCGAAGGAGGTGGAGACCACGCTCCTGACACTGCCGTAGATGTACGCCGGGTTGCGCAGGATCCGTCCGACGCGCTCCAGCGCGGTGGCCACCCGGGGGTCGTCGAACGGAATCTTGTGCGCCACCCACTGGTCGTAGACGTCCGCACCGAACTCGCGCAGCATCACGTCCTCCAGCCAGTCGGTGACCGGCCACCCGGTCGCCACGCCCGACTCGATCCCCACGCACCACGGCTTGATGCCGTCGGCGGCGATCCGGTCGCTGAGGGAGATCATTTCGGCCCACGTCGTCGGTACCTTGTAGCCGCGCTGACTGAACATCCTGGGCGAATACCAGACGTACGACTTGACGTTGGCGGTGTAGGGCGCACCGTAGAGGACGTTGTCGACCGTGCCGTACCGGCTCCAGTCGGGCGAGAACCACTTCGCGACGTTCTCGCGTACCGCGGCCGGGGCCGGCTTGACCGCTCCGGTGCGAGCCAGGTCGGCGAGCAGCCCGGGCTGCGGAATGATCGCCAGGTCCGGAGCGCCGCCCTGCTGGACCCGCCGCCGGAGCTCGGCCTCGAACTCGTCGTTGCCCTCGAACCGGATGGTGATGCCGGTGCAGTCCTCGAACCGCTCCCACGACTGTTTGGCCTGCTGGATGCCGAGGCCGCGGATCGTCGCGAACATCGACACCGAGGTGCCGGAATGGCCGAGGTAGCCGGCGTATGCCTCGCATCCCGACTCGACCGCCGGGCCACCCCCGGAGCACCCCGTGGTGCCGCCGACAAGGATCAGAGCGGCAGCAACCGCTGCACGAAACCTCATGTCATCGCCTTCAGCTGGTCGAACCGCACGACGGTGTTCTTGCCTTGGGCCTTGGCGGCGTACATCGCCACGTCGGCGTCGCGGATCAGGGCGTCGATGTCGGTGTGGCCGTTCCACAGCGCGACCCCGATGCTGGCCCGGGGCCGCAGCTCCACCTCGGGGAGGATCAGCGGTTCCCCGATGCTGGTGAGCAGGCGGTCCGCCACCGCGTACGCGTCGCCGGGCTTGGCGAACCCGTCGAGCAGGACCGCGAACTCGTCGCCGCCGAGGCGGGCGGCCGTGTCGTCCGGGCGCTGCAGGCCGTCGCGCAGCCGCTCGGCGACGGCGACCAGCAGGACGTCGCCGACGCCGTGGCCGTACAGGTCGTTGATCTCCTTGAACCCGTCGAGGTCCACCAGGATGAGCGCCATGTGGGTGCCAGGTCCGCTGCGGGCGAAGGCGTCGGTCAGCAGGTCGCGCAACAGGGCCCGGTTGGGCAGCCCGGTGAGGTTGTCGTGGTACGCCTGATGCTTGAGTCCGGTGAACGCGTCGCGCAGTGCCACGAGGGCCGCGTTCAGCGCGTGACCCATCTGCCCGACCTCGTCGTTGCCCCGTACGGTGAGCCGCTGGCTGAAGTCGCCGCGCCCCACCGCGGTCAGCACGTCGACGGCCTCGCGCAGCGGCCGGGACAGCGTCCGCGCCGCCAGCACCGACAGGGTGATCGCGGCCAGCGCGCCGGCGACCAGCGACAGCAGCATCCACCGCTCGGTGGCCCGGCTGCGCGACAGGGACTCGCGGGCGCCCGTGGCGACGGACTCGACGAGCTGGGTGAGCACGGCGTCGGCGCGGGTCTTCACCGAGCGTGCCACCGCCTCGGACTGCACCAGCAGGATCGTGGTGGCCTTCTGCCGATCGCCGCGCCGGCTCGCGTCGAGGGCGGTGTCGCGGGCGGTACGCCACAGTTGCAGCAGCGATCCGAACGCCTCGAGCGCCCGCTGCTCCGGCCGGGCGAGGTGCAGCCGCCGCAGCTCCACCAGGTCGACGTCGAGCCGGTCGTCGGTCGTCGCGATCATGGTCTCGTACTGGTGCCGGTAGAAGCCCGGCTCGGACAGGATGTGGGAGACGACGGCCTCGAGCTGGGCGCCGACGGCCGAGCGTGCGTCGGTCATGTGGGACAGGGCCAGCACGTTGGTCCGGTACTGGTAGTCCTGTTGCGCCGCGAGGTCCCTGATCCGCAGCAGGCCGACGACGCCGACCGCCGCGAACACCGAGGCCACCACCAGGGCGACGCTCACGATCTTGGTGCTGATCCGCAGGTCGGCGAAGGCCTGGCGGGCCTGTGTGACGGGGCGCAGCAGACTGCCTCTCGACAAGAGGTGCCTCCCCCCGACGCATCACCGACTCCGGACTCTCCTCCCATCGGTCGCGGGCGCCGCCAATCAAGCGAATAGCTGATCACCGGATACGGACGCCACTAGGCTGGCTTAGCCGGGATGCTTTCGCTGGCCGAGCAGGGAGGGTGGTGCCATGCCCGGGCGCCGACGAGGCCCGCTCAGCCTGGTCCTGGTCATGCTCCTGGCCCTCCTCCCGGCCTGCGGGGGCGGCGGCAAGGACGACGGCGGGGCGGAAGGGTCCGACGACAAGGTCGAGGTCTTCTCGTGGTGGGACGGGCCCGGCGAGAAGGAGGGCTACGAGGCCCTCATCGCCTATTTCAAGCGGAAGAATCCGACCATCGAATTCGTCAACGCCGCCGTGGCGGGCGGTGCCGGGATCAACGCGCGGGCCGTGCTCGCCAGCCGCCTGGCCGCCGGCGATCCGCCCGACTCCTACCAGATCCACGCCGGGCTGGAGCAGACCGCCGACATCAAGGCCGGCAAGATCGAGGACCTGTCGGCCATGTACGAGCGGAACGGCTGGCGGAAGTTGTTCCCGGCGGCGCTGCTCGACGCCACCACCATCGACGGAAAGATCTATTCCGTTCCGGTGACCATTCACCGCTCCAACGTGCTGTGGTTCAACATCCGGACCCTCAAGAGCGCCGGCATCACGAAACCGCCGACGACCTGGTCCCAGTTCCTGAAGACGGCGGGGCGGCTGAAGGCCAGGAACATCACGCCGTTGTCGATCGGCCCCGGCTGGACCCAGAAGCACCTGCTGGAGAACGTGCTGCTGGGCGAACTCGGACCCGAGAAGTACACGGGACTCTGGAACGGCAGGACGAGCTGGCTCGGCGCGGACGTCCGTGCCGCCGTCGCGGTGTTCGCCAAGGTGCTCGCGGCCTCGGACATCAAGACGTTCGGCGGTGACTGGCAGTCGGCGCTCGACAAGATGATCGAAGGCGGTGCGGCGTACACCGTGATGGGCGACTGGGCCGACGCGTATCTGGGCCGGGCGAAGGGGCTGAAGTTCGGGACCGACTACGGCGCCGTGGCCTCCCCCGGCACCAGCGGGGTGTTCAACTTCCTGTCGGACACGTTCACGCTGCCCAAGGGCGCCCCGCACCGCGACGCGGCGGAGAAGTGGCTCAGCGCCTGCGCCTCCCTGGAGGGCCAGGAGGCGCTCAGCGTGAAGAAGGGATCGCTGCCGGCCCGCCTCGACACCGACCGCACGAAGTACCACGACTATCTGGCCACGGCGCTGGCGGCCTGGCAGGACCCGGCCACGGTGGTGGTGGGGTCGGCGACCCACGGTGTCATGGTCGACCCCGCGCGCAGCACCGAGATCGACACCGCGCTCGCCACGTTCGTCGACGACGGCGACCTCGACGCGTTCGTCCGCTCGCTCGCCAGGACGTACGCGGGCTACCAGCCCACCGTGCAGGGCTCCTGAACCGGTCAGGCTGGCACCTTCGCCGGTTCGGCGGCGTACTCCTCGCGCAGCTCCTCGGGGCTCACCGCCGGGCCGAAATGCCAGCCCTGGCCCAGGTCGACCCCGACCGCCACGAGGGCGGCGGCGTCGCACTCGGTCTCCACGCCCTCGGCGACCACGGTGGCACCGGTGGCCCGGGCCAGGTCGACCAGGGAGTGGGTCACGACGCTCAGCACCGGGTCGGCCCCGATGCCCGTGACGATGCTGCGGTCCAGCTTGATGACGTCCGGCTGGGTGACGACGATGTGCCGCAGCGACGAGAAGCCGGCGCCGACGTCGTCGATCGCCAGCCGCATGCCGCGCGCCCGCAGCGGGGCCAGCACGGCCTTCAGGGCGTCGTAGTCCTCGACCGGCTCGTGCTCGGAGAGCTCCAGCACGACCCGGTCCAGCGGGAAGCGCTCCAGCAGCCGGGTGCACGCCCTGGTCAGCAGCGTCGCCGGCGAGACGTTCATGGTCACGTAGTGCGGCACCAGGCGGAGGTGCTCCGCGGCGCGGCGCAGCGCCAGCAGCTCGAGCCGGTGCCCCTCGCCGATGGCGTGCGCGTCGGCGAAGCAGCGGTCCGGGGGCAGGTCCCACTCCCGCGGGAAGCGGCTCAGCGCCTCGGCGCCCACCCGGCGCCGGCTCGCCAGGTTCACGATGGGCTGGAGCAGCACGACCGGCCCGCCGGCGTCCAGGATCGGGCCGAGCCGCTCGGCGATCTCCGCCTGGCGGACGTGCTCGCGCAGGGTCGGCTCGATGATCATGGAGGCGGCGTGCGACAGCACGTCCATGAGCGCCCGGTCCCTGGGGGTGAGCGCGGGGTTCGAGTCGAAGCCGGCCGCGCAGAAGGTGCCGTAGACGGTCCCGTCACTGAGCACCACCGGCACCGAGACGAAGCTGCGCAGCCACGGGATGTGGGCCCCCGGAAGCTCCATGGCCTCCGGGTACGCGGTGACGTCCGCCATCACCGGTGGCAACCGCCCGTCCAGGATCGCCTGGCAGAACGAGTTCTCCTGCGGCTGCGACATGCCGGCGCGGAACGCGTTCGGGATCGTGGATTCGACCGCCTCGAGGTGCTGCGTCGTGCCGTCCAGGCGGGTGAGGAAAGCGACGCCGAGACCGAGCGACTTACGCGCGGTCTGCAGCAGGTCGGTGAGCTGCTGCGTCGCTTCCTTGTGCTGCTCGGGCACGTCGCCTCCCTTCGCGGCTTCTCAAGCTGACGTCAGAGACAATCGGCGGCTCGGCGGCCTTCTTGAGAGCCTGCGGCCGCTAGTCGCCGGGGCGGCGTACCACCAGCAGGGCGATGTCGTCCATCGGATCGTGACCGGCGCCGACGGTGAGGATGTGATCGCACATCGCCTCGGCCGGTCCCGGCTCGGCGGCGAGGGCGAGCCGGTCGATGCCCACGTCGATCACTTCGCCGCGGCGTTCGACGAGCCCGTCGGTGTAGAAGACCACGGCCGCACCCGGCGGGACGTCCACGACCGAGGTGTGCCGGGCCGCCGGGGGGTTCCCGACGCCCAGCGGCCGGTCGACGCGGAGGTCCAGGAGCCGCGCGGGCTGCCCGGGGACGGCCAGCATCGGCAGCAGGTGCCCCGCGGAGGAGACGTGCATCGCCGACCGGTCCGGCGCGATGAGGGCGTACGCGGCGGTCGTGAGCGATCCGGCCTCGAAGTGGTGGACCTTGCGGTCGAGGGCGGTGAGCACCTCGGCGGGGTCGTCGCTGATCAGCGCGTACGCCCGCAGGGCACTGCGGATCCGGCCCATGACGACCGCGGCCGGCAGCCCGTGGCCGGAGACGTCGCCGATGACCGCGCCCACCCAGCCCGACGGCAGCTGGAACACGTCGTACCAGTCGCCGCCGATGCCCAGGTCGTGACCGGGCAGGTAGCGTGCCGCGAGGTCGAGGCCGGGCAGCTCGGGCAGCCGGCTGGGCAGGAGGCTGCGCTGCAGGGCGAGCGCCGCCTGCCGGTCGAGGATCTGCAGCCGGGTCTGTGCGGCCTGCCCGGCCCGGTCGGCGACGAGCTGCAGCAGCTGGATGTCGTCCGGGCCGAACCGCCGGGGCACGAGGGTGCCGACGTGCAGGACGCCGACCAGCTGACCGCCGACGACCATCGGCACGCCGAGCAGGGACCGCAGGCCCTTGTCGATCAGCAGCGGGTTGACGACGCTGTCCGGTGTCACGTCCTCGATGATCACCGGCCGGCGGCCGGCGGCGACCCGCCCGGCGAAACCCTGGCCCACGCCGATCCGGAAGCTGCGCCGGACCTCCTCCTCGAGGCCCTTGGCGGCGGTCGCGACCATCTCGTTGGTGTGGCCGTCGACCAGCAGGATGACGGCGGTGTCGACCGACAGCAGTTCCCGCGCGCGGTCCAGCAGCTCGTCGAGCAGCTCCGCGACGTGCAGGTCCGACAGGGAGGCGTCGGTGATGGCGGTGATACGGCGCAGCCGCTCCTCGTCGGTGATCGGTTCGATAGGCGCCACGCACGCAGCCTAGACGGTCATCAGGCTCCGGCGACGGGCACCGAAGCACGCGGGCGGCGAATAGGGGTCCGGCCGGCGGGGCCGGGCGCGATCAGCCTCGCACCCGGCCCCGGCCATGATCAGTCCCGCCGCGCCAGGAACCCGGCGGCCTCCACGAACGGGCCCGCGTACCCGAGCGCCATCGTGAGCGGCAGGCTCGGGCCGAGTGCGACGGCGAGCGGCAGGGGCAGGACCCGCGACCGGTACGCCGCGACCGCGCCCAGCACGCCACCGGCCATCCAGGCGAGCAGCCCGGCTACGAACAGCATGGCGCGGGCCGGACCCGCGCCCACCGGACAACCTTCCCGGCCGGCCGGGAGGACGTCCCGGCCCGTCAGTCGATCGTGCCCAGGCCCTGCGCCCGCGCGGCCGCGATGGCCGCCGCCCGGTCCGGAGCACCGATGCGGGGCAGGATCAGCGACACGGTGTTCGCCACCGTCTTGTCGCTCACCCCGGGCCGGCGGGCGATCGCCTGGTTTGCCCGGTCCGGCGGCGAACAGGTCGAGCACCTGCCGCTCGCGCTCCGACAGACCAGCGGCGATCCCGGATCCGCCGGAAACACGTGCCGCCGCGGCGGGAGCCTCGTTCTAACCGATCGGTGTCTCCTCGTAGCGAGCCGGGCGGCGTAGCGTGACCGGCAGCGACACGCAGAAGGGTGGAATGCGTGCGGACGATCTCGGTCGACACCGATGCCGACGGCCGGCTCACCGTGTTCCTGCGCGGCGATCTGGACTTCACCAATGCGTCCCAGGTCGCCGGGGCGGTGCAGGAGGCGATCCACCGTGGCCGCCCGGCCGCCGTGCGGATCGACCTCGCCGACGTCACCTTCCTGGACTCCTCCGGCATCGGCCTGCTCGTACGAGCCATGAAGGCGGCGGAGGAGGGCGGCGCGGGTTTCCGCGTCGCGAACCCCACGTCCAAGGTCCTCGACCAGCTCTGGCTGTCCGGCCTGCTGGAGGCGTTCGGCCTGGCCGACCCGGCCGAGGACCCGTGACGGACCACGGATACCTGCAGCGCCTGGCGGAGATCGAGGCCCAGGTGAGCCAGGCCGCGCTGCGGCCCGAGGTCGTGTGCGAGCGGGCCGCCGGGCTGCTGGCCGGGCGGATCGGGTGCCGCATCGACGAGGCCCACGCGCACCTGCGGCACCTGGCCAGCCAGCAGGCCCGGGAGGTCACCGCCGTCGCGTCCGGCGTGCTGGCCGTACTCGAGACCCGCGAGTCCACGCCCTCGGGAGCGCTGCACCGCAGCGCGGAGGAGGCCCTGCGGGTGCCGCACGCGCCTCCGGAAGCGCGATCCCGTGCACGATCGGAACCCTCCCCCACGGCACGACGGGAGTGGGCCGGCGTCGTGCAGCAGGTGCTCGACACGGTGCCCGGCGAGTACATCGTCGTCACCGCGCTCCGCGACGACACCGGGCAGATCACCGATTACGAGATCGTCGCTGTCACCCGTACCGTGACCGGCCGGTCGGGATACACCGGCCCGCAGCTGATCGGCCGACCGGTCAGCGAGGTCTTTCCCGCGATCGTGGGCGGGCCGGTCTGGCGGGCGTGGTCGGCCGCGCTGGACGACGGCCGGCACCGCCAGGTCAGCGGGGTGAGCTCGTTCCACCGGGACGACCACCACGCGGAGCAGCACCTGTCGGTCCGGGTCCGGCCGGTCGGGCCGGGCCTCATCACCACCTGGTCCCGCGCCGACGAGCAGGCGCGGCTGGCCGAGCGCATCGCGCAGACCGAACGGCTGGGCAACCTGGGCTGGGGCGAGTGGGACCTGGTCACCGACGCCACGGTGTGGTCCGACGAGATGTACCGCATCTACGAACGCGACCCGGCGCAGGGCCCGTTGCCACGCGAGGAGTCCGACGCGCTCGGCCTGCCCGAGGACGAGCCGCTGCGGCGCCAGGCCGCGGAGGCGTTCGGGCGCGGCGAGACCGTCGACCTCACCGCCCGCACCCTCATCAACGGCCGGATCAAACACCTGCGGGCCGTCATCGACGCCGTCCGCGACGCCGACGGCAGGCCGGTGAAGGTGTACGGGATCATCCAGGACGTCACCGCCCGGGAGACCAGCCGGCTCAAACTGGCCGAGGTGCAGCAGCAGCTGCGCGAGCACCAGCAGAGCCTCGCGGCCGAACACCGCCTCGCCGCCCGGCTGCAGCACATCGTCCTGCCGATCCCGGACGCCCCGATCGAGTTGCCCGGACTGCGCGCCGCGGTCAAGTATCTCCCGGCCGAGCAGGCCAGCCGGGTCGGCGGCGACTGGTACCACGCGGCGACCGCCGGTGACGGCAGCATCGTGCTGGCCGTGGGCGACGTCGCCGGTCACGGCCTCAAGGCCGCGGCCACCATGGCCCAGCTGCGCCACGCGCTGGCCGCCCTCGCCGTCACCACCACCTCGGACCCCGCCGCCCTCCTCGCGCACCTCAACAGGTTGCTCTACGCGGGCGACCCGGAGACCGGTACGGCCACCGCGGTCATCGCCCGCTACGATCCCGGCACCCACGAGCTCACCTGGGCGCAGGCCGGCCATCCGGCGCCGCTGCACGCCCGGGCGGGCACCGTCACCGAGCTCCCCCGCCGCCGTGGCCCGCTGCTCGGAGCCCTCCGCGGCGCCGAGTACCGCACGTCCGTCGCCCACCTCGGCCCCGGCGACGTGCTGCTGCTCTACACCGACGGCCTGGTCGAGCACCGCTCACACACGCTCGACGAAGGGCTGGCCCCGGTCCTGAGCGTGCTGCGCCGCGTCACCGCCGAGCCGGGAGCACGGCCCCTGGAGGACCTGCTCACCGGCCTGCGCCGCGCCAACCCCGACGACGACACCTGCCTGCTGGCGGCACGCCGGCATCCCGGCCCGCCACCAGACCTCGGAGCCCACCGTGGCTGACTCTCCCGCTCCCTGGCCACTGCTCGCCCGCGACTTCGACACCGGCAGCCTGGTCGCGCTGCGCCGGGAGGTCGAGCACTGCGCGCAGAGCAACGGCCTCACGGACCTGGAGCTGTACCGGTTCGTCGTGGCCGTCAACGAGATCACCACCAACGCGGTCCGCCACGGTGGCGGGCGGGGACGGCTCGAGCTGTGGCGCACCACCGACCGCCTGCACTGCCGGATCACCGACCAGGGCGCGGGCATACCCGCCCGGTACCGCCCGCCCCGGCGCCCGGCGGCCGACGCGGTCGGCGGACGCGGGCTGTGGCTGGCCCGTAACGGCATCCCCGAGTTCGCCATCCGCACCGGCACGTCCGGCACCGAGATCACCCTGTCCAGCGCGGCGACCGCCCCGTAGCGGGGACGGATTTGATTCCCGGTGCCGGCGGGGCGAGCCTGGGGGGATGTCTCTGGTGCGCTCCGCCGGTTTGCAGAAGTTCCGGCAGGTCGTCGAGTCCCTCGGCGGGGACGCCGTGGGCTGCGCGCGGCGGGTGGGGCTGCCGGTGGAGGCCCTGGACACCGACGAGCTGCTGGTGGAGGACTCGAAGCTGGCGGCGGTGCTGGAGGTGGCGGCCGCCGACCTCGGCCGTCCCGACCTCGGCCTGCGGGTGGGCCAGATCCAGGATCTCGGCCTGCTGGGGCCGCTGGCGGTCGCGATCCAGCATTCGCCGTCCGTCGCCGACGCCCTGGAGTGCACCTCGCGTTACCTGTTCGTGCACGCCCGGGACCACAGCGTCGAGGTCGTCGAGGATCCGGAGGGGGCCCGCGGCGTGGTCGCCCTGCGCTACGCGTTCCCCGGGCGGCGGCCGCTGCCGCAGGCCACCGACATGACGGTCCTGTTCCTGCACCGCACGGTGATGTTCCTGGCCGGCGGCCCGTACGGGCTGAAGTCCGTCGACCTGCCGCACGAGCCGGTCGCGCCCCGCGGTCGCTACGAGGAGGCGTTCGGCGCCCGCGTGCGGTTCGGCCGTCCCGTGGCGGTGCTGCGGCTGCCGTCGAGCCTGCTGTCGCGCACGCTGGACGGGGTCGACGCGACCGTACGGGGCCTGGCGCTGGCCTTCCTGTCGCGGCAGTCCCCGGCGGCGGGCCGGGCGGCGGTGACGTCGCGGGTACGGGCGGTGCTCGATCAGTCGCTGGGCACCGGGTCGACCGATCTCGCCGACGTCGCCAGTGTGCTGGCGGTGCATCCGCGCACCCTGCAACGGCAGCTCGCCGCGGAGGACACCTCGTTCGGGGCCGTGCTGGACTCGGTGCGCCGGACCCGGGCGCGGTCGTACCTGACCACCACGAGCATGCCGTTGGCGCAGGTCAGCAACCTGGTGGGTTTCGCGGAGCAGGCGGTGCTGACGCGGTGCGCGAAGCGGTGGTGGGGGCGTACGCCCTCCGAGGTCCGGCGCGAGGCGCGCAACCCGTCCTGATGTGTCGCGCAGGATCAAATGCCTGTCGCGTACGATCAAGTAATTCCGATCGTGCCGCCTAGGCTGAAGGCCATGGATTTCAGTCCCTCCCCGCGGGCCGCAGCCCTGACGGAGGCGGTCCGCGCCTTCGTCCGCGACGAGATCGCCCCCGTCGAGCGTCAGCTGCACGAGCGGGCGGCCGAGATGCGCCGGCAGCACGGCGGGTCCGCCCTGTGGCACGCGCCCGACGAGGTGCGCGACCTGCAACGCAAGGCCCGCGAGCGGGGACTGTGGAACCTGTTCCTCCCGGCCGATCACGGCGGCCTGAGCAATCTGGACTACGCCCCCGTCGCCGAGGCGACCGGCTGGTCGGCCCTCGCCCCCTTCGTCCTCAACTGCAACGCGCCGGATTCCGGCAACGCCGAGGTGCTGTTGCGCTACGGCTCGCCGGCACAGCGGGAGCGGTGGCTCGAGCCCCTGCTCGACGGGCGGATCCGCTCGGCGTTCGCGATGACCGAGCCGGCGGTGGCGTCCTCGGACGCGACCAACATGCAGCTGACCGCCGTCATCGAGGGCGACGAGGTCGTTCTGAACGGCCGGAAGTGGTGGACGACCGGCATCGGCCATCCCGACTGCGCGGTGCTGATCGTCATGGGTCTCAGCCACCCGGACGCTCCCCGGCACGCCCGGCACTCGATGGTGCTGGTCCCCCGCGACGCTCCCGGCGTGAAGGTGGAGCGGATGCTCGACACGATGGGGTTCTTCGACGAGCCGTTCGGGCACGGCGAGGTCTCGTTCACCGACGTCCGGGTGCCGGTCAGCGAGATCGTCGCCGGGCCGGGCCGGGCGTTCGAGATCGCACAGGGCCGCCTCGGGCCCGGCCGGGTGCACCACGCCATGCGCATGATCGGGCTGGCCGAGCGGGCCCTGCACCTGGCGTGCGAGCGCGGGCTGTCGCGTACGGCCTTCGGCCGGCCGCTGGTGGAGCTCGGCGGCAACCGGGAACGCATCGCCGATGCCCGCATCGCCATCGACTCCGCACGCCTGCTGATCCTGCACGCGGCGTGGAAACTCGACCGGTACGGCCCCGCGGGCGCCGTCAGCGAGGTCAGCGCCATCAAGGTCGCCGCGCCCACCGTGGCGCAGCAGGTCGTCGACTTCGCCATGCAGATCCACGGCGGCGCCGGCCTCTCCAGCGACTTCCCCCTGGCCGAGGCGTGGACGGCGGCGCGCGCCGTGCGTCTCGCCGACGGCCCGGACGAGGTGCACAAGAGCACCGTCGCCCGCCGGGAGCTCGCCAAGCACGGAGCCGGCCGATGAGCGCGCGCCGGGTCCTCATCACCGGCGGCGCGTCCGGCCTGGGCCGGGCCCTCGCCGTACGCCTCGCGGCCCGCGGGGACCGGGTCCTCGTCACCGATCTGGCGCCCGAGCACGACGTGCCGCCGGGTGCGCTCTACCAGCGCCTGGACATCACCTCCGGCGCCGACTGGGCGGCGGCCCTCGAGCGGGTCCGGGACGAGTTCGGCGGGCTGGACCTGCTCGTCAACAACGCGGGCATCGCCGCCGGCGGGCGGATCGACCGGCTCGGCGACGCCCACTGGCGGCGCGTGCTGGAGATCAACGTCCTCGGCACGGTCAACGGCTGCCATACCTTCGCGCCGATGTTCAAGGCGCAGGGAGGCGGCCACGTCGTCAACGTCGCCTCGGTCGCCGGTCTCATCCACGCGGCCGCGATGAGCTCGTACAACGCCAGCAAGGCGGCGGTCGTCGCGCTGTCGGAGACCCTGCGCTACGAGTTGGGCCCCTGGGGCGTGGACGTCAGCGTCGTCTGCCCGTCGTTCTTCCGTACCAACCTCGCGGCGTCACTCGGCGGCGACGACCCGCTCATGGACACGATCGCGGCCAAGCTCATCGCCCGGGCGCCGCTCGACGCCGCGGAGATGGCCGAGCGGGTCCTGCGCGGTGTCGACGCCCGGCGCTTCCTCATCCTGCCGGACCGGCCGGCCCGGCGCATGTTCTGGACCAAGCGCCTCCTGCGTCCGCTGTACGACCGCCGGATGCTCGCCGGCGCCGCCCGCTTCCGGCAGGCCGAGCGGCGTGCGGACAGCGGAAGGGAGCCGCGGTGACGGGCCGGGGCGTCGTCCTGATCACCGGTGCGAGTTCCGGCCTCGGCGAGGAGATGGCCCGCCAGTTCGCCGCCCTCGGATACGACCTGGCGCTGTGCGCGCGGCGTACGGACCGGCTCGGCGTGCTCGCCGGCGAGATCCGTAGCGCCACCGGGCGGCGGGTGGAGACCGCCGCGCTGGACGTCACCGATCCGGAGGCGGTCGCGAAGGTCTTCCACCACTTCGCCGCCACCTTCGGCAGGCTCGACCGGGTGATCGTCAACGCCGGCATCGGCAAGGGCGCCCCGCTGGGCACCGGGCGGCCCGACGCGAACCTCGCCACGGCGATGACCAACTTCGTCGGCGCCCTGTCGCAGTGCGAGGCCGCGCTGGAGATCTTCCGCCGGGAGCGGGGCGGGCACCTCGTCCTCATCTCGTCGATGTCCGCGCTGCGCGGCATGCGCCGGTCGATGACCACCTACGCCGCCACGAAGGCGGGCGTGGCGGCGATCGCCGAGGGTCTGCGCTCGGAACGCATCAGGGGCCTCGACGTCTCGGTGATCTACCCGGGTTACATCCGCTCGGAGATGAACGCCCACGTCGAGCAGAAGACCCGTTTCATGGTCGGCACCGAGAGCGGCGTACGGGCCATGGTCCACGCGATCGAGAAGCGGCGCACCAAGGCGTACGTGCCCGCCTGGCCGTGGGTGCCGCTGGCCGCCGCGATGAAGCTGCTGCCCCTGCGGGTCGTCCGGCGGCTCGTGTGAGCGCAGGCGAGGTTCGCGCGGAGGACGCGTTCGACGTGGCGGCCATGGCCGCCTGGCTGGCGGGCAACGCGGCTCCCGGCGATGCCGGCGTCGACCTGGCCACGCTGCCCGAGGTACGCCAGTTCTCCGGCGGTGTGTCCAACCTGACCTACCTGTTGCGCTACCCCGGCGGCGACCTCATCCTGCGCCGGCCACCCAAGGGCGAGCATCGCAAGGGCGCCCATGACATGGCCCGCGAGCACCGGGTCCAGAGCCAGCTCGCCCGGCACCTCCCCTATGTCCCCCGGACCGTGGCTCTGTGCGAGGACACCTCGGTCATCGGTACGCCCTTCTACGTCATGCAGCGCCTCGACGGCCCGATCCCGCGCAAGGAGCTTCCGCCCGGCGTACGGCTGGATCGCGAGCAGACCGCCACCCTCTGCCGCAACGTGATCGACCTGCTGGCCGACCTGCATGCGGTCGACGTCGCCGCCACCGGGCTGGCCGACCTGGGCAAGGGCGACGGGTACGTCGGCCGGCAGGTCGCCGGCTGGTCCGAGCGCTACCGCCGGGCGCGCACCCGCGGCACCGGCTCGTTCGAGGCGGTGATGGACTGGCTGGACCGCAACCAGCCCGCCGACCGGCCCCACACCCTGGTCCACAACGACTTCCGTTTCGACAACGTGGTGCTGGACCCCGCGGATCCCACCCGCCCCGTGGGCCTGCTCGACTGGGAGCTCGCGACCGTCGGCGATCCCCTGCTCGACCTCGCCAACTCGCTCGGCTACTGGGTCCAGCGCGGCGACGGACCGCTGATGCGGCTCTTCCGCCGCCAGCCCACCCACCTGCCCGGCATGATGACCCGCGAGCAGGTCGTCGCCCACTACTGCGCCCGCACCGGCGCCACGGTCACCCGCGCCGAATGGGCCTGGTACGAGGTCTTCGGGCTCTTCCGCGTCGCCGTGATCGCCCAGCAGGTGTACCAGCGGTACGTGACGGGCCAGACGACGAACAAGAAGTTCCGGTACTTCGGGATCGCCGTCGCGGTCCTCGAGCAGCGGTGCCGGCGCATCATCCGGCGTACCCGCACGATGTCACCGCGAACCGCCGCCGTACAGATAGGGCCGTCCCGCCAGGGGCGGCGTTCGACGAACGAGGAGCCAGCCGCATGAGCCGCATCAACAGTCAGTACCGGCTTGCCGCCCGCCCGGTCGGGTTGCCGAAGCCGAGCGACTGGAAGTACGTCGAGGAACCGGTCGCCGAGCCGGCCGAGGGCGAGCTCCTGATCCAGGTCCTCCACCTGTCGCTCGACCCGGCCATGCGCGGCTGGATGAACGAGGGCAAGTCCTACATCCGCCCGGTGGAGATCGGCGAGGTCATGCGCGCCGGAGGGGTCGGCCGGGTGATCGCCTCCCGCCACCCGAAGTTCGCCGTGGGCGATCACGTGTCGGGCACCCTCGGCGTGCAGGAGTACTGCCTCTCGGACGGCCGGGGGCTGACCAAGGTGGACCCCGCCCTCGCGCCGCTGCCGGTCTACCTCGGCGTGCTCGGCATGCCGGGCATGACCGCGTACTTCGGGCTGCTCGACATCGGCCGCCCGCAGGCCGGCCAGACCGTCGTGGTGTCGGGCGCGGCCGGTGCGGTCGGCACCGTGGTGGGCCAGATCGCCAAGCTCAAGGGCTGCCGGGTGATCGGCATCGCCGGCGGGGAGCGCAAGTGCCGGCTCGTCGTCGACGAGCTCGGGTTCGACGCCTGCATCGACTACAAGTCCCAGGACGTGCGCAAGGAGCTGCGCGAGCTGGCGCCCGACGGCGTGGACGTGTACTTCGACAACGTCGGCGGCGACATCCTCGACGCGGTGCTCACCCGGCTGGCCCGGGGCGCCCGCATCGTCATCTGCGGCGCCATCTCGCAGTACAACGCGACCGAGCCGGTCAAGGGCCCGGCCAACTACATGTCGCTGCTGGTGAACCGCGCCTCGATGACCGGCATGGTGGTCTTCGACTACGCCGACCGGTACGCCGAGGCCGCCGCGGAGATGTCGGGGTGGCTGGCCGAGGGCAAGTTGCGGTCGCTGGAGGACGTGGTGGACGGCGGTGTCGAGGCGTTCCCCGACACCCTGCTGCGGCTGTTCCACGGCGAGAACACGGGCAAGCTCGTGCTCAAGGTGGCGGACTGATCGACGCCGGATGACGGCTCAGGCCGGGGCGCGCCGACGGCCGCCCCGGCCCGCCTTCTCGGCGTAGAGCTGGGCGTCCGCGTGTGCGTACAACGCGTCGAAGTCGTCGCCGTCCGCGCCGAGCGTGGCCCGGCCCACGCTGGTCGCCGTGCGCTCGGCCAGGGCATCACGTAGCTGTTCGGCGACGGCTGCGGTGTCCCCCTCGGCCAGCAGCACCACGAACTCGTCGCCGCCCAGCCGGCCCACGGCGTCACGCGCGCCCAGATTCGCGGTCAGCGTGGCAGCCACCCAGCACAGCAGCTCGTCCCCGGCGGCGTGGCCGCGCTGGTCGTTGACCTGCTTGAAGCCGTCCAGGTCGAAGATCAGCAGGGATTCCGCCGGCCCGGCGGCGAACCGCTCCTCGAAGCCGCGCCGGTTGAGCACCCCGGTCAGCACGTCGACGCGGGAGAGCTCGGTCAGGCGCCGCCGCTGCCGGGCCGCCGCACGGCCCTGCGCCCCGCACGCGATGGACACGGCTACGGCGCCTGCGAGGTGCAGGGCGCCGTACCAACCGCTCGGCACGCCCACGTTGACCGCGACGGCGACGTACACGGCGGCGTAGAGGCTCAGGACCGGGACCGCCACCCGGGCGGGGCTGCTCAGCGCGATGAGCGGCATCGGCACCAGGATGCTGAGTGCGCAGACCGTGCCGGCCCCGCCGTTGAGCGTGCTCAGCGTGCCGCCCATGAAGGCCATCACGACCGCGTACGCCAGCATGATCTGCCGGACGCCGCGTGCCCGGCTGAGCCGGCCGGCCCCCGCGATCAGGCCGGCCCCGACGACACAACCGGCGCCGGCGATCAGGCCGATGGCCAATCGGTGCGGCTCCGCACCGGCGAAGGCGGCGGCATAGAGCACGCCGATGCAGGAGTCGAACAAGGCGATCCAGCCCATATCGGCGATGGAACGGCGCCGCCGCTCCCGGCGGGAGACCCGCATTCCGGGGACACGCCGGGCGGCCGTGTCCGCCACCGTGGCCGGGGACGGCAGGGGGCGGTTGCGGGCCTGCTTGTCCGCGTACACCCGGGCGTCCGCGATGCGGCGCAGCTCGGCCGGCGTCGTGGCGTCGTACGGGAAACAGGCGTGACCGATGCTCGCCGGGACGACCCCGTCGAGCGAGTCCCGCAACCGCTGGACGACGGCGGTGGCCGCGTCGGGACCCGTGCCGCTCAGCACGGCGGCGAACTCGTCACCACCGATGCGGCCCACGGCGTCGGGTTCCCGCAGTCCCTGCGAGAGCCGATCCGCGGTCCACGTCAGGAGCCGGTCACCCGCCTGGTGCCCGTACCTGTCGTTGATCTCCTTGAACCGGTCGAGGTCGGCGAAGACCAGCGTGAGCGGTTCGCCGGAACGCTGCGCCCCGGCGAACGCCGCCTCGAAACGCTCGTCGAAGCCGCGGCGGTTGAGCGCCTGGGTGAGCGGGTCGATCCGGGACACCGTCGCCAAGCGCCGGCGCAGCGAGACCAGCGCGCCCGCGTGCCGCACGCAGAGGTAGCCGAGGCCGCCGAAGGCCAGCGTGTACACGACCGCGTATCCCGGTGGCGCCGGGTCGCCGAGCAGGACGACCGCCCAGTACGCCGCCGCGCCGATCAGCCCCAGCACCGCGAAGGCCCGGGGCGGCGTCACCAGCGCCAGGAAGATCAGCGAGAACGGCAGCAGCGCGCCCAGCGGGGCGGCCACCCCGCCGTCGAGCAGGCTGAGCAACGCGGAACCGAGGATAACGCTGAGGACACCGGCGATCCGCACCGGGACCTCGGCCCGCGAGGCGGCCACCGCACCGGCGAAGCACCAGGTCAGCCCGCACACGAGCAGCATCGCCGCGGACACCGGCAGCATCGCCGCACGCTCGGGGTGGGCCGGGCTCGCCAGGACGTAGGCGATCGCGATCACGGGGCCGCCCAGCCCACGGATCGCACCGGAGCGGATGGCGCGTACGCGCGCGGGCGCCGCGGTGGCGCCCCTTGCTGCCATCTCCGCGGTCCCCCGATCGGCTTTCGGTACGCCCTTCCGATCGCCCGGAGGCGCCGACACCTGAGGATCGAGCCGCCTCCGGCTCGGGCTGCTCCCAGCAGATGCGGCTCGCTATCGCACAGCCGGGCCGAACCTGCGGGGAATGTACCCCGTTCCGGGCCGCAGATGCGAAGCCGTAGGGTGGTCGGTGTGACGGTCTTTCGCATCGGCGAGGCGGCGGAGCTGCTCGGGGTCAGCCCGGACACGGTACGGCGCTGGGTCGATGCGGGCCGTCTCCCGGCGCAGCGCGACGAGCACGGCCACCGGGTGATCAGCGGGCCCGAGCTGGCCGCGTTCGTCCGCACGGAGGACGCCGACCCCGACGGCAGGCTCGGCGCGTCGTCGGCGCGCAACCGGCTGCGCGGCATCGTGACCGCGGTCGTCCGCGACACGGTCATGGCGCAGGTGGACATCCAGGCCGGCCCCTTCCGGGTGGTGTCGCTGATGAGCCGGGAGGCGGTCGACGCGCTCGGCCTCGAGGTCGGGTCGGTGGCCGTCGCGGTGATCAAGTCGACCACCGTGGTGGTGGAGCGTTCCACCCCCGGCGCGGGACAGGGGAGGGACAGTTGAGGACACTGCGGATCGCGGCGGGAATCGCCGCGCTGCTCGCTTTCGGGCCGGCCGGCTGCGGCGACGGCGGCACGGGCACGGCTTCGCCGGGCGGGAACGCGAGCTCCGCGACCGGCACGGTCACCGTGTTCGCCGCGGCGTCGCTGACCGAGTCGTTCACCACGATCGGCAAGCAGTACGAGGCCGCGCATCCCGGCTCGAAGGTGACGTTCAACTTCGCCGGGAGTGCCGCGCTCGCGACCCAGATCGACCAGGGCGCGCCGGCGGACGTCTTCGCCTCGGCGGCGCCGAAGAACATGGCGGCCGTCGCCGATGCCACCGCTCCGGTCACCTTCGTGAAGAACCAGCTCGTCATCGCGGTCGCCAAGGGCAACCCGAAGAGGATCGCCGGGCTGGCGGACCTGGCCGAGCCGGGCCTGAAGGTGGCGCTGTGCGCCGAGGCGGTGCCGTGCGGGGCCGCGGCCCGGACGGCGCTGGACACCGCCGGGGTCAAGGTCACGCCGGTCACCCTGGAACAGGACGTGAAGGCGGCGCTGTCCAAGGTCAAGCTCGGTGAGGTCGACGCGTCGCTGGTCTACCGCACCGACGCCAAGGCCGCCGCGGGGGACGTGGACGCGGTCGAGTTCCCCGAGTCGGCCAAGGCGATCAACGACTACCCCATCGCCGTGCTGAAGGGCGCGAAGAACCCGACCGGCGCGCGGGCGTTCGTCGACTACGTGCTCTCCCCCGACGGCGTGAAGGTGCTGACCGAAGCCGGCTTCCAGGCGCCATGACGCCGGACCGGAGCGGCCGCGTGCCGGTGGCCCTGCTGCTGCCGGCCGTGGCCGCGGTCGTGTTCCTGGTGGTGCCGCTCGCCGGGCTGCTCGCCCGCACGCCGTGGGCGAGCCTGCCGCAGCGGCTCACCGCGCCGGGCGTGCTGAGCGCGTTACGGCTCTCGGTGCTCACCGCGACCCTGGCGACCCTGGTGTGCATCGCGCTGGGCGTACCGCTGGCGTGGCTGCTGGCGCGGGTCGACTTCCCCGGCCGCCGGCTGGTCCGGGCGCTGGTCACCGTGCCGCTGGTGCTGCCGCCCGTGGTGGGCGGCATCGCGCTGCTGCTGGCGCTGGGCCGGCGGGGCCTGCTCGGCTCCTGGCTCGACAGTACGTTCGGGATCACCCTGCCGTTCACCACCGCCGGCGTCGTCGTCGCCGAGTCGTTCGTCGCGCTGCCGTTCCTGGTCATCGCCGTCGAGGGGGCGCTGCGCGGGTCCGACACCCGGTACGAGGAGGCCGCCGCCACCCTCGGCGCCACCCGCTGGACCACGTTCACGCACGTCACGCTGCCGCTCGTCGCGCCGGGCATCGCCGCGGGCGCGGTGCTGTGCTGGGCCCGGGCGCTGGGCGAGTTCGGCGCCACGATCACCTTCGCCGGCAACTATCCGGGCATCACCCAGACCATGCCGCTGGCCGTCTACCAGACGATGGAGAGCGGCGACCTGGACGGCGCCGTGGTGCTGAGCCTCATCCTGCTCGCCGTCTCGGTGACCGTCCTCGCCGCCCTGCGCGACCGCTGGCTGACCGCGCCGTGACCGATCCCCTGCTCGACGCCCGGCTCGTCGTCCGCCGCGACGCGTTCGTCCTGGACGCGGCCCTGCGCATCCACCGCGGCGAGACGGTCGCGCTGCTCGGGCCGAACGGCGCCGGCAAGACCACCGCCCTGCGGACGCTCGCCGGCCTCACCTCGCTGTCGGCCGGCCACGTCACCCTGGACGGCCGCGACCTGGACCGGCCGGAGGCACGGAACTGGACGCCGCCGGAGCGCCGCCCGATCGGTGTGGTGTTCCAGGACTACCTGCTCTTCCCCCACCTGAGCGCCCGCGACAACGTCGCCTTCGGACCCCGCCGGCACGGCGCGGACCGGCGCGCCGCCCAGGCCGTCGCGAATCGCTGGCTGGAGCGCGTCGGCCTCGCCGAGTACGCCCGCCGCAAGCCCCGCCACCTGTCCGGCGGGCAGGCCCAGCGGGTCGCGCTGGCCCGGGCGCTCGCCGTCGACCCGGTTCTGCTGCTGCTCGACGAGCCACTCGCGGCCCTGGACGCGCGGACCCGCCTCGACACCCGCGCGGAGCTGGGCCGGCACCTCGCCGCGCACCCGGGCGCCACCCTGCTGGTCACCCATGACCCGCTCGACGCCCTGGTGCTGGCCGACCGGCTGGTGATCCTCGAGCACGGCCGGGTGGTCCAGGAGGGCGATGCCGCGGCCATCACGGCCCGGCCGCGTACCGACTACGTCGCCCGGCTGGTCGGGCTCAACCTCTACCGCGGCCGCGGCGAGGGCCATGCCGTCGGCCTGGCCGGCGGCCTCACCCTCACGACCACCGACACCGTGCACGGCGACGCGTTCGTGGCCTTCCCGCCCACGGCGGTCGCCCTGCACCCCCGGCAACCGGACGGAAGCCCGCGCAACACGTGGCCGGCCGTGCTCGCCGACATCCAGCGGCACGGCGACAACCTGCGCATCCGCCTCGACGGCCCGATCACGGTCGCCGCCGACGTCACCCCGGCCGCGGCCGCGCACCTGCGCCTGGAGCCCGGCCGGGAGCTGTGGGTCGCGGTCAAGGCGAGCGAGACCCGGGCCTACCCCGCCACGCCGGAGTCCGTCAGGTGAGGTCCAGCCCGGCGCGGACGATGCTGTCGGTGTCGATGCCGTGGTGCCGGTACACCGCGTCGAGCGCGCCGGACTGGCCGAAGGCGCTCACCCCGAGGTGGCGCGCCGGCCGGCGGTGCACCCCGGCGAGGAACGCCAGCGTGTGCGGGTGGCCGTCCAGCACGGTCAGCAGCGGCGCCGCCCGCTCGGCGGGGAACGCAGCGTCGAGGATCCAGGTGTCGGCGCTGCCCTGCCCCGCGCGCGCCTGCATGGCCGCGAAGAGCAGGCCGGGGCTGGTCACACAGACCACGTCGGCGGGCGTGCCGAGCGCCGCCAGCCGGTCGGCGGCGGCGAGGGCCTCGGGCACCAGCGCGCCCATCGCGGCGATGGTCAGCGCCGGCTGCTGCGGCGCGCGGCGCAGCAGGTACGCGCCGGCCACGACCTGCCGCCGGCGCCGTTCGCGGGCCGCGGGGTCGGCCGGTACGGCGGCCAGCCCCTGGTCCACCGGGCGGGAGGAGAGCCGCAGGTAGGCGGAGCTGCCGCCGGGCCGGCCGAGGCGGGCGAGTGCGGCGAGCAGCGTCCATTCCAGGTCGAGGGCGAACGCGGGCTCGTAGCTGACGCACCCGGGCTGCTCGACGCCGATGGACGGGGTCTTGATGGACTGGTGCGCACCGCCCTCGGCGGCCAGGGTGACCCCGGCGGGGGTGCCGACCAGGATTGACTGGCCGCCCGCGTACATGCCGAACGACCACGGCTCGAGGGCGCGCTCCACGAAGGGGTCGTAGACCACGCCGATCGGCAGCAGCGGCTGGCCCCAGCGGCTCCACGTGGCACCCAGCTCGCCGAGCAGGCCGACCAGGTTGACCTCGGCGATGCCGAGCTCGATGTGCTGGCCGGTGGGGCGTTCCCGCCAGTGCAGGATGGTCTCGGGGTCGTCGTCGAACCAGTTGCGGCGGTCGTCGGTCGACCAGACCCCGACCTTGTTGATCCAGCCGCCGAGGTTCGTGGAGGACGCCACGTCGGGTGCCGCGGTCACCACCCGGCGCGCCACGGCGGGTGCCTGCCGGGTCAGGTCGAGCAGGGCCCGGCCGAGCCCGGCCTGGGTCGAGGAGGTGCCGGAGGGCGTACGGCCGAGGTCGGCGGGGACGTCCGGGGCCGGCTGCGCGGCCACGGGTGTGCGCTGCAGCCGGGCCGCTACCTCGGCACACAGCTTCCCGGGCGCCGACTCGGGCGCGAAGCGGGCCCACGGCGCGTCCACGGACATGCCGACGCGGTCGCCGAGCTCGCGCAGCTGCGCCTCGGTCAGCATGGAGGAGTGGTTCTGCGGGTGGCCCTCCGTCGCGAGGCCGTACCCCTTCACCGTGTACGCGAAGATGACGGTCGGGCGGCTGTCGTCGATCGCGTCCAGGGCGGCGCCCAGCGTCTCCAGGTCGTGCCCGCCCAGGTTGCGCAGCGCCGCCACCAGGGTGCTGTCGTCGAGGCCGCCGACGAGCTCGCGCAGTGCCGGTGCGCCGGGGCCGTCGCCCGGCAGCCGGTCCCGCAGCTGCTCCGCCGAGCAGCGCAGCAGCCGCTGGAACTCGGCGTTGGACATGTCGTCGATCCGCCGGCGCAGCGCGTCGCCGCCGGGCCGGTCGAAGATCGCGCTGAGCAGTCGGCCGTACTTGGCGGTCAGGACCTGCCAGCCGGCGGCCTCGAACATGGCCTGCAGCCGGGTCGCGGCCACATGCGGCACGACCCGGTCCAGCGACTGGCGGTTGAGGTCGACGATCCAGCAGACCTCGCCGAGGCCGGCGACCATCGGATCGAGGATCGCCTCCCAGCACGCGCCCTCGTCCAGCTCGGCATCGCCGACCAGCGAGTACTGGCGGCCGGTGCCGGTGGACGCGCCGCAGGTGTCGACGTACCGGCGGGCCAGCGCTCCCCAGATCGGGGCGGTGGCGCCGATGCCGACCGAGCCGGTGGAGTAGTCGACCGGGTCGGGATCCTTGATCCGGCTCGGGTAGCTCTGCAGCCCGCCGAAGGCGCGCAGCGTGGTCAGGTACCGCTCGTCCAGGCTTCCGAGCAGGTAGTTGATGGCGTGCAGCACCGGCGAGGCGTGCGGCTTGACCGAGACCCGGTCGCCCTCGGCCAGGTGGCCGAACCACAGCGCCGTCATGATCGTCGCCATCGACGCGCTCGACGCCTGGTGGCCGCCGACCTTCAGGCCGTCGGTGTTGGGCCGGACCCGGTTGGCGTGGTCGATCATGGCGGTGGCGAGCCACAGCACCCGCTGCTCCACCTCGCGCAACACGGCGACGCGATCCGCGACGGCGGGCTCGGCCATGGTCATTGCCACCTCCATGTAGTGCTCAGAGATCCGCGAGCAGTTTCGCGGGTCGTTCGACGCAGTCGGCGACGTAGCGCAGGAAGCCACCCGCCGCGCCGCCGTCGCAGACCCGGTGGTCGAAGCTCAGCGACAGCTGGGTGACCTTGCGGACCGCGAGCTGCCCGTCGACCACCCACGGCTTGTCGACGATGCGGCCGATACCCAGGATGCCTGCCTCCGGGTGATTGATGATCGCATTCGAGCCGTCGACGCCGAACACCCCGTAGTTGTTGAGCGTGAAGGTGCCGCCGGTCATCGCGGCGGGCGGCAGCGTGCCGGCGCGGGCCAGCCCGGCGAGCCGGCTCACCTCGGCGCCCAGCTCGGCGGTGCTCATCAGATGCGCCCCCTGCACCACCGGCACCACGAGGCCACGGTCGGTCTGCGCGGCGAAGCCGAGGTTGACGTACGGCAGCCGCAGGATCTCCCCCGCCGCCAGGTCGACGGTCGAGTTGAGCTCGGGGAACCGCCGCAGGCCCGCGACGCAGATCCGGGCCAGCAGGGCGAGCAGGCCCACGCCCCGGCCGGCGAGCGCGTTCTTCGCCTCGATGAGGCCGGTGGCGTCGACGTCGACCCAGGTGGTCGCGTCGGGGATCTCGCTGCGGCTGCGGCTCAGCTTGTCGGCGACCGCTCGCCGCACACCCCGCAAGGGGATCCGTTCGACCCCTGCCACGGGCGCGGCCACGGCGGCCGGCTTCGCGGCGGCGATGGCCTGCTCGACGTCGTGACGCCGGATGACGCCGTGCGCGGCGCCCGGCACGACGGTGGCGAGATCCACCCCGTGCTCGCGGGCGAGCTTGCGGACCAGCGGCGAGATGACCCGGGGCGCGACCGGCCCCGTCACCACGGCCTGTGCCGCCGTCCTGCCCCGGCGCGCGCGGCGCCGGGAGGCGGGGGCGTGGCCGGTGCCGTACCCGATCAGGACGTTGCCGGATCCGGCCCGTTCCTCGGTCCTGTACTGCTCGGCGGCAGCCGAGACGGGGGCGGCCACCGAGATCAGCGGTGCCCCGACGGCCACGACCGACCCGGCCTCCGCGTGCAGCACCGAGACCGTGCCCGCGTACGGGACGGGCACCTCGACCACGGCCTTGGCCGTCTCGACCTCGACCACGACCTGGTCGACGGTCACGGTGTCCCCGGCCGTGACGTGCCACTGGACGACTTCCGCCTCGGTCAGGCCCTCGCCCAGGTCGGGCAGGCGGAAGACCTGCTCGCCGCTCACGCCGCGGTCCCGGAGTGACGCAGGTCCGGCTCGTCGTCGAACTGCAGGCGGTCCACGGCGTCCAGGATCCGGTCCACGGTGGGCAGGTGGGCGTGCTCCAGCTTCGGCGGCGGGTACGGGATGTCGTACCCGGTCACCCGCAGCACCGGCGCGGCGAGCGAGTGGAAGCAGCGCTCCTGGACCCGCGCGGCGATCTCCGCGGCGACGCCCGCGAAGCCCTGCGCCTCCTGGACGACGACGCAGCGGCCGGTACGGCGTACCGATCGCATCAAGGTCTCGTCGTCGAACGGCACCAGCGTGCGCAGGTCGACCACCTCGAGGCTGATCCCCTCGGCGGCCGCCGCCTCGGCCGCCTGCAGGGCGAGCGGCACCGTCGGCCCGTACGCCGCCAGCGTCACGTCCGTGCCGGAACGCCGGACCGCGGCCTCGCCCATCGGGGCGGCCGACCGGGTGGTGAGGTCGACGTCCGCCTTGCTCCAGTAGAGCCGCTTGGGCTCCATGAAGACGACCGGGTCGGGGTCGGCGATCGCGTCGCGCAGCAGCCAGTACGCGTCCTCGACGGTGGCCGGCGTGACCACCTTGAGGCCCGGCGTGTGCGCGTAGTAGGCCTCGCTGGAGTCGCAGTGGTGCTCGACCCCGCCGATGCCGCCCGCGAACGGCACCCGGATGACGATGGGCATCGTGAGCGCGCCGCGGGTCCGGTTGCGCATCTTCGCCACGTGCGACGCGATCTGCTCGAAGGCCGGGTAGGCGAACGCGTCGAACTGCATCTCGACGACCGGCCGCATGCCGCCCATGGCCAGCCCGACGGCGAGCCCGACGATGCCGGACTCGGCCAGCGGCGTGTCGAAGCAGCGTTCCTCGCCGAACTTGCGGGTGAGGCCGTCGGTGATCCGGAAGACCCCGCCCAGCGGACCGACGTCCTCGCCGAAGACCAGCACCGACTCGTCGTCACCCAGGGCGTCGCAGAGGGCGGCGTTCAACGCCTGCGCCATGCTCATCTCGGTCATGTCACGCCTCCCCGGCGTCGAGTTCGGCGACGAGCTGCGCCCGCTGCTCGCGCAGCTGAGCGGTGCGCTCGGCGAAGACGTGATCGAACAGGGTCCGCGGGTCGGTCGGCACATCCGCGTTCAGCGCGGTCCGCACCCGCTCGGCGAAGGTCTCGGCCTCGGCCTCGGCGGTCCGCACGGCCTCGTCGTCGATCAGGCCCCGGTTCATCAGGTACGTCCGCAGCCGGGCGAGCGGGTCGGCGGCGGCCCACCGGGTCACCTCGTCCTCGTCCCGGTAGCGGGTCGCGTCGTCGGCGTTGGTGTGCGCCTCCATCCGATAGGTGTGCGCCTCCACCAGGTAGGGGCCGCGGCCGGAACGGGCGTGCTCCACGGCGGTGGTGAGCACCGAGAGCACGGCGAGCAGGTCGTTGCCGTCGACCTGCTCGGAGCTGATGCCGTACCCGATGCCCTTGTACGCCAGCGCGGGCGCCGCGCTCTGCCGGGCCAGCGGCACCGAGATCGCGTACCCGTTGTTCTGGACGAAGAAGACGACCGGCGCGCGGCGCACGGCGGCGAAGTTGAGCGCCTCGTGGAAGTCGCCCTCGCTGGTGCCGCCGTCGCCGATGAGCGCCATCACCACGCCGTCCTCGCCCTTGCGGCGCAGCGCCTCGGCGAGCCCGACGGCGTGGATGGTCTGGGTGGCCAGCGGCGTGCACTGCGGCGCCACCCGGGTCGCCGCCGGGTCGTAGCCGCAGTGCCAGTCGCCGCGCAGCAGGGTCAGCACCTGGGCCGGGTCGAGGCCCCGCGCGACCAGGGCGACGCTGTCGCGGTACGTCGGGAACAGCCAGTCGTCGTCGCGCAGCGCGAGAACGGAGGCGATCTGGCACGCCTCCTGGCCGCGGCTCGACGGGTACACGGCCAGCCGGCCCTGCCGGGTCAGCGCGGTGGCCTGCGTGTCGAACCGCCGGCCGAGCACCATCCGCCGGTACGCCTCGACGAGCCGGTCGTCCGCGGGCCGGCGGTGCCCGGCCGGTGCCGCCGTCTCGGTGCCGTCCTCGGCCACGAACCGCACAGGCTCGGCCGACGGCAGGAGGTCCTCAAGCTGCATGGCGACGCTCGCTCTCTCTGGACGCCTGATCGCATCAGCGTGGATTCGAGGCGATGTACGGTCAAGAGGGCCCGATGATCAACGACAGATTGCCGAGATCGGCGGATAGGAGTGACCAGATGTCCACGGAGAAGCCTCCTGCGGAGGGTCCGGCTGGACGTCCTGCCGGACCGCTCGACCCGACCGACGCCGCGCTCCTGGGCGAGCTGCAGCGCGACGGCCGGCTCTCCATCCGGGCCCTGGCGGAACGGACCCACATCTCCCGGTCGAACGCGTACGCCCGGGTCGCCCGGATGGTGGAGGACGGCACGATCCGCGGCTTCGCCGCGCTGCTCAACCCGCGCAGCATCGGGCTGGGCACCACCGCGTACGTGGCGATCACGATCGACCAGACCGCCTGGCGCCTGGTCGCCGCCGGGATCCGCGAAATCCCGTACGTGGAGCACTTCGCCCTGATCGGCGGCGACCACGACGTCCTCGTCCTGGTCCGCACCCCGGACAACACCGCGCTGCGCGACGTCGTGCTGGACCGCATCCAGGACATCCCCGGGGTGCGCACCACCCGCACGTGGCTGGTCTTCGAGGAGGAGACCGGGCGCGGCGTCACCGGATCTCCACCGGTGTAACAGAACCGAAGCGGCACCGCATCCACTGTGCACAATGTGCGCAGTTCACTTGTCCTATGCTGACGGTGAGAGAGCTCTTACCCGAGCCCGCGCGGAGTCGCCATGACCGCTGACGGGTCCGTTCCCGCCGCCATCGAGGACGCCTACCCGGCCTACCTGGGGACTCTTGCCCGCCAGGACGAACGCTCGGCCGTCGATCTGGTCCTGGACCTGTGCACGCCCGACATCGACACCGAGAAGGTCCTGCTGCACCTGGTCGCACGGGCGATGGTGCAGGTAGGCCGCTGGTGGCAGAGCAACGTGTGGACGGTGGCGCAGGAGCACGGCGCCTCGCACATCACGAGCCGGGTCGTCGCCGCGCTCGCCGCCACCGCCGGACGCCCCGCTCCCGACCGGCGGGTGGTGGTGGCCTGCGTCGAGCACGAGCTGCACGCGACACCCGCCCTGCTTTTCGCCGAGACCCTGCGGCTCCGGGGCTGGAACTGCACTTTTCTCGGCGCCGACGTCCCCACCGCGCACCTGGTGAACTTCCTGCGCCACCAACCGCCCGTCGCGGTGGCGCTCAGCTGCAGCCTGCCCATGCGCCTGCCGGGAGCGGACCGGACCATCGCCGCGTGCCGGCGCATCGACATACCCGTCATCGCCGGGGGCCGGGCCTTCGGCGCCGACGGACGCTGGGCCGCCCGCCTCGGCGTTCCGTGGGCGCCGAACGGAGCCGCCGCGGCCGCCCTCCTGGACCGGCCGCGGCTGCCCAGCGCCGTCGTCAGCCGGCGGGTTGGCGACGAGTACCTCGCGCTCGTCACCCGGCGCGGCCGGCTGATCCACGAGACACTTCGCCGGCTGCGCGTCGCCTACCCGGAGCTGACCGCCGAGGGCAACCCGCTCGACATGACGGTCACCGACCTGGGATACATCGTCGATCACCTCGCCGCGGCGGCGTACATCGGCGATCCGGCCCTGTTCACCGATTTCACCGGCTGGCTCGCCTCCGTGCTGGGCAGCCGGGGCATACCGGCCGACTCCGTGGAAATGGCCCTGACCGAGCTGGGCCGCCTCCTGCGGGACCATCCCCGGAGCCGCCGCTACCTCGAGGCCGGGCACACCGCGTTCCGGCTGGCGTCGATCCTGAGCTGATCCCCGTACCGGTGCTCAGAGGAGGCCGAGACGGCGCACGGCGTCGCGTTCCTCGATCAGCTCGGCCACGGACGCGTCGATCCGCGCCCGGGAGAATTCGTCGATGTCGAGCCCCTGCACGATCTCGTAGCGACCGTCGCGGCCGACGACCGGGAACGACGAGATGAGGCCCTCCGGTACGCCGTACGACCCGTCCGACACGACGGCGGCAGAGGTCCAGTCCCCTTCGGCGGTGCCGTTGACCCAGTCGTGGACGTGGTCGACGGCCGCGGAGGCGGCGGAGGCGGCCGAGGACGCGCCGCGCACCTCGATGATCTCCGCGCCGCGCTTGGCGACCCGGGGGATGAACTCGTCGGCCAGCCAGGACCGGTCCTCGGTGAGGTCGGTCAGGCTGCGGCCGCCGGCCTGGGCGTGGAAGATGTCCGGGTACTGCGTGGCGGAGTGGTTGCCCCAGATCGCGACCTTCGTGAGCTCCGACACCGACACGCCGAGCTTGCGGGCGAGCTGCGCCAGCGCCCGGTTGTGGTCGAGCCGGGTCATCGCGGTGAAGCGTTCCGCCGGCACGTCGGGGGCGTGGGACTGGGCGATCAGGGCATTGGTGTTGGCCGGGTTGCCCACCACGAGCACCTTGACGTCCGCGGCGGCCCCGGCGTTGATCGCCTCGCCCTGCGGCTTGAAGATGCCCCCGTTGGCCTCGAGAAGATCACCGCGCTCCATGCCCTTGGTGCGCGGCCGCGCGCCGACCAGCAGGGCGACATTCACACCGTCGAACGCGGGCTTCGCGCTGTCGAACACGTCCACGCCGGCGAGCAGGGGGAAGGCGGCGTCCTCGAGCTCCATCGCCGTGCCCTCGGCGGCCCGGACGGCGGCCGGGATCTCGAGCAGTCGCAGCCGCACGGGCCGGTCCGGGCCGAGCATCTGCCCGGACGCGATCCGGAACAACAGGGCGTAGCCGATCTGTCCCGCCGCCCCGGTGACGGTCACGGTGACCGGTGCCTCTGCCATAGCCGTTCTCCTGCCCCTCGATGAATGATCTCCTCGACCCTAGACCTGGCGCGGGCTCGCCGGACTGTGATAAACATCTTGGCAATAGCTTTCCACTTGGAAAGTTGATGCAGTACGGAAAGCTCAGGCCCGGGGAGATTGAGAGCCATGACCGACTACGACGCCCGCGAGGCGCGCGCCGCCCTGGCGGACATCGACCTGCGCACCCGCCAGGCCGTCGCCGCCGACGTGCCGGCCCCCTGGTTGCACATCGCGCTGTCGGCGGTGTGGATGATCGCTATCGGGTTCCTCACCGACCGGCCCTCGGCCGCCGGGATGCCCGCCGCGCTGGTCGTCGCGGCCCTCTTCGTCGGGGGCTCGCTCATCGTCAACCACCGCCGCCCGGTCAAGTCCCGCCCGCGCTACTGGGGCGCAGCCCGCTGGTCCGCCACGGTGATCTACGTGGTTCTCGGCGGTGCGTTGTGGCGCCTCGCCTACGGTCTTCTCGAGCCGCACACCGCGCTGCCGCGCACCCTCGCCGGCGTCGCGGTCACGGCCTACCTGGTCGTGGCGGCGTACGTCCTCAACCGGTGGCTGGGCCGCCGGGCGTGAAAGCACCGTCCGATCCCCCGCGGCCCGACCCGGTGCTGTCGACGACGACCCGGCTGTCCCTGGTGGCCTTCCTCGCCGCCACCACGGACGCCGAGTTCGCCAGCGTCCGGGACACCGTCGGGCTGACCGACTCCAACCTGTCCAAGCACGCCACCGCGCTCGAGGCCGCCGGCTACGTCACCGTCCGCAAGGGATACGTCGGCCGCCGCCCCCGCACGTGGCTCGCCCTCACCCCGGCCGGCCGCCGGGCGCTCAAGTCCCACGTGGCCGCGCTCAACGCGATCCTCGCCGACGCGGGGGAAGAGCTCCGGCGGGTGGACTCGAACCACCACCGTACGGATTAACAGTCCGCTGCCCTGCCGATTGGGCGACGCCGGATCGATCATGTGAACGGTGCGATTCTGCCGACCGGCCGCCCCTCGGCGCGAGCGATTTACCTGCGCCGGACCGCTTGCCGAAGGGCAACCGTTCGGGTGAATCCATGCCGGTGGTGCCGGGAATGTCAGGCACTATGCCTGGAGCGGGGGAACGACACCGCACCTGGGGAGGGTCCGAATTTCCATGCCGGACGACGACTTCGCCGCGACCGGACTGCTGGCCCGGCTCCAGCTGCTGCTGCAGGCGGTTGCCGCAGCGCCGGGTGACGTCACCGTGCTCGAGCTGGCGCTCGCGCAGGCGATCGCGGCCACCGGGGCCGACAGCGCGGTGCTCGGCCAGCTGAGGCACCATCGGGCCGCCATGGCGATGATGGAGTTCCGGGCCGGTGGGGTGATCCACCGTGGGGGCACGCTCCTGGTCGGGCCGCGATATCCGCTGACCGACGCCATCGCCCGGGAGGAGTCGATCTGGCTCTCGTCGCTCCCGGAGATCCGGACCACGTACCCGACCGCGGGCCGGTTGTGGGGACGGGCCTTCGCTGCGGTGCCGCTGATGGTGCGGCACGTACCGGTGGGGGCGATCGCGGTCATCCACGACACGGGCGCGCACGACTTCACCGGCAGCGAGCGGCTCTTCCTGCGGGCGGTGGCCGACGTCTGCGCGCCCATCGTCTCCGATCTCGCGTGCCGGGGCGGCCCGGCGGAGAGCACCTCATGGCCGGCCGGCCTGTCGGACCGGCCATGAGGTGAGCCGCCGCCGGGCCGGTCAGGCGCCCTCGGGGGTGGCCGCGAAGATCCTGCTGCGGCGGATGTCCTCCTCCGTGATCAGCATGAGGTCGTCCCGGCCGACCTGGCCCGGGAGGGCGACCAGGCGGTTCGCCTGCCGCAGCCGGGCCCGTTCCAGCGCGTTGCGGACGCTGCGCGCGTTCGCGAAGCGGGGCATCGTCCGGCGGCGTTCGAGATATTCCAGGAATGCCGCACGACCCGCCTCCGTGAAGCAGTAGTCGTCACGGGTGAGCATGAGCTCGGCGATCTCGGCCAGCTCGTCCGTGGCGTAGTCCTCGAACTGGATGTGGTGGGCCACGCGCGAGCTCAGTCCGGGGTTCGAGGAGAAGAACGTCTCCATCCGGTCCTCGTAGCCGGCGAAGATCACCACCAGCGAGGCCCGGGCGGACTCCATCTCCTGGAGCAGGATCTCGATGGCCTCCTGCCCGTAGTCGCGCTCGTTGTCCGGCCGGTACAGGTAGTACGCCTCGTCGATGAAGAGCACGCCGCCGGCCGCCCGGGCCAGGGCCTCCTTGGTCTTGGGCGCAGTGTGCCCGATGAACTGGCCGACCAGGTCGTCGCGGGTGACCGGATGCACCCGCGGCGCCCGCAGGTAGCCCAGGGCGTGCAGGATCTCGGCCATCCGCAGCGCCACGGTGGTCTTGCCGGTGCCCGGGCCGCCGGCGAAGCTCATGTGCAGCGACGGCCTGCTCGCCGAGAGACCGAACCGCGCGCGTGCCCGGTCGACCATGAGCAGGGCGGCTATCTCCCGGATGCGCCGCTTGACCCCGGCGAGGCCGACGAGCTCCGAGTCGACGGCGGCCAGGACCTCGCGTACCCGGGCGGCGGCCTCGTCGGCCTGGATGTCGACCTTGGCCTGCGGGTCGAGGACCGGCGTCTCCGGCTCCGCCGTCGCCGTCGCCGCCGGCGATCCGGGGCGGTGCATCGCGAAACCCGGCGTCGTCACCGTACGTCCTCACCGGCACGGCGGTAGCGGGCACCGGCCGGAGCCTCGGTCGCGTACGAGTGCACGGCGTAGCGTTGCACCCGGTTGCTGCCCTCGCTGCGGTCGAGCCGGAAGCCGGGTTCCTCGGCAGGGCGCTGGACCACGAAGCTCATCGCGGTCGTCTGCCGGCCGAGGCGCGCGTCGTAGGCCAGCACCCGCACGTAGTGCTGGGGGAAGGTCGCGCGGCAGTCGTTGATCTCGCGCACGACGCCGTCCGGCTCGGCCAGGTCGAACATCGGCAGCCCCCACAGCTCCCAGTAGACGTTGCGGGGATGCGGGTCGTCGGTGTACTCCACCGAGACCGGCCAGCCGTTCAGCAGCGCGTAGCGGACCTGCGCGGCGATCTCGTCGTCGGTCAGTTCCGGCAGGTAGGAGAACGATCCGTGGCGCAGATACATGGCGGCTCCTAGACGCTCGGGGTGGGTACGGCATCGGGGGCGTCGGTGGCGGTGTAGTCGAAGGTGACATCGCCCCAGGTGGCGAGCGCGACCTCGAGCGGCCGGTTGCGCTGCGCGGCGGTCCGCAGGATGTCCGGGCCCTCCTTGATCAGGTTGCGTCCCTCGTTACGCGCCTTGACGACCGCCTCGAGCGCGACCCGGTTGGCCTCCGCGCCGGCGGCTATCCCGAGCGGGTGGCCGATGGTGCCGCCGCCGAACTGCAGGATCGTGTCCTCGCCGAGCAGGTCGAGCAGCTGGTGCATCTGGCCGGCGTGGATGCCGCCCGAGGCGACCGGCATCACGCCCGGCAGGCTCGCCCAGTCCTGGTCGAAGTAGATGCCGTTGCCGTGGTCGGCCGGTACGTGCGGCAGGCGCAGCGTGTCGTAGAACCCCTTGGTGGTGTGGGGATCCCCCTCGAGCTTGCCGACGATCGTGCCGGCGTGGACGTGGTCGACGCCGATCAGCCGGCACCACTTGGCGATCACGCGGAAGCTCACCCCGTGCGTCTTCTGCCGGGTGTACGTGCTGTGCCCCGCCCGGTGCAGGTGCAGCAGGACGCTGTTGCGGCGGGCCCAGTGCGCCATCGACTGCATCGCCGAGTAGCCGACCGTCAGGTCCATCATCACGATGACGCTGCCCAGCTCCTTGGCGAACTCGGCGCGCTCGTACATGTCCTCGACCGTCGCCGCGGTGATGTTGAGGTAGTGCCCCTTGATCTCGCCGGTCTGCGCCGTCGCCCGGTTCACGCCCTCCATCGCGTACAGGAACCGGTCGCGCCACCGCATGAAGGGCTGGGAGTTGATGTTCTCGTCGTCCTTGGTGAAGTCCAGGCCACCGCGGCAGGCCTCGTACACGACCCGCCCGTAGTTGCGCGCCGACAGGCCCAGCTTCGGCTTGATCGTCGCGCCCAGCAGCGGGCGGCCGAACTTGTTGAGGATCTCGCGTTCCATGACGATCCCGTGCGCCGGTCCCTGGAAAGTCTTCACGTACGCGACGGGGATGCGCATGTCCTCCAGGCGCAGCGCCTTCAGCGGCTTGAACCCGAACACGTTGCCGATGATCGACGAGGTGAGGTTGGCGATCGAGCCCTCCTCGAACAGGTCGATGTCGTACGCGACGTACGCGTAGTACTCCCCCTCGCGGCCCGGCACCGGATCCACCCGGTAGCACTTGGCCTGGTAGTGCGTGTGGGCGGTCAGCCGGTCGGTCCACACGACGGTCCAGGTCGCCGTGGACGACTCGCCCGCGACGGCCGCCGCGGCCTCCACCGGGTCCACGCCCGGCTGCGGGGTGACCCGGAAGAGGGCCAGCACGTCGGTGTCCTTCGGACGGTAGTCGGCGTCGTAGTAGCCCATGCTGGCGTAGCTGTGCACACCCGGATCCCACCGGGCCGGCTCGGCCTCGCCGGACGTCAGGTCGATCGACACTGGCTCCTCCTGGCTGGTTCGGCCCGGATGCCCCGGGCTCGCCGGTCCACCGTCTCCCGGCTGCCCTTGAGTCGTCCAGCGAGTGTTTGCCGTGGACACTTGAGCGATCACTTGGCTAAGGTGGCGAGCCGTGACCCCCGCCCGGCTGCAGACCTTCCTGGCGGTCGTCGATCACGGCTCGGCGCGGGCCGCGGCCGAACGCCTGTCGGTGACCGAGTCGGCGGTGTCGGCCGCGCTGGCGGCGCTGCACCGCGAGGTGGGCGTACCGCTGTTCGAGCGGCACGGCCGGGGGCTGCGCATCACCGAGTCCGGCCGGGTCTTCGCCGGCTACGCGCGCCGCATCCTCGGGATGATCGACGAGGGGATGAACGCCGCCCGGGAGAGCGGCGATCCCGAGCGGGGACGGGTCCGGCTGGGCGCCGTCACCACCGCCGGCGAGTACCTGGTTCCGGGTCTGCTGGCGTCGTTCCGTACCCGTCATCCGCGGGTGGAGGTGACGCTCGACGTCGGCGTCCGGGATCGGGTCTCCGCCCTCCTGGCCGACCACCGGCTCGACATCGTCATCGGCGGCCGCCCGCGGCCCGGGCGTGGCCTGGGCACCCGCGCCACCCGGCCCAACGCGCTGATCGTCGTGGCCGCGCCGGGCCCGGCGCCGGACCTCTCGACCACGACCTGGCTGTTGCGCGAACCGGGCTCCGGGACCCGCGACACCACCCTCGCACTGCTCGACTCGCTGCAGCTGCGGCCGCCGACCCTGGCCCTGGGGTCGCACGGTGCCGTGGTCGCCTCGGCCGTGCTCGGGCTGGGGGTCACGCTGGTGTCGGCCGATGCCGTCACCGCCCACCTGCGGCAGGGATCGCTGCAGCGGGTCCCGGTGCGCGGAACGCCGCTGGACCGGCCGTGGCACGCCGTCACCGCCGCCGCCCCCACCGCCACCGCCCGGCTGTTCCTGGACCACATCACCGATCCGGACTCCGCCGGTGAGCTGGCGTTCCGGGCACGCCGTCCCACGCTCACCCCCGCGGCCCCCCGTACGGGTGAGGCCTGACGGCGCCGGCCCGCCTAGCGTCGCCTCCATCGCTGGCGAAGGAGGCCGCCGTGCCCGAGGTGCACACGACGCTGACCCGCTACACCATCGAGCAGGAGCATCGGCATCACGACTCGACCGGTGACTTCTCCGGCCTGCTGAACGCGATCAGCACCGCGGTGAAGATCATCGCGAACCACGTGAACAAGGGCGCGCTGGTGGGCGCGCCGAAGAACCTCGACGTCATCAGCAACGACGTGATGATCGGCGAGACCGAGTGGGCGGGTCACCTCGCGGCCGTGGCGTCCGGCCGGACGCCGGAGATCCACCGGATCCCGCCGTCGTACCGGCGCGGCAAGTACCTGCTGGTCTTCGAGCCGCTCGACGGGTCCGGCGGCATCGACGTCGACATGGCGGCCGGCACGATCTTCTCCATCCTGCGCAGCCCCCGCCCCGGCGAACCGGCCGAGACCGCCGACTTCCTGCAACCGGGCACCGAACAGGTCTGCGCCGGGTTCGCGCTGTACGGCCCGGCGACCATGCTCGTGCTCACCACGGGCGACGGCGTGGACGGCTTCACCCTGGACCGCGACATCGGAGCCTTCGTCCTGACCCATCCCGGGATGCGGATACCCGGGCACACCAACGAGTTCGCCATCAACGCCTCGCACGAGCGTTTCTGGGAGCCGCCGGTCAAGCGCTACGTCGCCGAGTGCCTGGCCGGCCGCTCCGGGTCCCGGGAGGTCGACTTCACCATGCGCTGGGTCGCCTGCCTGGTCGCCGAGACCTTCCGCATCCTCACCCGCGGCGGCGTCTTCCTCGACCCCGCCGACGGTGGCGCCGGCCGCCCCGACCGGCCCCGCCTGCTGTCCGCGGCCAATCCCGTCGCGTTCCTCGTGGAGCAGGCCGGCGGCCTGGCGAGCACCGGGCGGGGACGGCTGATGGACCGGGTCCCCGGCAGCCTGCACGAGCAGGTTCCGCTGATCTTCGGCTCGCGCCAGGAGGTGGCGCGCATCGAGCGCTACCACCGCGACGGCGCCGAGCTGCCCGGCGACGACTTCTCGCTGTTCAACACCCGTTCCCTGTTCCGTACGTGACGCTAGGAGCAGCCGTCTTGTCAGTCAGACACCCGGTCATGGCCGTCACCGGTTCGTCCGGTGCCGGCACGACGTCGGTCACCAGGACGATGCAGCACATCTTCCGCCGCGAGGACATCACGCCCGTCGTGGTCGAGGGCGACTCGTTCCACCGCTACGACCGGACGCAGATGCAGGCCGAGATGGCCCGGGCCGAGGCCGAGGGCAATCACCACTTCTGCCACTTCGGACCGGAGGCCAATCTGCTCGAGGACCTCGAGGAGCTGTTCCGGGGCTACGGCGAGAGCGGCTCCGGCAAGGTGCGCAAGTATCTGCACGACGAGGAGGAGGCGGCACCGTACGGGCAACCGCCCGGCACCTTCACCGCATGGGAGGACATCCCGCCCGGCACCGACATGCTGTTCTACGAAGGGCTGCACGGGGCCGCCGTCACCGACAAGATCGATGTAGCGCGGCACACCGACCTGGCCGTCGGGGTCGTACCCATCATCAACCTGGAGTGGATCCAGAAGCTGCACCGCGACCGGACCGCGCGGGGCTACAGCAGCGAGGCGGTCGTCGACACCATCCTGCGCCGGATGCCGGACTACCTGAACTACATCTGCCCGCAGTTCTCCCGTACGCACATCAACTTCCAGCGGGTGCCCACGGTGGACACGTCCAACCCGTTCATCGCCCGCCACATCCCGACGGCCGACGAGAGCTTCCTCGTCATCCGGTTCGCGGATCCCAAAGGCATCGACTTCCCCTACCTGCTGGCGATGCTGCACGACTCCTTCATGTCGCGGCCCAACATCATCGTCGTGCCCGGCGGCAAGATGGAGCTGGCGATGCAGCTGATCCTGACGCCCATGGTGCTGCGCCTGATGGACCTGCGCCGGCGCGCCGGCTGACCGCTCAGAGCGCGGTCGGCACGGTCACCTCGACGGTGGTGCCCCGGCCCGGATGCGACCCGATCCGCAGCCGGCCGCCGAGCAGGTGCACCCGTTCCGCCATGCCCCGCAGGCCGTAGCTCGACGCCCGGCCCGGCGCGTCGAACCCGCATCCGTCGTCCGTGACGCTGAGCATGACCATGTGACCGTGCTTGGCCAGGCGGATCACGGCCCGGCCGGCCCCGGCATGCTTGACGACGTTCTGCACCGCCTCCTGGGCGATACGGAACAGCGACGTGCCGACATGGTGCGGTACGGGGAAGTCCGCCGCCTCCACCTCGACCCGCAGCCCCGGCACGGCCCGTGCCATGGCGGCCAGCCCGGCCGCGAGCCCCTGGCCGTCCAGGACCGGGCTGTGCAGCCCGGTGATCGCGCTGCGGGTCTCCCCCAGCGCCAGGTCGGCGAGGGAGCGAGCCGCCGCGACCTGCTCGGCCACGTACCCGACGTCGCCGTCGCCGAGGGCCACGTCCGCCGCCGAGAGGTGGAACGTCAGGCTGGCGATCGCCTGGGTGAGCCCGTCGTGCAGGTCGGCGGCCACCCGCCGGCGTTCCGCCTCCTGGGCCGCGACCGCGCCGGCCACGACGGCGTCCCACTCCTCCTGGTGGTCGCGCATCGCGGCGAGCGCGGTGGCGGCGCGCACCCGCAGGCCGGCGAGGTCCGCGACCCGCTGCGCCGCCTCCACCTCGGCCGCGCTGAACTCCCGCCGCCTGCGGCTGTGCACGGCCAGCACCGCGCAGCTGCCGCCACCGGCCACCCGCGCCGGTACGCACAGCCGCGACACCGCCTGTCCCGGGCCCAGGCCGAGCACGTCGCGGTGCCCGGGATGCCGTGGACGGTCCGCGGCGCAGTACACCGGCACCCCTTCCGCCGCCGCCCGCCCGGCGATGCCCGATCCCTCCGGCACCCGCAGCGGCGGCCCGGTCGCCGGCGCCCAGGGATGGCTCGCCGCCAGCACCAGGTCACCACCGTCCCCGGCGAGGAACGCCAGGCAGCCGTCGGCGCCGAGGGCGTCGGTGAGCAGCCGCGCCACGTCGGCCAGCATGGTGGTCAGGGCCGGCTCACCGGTCACCGACCGCGCCACCGCGGCGATCAGCGCATCCATCAGTGGAAGAGACCCTCGCGCAACGCCGTCGCGACGGCGCCTCCGCGGTCCCGTACCTCCAGCTTCCGGTACAGGCCGCGCAGGTGGGTCTTGACCGTGTCGTCGCTGACGACCAGGCGCGCCGCGATCGCCTTGTTCGACAGCCCGCCGACCAGCAGGCCGAGCACCTCGCTCTCCCGCTGCGTCAGGCCCAGGCGGGCGCCCGGCCAGAATTCCCCCTTCTGCACGTGCGCGGCCGAGGCGGCGATCCTCCCGGCCAGCCCGGGATCGATGACGATCTCGCCGAGGATCACGTTCTCCAGATGCCGCACCAGCTCCCGGGCATCCACCCGCTTGAGCAGGTAACCCGACGCACCCGCCCGCAACGCCTGGTAGAGGTACTGCTCGTCGTCGTAGACCGTCAGGAAGACGACCTTCGCCCGGTCGTCGAGCTCCCGGATCGCCTTGCAGACGTCGAGGCCGCTCGCCCGCCGCAGCCGCACGTCACAGAGCACGATGTCCGGGCGCGCCTCGGCCGCCGCGCGAACCGCGCACGGCAACTCGGTCGCCGTGCCGATGACCTGCACCCTGTCCGGGAAGCGGGACAGCATCGCGGAGACGCCGTGCAGCACCATCTCGTGGTCGTCGACCAACAGGACGCGGATCGGCGGCATGAACCCACGGTAGCGGCAGCCATCGATGGATTCACCCTCGGCCGGTCCTCAGCCGAAGGCGGCGTCCCGGACCGGGCGCGGCAGCGCGGCGTCGAGGTAGGTGCTGGTGCCGCTCTCCCGCAACTCCTCGGCGGCGCGGACGAGTGCACCGTAGGCCGCCCAGGCCAGGCTGCCTCCGGTGGACACCCGGCGCACGCCGGCCTCCGCGAGCTGCGGCACGGCGGGGCCGTGCCGCAGCGCCAGGACATTGACCGCGCCGCCGACCTCGCCGACCACCCGGGCGATGTCGCTCAGGTCGGTCAGCCCGGGTGCGTACACGCATGCGGCGCCGGCATCCCTGTACGCGGACAGGCGCGCGATCGTGTCGGGCAGATCCTCGATCCCGTAGAGGTGGTTCTCCGCCCGCCCCGTGAGCACGATGCCGTACCTGTCGCACACGCTCGCGGCCGCGGCGATCCGTTCGACGGCCACACCGACGGGTTCGACACGGCCCGCGCCGGGGTCGTAGTCCTCGATCGACACGCCGCTGGCACCGGCGTCGGCAAGCATGCGTACGGTCTCGGCGACGCCCGCCGGATCGTCGGCGTACCCCCGCTCGGCGTCGACCGACACCGGCACTGTGACGGCCGCCGTCAGGGCGGCGACGTGTGCGACCAGCTCGTCCAGCGTGACGTGCTGGTCCGCGCGGCCGAGCGAGGCGGCGAAACCGGAACTGGTCGTGGCCAGGGCCGGGAAGCCGAGGTGCTCGAGCAGCCGCGCGGAGGGCACGTCCCACGGGTTCGGTATCACGAAGGTCCCGGCGGAGTGCAGCCGGCGGAAGGCGGCGCGAACGTCCTCGATCACGGTGGCCGATCCTACCGAAGCCGTCACCAGGTGCCGCTCTTCGACGTCTTCGCGCCGCTGTTGCGGACGGCGTCGATGATGTCGTCGACCAGGTCGAACGCGAACAGCGACGCGGTCGCCTCGATGAACAACGTCATCGCCACCGGGTTGAACACGAAGGTCTCCAGCACGTTGAAGCCGGTCGGCGCCCCGAAGTTCAGGGCGGCTCCCCCGGCGCTCAGACCGCCGGACGTGGCGGCCTGGGTGGCCACCCCGCCCGCGGAAGCGCCGGCGTTGCCGGCCTCGCCGGCCGCCTTGGCGCCCTCGGCGGCCGCCTTCTGCCACTCGGCGCCGGTGGGCGGCCGCGGGTTGATGTTGCCGGTGCCGAACCAGCCCTGGGCGAAGCCGTAGCTGGCCAACCCGAACACCAGGCCGGTGACGAACCCGGCAAGCGCGGACTTCCAGGTCTTCTCCCAGATGTCGCCGGCCGAGCCCTGACCGCCGGCCCAGCCGGCCGCGAAGCCGGTGGCGGCGCCCAGCAGCAGCCCGCTGACCGCACCGGCGAGCAGGTGGGTGGCGAGCGCCTTCGCGCCGAAGGCGGCGGCGAATCCGGCACCGGCGAGCGCCCCGCCGAGCGCCGCGGCCCCGGCCAGGGCCGCGCCGAGCAGGATGCCCAGGGCGATGTCGCCACCGGCCTGGGCCGCGGCTATGCCGCCGACCACCGCCCCGGCCGCCATCGCGGCGAACACCCCGATCATCGCGCCGAGGCCGATCAGGCCCACGCCGAACGTGACCACGGTCAGGACCACCACCGCGACCACCGCCAGGATCGCCAGCGCGATCTGCCACCAGGCGCGGCCCGCCGGGTCCCGCAGGGTCACCGGGTCGTTGGCGGCGTACGCGTACCGGTTGAGTCCGGCCGGGTGCCACAGGTCCGGCGCGACCGTGTCGGGGACCAGGTAGCGCCCGAGCACCGGGTCGTACGGGCGGGCCGCCGAGAGGTAGATCCCGAACTCCGGCACGAGGTCGTACGCGTCGTACGTGGACCGGGGCGGCTCGCCGGCACCGACGGCGGTGAGCCGGCCGAACGGGTCGTAGGCGAGCCGCTGGAGCACCGTGCCACCGCCCGAGGTGACGAGCGTGACCGACCCGCGATGGTCGGTGTGCCACAGCGCCACCGGGCCGCCCGGGGTGAGCTGCCCGATCCGGCTGCGCCCGTCGGTGACGAACAGCACCAGCTGCCCGTCGCGGACCTCCACGAGATCGTCGAGGAGGACCACCCGCCGGGTCGTGCCGCCGGCGCTCGTCTCCCGGACCGCCTGCTCGTCGAAGGCGCCGTAGGACAGGGTGACGGTGGCGGCGGCGCCGGTCATCGCCGTGAGGCGGTCGCGGCCGTCGTACGTGAACGTCCCGGCCGGACCGCTGACCTGCCGCCCGGACGCGTCATAGTCGTAGCTGCCCCCACCGGCGGTGGTGACCGCGGTGGGCGGTGCGCCGCGCTCGCCGTAGACGAAGGTGCCCACGTCGGAGCGGGACACGATGTCACCGCCCGGGCCGTACGCGTAGTCGATCGCGGTGCCGCCCGCCGGCTCGGCCCGGACGAGCTGGTAGAGGTCGTCGTGGGTGTACGCCCACCCGGTGGCGCCGGTGACGTGGCCGGACAGGTCCCGGGTGAGGTCCTGGCGGTCGAGCACGACGTCGGCCGCGTCGCGCGTCTCCGCGGAGATCAGCCGCGACAGCGCGTCGAACTGCCGTTCGGTACGGGCACCGCCGGCGTACGCGGTGCGCACCGGGCTGCCCGCCTCGTCGTAGTCGATCGCGTCGATCACCCCTGAGACGGACCGCAGGAAGCCCCGCCGGTCGTACGCGTACGTGAGCACCGGCCCCGGCACATCGCCGGCCGCGCCCGGGTAGCCGATCGACGCCACCCGTCCCAGCCGGTCGGTGCGGCGCCGCACGGTGTACGCGTCCCCGCCGGTCAGCACGATCCGGCGGGTCTCCACCTCGCCGCGCACGTCGTAGTCGAAGCTGATCGAGCCGCGGACGTCGTCGACGCCGGCGAGCCGGCCCAGCCGCCGCCCGGGCGCACCACCCACCCCCACGTCGGCGCGGTCGAGGTAGCGGTAGCGGACGTCCGGCCGCCCGGTGGCCCGCGTGAGCACCACCCGGTTCAGCTCGTCGTACTCCTGATCGGCGAGCTGACCGGCGGCGTTGTGGCGCCGGACGAGGTTGCCCGCCGCGTCGTGCACGAACACCACCGTGCCGGCCGACGGATCGTCCACCCGGATCCGGTGGCCGAGCAGGTCGTAGTGGACGGTGGTGGCACGCCCCTGCGGGTCGGTCACCACGGTCGGCTGATCCCGCAGGTCGTACGCGTACGTGGTGGTGAGCTCGGAGGCCCCGGCGCGGCTGACCACCCGGCCCACCCGCCCGGCCGCGTCCAGGTGGAAGCTGGTCGGGGTGCCCTCGTGCGGGCCGCCGGCCCGGGTGTCCTCCTCGTCGTAGAGGTCGGAGCGGCCCGGCAGGTGCATCCCCACGCGGAACCCGCCGCCGGGCAGGGTGACCCGGGTCGGCCGGCCCAGCACGTCGTACTCCGTCGCGGTGTGCGGCAAGGCCGCGGTGGGTCGCTGCGGATCGGGGCCGGCGGGGCTGCGGTACGGCAGGTACGTGCGCGCGGCCAGGCCGCGGGAGTTGCGGTGGATCGCCTCGCCGACCACCCACGTCCCGTCCCCGTCGAGGCGGGCTACGCCCACGTCGTGGCCGTCGGAGTCGAGGAACCGCCGGGTGGTGACCTTATCGCCCCGGTCCGCGGCCGGATACTCCTCGGTCTCGACGGCGGGCCCGGCCGGATCGAGCAGGTACCGGTAGGTGACGGTCGGCGCCGCCGGGTCGTCGCCGGGCCGGAACTCGGCGGCCAGCCGCGCGAGCGGGTCGTAGGCGTTGCGCCGCGTCCCGCCGTTGCCGTCACCGAGGCTCGCCAGCCGCAGGGCGCGGCGGTCCACCTCGGCGCCGATGTCGTTGCCGCGCGCGTCGATCCGGCGTACCGGGAAGAGCCGCTCGGGGTCCAGGTGCAGGGTGACGGGGTTGCCGCGCGGGTCGAGGCTGACCATCACCCCGGGCGCGGAGCGGTCGTAGCGGCGGGCGTACACCCACCAGCCCTCCTCGCCGGCGCGGCGGTGGTAGCCGAGTGCCGCCGGGTCGACCGGGACACCGGCGTACACGGTGGCGACCTGGTCGTCGCGCAGGGCGAGACGTTCCTCGGAGGTCACCAGCCCCGCTGCCACGAAGCCCTCGGGCAGACCGGTGAACGCCGGGCCGTCGTACCGCAGGACCCGTGCGTCGACGATCAGGCCGTCGCCGTCCATCTGGGTGATCCGGTACGGCTTGTCGACGATCCAGGCCGCCGTGTCGATCGCGTACGCGGTGAGCGTCCGCAGCTCGGCGGTGGCGCCCGGGTCGGCGGCCAGTTCGTTGCGCTGACGCTGCTCGGTGACGTTGCCGTACTCGTCCCAGGCGACGGTCGTGGTGATCGTGCTGCGCCAGGCGGCCGCGGCGCCGTCGAGGTGGTCCTCCCGGCGCTCGGCCAGCCGCGGCGTGACGGTCACGCCGTCCCCGTGCGCCTGCCAGTCCTGCCGTACCTCGAACAGCGGGTCGTCGACGTCCGGATCGGCGTCCGCCGGATATCCGGCGGAGCGGATCACCCGGCCCCGCAGGACCTGGGCGGCGAGTCGTTCCGCGGCGGTGGGCGGCCGGTCGGCGCGCTCCGGGGTGCGTCCCAAGTGGAATTGCGTCCGCTTGAGGATGGACGCGACGGAGGCGTCGCCCTCCTCGACCTCGTCCACCACCGCGAATCCGAGGAAACGGCGCAGCGCCGGGTCCCAGTGCCCGTCGTGGTAGCGGAACCGGCTGATCCGGTCGGCGCCGGCCGGGTCGGTCTGCGTGACGCGGCGCACCACCGGGACCGGGAACGGCAGCGACGTGGTCCACGTGCGTCCCTCGGCCGCGTCCCTGCGGGACTCGGCCGCCGAGGTGGCGTACTCGATCGTCGTCGCGTGGCCGAGGCCGTCGTCGATGCGGTTCAGCAGGTACGGCTTGGCGTCCAGGTCGAGGTGGTACGCGGCGGGCCGGGCGCCGTGCCGGGTGGACAGCAGCAGCCCGGTGCAGCCGATGCCGCGCAGGTCGACGGGTTCCACGCGCTCCGCGGCGATGCCGGGCACCGGGCCGACCGTCACCTCCTCCTCGAACGCCGTGCCACCCCGGTTCAGCCAGATCCGCACCGCGTCGGTGTCGACGTACACCAGGTCGGCGCAGCCGTCGCCGTCGACGTCGGTGAGGAACAGCCGCTCGGTGCGGTAGCCGGCGGGCAGGATCGGGCTGCCGGCCATACTGCGCGGCGTACCCCAGCGGTTGCCGCCGAGGTTCGGCCAGTAGCGCACCAGGCCGTTGCGGACCTCGACCAGGTCCACCGGCCCGGCCCCGGTCATCGGGGCGACGTGCATCTCGGGTGCGCGCAGGTCGACCCCGGCGAGGGGGTCGCCGCCGCCGATCACGCGGCGGTCGACCGACCGCCAGTCCTCGCCACCGCCGTCGCTGCCCGCGGTGGTCAGCACGCCGGCCACCAGGCTGACCAGGTCCGCGGCGCCGTCGTCGTCGAGGTCGAGCAGGCGTACGCCGGCGTCCAGCGGGGTGAAGGTCGGCGCGTACGGGCTGACGACCGGCGCGCCGAGCACCCCCGCGCCGTCCACCGGGTAGCGGTGGCGGCGGCCCGCCCCGACGCCGACGAGGTCGACCCGGCCGCGTCCGGTGAGGTCGGCGGCGAACAGCGCGGTCCCGGACGCCCACCCGGGCAGGCCGCTACGCCCGAGCGGTCGCGGCGGGTCGAAGGCCAGGTCCCCGCGGTTGCGGGCCACCGTCGGCACCCCGCCGAGAACGACCGCGTCGGGCAGGCCGTCCCCGGTCAGGTCGGCGAGGGTGCCCTCCGGCCGGGCCAGCGCGGCCGCGAGGGCCGCACCGGTGGCCCGCAACCCGAACCCGGAGGTGGTGTAGCCGAGGGCGAGCCGAGGGAACGTGGCCACCTCGCCGGCCGGGCCGTGGCCGGACAGGGTTATCCCGGCGAGCAGGCTGTGCCCGGTGGGCCGGCCGGGCACGTAGTCCAATGTGTAGCGCCGCAGCAGGGACGGCGCCTGGGCCGGAGCGTGCAGTTCCAGCGTCGTGCAGCGGCGCGTGATCGTCCGGACGAAGCCGGCCCGCCCGTCGAGCACCGGATCCGGCCGGTTCTCGTAGCCGAGCTCGAGGCGGTACGCGGCCCAGGCGACCGACCGCAGCAGCCCGTCGCCGTCCCACGTGTAGCCGATCTCGTCACCGGACGGGCGGATCGAGCGTTCCACCAGCCAGGTGGCGACGCGGGCCGGATCGTCCGGGTCGGCGATGCGGGCGGCCGCGGTCGTACCGGCGACGTGGCGGACGCCGGAGCGGTCGGTGAGCGAGAACCCGTCGCCGTCGCGGTGGATCCGCCAACCGAGCCCGTCGGTCTCCGGCACGAGACGACCGGGCTCGCCGGGGACGTCGACGAGCCTCCCCGCGCCGGCCAGGGTGTACGCGCCGGCGGTCCGCTCCACCCGTACCGTACCGATGGACCAGCCCAGCCCGAACTCACCGTTGCCGAACGCGGTGCTGTACTGCAGCGTCAGCTGCGGGGTGTGGCCGTCCACGCCCTGCGGCAGGTCCAGCGGTACGGCATAGCCGCCGCCCCCGGTGTTCAGGTCCGGCGTGAAGCTGCCGCCGATGCCCCCGACCGCGCCGCCGCCCTTGGGCAGGGCCAGCACGTCGGGGCCGGCGCCGTTCACGCCGCACCGCGCGGGGTGAAGTCGTACTCGACGAACAGCAGGATGTTCTCGACGGCGGCGCGGTCGCCGGGGCCGGCGGTCGTGGCCAGCGTCCACTCCCCGCGGACCGCCGCGGTGGCCAGCGCCGCCAGGGCCGGGTCGCCGGAGGGCACCCGGCCGGTGGCGTCCGGGGTGACCTCGGCGGTGGCGCCGCCCGGCGCGGTGATGGTGAGCGGCACCGGGGCGGAGCCCAGCTCCTGCACCGAGATGCCGCGCACCTTCGGGTCGAGGTGGTGGTGCGGCAGATGCTCGGGCCCGACGGTGATCGTGGCGGTGCCCGCGGTCTGCCACACGTAGAAGCGGTCCGGGAAGTCGTTGCCCAGGGTGAACGAGGTGGTGGCGCGCAGCGCCTCGGCGGGCACCGGCCGGGCCGCGACGTCGGCGGCGAGCGCCCGGTCGAACTGCGCCTCGTAGTGGAAGGTGACCTGGACGTCCACGATGAAGCGGAAGTCCACGTCGTTGATGTCCGGCGGGAACCGCAGCGTCCATCCCGACGCCATCCCGACGCCCTCGAAGACGTTCAGTAGCTCGGGACGCGGCCGGAACATCATGGCGTCGTTGCGGGTGTACGCGCTGAGCAGCATCGTGTCGACGTCCTGCAGCCGCCACTTCGTCTCCCCGCCGAGCGCCCGGTACTGCGAGACGCCGCTGTTGGTCAGCGTGCCGCGCAGCCCGCCGGGCGGCACCAGGCCGATCAGGGAGACCTCGACGGCCTGCACCCGGTGGTTGTACGAGCCGGGGTAGCCACGTTCCAGATCGGACAGCAGGGTGTCGAAGTGGATCTCGCCGGTGCGCCGGAACCCGGTCGCGAACGCGTACGGGAACTGCTCGGCCAGCGAGACGGTGTGGCTGGCGCGCAGCATCTTGTGGGTGGTCCGGGTGATCCGGTCGTACGTGAAGTAGTCGATGTCGGCGAGCAGCTGGTCGGAGCCCAGCATCCCGGCGGCCGCACCCGCGGAGTAGTCGAGCCGGATCCGGTCCACCGTGGCGTCGAAGTCGAACTCGTACGCCCGCTCCATCAGCCGCGCGATCCGCGTCGCCCAATAGAGGTAGCGCTGCGCCTGCTGGTGCATGAAATCGGCGAGCGCGCGCCACACCTCGGGGGTGAGCACACTGGACTCGAACACGGCGGCGAGCTGCTGGGCCTGCTGCCGCCGCAGCGCCGCCGCCTGCGAGGACAGGACGGCCGCCTGCGACCGCGCCTGGGAGAGCGCCACCTGGTCGCCGGCCTGGGCGGCGGCGATGCCGAGCTCGTTCGCGGTCTGCTGCATGCGCAGCAGCTCGTAGTCGCGGCTGATCTGGCCGAGCCGGTTGCGGTCGGCCGCGATCACCTCGTGGATGTCCCGGCCGTCGCCCGGGATGGGATTGTTCAGCTCCCAGTTGTTCTGCGAGCTGTACCAGGCCATGTCGGTCTCGAGCCAGATCTGCTCGTTGGCCATCGCGTTGTACGCGCTGCGGGCCGCGTCCGCGTTGGCCTTGCGGGTGTTGGCCAGCGTCTGCGCGGTCTTCGCCAGGGTGACCTCGGCCTGGGCGGCCACGGCCTGCTGCCGGGCGACGGCCTCGTCCGCGGAGGCCGCGGCGGCGGCCTGGTTGAGCTGCGTCCGGGTGAGCTTGCCGGAGTCGTACCGCTCCATGAACTGGATGTAGTCCCGCTCGGCTGCCTGCGCCTGCTGGCCCAGGAACCGGGCGGCGTTCTGCAGATAGTCGAAGGTGAACGGTGGCACGAACGCCGCGGGCACCCCGAACCAGTCGAGGTTCGCGGTCAGCTGGTGCACCTTCGCCGCGATGTCGAGCACCACGGCGCCCAGGCCCGCGTCCAGCCCGTCCGGCAGCGTCGCCGGGTCGGTGAGCAGCGTCGCGACGAGCGTGCCGGTGGCGGCCAGCGCGGCGTGGGTGAACACCGGCGCGTCACCGGGGGTGCCGTCGGCGGCGACGATCCCGCCGTAGGCGGCCAGCGCCTTGGCGAACTCGTCGGCCTTGTAGAGGGCGTCGCCCTCCCCCAGGTGCGTCTGGGCGATCCGCAGCCACAGCGCCGGCGCCTCCAGCTCGGCGTTCAGGTACGGGTAGTCGGCGGCCCGGTACAGCCACGTCCGGGCGGCGGTCCAGTCGCCGAGCCCCGCGTACGCCTCGGCCAGGCCCACCGGGACCACGTAGTAGAACAGGTGCGCGAGCTGCACCGACAGGTCGGCGGCGGTGAACACGACGGCCTGCAGGTCGAAGAAGGACTTCGCGGCGAGCCGGGACTCGTACCCGGCGGCGAGCAGCGACTCGACCGCCGGGGTCTTCGCCTTCTGCCAGCTGACCGTACGGATCTCGGCACCGAGCAGCACCCCGGCGCTGTACGTGACGGCCCGGTCCGCCTGCTCGATGGTGCTGTCCAGCGGGCGGCTCGACCAGGCGGTGGCGACGAGCGGGTCCCGGACGACGAGCTGCGCGCCCTGCCCGAGGGTCTGCTGGACGTCGATGCTGCTCGCCTTCCGGTCGAGCTCCTGGACGGCGACGAGCGGCGTGATCCCCCGGTTGTTGCCGTCCCTGCCGTTGCCGGAGCGGCCCAGCGAGCGCACCACGTCCAGGGCGATGCCCGCCTGGCCGGCCGCGACGCGGGACCGCTCGTCGGTCTCCTTGAAGGCGCCGTCGGTCTTCGCGACGTCGCCGCGGGCGGCGCTGACCACGGCGAGGTTGTGCGCGGCCTGGGCGGCACCGAGGGAATCCTGCGCGCCCTGGAAGCCGTCGAGCGCGTTGGAGAGCAGCTTCTCGGCCCGGTCCAGGTTGCCCAGCTGCACGAACGCGGCACCGGCGTTCAGCAGCAGGCCGGCGCGGGCCGACCGGTCGTCGCCGGCCATGTCCGCCGCGGTGGTGAGGTACTTGACCGCCGACTCGTAGTCACCGTTGTCGAAGGCGTACTGGCCGAGCGCCGCGACGTCGGCGAATCGTCGGCTCTTGTCGCTCCCCGCGTGCGGGACGGCGCGGGCGCCCTCCGCGAACTCCCGGACGGATCCCGGGTCGATGTCGGCCTGGATGACGGGCGGGTCGGGGATGCCGGGAACCAGGTCGGCGAGCAGGGTGGCGCTGGCGCGCACCATCTCCTTGAGGTGCGACAGGTCGTGCGGGGCCGCGTACCGGTCCCCCAGCCCACGGGGCCCGCCCGGCGCCAGCAGCCGGAAGATCCGGTTCCGGACGGCCTGGTAGACGGGTACGGCGTCCTGGTAGTTGCCCGCCAGCACGAGTCCGTGGGCGCGGTCCGTCTCCGCGCGGATCTCGTCGAGTACACCCGTCCGCGGCGAGCCGGCCGTCAGCACCGTTTCGGAGAGGGTGGCCGCGAGGGCCGGATGGGCGGAGTAGAGCAGGGTCGTGGAGGCAATGGCCATGAGAGCTCCCCGGAGTCGCTGGTCGACGGGTGTCGGACACCCGGTCTACCGCTGCGTAGCCACCTCATGACCTGTTGTGTCGGAGATCCTGCACCCGGCCGCAATGCGTTTGCCCGGTCCCGTCCCTCGTGAGACGTTTCGAGCATGATCCCTCAGCCGGACCGCCGCCTCGTCGACGCCGGCCTCGTGCGGCGGCTGATCGCCCGCCAGTTCCCGCAGTGGGCCGGGCTGCCGGTACGGCCCGTCGCGAGCAACGGCTGGGACAACCAGACCTTCCATCTCGGTGACCGCATGTCGGTACGGCTGCCCACCGCCCGGGAGTACGCGCTGGCGGTCGAGAAGGAACACCGGTGGCTGCCGGTACTGGCGCCGCGGATGACGTTGCCGGTTCCCGTACCGCTGGCCCAGGGCGTGCCCGGCGACGGCTTCGCCTTCCCCTGGTCGGTGTACCGCTGGATCGAGGGCGAACCCGCCGCCACGGGGGCCATCGGCGACCTGACCCGGTTCGCGGCCGACCTGGCCGCCTTCCTCGTCACCCTGCGGCGCGCCGACCCGGCGGGAGGTCCCGGGCCGGGGCTGCACAACTGGTTGCGCGGCGGGCCCCTGCAGGTCTACGACGCCCAGGCCCGGCAAGCGATCGAGGCGCTCGACGGTCAGGTGCCCCGGGACACCGTCACGCGGATCTGGGAGACGGCGCTGGACGCGGCCTGGGACCGCCGGCCGGTGTGGTTCCACGGCGACGTGGCCGCGGGCAATCTCCTGGTCCGTGACGGTGCTCTGGCCGCCGTCATCGATTTCGGCACCTGCGGCGTCGGTGACCCCGCATGCGACCTGGCCGTCGCCTGGACGCTGCTGACCGGGGCGAGCCGCGAGGCGTTCCGCGCCGGGATCGGCGTCGACGCCGGCACCTGGGCCCGCGGGCGAGGCTGGGCCCTGTGGAAGGCGCTGATCACGTACGCCTCGGACCCGCACGCGAAACGCGTGGTCGACGAGATCGTGCAGGAAAGTTGAACGCCGACGAGCCCGGCCGCCCGTGATGGGCCGGCCGGGCTCGTCGCGTGCGGGTAGGCCTCAGGCGAGGTCGAACCGGTCGAGCTCCATGACCTTGGTCCAGGCGGCGACGAAGTCCGCCACGAACTTCTCGCGGGCGTCGTCGCTGGCGTAGACCTCGGCGAGGGCCCGCAGCTGCGAGTTCGAACCGAAGATCAGGTCCACCGCGGTGGCGGTCCACTTCACCTGGTCAGTGGCCAGGTCGCGGATCTCGTACACGTGCTCCTCCGACTCCGACGCCTTCCACCGGGTGCCCGGGGACAGCAGGTTGGCGAAGAAGTCGTTGGTCAGCACGCCCGGCCGGTCGGTGAGGACGCCGTGCCGGCTGCCGCCGACGTTGGTGCCGAGCGCCCGCAGACCGCCGACGAGGACGGTCATCTCCGGCGCGGTGAGGTTCAGCATGTACGCCCGGTCGACCAGCAGGACCTCGGGCTGGGTCTTCTCGCCGCTGCGCAGGTAGTTGCGGAACCCGTCGGCCCGGGGCTCGAGGACCGTGAACGACTCGACGTCGGTCTGCTCCTGCGAGGCGTCGGTGCGGCCCGGGTGGAACGGCACGGTCACCTCGACGCCGGCGTCGCGCGCCGCCTTCTCGACGGCGGCCGAGCCGGCCAGCACGATCAGGTCGGCGAGCGAGATCTTCGCGCCGCCGGCCTCGTTGAACTCCCGCTGGATGCCCTCGAGGGTGCTCAGGACCGTCGCCAGCTGCTCGGGCTGGTTGACCTCCCAGCCGCGCTGGGGCTCGAGGCGGATCCGGGCACCGTTGGCGCCGCCGCGCTTGTCGGTGGCCCGGAAGCTGGCGGCGGAGGCCCAGGCGGTGGCGACCAGCTGCGCGGTCGTCAGGCCGGACTCCAGCACCTTCGCCTTGAGGGCCGCGACGTCGGCGTCACCCACGAGCTCGTGGTCGACGGCCGGCACCGGGTCCTGCCACAGCTGCGCCTCCGGCACCCAGGGGCCCAGGAAGCGGCTGACCGGGCCCATGTCGCGGTGCAGCAGCTTGTACCAGGCCTTGGCGAAGGCCAGCGCGAACTCGTCCGGGTTCTCGAGGAAGCGGCGCGAGACCTTCTCGTACGCCGGGTCGAAGCGCAGCGACAGGTCGGTGGTCAGCATCGTCGGCTTGTGCTTCTTCGCCGGGTCGTGGGCGTCCGGGATGATCTCCTCGGCGTCCTTGGCAACCCACTGCTTGGCACCGCCGGGGCTGGTGGTGAGCTCCCACTCGTTGCCGAACAGGATCTCGAAGAAGCGGTTGCTCCACTGCGTCGGCCGGTCGGTCCACGTCACCTCGAGGCCGCTGGTGATGGTGTCACCGGCCTTGCCGCTGCCGTACGTGCTCAGCCAGCCGAGGCCCTGCGCCTCGATCGGGGCACCCTCGGGCTCCGGGCCCACGTGGTTGTCGGCGACGCCGGCGCCGTGGGTCTTGCCGAAGGTGTGGCCGCCGGCGATGAGCGCGACGGTCTCCTCGTCGTTCATGGCCATCCGGCGGAAGGTCTCCCGGATGAAGTGCGCCGCCGCCAGCGGGTCCGCGTTGCCGTTGGGACCCTCCGGGTTGACGTAGATGAGTCCCATCTCGGTCGCGCCGACACCCTCGGTCATCTCCTTCTCGGAGACGTAGCGCTCGTCGCCCAGCCAGGTGTCCTCCGGGCCCCAGAAGATCTCCTCGGGCTCCCAGACGTCCTCGCGGCCGAAGCCGAAGCCGAAGGTCTTGAAGCCCATCGACTCGAGTGCGACGTTGCCGGCGAGCACCAGCAGGTCGGCCCACGAGATCTTCTGGCCGTACTTCTGCTTGACCGGCCAGAGCAGCCGGCGCGCCTTGTCGAGGTTGGCGTTGTCCGGCCAGCTGTTCAGCGGGGCGAAACGCTGCCCGCCGTCGCCGGCCCCGCCGCGGCCGTCGTTGATCCGGTAGGTGCCGGCGGCGTGCCAGCTGAGCCGGATCATCAGGCCGCCGTAGTGGCCGAAGTCGGCCGGCCACCACTCCTGCGAGGTGGTGAGCACGTCGACGATGTCCCGCTTGAGGGCCTCGACGTCGAGCTTCTGGAACTCCTTGGCGTAGGCGAAGTTCTCGCCCAGCGGGTTGCTCTTGGACGAGTGGGCGTGCAACACCGACAGGTCGAGCTGGTTGGGCCACCAGTCCCGGTTCGTCCGCGGCCGGCCACCGGTCTTCGGCGTCGGCGAGTCGATCGCCGGGTTCTCGCTCTCGCTGCCGTGAGCGGTCACGGAGTCGTGCGCGACCGGACAGCCGGCCGCCTCCTTCTTGTCCACTCCCTGCGCGCTGGAGGGAGCGTTGTCCTGGGTGTCGCTCATCTGCTTCCTTCCGAACAGTCGGGGCAGGTGCCCCAATAAACGACTTCCGCCTCGTCGACCGTGAACCCGTGGTCGTCCGAGGCGGTGAGACAGGGAGTGTCACCGACGGCACAGTCGACGTCGGCGATCGCGCCGCAGGAGCGGCACACGATGTGGTGGTGGTTGTCGGCCACCCGGGTCTCGTAGCGGGCGGTGGCGCCGGCGGGCTGGATGCGGCGCACCAGCCCGGCGTCGGTGAGCGCGCGCAGCACGTCGTAGACCGCCTGGTGGGAGACCATGGGATGGCCGGTCCGGACCAGCGCGATCACCGTGTCGGTGTCGACGTGCGGGTGGTCGTGCAGGGCGGCGAGCACCGCCAGCCGGGGTCGGGTCACGCGCAACGAGACGGCTCGCAGCTGCGCCTCGAAGTCGGACGTCACCCGATGAACCTTAGGACCCTTCTCTGGAATAAATCAAGTTTACGCGCGGCCCGTCGCCCGCGTTACGGTGCGACCATGGCGGCTCGATACCACGACGACGTCGGACCCGGAGCGGGGATGTGCCCGCCGCGGGCCGCGTTCACCTCCGACGCGGCGCAACTGACCCTCGACGGGGTGTGGCGGTTCCGGCTGATGCCGACGGCGGACGGGACCGGCGACGGGTTCGAGCAGCCCGGCTTCGACGACGGGCGGTGGGACCGGCTGCCGGTGCCCTCCCACTGGCAGCTGCACGGGTACGGCGCCCCGGCGTACACCAACGTGCACTACCCGTTCCCGGTCGACCCGCCGTACGTGCCCGACCAGAACCCGACCGGTGATTACCGGATGGCGTTCGAGCTGCCCGCGGACTGGCCGGCCGGACCGGCGGTGGTGCGCTTCGACGGGGTCGACTCCTGCTACAAGGTCTGGCTCAACGGGGTGGAACTGGGCCACGCCAAGGGCAGCCGGCTACCTGCCGAGTTCCCGGCCGGGCCGGTGCTGCGGCCGGGCCGCAACGTGCTCGCGGTCCGGGTGCACCAGTGGTCCGCCGGCAGCTACCTCGAGGACCAGGACACGTGGTGGCTGTCGGGCATCTTCCGGCCGGTCCGGTTGCTGGCGAGGCCGTCCGGTGGGCTCGGCGACATCGGGGTGCACGCCGGCTTCGACCACCTCACCGGCCGCGGTGTGCTGCGCGTCGACACCCCGGCGCCGGCCCGGCTCACCGTCGCCGAGCTGGGACTGGTCGATGTGGACGCGGCCGGGCCGCACGAGGTCGGCGGCGTGCGGCCGTGGTCCGCCGAAAGCCCCGCCCTGTACCGGGCCGAGGTGTACACCGCCACCGAACGGGTCGAGCTCATGGTCGGCTTCCGGACCGTCGCGATGGTCGACGGCCGGTGGGCCGTCAACGGCACGCCCCTGTCGCTGCGCGGGGTCAACCGGCACGAGTGGCACCCGGACACCGGGCGGGCCCTGACGGTGGACGTCATGCGCGAGGACCTGCTGCTCATGAAGCAGCACAACATCAACGCCGTCCGTACCAGCCACTACCCGCCGGCGGCGGAGTTCCTGGGGCTCTGCGACGAGCTCGGCATGTGGGTGATCGACGAGTGCGACGTGGAGACGCACGGCTTCTCCGTGGTCGGGTGGCGGGACAACCCGAGTGACGACCCGCGGTGGGAGCCGGCGTTGCTCGACCGCGCCCGGCGGATGGTGGAGCGCGACAAGAACCATCCCAGCGTCATCGCCTGGTCGCTGGGGAACGAGGCCGGCACCGGGCGCAACCTGGCGGCGATGGCCCGGTGGATCCGCGACCGTGACCCCGGCCGGATGATCCACTACGAGGGCGACCGGGACAGCGCCTACACCGACTGCTACAGCCGGATGTACGCCGACCCCGCCGAGGTCGCCGTGATCGGGCAGCGGGAGGAACCGCCCACCCGCGACCCGTCCGCCGACGACCACCGGAGGCAACTCCCCTTCATCCTCTGCGAGTACGCGCATGCGATGGGCAACGGCCCCGGCCGGCTCGCGGAGTACCAGGCGCTGTTCGACACGTACCCGCGATGTCAGGGCGGTTTCGTCTGGGAGTGGATCGACCAGGCGGTGCGGCGCCCACGCCCGGACGGCACCGGTGACTTCTTCGCCTACGGCGGTGACTTCGGCGAGCCGCTGCACGACGGCACCTTCATCGCCGACGGCCTGGTCTTCCCCGACCGCACCCCGTCCCCCGGGCTGATCGAGCTCAAGAAGGTCTTCGAACCGGTACGGATCACCGTCGACCCGGCCGCGGCCACGGCCACCGTGGAGAACCGGTACGACGTCCGCGACACCGCCCACCTGACGTACGAGTGGCAGCTGGCGCACGAGGGCGTACCGGTCGCCGGCGGGCGCCTGGACGTGCCGGTCCTCGCCGCCGGGGCCGGGGCCACCGTCGCGCTGCCGGCACCGCCGGGCGAAGGCCTGCTCACGGTACGGGCGGTGCTCGCCGCAGACCAGCCGTGGGCCCCGGCCGGACACGAGATCGCCTGGGTTCAGGCGCCGTGGCATCCCTCCCCGCCGGCAGCCGTGCACCGCACGGCTCGGCGTCCACAGTCCCGCGAGGACCTGGTCGAGCTGGGGTCCGGGGCTTTCGATCCGCGCACCGGCCTGCTGGTCCGGCTCGGCGACCTGCCGGTGACCGGCCCCCGGCTCGACCTGTGGCGGGCGCCCACCGCCAACGACGAGCCGCCACGCGCGGTCCGGCACGCCGTCGGCCCCGGATGGCGCCGGATCGGGCTGCACCGGCTGCAGCATCGGCTGATCACCGCGGGGATCGACGGCGACGCGTACGTCGTGCGCACGCGCGTCGCACCGGCGGCCACCGACCTGGCCGTGCTGACCACGTACCGATGGACCGCGCACGATGACCGCCTGACCGTCCACGTCACGACGGAGCCGGTGGGTGCGTGGGAAGGCGTCCTGCCCCGGGTCGGCCTCCGGCTGGCGGCGCCGGCCCGGCTCGGCGAGGTGGAGTGGTTCGGCGGCGGCCCGGGCGAGGCGTACGCCGACAGCCGGCAGGCCGCCCGGATCGGCCGGTACACCCGGCGGATCGACGACATGCAGACCCCGTACGTGTTCCCCCAGGAGAACGGCAACCGCACCGCCGTGCGATGGGCGCGCATCACCGGACCGGGCGGCCCAGGGATGCGCATCGACGGCGAGCCGACGTTCGACCTGACCGTACGGCGGTGGACCAGCGAGGACCTCGACGCGGCCGGCCACCCGTACGATCTGCGGCCCCGCGACCAGGTCTTCGTCAACGCGGACCTGGCCCAGAACGGCCTGGGTTCGGCGTCGTGCGGTCCGGGCGTCGCCCCCGGGGACCAGCTGCCGGCCGGCCGGAGCTACCGCTTCGCCGTCACGCTGAGCCCTCTCGCATGATCCTTCGTGGCGGCGCGAGTCGGTGTGCCGACACCACCGGGCCGGTCGATGTTCCCGGCCGCCTCCGTCTGGGACACTGGGGGCGTGCGCGGCCCCATCCGGCAGCGCCCTTTGAGCGCCCGCGAGGCAATGACGCTCATTGTTGCGTTCTGTCTCGGGAAGCCAGATGTCGCGCCGTCCAGGCCCGTCAGTCCCGTACCGAAGACCCCCGGCCGGCATCCGCACGGCCGTCCTGGCCCCCCTGCTCGCCGCCGACGCCGCGGCCGCTCAAGGCCGCCGCTTCCTCACCGAACACCTCGCCGCGTGGCAGCTGCACGGCCGCCTCACGGACCGGGCGAAGCTGCTGACGAGTGAGCTGATCACCAACGCCGTCCGCCACGCCCCGCCACCGCTGGGGATCCACGTCGACCTCGACGCCCACCGCCTGCGCGTCGAGGTGTACGACTCCAGCGCCACCCCACCCGCCCTCACCCGGCCCGACTTCAGCCACCGCGGTGGCCGCGGGGTGTGGCTCGTCGACGCCATGAGCAGCCGCTGGGGCCACCGCCTGCACCCGCCCGGCAAGGCGGTCTGGTTCGAGATCGACCTCGCCACGGACCGGTGACCGCTCCCTACGGCGTCAGCCGGAACTCGTTGCCGTCCGGATCCGCCATCAGCACGCCGCCGTCCTCGTCGTCCTCGCTCAGGGTGGCGCCGAGGGCGATCAGCCGGTCGACCTCGGACGGCCCGGCGGTGAGCTCGAAGAACAACCGGTTCGGGCCGATCGCCGGCATCAGCGGCGGACCACCCCAGGTGATCTTCGGGCCGCCGTGCGGCGAGCGGATCGCGGTCTCCTGGTCCTGATCCCAGACCAGCGGCCACCCCAGCGCCTCGCTCCAGAAGTACCCCACCTGCTGCGAGCCGTCGCAGGACAACGCGCCGATGAACCCGCAGTCGGCGAGGAACCCGTTGCCCGGCTCGATGACGCAGAACTCGTTGCCCTCCGGGTCGGCGAGCACGACGTGCCCCTCCTCGGGGCGCTGGCCGACGTCGATGTGCTGAGCGCCGAGCTCGAGAGCCCGGGCGACCGTCCGCTGCTGGTCCTGCGCGGACGTGCTCGTCAGATCGAAGTGGATCCGGTTCCTGCCGGCCTTCGGTCCCCCGGCCGGCAGGAACCGGATCCGGAAGCCGGTGTCGTCGGCGGGAAGTAGGTCGGCACCGGCGATCTCCCAGCCGAGCACTTCGGACCAGAACCGGGTCAATCGCGGCGGGGAGCTCGCACGGAAGCAGAGCGCGGACAGGCGGGAAGGCATCCGGCACCCTAAGCCGGAACCCGCCTCGTCCGCAGCCGGTTTACGCGCCGCGCAGGGTGCCGTACGGGCCGGCGACCGGGGGCAGCTGCTTGGGGCGGCCCGGCTCCGATCCGGTGCCGGCGGCGAAGCTGCGGCCGGCGGAGAACCCGCCACCGAACACGAGGCTGCCGGTGAACGGCTGGAGCGGTGACCGGCACAGCGTGCCGGCCGGCGGAAGGGCGACGCGCAGCAGGTACGCGTCGACGGCACGGGTGACGCAGGTCGAGGTGCCGTACGCGGTGTGCCCCCAGTTGTCGCTGGTCAGCAGCCGGCTGTTGGGCAGGCGCTGCGCCGACGAGACCGCCTGCCGGTAGTTGGTCGCCGGGTCCCAGTAGTTGCCGACGAACAGCACGGGTGCGCTGGTGACCCGGTTGAACGGGCCCGTGTAGGCGTCCTCGTCCTGCGCGGTCCAGGTGTCGGTGGCGCACTGGACGCTGCCCCAGCCCCACGCCCGCCCGAAGTAGGGTGCGCGCCGGTCGGCCGCCGCGGTCAGGGCCGGCCAGCTCGCCGCGTCCGCGGGGTGCAGGCCGTCGGTGCACATCACGCCGGCGAACGCTTCGAGGGAGTTGTCGTACGGGAAGTCGCGCGCCGGGGCCCGCAGCCGGGTCACGCGCTCGAGCAGGGACTGCCGGGTGGCCGCGCGCAGCCGCGCCTTGCCGGCCGGGTGCTCCTGCATGTCCGCCACCTGGGCGGCCACACTGGTCACCAGCTCACCCGCGACGGGGGTGTAGAGCAGGCTGAGCGTCAGGCCGATGAAGGTCGCGTACGTCAGGCGGACCGTGCCGTTGACCGGGTCCTTGCCCAGCACGAGGGGCTTCGCCCGCAGCCGCCGGGCGATCGTGGCGAAGTGCTTCTCGGGGTTGCCGGCCGCGAACTCGCACCGCTTCGTCCCGGCCTTGTCGCAGCGTTCGAGCAGCTTCCGCAGCGCGCGGTACGCGCCGTCGGCCGAGCGCAGGCGATCGTCCTGCAGCCGGCCGCCCGTCGTCTCGGTACCCACCCAGGACACCGGGTCGATCACGCCGTCCAGGGCGAGGGCGCGGACACGGTCGGGGAACATGTTCGCGTAGTACTGCCCGAGCGCCGTGCCGTAGCTGAAGCCCAGGTAGCTGAGCTTCGCGTCGCCGAGGGTGCGCCGCAGCACGTCCATGTCGCGGGCCGCTTCGGCGGTGGACATGGCCCCGGCCAGCTCCGCGCCGGTGGTGGAGCACGCGCGGCCGACGGTCTGGGCCGACCTCACGTAGCCGGCCTCCTCCTTCTCCCCGTACGGGAAGAAGGAGTTCATCCGTGCGAGCGCGACGGCCTGGTCCCGGGTCGAGGAGAAGCACTTGAGGTTGTCGCTCGCACCCACGCCGCGCGGGTCGAATCCGACGATGTCGAACCGGTCGAGAACGGTGTCGCTGAGGAATTCCGGCGCCAACGCCGCCATGTCGGTGCCGGAGCCGCCCGGCCCGCCGGGATTGACGAAGAGGCTGCCGATGCGGGCGGCCGGCTTGCGGGCCGGGACCCGCACGACGGCGATCTCGACGGTCGGGCCGTCCGGGTCGTCGTAGTCCAGGGGCAGGTGCGCGGTGGCGCACTGCGCCTTCCCGTAGCACTTGAACCAGGCGAGGTCGGGGGCCGGCACGCGGTCGACGCGCTGCATCTCCTGCTCACTGGTCGAGTCGGGAGCCACGGCGGCGCCGACGGCCACCGGGGCGGCCTGGGCACCGGCGGGCGCGATCAGCGACGTGGCCAGTATCAAGGCTCCCGCAACGGCCCCGGACAGGCGAGGGCTGAGCGACATCGGATCCTCCTGGCGTACACGGCCCGGCGCGCATCCTCGCCCGGCAGGGAAGGACGAACCTATTCACGTACGAACCCCCGCGACACCCGCGAAATCGCCTCTTTTACCGCCAAGTCGGAACCAGTTGATCACCGTTCGGAGGAGGCGGCACGCCGCGGTTCAGCGGGACATGGAGATCAGCTCAAGATGAGCTCAATCCGGTCCAGCGGCGGCGCCCGGCGGACGATGACGCGAACGAGGCGGCCCGGACCAGGAGGGCCCGTTCCCGCAAGGAGCGACATGGTGAGTCGAGCAGGACGGACGTGGCGAGCGGCCGCATTGCTGGCCGGACCCCTGACCGTCGCCGGCCTCCTCGGGGTCGCGACGCCGGCCGCCGCCGCCAGCGGCCCCGCCACGCCCGTCTCCGTCATCGTGCGTACCGGATCGGTGCAGGACTCCGCACGGGCGCAGGCGGCCGTGCGGGCCGCCGGGGGCACCGTCGACCGGCCGCTCGATCTCATCTCCGGCTTCGCCGGCCACGTCGCGCCGGCGGCACTGCCGGCCCTGCGGGCCACGCCTGGCGTGACGGGGGTCACGGTCGACAGCGCGGTACGCCTCAAGGCGGACAAGTGGCTCGACGACGGCGGGAAGAACGCGCCGGTCGACGCCATCAAGAAGGCGGCCGGCGCCAAGAAGACGAGCAAGCTCGTCGACGTGGCGGCGCTGACCGGTGCGGGGGTCGGCGTGGCCCTGATCGACTCCGGCGTGGCGCCGGTCCGGGGCCTGGACCAGCCGGGCAAGGTGATCAACGGCCCGGACCTGTCCTTCGAGTCCCAGGACCCCGACCTCGCCAACCTGGACACCTACGGTCACGGCACCCACATGGCCGGCATCATCGCGGGCAGCGACCCGGCGACCCCGGACGGGACGCCCCGCTTCGACGGATTGGCTCCCGGAGCGCACCTGATCAGCCTGAAGGTGGCCACCGCGGACGGCGCCAGCGACGTCTCGCAGGTCATCGCGGCGATCGACTGGGTGGTCGCGCACCGGGACGACCCCGGGCTCAACATCCGGGTGCTCAACCTGTCCTTCGGTACGGACTCCGCCCAGGACGCGGCGCTGGATCCGCTGTCGTACGCGGTCGAGGCGGCATGGCGCAAGGGCATCGTCGTGGTGGTCTCGGCGGGCAACGACGGCGCCGCGGCGCCGCGCTTGACCATGCCGGCGGCCAACCCGTACGTCATCGCGGTGGGCGCCGCCGACGCGGCCGGCACGAGCACGCGAACCGACGACACCGTGGCGACGTTCAGCAGCCGCGGAAGCACCAGCCGGCACGCCGACCTGATCGCCACCGGGCGGTCCGTGATCTCCCTGCGTGACCCCGGCTCGTACGTCGACACCGAATACCCGTCGGCGCGCGTCGCCGACGCCGGGGGCGAGGAGCGATTCTTCCGGGGCAGCGGTACGTCGCAGGCCGCCGCGGTCGTTTCCGGGTCGGTGGCGCTGCTGCTGCAGCAGCGCCCGTCGCTGACCCCCGACCAGGTCAAGAGCCTCCTCGTCCGGTCCGCGGACCCGCTGCCCGGTGCGGATCCGGTCGCGGCCGGCGCCGGACAGCTCGACATCGCCGAGGCGGCGACCCTGCTCCCCGACAAGGACTCGGCCCAGGACTTCCCGGCCGCGACGGGCCTCGGCTCGCTGGAAGGCTCCCGCGGCACGAATCACGTGGTCGACGGTCTCACGGGGATCTCGCTGCGCGGCGAGACGGACATCTTCGGCGCCGCCTGGAACCCGAGGAAGTGGTCGCACGAGGCCAAGGACGGCAAGGCCTGGAAGTCCGGCTCCTGGAACGGGTCCGTCTGGACCGGCGGCGCCTTCAAGGGTGAGTCGTGGGCGGCGAAGACGTGGAGCCCGGCGCCCTGGACCGGCGCCAACTGGGCCGGACGTTCCTGGGCCGGTTCCGGCTGGGAAGGGCGGTCCTGGGCCGGACGGTCCTGGGCCGGACGGTCCTGGGCGGGGCGCTCCTGGGCCGCCGGCACCTGGTGCGGGCGGTCCTGGGCCGGCCGCAGCTGGGCCTGACGGCTTTCCTCACAATCCCCCCGCACGACGCCGATAGAAGGTAGTAGTAGGCCGGACAAGGAGGTTCCCATGCGGTTGCGGCCGACCCGCGTGGGCGCCCTCACGGTGCTCCTCGCCACCGTCTGCCTGGCCGGCCAGATGGTCTGGCTGGCCGGCGGCGTGCCGACCCTCGAAGGCCACCTCGTCACCCTCGCGGCCCTCACCGTGCTGTTCGCCGTCACGGACAAGTTCGTCGTGAGCCTCCCGGTCCGGCGCGGCTACCACAACATCAGCCTCAGCGAGATCCCGCTGGTGCTGGGGCTGATCATGGTGCACCCCGCGCTGCTGGTCGCCGCGCGGATCGCCGGCGGGCTTCCGGGCCTGGCGACCTTCCGCCGCCAGCGGGGCGCCAAGCTGGCGTTCAACACCTGCCTCTTCGCCACCCAGGCGACCGTGGCCGGCGTGGTGTTCCACCTCGCCGCCGGTGCGGCAGACCCGCTGGGGCCGGTGGGATGGCTCGCCGTGTACGGGGCCACCTTCGCCTCGGACCTCGTGTCCATCGTCCTGATCACCGCCGTCATCGCCCTGCAGGACGACAGCCGGCGGTGGCGTGATCTGCTGCGGGCGGACATCCGCGGCCTGCTGCAGCTGCCGCTGGTGGCGGTGACGACGACGATGGGCCTGGTGACCGCGGTGGTGGTGCACGACCGGGCACCCGCCGCCGGGCTCCTCGCCGTCCTCGCCTTCGCCGTGTACCGGGTCTTCCAGCGCTATGCCCGGCAGACCCAGGGCCACGCCCAGGTGGAGGCGCTCTACGACTTCACGCAGGCGGTCACCGGCGCCCGGGACGCCACGGAGGTCACCCGGGTGGCGCTCGGCCGGGTCCGCGACCTGGTCCGGGTCGAGACCGCCGAGCTCCTGCTCCTGCAGGGCGACAGGGCCGTACGCCTGCGGGTGACCGGCCGCGACCGGTTCCGCCGGGACGTCGTCGGCGTCGCCGGCGACCATTGGTGGCGTCCCGCCGCATCGGGAAGGCCGATCCGGGGCGAGAACGCCATGGCGGTTCCCCTCGACCTCGACGACGTCGGCGCGGTCCTCCTCGTCGCCGGACGCCTGCCCGAGGTGCCGCCCTTCACCTCCGATCAACTCCGGCTGCTCGAGGCGCTGGCCCGCCACGCCGGGGTGGCACTGCGCAACGCCCGGCTGGTGGAGATGCTGCGGCACACCGGCTTGACCGACGCCCTGACCGAGCTACCGAACCGGCGCCGGTTCGTCACCGACCTGCAGGAGACGCTCGACGCCGCGCGAAGCACCACCCGGCGGGTCAGTGTGCTCCTGCTCGCGCTGGACCGCTTCAAGGACATCAACGCGGGTCTGGGTCACGACGTCGGCGACCGGGTGCTGCGCGAGGTGGGCAGCCGGCTCCGTGGCGAGCTCGGCGGGCAGTACATGGTGGCGCGCGCCGGCGGCGACGGGTTCGCCCTTCTGGTCACCCACGCCGCGACGCCGGCGGACGTCCTGGCGGTGGCGCACCGGGTCCGCGAGGTGCTCGAACGCCCCGTCGACATCGACGACGTCGCCATCTCCGCGCAGGCCAGCATCGGTGTGGCGTACGCCCCCGACCACGGTCACGACGCCGAGCGGCTGCTCCAGCGTGCCGATGTCGCCCTGCACGCCGCCAAGGACGCCCGCAGCGGCGTACGCATCTACCGGCCCGAGGACGACCGGCACACCCCTCGCCGGCTGCGGCTCATGGGCGCGCTCCGGGCGGCCGTCGAGAACGGGGAGCTGGACGTCGTGTACCAGCCGAAGATCTCCGCGGTCACGGGGGCGGTCATCGGTGTCGAGGCGTTGAGCCGGTGGGAGCACTCCGACGGACCGGTGTCGCCGGACGAGTTCATCCAGCTCGCCGAGCGGTCCGGGTTGATCGGGCCGCTGACCCTCAACGTGATGGACAAGGCTCTGGCCGAGTGCGCGACCTGGCGCGTGGCCGGGCACGACATCTCGATGGCCATCAACGTGTCCCCGCTCTCCCTCGCCGAGCCCGCCTTCGCCGACGACGTCGAGCAGGCGCTCCAGCGCCACGGGTTGCCGGCCGGGGCCCTCACCCTGGAGATCACCGAGGGCGCGGTCATGCAGGACCCGGCCCGCAGCATGGTCACCCTGCACGCCCTGCACCGGCTCGGCGTGAAGCTCTCCATCGACGACTTCGGTACCGGCCATTCCTCGCTGGCGCGCCTCGCGGAGCTGCCCATCCACGAGGTGAAGATCGACAAGAGCTTCGTCCAGCACCTGACCAGCGACCGCAGCAAGCGGGCCGTCACCGATGCCGCCCTGCATCTGGGCCGCGCGCTCGACCTGGTCGTCGTGGCGGAGGGCGTGGAGACCGAGAGCGACCACCGATATCTGTGCGAGAACGGCTGCGACGTGATCCAGGGCTACTTCGTCGCCCGCCCGCTGCCGGCCCCGGAGCTGACGGACTGGCTGGTCACGCGGCGTCACGCTGCGGAAACGGCGGGCTCCGCCTCCTGATCGTGCATAGGACACGCGTGTCCTGGGCAAGTATCGGCCGTGACACTGTCCAACCCGGCCCAGCCCGAGGTCGACGACGCCCTGGTGGGGGCCTTCCTGACCGCCAGCCGCGCCCTCGTCGGCGTCGCGGCACGCTCGCTGGCCGCCGGCACCTCCGACATCACCCTGTCCCAGCACCGGGCCCTGGTGCTGCTGGCGTCGCGCGGCCCCCAGCGGATGGCCGACCTCGCCTCGCTGCTGGGCGTCAACAGTTCCACCGCGACCCGGCACTGCGACCGGCTGCAACGCCGCGGCCTGCTCCAGCGGGACCGCTCCCCGGATGACGGCCGCGCCGTCCGGGTCTCGCTGACGGACGCGGGTCACCGGCTGGTCCAGCAGGTCACCCAGGCCCGGCGCGCGGAGATCAGCCAGATCCTGCGGGCCATGCCGGACCGGTCCCGGCAGCATCTGATCGCGGCGCTGCACAGCTTCGCCGAGGCCGCCGGTGAGGTGCCCGAACAGCACTGGACGCTGGGCTGGGGCACCGAGTCATGACCACGAGGAGAGCGACCCGCCTGGGAATCGCCGCCACGGCCCTGCTGCTGTTCTGGGCCGGGGTGGCCTACCAGGTCTCGGGGCCCACCGCACCGGAGGACTATCGGCGCACCATGGTGCAGGTCGCGGAGGCCACCCACGATGCGGCCGGCACCGGCGCCCTGGTGGCCCGCCAGCAGCTCGCCGGCCAGGTGTTCCCCACCTTCGCGGACACCGCCTACGACGATGCCTCCACCGCGCTGGCCGGCGCCGCGCGCCAGCTCGCCGCCGAACCCCCGCCGGACCCGGCCGGGACAGCGATGCGGGACCGGCTGGCCCCGCTGCTGCGGGACACCGTCAAGGACCTCGGCGACGCGGCCACGGCCGAGGGCGACGACCAGCGGCGCGGCGCCGCCGACCGGCTCGACCGCCACGCCGCGGACCTCTCCCGGCTGCTGAAGGATTGGGGCGCGGCGTGAAGCGATTCCTGGCCGTCGCCCTGGGCATCCTCACCGCCATCGGCGGCTTCGTCGACATCGGCGACATCGTCGCCAACGCCGAGGCCGGCGCCGGCTTCGGCATCGCCCACGCCTGGGTCCTGCTGGTCGGCGTGATCGGGATCTGCGCGTACGCCGAGATGAGCGGCCGCGTCACCACGGTCAGCGGCCGTCCCGTCTTCGACCTCGTCCGGGAGCGTCTCGGCCCCCGGGTCGCCCTCGCCAACCTGGCCGGCTCGCTGCTGGTCACCGTACTCACCCTCGGCGCCGAACTGGGCGGCGTCGGACTCGCCCTGCAGCTGGCCACCAGCGTGAACTACCTGCTCTGGGTGCCCGTCGTGGCCGTCGTGCTCTGGGTCGTGCTGTGGCGCGTCAAGTTCGACGTCCTCGAGAACGTCTTCGGCCTCACCGGCCTGGTGCTGATCGTGTTCATCGTGGCCGTCGTCAAGCTCGGCCCCGACCCGGCGCAGCTGTGGCATCAGGCGACCCGTCCCGGGCCGACCGGCGGCGAGGACTGGGGTACCTACTGGTTCGTCGCCGTCGCCCTGTTCGCGTCCGCCCTGACGCCGTACGAGGTGTTCTTCTTCTCGTCCGGAGGCGTGGAGGAGCGCTGGACCAGCAAGGACCTGATCCGGTCCCGGATCAACGTCTTCGTCGGCTTCCCGCTCGGCGGCCTGCTCGCCTTCGGGATCATGATCACGTCGGCGACGGTGTTCCAGCCGCAGGGAATCTCTGTCAACACGCTGGCCCAGGTGGCCATGCCGGTCGCCCTCGCCGTGGGGAAGCTCGGGCTCGCCGCCGCGATCCTCGGGTTCTTCGCGGCCACCTTCGGGGCCGCCATGGAGACCGGCCTCTCCACCGCCTACACCGTGGCGCAGTACTTCGGCTGGGCCTGGGGCAAGCTACGCCGCCCCCGCCGGGCCGCGCGGTTCCACACCGTCCTCATCGTGGGCATCCTCGTCGGCGTCGCCGTGCTCATGACGACCATCGACCCGATCCAGCTCACCGAGTACACCCTGGTCTTCAGCGCGGTCGCCCTGCCGCTGACGTACCTGCCGATCCTGGTGGTCGCCAACGACCGCGGCTACCTCGGCGACCGGGTCAACGGCCGCCTCGCCAACGCCGTCGGCAGCGTCTACCTGGTCCTCGTGGTGGCCGCCGCGCTCGCCGCGATCCCGCTCATGCTCGTGACCCGGATGGGAGCCGGCTGACATGCTCATCGCCCTCGACCTGCTCGACCGGCAGATCCTCGACCGCGACGGCCAACCCGTCGGCAAGGTCGACGACATCGAGCTCGCCGCCACCGCCGACGGCACGCTGCACGTCGCCGCGCTGCTGGTCGGCCAGCAGGCCCTCGGCGACCGGATCGGCGGCCGCCTCGGCGCCTGGATGGCCGGCACCGCCCGCCGCCTCGCCCCGGACGACCGCAAACAACCGGCGCGTATCCCGTACGACCTCGTCGCCAAAGTGGACAGCGCGGTGAACCTCAGCGTCCGCCGCGAGCTGCTCCCCGACGCACCACTGGAGACGTGGCTGCGCGACCACCTCATCGACCGCATTCCGGGAGCCGACCATGCCGGCTGACGCACCCCCACCGCCCCGTGTCGGCGCCCTCATCGGCCGCGAGGTCCGCCACCGCGAGGGCCACCCGCTCGGACGCATCGCCGACCTCGAGACCGAGCGCGGCCCGGACGGCCTCGAGCGGATCACCGCGGCCATCGTCACCAGCGGCCGCTGGGGGCGCCTGCTCGGCTACGAGCGCGACCAGCACACCGGACCGTGGCTTGTCGAGCAGCTCGCCCGCTACGTCGTACGCCGCCACACCCGGCGCATCCCGTGGGAGGAGCTGCGGCTTCCCTGACCGGCACCGCAATTCTTACCGTCCTCTGACCATTGCCGGAGGACCCGTCCGCACGCGATCGGCCCGCCGTACCGCTGCCCGACGCCCCGACGCGGGGTCGCCGACGCATCGACCGCAGGGAGGATCAGCGTGCGGACCACACCAGGACGAGCAGCACTGCTGTCATCACGCCGGACCAGGATCGCGACCGCGATGGCAGTGCTCGCCGCAAGCGGAGCTCTGACCGTCACGTTCGTGACCAGCGGCGGCAGGGGGACCGCGGACGCGGCCACCGAGCTGAACCAGTTCGTGCCGATCGAGAAGGTGGCTGCGAACGTCACGCCGCCGAGAACCCGTGCCACCGGCTCGAAGGGCCGTTTCGTCGTGGACTGCGGCACCAACGGCAACGGCAAGTTCAGCCCGGACAACCCGGTGGCCCAGCCGGGCATCAAGAACGGCGCCGAGCACGTGCACGACTTCGTCGGCAATCTGGCGATCACGGCGAACTCGTCGGACGCCGACCTCGAGGCCTCGGGCACCACGTGCAGAAACGGCGACAAGTCCTCGTACTTCTGGCCTGTCGTCCGTATCGACAAGTCCGTCAGGTCCGCGGCCGACACACGCCGGGCGCTCGCCGGCACCACGCCCACAGTGGCGTGCCCGAGCGTGCGGGACCGGCTGCCCGCCGTACCGGTCGGGGCATGGAACTCGGTGCGGGCCGGGCTGCACTCGCTCGACCAGGCGACCGCCTGGGCTAACGGTCGCATGGCGGCGAGCCGCGGACGCATCGACGCACGCGCCAACGAGGCTTTGCTGGCCTCCTTGCGCACGCGGCGGGCCCGTCTCATCAGGGCGCTCAGCGAGAGCATCGCCGCCGCGGGCGGCCGCACGACCGGAATGGTGTCGCTCGTGGAATGCGACGTGAACTACGACGGCATGCACGCCGCCATGCGCCACACCGCCGCCGACATCAAGGCCACGCCGCAGGTGCAGTGCCCGGCCGTACGCGACAAGCTTCCCGGCATCCCCGCCGAGGCGCTCGACGAGGTGAACCGGAACCTGGCGGAGCTGGACCGGCAGATCTCCGAGGCCGACGAGCGCCTCGTCACTACGCGCGGCCAGGGCGACGCCGTCCTGGGAACGCTCAAGGCCAGGCGCATCGCGGCCCTCGACCGCATCGCGACCGCCATCGGCCGCCGCGCCGACCGGCCGCAGGGCCTCGACGCACTCGCTGCCTGCACCTTGAGCGGGCAGACCGGCGAGGCCCCGAAAGCCCTGCCGGACCCGCAGGGGCCCAACCTCGAACTGCCCAACAACACCGGCGGCATCGTACGGCCGGCCTCCGTGCTCATCGAGTACCGCGGCAACGCCACCAGCAAGGTGACGCCCATGCCCAAGTTCCTCCGCGCGCTGACCGGCGACGCGAAGCCCACCAGCCGCGGCCCGGCCAACGCCCGCGCCGCCTGGACGTGCTCCGGCTTCGCGGACCGGCTCTCCGACCGCTATCCGATCTGCCCGGCCGGCAGCAGGGTGCAGCGCGTGCACGACTTCCCCGGGTGCTGGGACGGCAAGAACATCGACAGCGCCAACCACCGCAGCCACGTCGCGTTCGCCGACCGGACCACCGGCGCCTGCCCGGCAACCTTCGTGGCCATCCCCCAGCTGCGCATCACGATCTCCTACGACATCCCCCGCGACGTTCAGGTGCGGGGTCAGTACGCGCTGGACTCCTTCCCCGAGGAGGACCACAACCCCTTCTCCGACCACGACGACTTCATCAACGTCAACACCGACCGCACGATGCGCCGGATCGCCGCCTGCATCAACACCGGCCGGGCGTGCCGGGGAGATCATGGGTAGGTGACGGCGGCGCTGGCGATCCTGGTCGCGGGGTTCTGGGCAGGGATGATCAATGTGGTGGTCGGTTCGGGCACGCTGGTGACCTTCCCGACGCTGCTGCTGTTCGGATACCCGCCGCTGGTCGCCAACGTGTCCAACAACATCGGCCTCGTCGGCGGCGGCATCACCGGCACCTTCGGCTACCGCCACGAGCTCGGCGAGCACCGCCGCGAGCTGCGCAGCCTGCTGCCCGCGGCGGTGCTCGGCGGCATCACCGGCGCGCTCCTGCTGCTCGTCCTGCCGGATGACGCCTTCAGGACGATCGTTCCCGCGCTGATCGCGATCGGCCTGTGCATGGTGGTGTGGGGCCCCGCCCTGCAACGGCGTGCCGCCCGCGGGCGGGACACCACGGCGGGCTACGGCCGGCTGGCGACGCTCTCCCGGCCCCGGCTCGGGACCGTCGCCGGTGGCGTCTACCTGCTCGGCATCTACGGCGGCTATTTCGGCGCGGCGCAGGGCGTGCTGATCGTCGGGCTGATGAGCGTGCTGACGTCCGAGGACCTCCAGTCGATCACCGCGCTGAAGAACCTGCTCACCACGGGCGTGAACGCGATCGCCGCGGTGACCTTCCTGATCGTGTCGCCCGGGTCGGCGGACTGGACGGCGGTGCTGCTCGTCGCGGCGGGCGCGACCGCCGGCGGGATCGTCGGGGCCCGGTTCGGCCGCCGGCTGCCGCCGCTGCTGCTGCGGGCGCTGATCGTGGTCATCGGGGTCGCGGCGCTCCTGCGCCTGCTGATCCTCGGATGACCGCTCAGCCGCCGTACTCCTCGACGATCTGCGCTCCCGGCCCGTCGTCCCAGTACGCCGTGACGACCGAGGCGTGCGAGGGGCCGGCGAGCCGCACGACGACCAGCGTGTTGCTGCGCCGGGTCATGCTCGCCACGTAGCCCGGCAGCGGCTCGGTGTCGACCACGTCGATCCGTGTCGGCGAGTACGCGACGATCACGTCCCCACCCTCGGCGTTGACCCGGTAGCGCGGTCGGCGATCCGGCGCGGAGGGCGACGGACTCGCGGACGGGCTCACCGACGCCGACCGCGAGGGCGCCGGCCGCGTGCGCGTCGGGGTGGTGGGCGGCCGGGTCGGACGGGCCGACGTGCGGCTGGGTTTCGGCCGGGGCGCCGCGGGCGTCGGTGTGGGGTCGGGCAGTCCGAACCGGACCTCGGTGTACCGGCGGTTGACGTCGATCGCCACCGGCGCCTCGTCGGTGATCGCGGGCGCGATGCCGACGCGGACCCCGAGCCAGGACACGGTGACGGCGGCAACCGCCGCGGACAGCCACGCGACGACGAATCTCCAGCTCCGGCCCATGATTACATTCTGCCTTAACGATCGATAGATTATGACTATGGCTCACGTACTGGTGATCGAGGACGACCGCGATGTCCGGGAGGCCATCGACCGCTCACTGTCCGTGACCGGACATGTCGTACGCCTCTGCGCGGACGCGCTCGACGGCCTGCGGGAGCTGGCGAGTTCGCGTCCGGACGTGGTGGTCCTCGACCTCAACCTGCCGGACCTCGACGGCGCCACCGTGCTGCGCCGCATCCGGGCCACGTCGGCGGTGCCGGTCGTCGTCGCGACCGCCCGCGGCGCGGAGAGCGAGATGATCCGCCTGCTGCGGGCGGGTGCGGACGACTACGTGGTCAAGCCGTACTCCGCCGAGCAGCTCGAGGCGCGGATCGCGGCGGTGCTGCGCCGCGGCGCCGGGCCGAAGGTCACCACGCTGACGGTGGGCGGCCTGGTGCTCGACCGGGAGGCGCGTACGGTCTCGCTCGACGGCGCGCCCCTGCAGCTGTCCCGGCTCGAGTTCGATCTGCTGGCGTACCTGATGCAGCGGGCCGGCAAGGTGGTCACCCGGCGCCAGGTCCTCGACGACGTGTGGTGCTCGGAGAGCCGCTCGCTCGAGACGGTCGACGTCCACGTGACCTGGCTGCGTCGCAAGCTGGGCGAGCGCGCCGCCGCGCCGCGTTACCTGCACACCCTCCGCGGGGTGGGCATCCGCCTGTCCGCGCCGGAGAACGCCGGCTGACCTACCGCCGGGCATGCGCACCGCCCAGCCGCCGCCAGAATCGCGGCCGGCGTTCCGCCCGGGGCGGCGCGTCCTCGCCGGCGACGCCGAGGGTGAGGACGACGCGGGCCCCGCCCAGCTCGCTGCGGCCGACGTCGAACCGGCCGCCGGTCTCGGCGGCGAGGCGCCGGGCGATGTCCAGGCCGAGCCCGGTGGAGTCGGCGTCGCTGGCACCGCGGGACACGGCGGCCTCCGGGTCACGGAAGCCCGGCCCGGCGTCCTCCACCGTCACGGAGACCTCTTCGGCGCCCGGCTGGACCGACACCCGGCAGGCGGCCGTCTCCGGGGTGTGGTGGAACACGTTGCCCAGCAGCACGTCCAGCGCCTCGGCGACCACCGAGAAGGCGGCCGGCACGGTGATTCCGGCCGGCGGCGGCTCGGCCTGCCACGGCCGGCCCTGGTCCTCGGCGAGGGCGCCCCAGAACTCCGTCCGGTCGGTGACGACGGCGGCCAGGTCGCAGCGCAGCCGCGGTCGCGCCGCGAGCGGGCGGGCGGCCTCGACGATCACTGCGTTGATCTCGTTCTCGAGCCGGTCGACGACCCGCAGCTGACGGTCGCGGTCTGCGCCGGCCGGCAGCGCCTCGGTGTTCAGCCGCAGCGCCGTCAGCGGCACCCGGAGCCGGTGGGAGAGGTTGGCGGCCAGCGCGCGCTCGGTGGCCAGCAGCTCGGCGAACCGGTCGGCGAGGACGTTGAGCGCGCCGCCGACCTCCTCGATCTCCCGGGGGCCGCTCGGCCGTACCCTTGCGTGCAGGCTGCCCGCCCCGAGGCTGGTGGCGGTCCGGGCCAGGTCGCCGCTGGCGCGTACCACCCGGGCGGCGAGCCGGTCCGCCAGCAGCGTGGAGACGCCCACCAGGACGATCGCCTCGCCGAGGAGCACGAGCCACGCCAGGCCGACGCCGGCCCGCAGCGAGCTCGACGGCACGTACACCTCGATCACCGCGATCAGGCCCTCGGGCAGCGCCACCGGGCGCAGGTACGCCCGCCCCCCGGCGACGTTCACCGTGCCGGCGCTCTGCTGCTGCCGTACGTGAATGATCGCGCCGGGGGCGACCCGGGAGGTCCCCACCGTGCCCAGCGTCGGCAGGTGTGCCGCGAGCCGGCCCTGCTGGCCGGCCTCCGTACTCATGATCGAGTTCAGGACGAGGTCGCGGTCCGTGGCGACCACCACCACGGCCGACAGGCCGAGGGCCTGCCGCTCCGCCTCGCGCAGCGCGCGGTCCTGGGCCGCCGTCTGCACGAGCAGCGCCAGCGGGATGACGAACGCCAGGGCCACCAGCGTCGTCACCGCGAGGGCGACGCGAACGTAACTGCGTCTCATTCCAGGAGCACCGCCGGTCGAAAGATCAAGTGCCGACCATAGCGGCCGGGGACGATCCGCGCCCACCACGGATCCGTCCCCGGCCACCTCCCCGCCCTAGAAGGTCAATGCCCGAGACCGCGGGGCGCCGGCGGCCGGCTCGATCGTCGCCTGCACCCCGGTCAGCTTCCACGCGGCGTACGCGGCCACGTCGGTGTGGGTGTCCAGCGCGGCGGCGCTGACGTTGTCGATGGTGTCGCAGTCCTTGTGGTAGCAGGGGTCGAAGGGCTGCCCCGCCTTGCCGTGCCACTTCGCCGCCTGGGCCTGGCTCATCGCCGGTGCGAGGCTCAGGGTGGCCGTACCGCCGCTGGGGATGCCGGCCGCCATGAACGAGGCGTGGTCCGACCGGCCGTCGACGCTGACGCCCTCGGACGGGACCTGTTCGGCGGCGAAGCCCTCCTCGAACGCCTGGGTGATGAAGGCGCCCCGCGGGTCGTCGTCATAGACGAAATAGCCGGGATTGGGCGAACCGATCATGTCGAAGTTCAGGTACGCGGTCAGCTTGGCCTGCTCGGCGGCCGGCAGCGACGCCACGTACGCCTTCGACCCGGCCAGGCCCTCCTCCTCCGCGCCCCACCAGCCGAAGCGGATGGCCTTGTCACCCTTCGCGCCGGCGGCGGCATAGGCGAGGGCGACCTCCAGGATGCCCGCCGAGCCGCTGCCGTTGTCGTTGACGCCGGGCCCCTCGGCGACGCTGTCCAGGTGCGCCCCGAGCATGACCACCCGGTCCGGGTCCCCGCGGCCGGGCAGGTCGGCGATCAGGTTGAACCCGGTCCTGCCGCCGAAGGTGAACTGCTGGATCCGGGTGCTGTACCCCGCCGCGTCGAGCTTGCCCTGCACGTAGTCGAGCGAGGCCTTGTACCCGGCCGTGCCGTGGGCCCGGTTGCCGCCGTTCGCGTCGGCCAGGCGGGCGAACTCCTTCAGGTGCGCCTCGACCTCGGCACCGTCGATGTCCGGCGCCGCGACCGGCTGCGTGAGACCACGGCCGGCGGCGGCCGCGCTGACGGCGAGGCGGTCCGGGGCGTCCGGTTGCGGGATCCCGCCGGTGACCGCGTAGCCGGCGGTGACGATCGCCCCCGTTCCGAGCACCGCGAGCGTCACCGCACCGAACACCGTCGCTCGCAGCGCGGCCCTGCTTCTCCTCGCATGGCTCACGAGCGGTCCTCCCAGGAGCCGTATCGATCTTCGTGACGCTGGGAGTCTCGGTGCCGGCGCCTTAAGGGCACCGGAAGATTCGCTATCGGAGCGGTAACGGCGGCATGCCGGATTCGATGGCGAACACGCAGTACCGGCCCTTGCCGGACAGCTTCGCCGTGTACATCGCGGTGTCGGCGTCGCGCAGCAGCTCCTGCGGGTCGGCGGTGGCTGCCGGCTGGGTGGCCACGCCGATGCTGGCGGCTACGGCGACCGTCTGCCCGCCGATCTCGAACGGACTGGTCAGCGCGGCGACCAGCCGGCCGGCGAGGGTGTTCGCCTCGCCCGCGTCGTGGTGCGCGACGACGATCGCGAACTCGTCGCCGCCGATCCGGGCGAGGAAATCACCGGTACGCAGGCCCGCGCTCATCCGGCTCGTCGCGGCGGCCAGGAGCGCGTCGCCCGCGGCATGGCCGTGCGTGTCGTTGACGTCCTTGAATCCGTCCAGGTCGACGTAGAGCATCGAGAGGAAGCCCTCACCGCCGGGTCGCTCCACGAGCGTGTCGAGGTGACGGAAGAGGCCCGAGCGGTTGGCGACCCCGGTCAGCATGTCGGTGAACGCCAGGCGCCGCAGCTCCTCCTGCCGGCTCATCAGCTTCTCCTGGCTCGCCCGCAGCTCCACCTCGCGCAGGCGCAGGTTGCCCACGGTGGCCCGCAGCTCCATGGTGAGGCGGTGGTTGTCGCGCATGCTCAGCAGCTGCCGGATCACCACGACGACGACCAGGACGGTCGACAACGTGTACAGCATCGGTCCGACCGTGCCGCGCTGCACCGTGACCACCAGCGACGCGGCGATCGCCACCGTCAGCGGCACGTACGGCAGGGCGACCCAGGTCCGGGCCGTACCGACGATCCGCAGGGGCCCGCACCGGTGCTGCAGCCCCGCCGCCAGCCCGATCAGCAGGAAGCCGCAGATCCAGCCGAAGTCGGCGAAGCTCGAGCTGGTGTACGTCCCGCTCTGCATGAGATAGGCGAAGCCGCTGTCGGCGACCGCGAGCGCGAGATAGCCGGCACCGAGGACGCCGAAGACCAGGCGCTGGGCCCCTCGCACCTGCCCGAGAAGGATGAAGATCATGCTGCCCACGATGACGTCACCGGCGGGGTACGCCATCGTGACGAGCCATTCGAAGGTGCTCCCGGCGCCGGCGGCGTAGAGCGGGCCGAGAACCGTGGCCCAGCTGAGGTAGAACATCGACCCGGTGATGAGGAGGGCGTCGAGCAGCATCCGGACCGTACCGCGCCGCAGGTCGACGAAGGCACCGGCGCCGGCGACGGTGAGCGGCACCAACGCCAGGAAACCCAGGTCGGCGAGGGAGGGGAACGGCACCTCGATGCCTTGCACGTTCTCGTACCACGTCCAGAGGAACTGACCCGCCGACCAGGTCGCCGCGCCCAGCCCCAGCATCGCCCAGGCACGCCGGCCCCGGCCGCGTGTCCGCCGTGCGCTCCGGCCGCACGCGATCGCGGCGTAGAGGGACGCTCCCGCCTCGGCGACGTTGGCGAACAACGCGGCGGCAGCGGGGCCTCCGGCGGTCGTGAACAGCCAGAAGCCGGCGATCAGCACGGCTACAGCGTGGATGCCCACGACAACGGCGTTCGCACCGCGGACTGCGTACCTCAACTCCCGCAACCCTGCGTCCCTCCTCACTCCGGCCGGCTGGTCGGCGACGCTCACGGTCACCGACGGTCTGCGGGTCGTGGCGCCTGATCGGCACGACGGCCGCCGAATGAAGGGTTCCGGGCCGTGCCGCCTTCCGGGTCCGGTTGCTTTTCGGTTGGCATCGGGTTGCGGACCTGCCGGCGGCATGACCGTCCCCGCCGGCGGGTAACCACGGGGAATGGCCACCAGGACACGACAGCTGACCGCCGCCGAGCGGGACGCGATGCCCGACAGCACCTTCGCGTTCCCGCGCGTCCGCAAGGAACCGCTCAGCGACGCCCGGCACGTGCGCAACGCGATCGCCCGCTTCGATCAGGTGCGCGACGTGACCGACTCGGAACGCGACGAGGCCTTCCGCCGCATCAAGCGCGCCGCCAAGAAGTTCGGCGTGGACATGACGGAATCCCGCTGGCAGGAACTCGGCAAACCGGCCGCCGGAACCCCCGGCCGGTCGAAGACCGACCTGTACGCCGAAGCCCGCCGCCGCGGCATCCCGGGCCGCTCGTCCATGACCAAGGCACAACTGGAACGCGCCCTCTCGAAGGGCTGAGGCCCACCGCTGGGAGCCGTCGGCGGTACCGGCGTCCCACCGGCGCTGACGCTCGTCGAGATCCATCTCCCGCACATCGGCGCGGCACCCCGTTCATCGAGCCGCCGCTGCTGATCGTCGGGAATTGTCGTTCGTTCAAAGCTGTGAAATACGCGCCCGTGCCACCGTTTCGGGACATCTGTTATTTCGTCGAAATCGCATTCAGGCGCCAATTGAAAATGATCAGAGCCGCCTGCTCTTGCCGCCACCCACCCGCATGGTGAAGCCTCTGTCGCATAGGCATACATCAATGCGTTGACCGAGGGGGAAACCGTGGACACAGCTGGGATAAGGCGGCACGAGCTGCCGCGCCGGGCCGTACTCAGGGCCGGTGCCGTCACCGCGGGCATCATCGGGGCCGGAGCCCTGATGTCTGGGCCGGCCGTGGCCAAGGGGCCGGGGACCGACGCCGTGCAGTCGCAATGGCGGTGGTGCAACCGGTGCCAATGCCTTTTCTACGGCGGCGGGACCACCACGGCGTGGTGCATCCTCGGTGGGGGCCACGACTACGGCGGCAGCGGCAACTACATCGTCACCCACACGTCCGGGCCCGGCCAGGCGGGATGGCGCTGGTGCAACAGGTGCTACTGCCTCTGGTACGGCGGCAGCGCGTCGGACGGGCGCTGCCACAACGGCGGCGTCCACAACCGCAACACGAGCGGGGACTACCGGGTGGCGTACGGCACTCCCCCGTCCGGTGAGCAACCGGGGTGGCGGTGGTGCAACAAGTGCTACTGCCTGGCGTACAGCGGCAACGGCACGGGATACTGTCCGGCCGGCGCCGGGCACGACTTCAGTGGGAGCGGGGCCTACTACCTGCCCTACGGGTGATCCGGCGGCCGATCATTGTGTACGGTGGCGCGGCCGCGGACCACCGGCGGCGGCACAGCCGCGTGTCCCCGCGCCACCGGCTCGGCGACGAGCGGGGCCGGTGGGGCCGGCGGCTCGGCGGCGGCCGGACGGGGACGGCGGCGCCGCAGGTACGCGGCCACGGCGACCAGCACGGCCGCGCCGGCGACCGCGATCCACAGCAGCACTGCCGTGCGGGTCAGGCCCGGGTCCTTCGCGGGTGCCGGGGACGGCGGCGCCGCCACGATCGCGTCGCCGGTCAGGGTCAGGTCGCCGGTGTCCACGCGTACGGACAGCCGCGCGGGCAGTGTGGGCGGGGTCGGGAGTTCGACGAGGTAGCGGCTCCGCAGCACGGTCGACACCTGGTCCAGCGCGGGTATGACGACGGGGTCGCCCGCGGGCGCGAAGAAGCCGCCGGTGGCCGCCGCCGCGGTCGCCCAGTACGGGCCTGCACTTGCCGCTCCGACCACCACGAGCACGGTGCCGCTCTGCCGGAACGTGTCGCCGAGTCCGGCGGCGTCCTCGCCGCGGGCATCCGTGCCGGTCGTGTAGAGGACGACCAGCCGCCGGCCCAGCGCCGCGGCCGGGAACTGCCGCATCGCCAGTCTCAGCGCCGCGGCGGTGTCGCGGGCGCCCCGGGCCGGCACCGACGTCAGCGCACGAACCGTGCCGCTCGGACCCCGCTCCGGTCCGGCGATCACCGCGGCGGGGGCCGAGTCGGCGATCACGACGGCCTGGGTGGTCGGCGGGGCCTCGAGGATGAACCGGGCGGCGGCGCTCTGCCACGTCGGCAGCGTGGCGGCTCCGGCCACCGACGTGTCGACGACCAGCGCCACGGCGAGCCCGTCGGACACGAGCGGGACCAGGTTCGCCTGCTGCGGCACGCCGTCGCGGGTCACCGTGACGCTCGGCCTGCCCGGCCGGGTGCCGGCGCTCAGGTCGACGACCAGGGCCGTGCGGTCGCCGCGGACCAGGGCCGCGGTGATCGGCAGGGCGACCGGGGCGGCCGCCGCCCCGGGGGCGGGCCACTGGATCGCCGTGACCGCCGTGAGCAGCACCGCCAGCAGTGCCGGGGTACGCCGCCGGCGGAGCTCAGACCTTGTCCGCGAACACGATGACATTGTCCCGGTAGCTTCCTCGAGAGCGGTCGAAGCTTCCGCCGCAGGTGACGAGCCGGAGGGTGGCGTCGAGGCTGGGGGCGTACACGAGATCGGTCGGGAATTTGACCTTGGGCACCCGCGACACCCCGGTGACCCGGAACGTCACCGTGCTGCCGTCGGCGCGATCGACGGCGACCCGGGTGCCGGGCCGGACGGTGCCGAGGCGGGCGAAGATGCCCGGGCCGGCGCGGGAGTCGACGTGGCCCAGGATCACCGCGGGTCCGGGCTGGCCGGGCCGGGGGCCGCGCACGTACCAGCCGGCCACGTCCGGGCTCTCGGGGACGGCGACGCTGCCGTCGGGTTGCAGGCCGAGCCGCTGCACCACACTGTCCACGTGCAGCGCCCCGATGCGCAGGCGCACCGGCGGGGCCACGGCGGTGTAGGTGCGCGCCGACCGGAAGCCCTCCGCCGCGACCGGCGCCGTGGCCACCGGCACCACCCGCGTGGCGGTGCCGGGCCGGGGCGCGCGCCGCGGGGCACCGGTCAGCACGGTGATCAGGACGAGCGCCAGGCATCCCAGGGACACCGTCCGGGCGTACACGGGCATGTCAACGGTTTACCACGGCGAGCCCGCCGTAACCGGTCTGAGCGCCGCCGCGTGGCAGGCGCGCGGCGACGGTCGCGCCGAATCCGTCGGCGAGCCGGCGGGCCAGGGCGAACATGTGCTCGTACGTCTTGTCCGCGACGTCCTGCGCGTTCCGGTAGTCCCGGGCGGCGTACGCGTCGGCGTGGTCGAGCAGCATCTGGTCGTGTGCCTGCAGCGCCGCGGACAGGTCGGCCGGTGACAGTCGCCCGCCCGTGGCCGGGGCGAGCACGGCGGCCATGCGCGTCTCGAAGGTCCGCAACTGGGACCGCGCCTCGTGCCTGCGGTCGGGTTTGCCGGCCGCGGTGGCGCCCGCGTACGCGACGAGCAGCTCCACGTGCGACGCCCACAGTGACTGGAACCGCCGCGCGGTGGGCGCCCCGAACAGGGTGTCGACCGCGGCCGCCAGATCCCGTGTGTTGCCGTTGATCATGTCGGCGGAGGCGTCGAAGTCCGCGGTGTTCGTGACCGCCGCACGGGTGACGTCCTCCAGCAGCACGGCGTGCTCGGCCAGCACCTTGCCCAGCTGGGAGCGCAACCGCCAGATGGGCGTACGCAGAGTGGCGCGGTCACGGGCCGGCAGCAGCGCGTCGGCCAGCGTCAGGCCGAGGTCGTACGTGTGCTGGTATCCCTCCCGGTACAACCGGTCCGACTGCGCGTAGTCGTGTGCCGCGTACGCGTCGGCCTGCTTCGTCAGATGGTTGACGTGCATGACGACCGCCTCGCGCGCCGCGTCCGCGGGGAGCCGGCCGTGCGAGGCGCCCGCGAAGAAGGTGGCGAGCTTCTTCTCGAACCCGACCAGATCCTCGCGTGCGCGAGCCTTGGCGGCTTCGTCCTGTTCGGCCACGGCGCCCGCGTACGCGAACAGCGCGACGACGTGCTGCGACCACAGGGGCCGGAACTTCTCCCCCGTGGCGGCGCCGAAGAGCTGCCCGACCAGGGCGGTCATCGCATCGGTGTTGCCGCCCAGGGCGGCGTTCGCGGCCTGGGCGAAGTTGTCGTCACCGCGGATCCGGCTGCGCATCAGGTCGGCCGCCAGCACCGAGTGCTGCCCGAGCAGCGCCTGGAAACGCACCGCCTGATCGGCCGCGGTGGCGGCGGGCGCGCCCTCGGTATGAGCATGCTCGTGACCGGTATCGGCCACCGGCGCCGCTCGCGACCCGACGGCGGCCGGCCCGGCCGCCAGGACCACGGCCAGCGCCGCGCACAACATCGCGACCAGGTGCCCTCGGTGACCGATTCTGCCTATCCGCATTTGCCTCGCCGTCCGTCAGTCGTGCAGGAACGGCAACCATGAGCGCGACGCGCCCGGGCGGTTGCCGACGGTCATCCCGCCGCCGACCCTACGCTGGCATCGACGCCGGTCGAGTCCTCCGAGCGGAGATCCTCACCGCCCTTGTGGACCATCCGGCATCACCCGAAATCCGTGCAACGGGAGATGAAATCCCCGTACGTGGGCGAGTACGGTCGAGAGGGCCGCTGACCTTCGCAACCTCCGAGGTGACGGCATGGCGCCGCAGGAACAACTGGTGGCCGGGCGGTACCGGCTGCTTCGCACGCTCGCCACCGGGCGGATGGGCCGCGTGTGGCTGGCCGCCGACGAGGTCCTGCACCGCCAGGTCGCGATCCGCAAGTGCGTGCCGCCCGCCGGGCTGGGCGCCGACGAGCAGGAGGTGGTCCGCGAGCTGACGATGCGCGAGGCGCGGGCCTTCGCCGGGATCGGCAACCCGAACGTGGTCAGCGTCCTCGACGTGCTGCCCGACGAGGACGAGCCGTGGATCGTGATGGAGTACGTCGCCTCCCGCTCGCTGCTGCAGGTGATCGAGGAGACCGGTCCGCTGCCGCCCGCCCGGGTCGCGGCCATCGGCCTGGCCGTCCTGCACGGGCTGACCGCCACGAGCGGCACCGGCGTGCTGCACCTCGACGTCGAGCCGGCGAACGTCCTGATCGGCGACGGCGGGCGGATCGTGCTGTCCGACTTCGGTCCGCCGGCCACCGAGGACGGCGCCCGCCCGCCGGGCCACACCGGATCACCGAGGTACGTCGCTCCGGAACGGCTGCTCGGCGGGGACCGGACCCCGCAGGCCGACCTGTGGTCGCTGGGCGCGACGCTCTACCACGCCGTGGAGGGTCATCCTCCGTACGCCGGACGGCCGCCCCGGCGCGCGGGGCCACTCACGGGCGTACTGGAAGGTCTGCTGCAGCACGACCCCGCGGCCCGGCTGCTGCCCTCCGACGTGGAGGAGAGGCTCCGCCGGGTGGCCGGGCCACCGGCGCCGCCCCCGCCGCCCTCCGCCGCCGCAGAACGCCCCCGGCTCCGGCGTGTCCGCTGGGCGACGGCGGCCGCGACGGCGGCCGTCATCGCCGCGGTCGGGGCTGCCGCCAGCACCACCGGCAAGGGCGACCCGACCGGCACGCCGACCACGGCGACGGCGTCTCCCACCGTCCGGCGGGTGGTGGTGCTGCCCGGCGACTTCACCTGGTGGAACGACCCCACGGGATTCCGGGTGGCCGTGCCCCGGGGCTGGCGGCACAGCCGGGATCCCACGGGCGAGCTGACGTTCACCGCCCCGCAGGGCGGGCTCACCCTGAGCATCGGCAGATCCACCGCACCACCCGGTAACAGCGTCGCGGCGCTCACCGCCGAGGAGGGCAAGGCGCGGCCCGCCTCGTACCGGAGGATCAGGATCGAGAACGGCGTGTGGGAATACACGGTCGAGGACCGGTCCGGGCGGCAGATGCGCGTCCTGCGGCGGCTGCTGACGGTCAAGAGCCATGGGTACGCCGTGGAATGGCGGACGCCGACGGCGGCGTGGACGGCTCAGTTGCCGAAGCTCACCGTGGTCGTGGACAGCTTCGGGCCCGTGCCGGGGCGATAGCGGACCAGGCCCCGCCGAGCAGGTCCTGGATCCCGGTCACGGCGGCGCCGCGTCCAGACCACGTTCCTGTTCCCGGTGACGACCAGCGCCGCCGACATCACGGCCCTGCTACAACCGCGCCTCGACGCCGTCTACATCGGCGGCAAACCGGTCAGCTCCCTCACCGGGCTCGACAATCAGCTCAACGACCTGTTCAAGGTCGCCCAGGAGATCGGGGTCGCCGATGGGCACGCCACTGTCCGGCATTCCGCACCGCCGCCTGAACCGGCTCACCGGCGAGTACGTGCTGGTTTCACCGCACCGCACGGCCCGGCCGTGGCAGGGGCAGGTGGAGGATCCGGTGCCGGACAGCCGGCCCGCGTACGACCCCGATTGCTACCTCTGCCCTGGCAACACACGGGCCGGCGGGGCCCGTACGGCGCGGTACTCGTCGACGTACGTCTTCGACAACGACTTCGCGGCGCTGCTGCCCGACACCGCGCCCGCGGCACCGGCGTCCGGCGGCCTGCTGGTGGCCGAGGCCGAACGCGGGATCTGCCGGGTCCTCTGCTTCTCCCCGCGCCACGACCTCACGCTCGGCGGCATGGGTACGCGGGAGATCCGGCAGGTCGTCGACGCCTGGACCCAGCAGTACACCGAGCTCGGCGCGATCCCGTGGGTCGCCCACGTCCTGATCTTCGAGAACCGCGGGGCGATGATGGGCGCCAGCAACCCGCACCCGCACGGCCAGATCTGGGCCGAGGAACGGTTGCCGAACGAGGCCGTGAAGGAGTCGGCGCGGCAACGCGCGCACGACGGCTGCCTGCTGTGCGACTACCTGGCCGCGGAGCTGGCCGACGGCGAGCGCCTCGTGGCCTCGAACGACGAGTTCGTGGCGCTGGTGCCCTTCTGGGCCGTGTGGCCGTTCGAGACGCTCGTGCTGCCGCGCAGCCACGCCGGGTCGCTGCCCGGCCTCACCGAGCCGGCGCGCGACGGGCTCGCCGACATTCTGGGCCGGCTCACCCGCCGCTACGACCGCCTGTTCGGCGTCACCTTCCCGTACTCGATGGGGCTGCACCAGACGCCGACCGACGGGGCCGAACACCCCGAGTGGCACCTGCACGGTCATTTCTATCCACCGCTGCTGCGCTCGGCGACCATCCGCAAGTTCATGGTCGGCTACGAGCTGCTCGCCGGCCCGCAGCGCGACATCACGCCGGAGAAGGCGGCCGAACAGCTACGCGAGTTGTCCGAGGGGAGTCCCCGATGACATCGACGCCCCCGCCCGGTTCGTGCTCGACGACGGCTGGTTCCGCCATCGCCGACGGCAGCCGGGGGTGGAGATCCCGCCCTGCTCCTCCGGCGGCTCCCGGGTGGACCTGGGGTGCCGGAGCGTACCGACCGGATATGGTCCAGTGACTGCAACGACGCGCTGGAAATCCAGCTCATCCAGCGGTGGACCGGCACGCTGCTGCCTCCCGAGCTGATCGGCGCCCACGTGAGCCCGACCGTCTCGCACACTACCGGGCGCGTGCACACCCTCGATTTCCGTTCGTTGTGGGTGCACGGGGAGGCGGTGTACGCCCTCGCCGCCACCGCGACCGGGGTGTGGTCGCCGCCGGGGCGCGTACGCCTGCCCGGCCTGCACCCCGCCGGCGTCTACCGGATCTCGCCGTTGCCGCCGGCCGACCGGCCGGAGGGACCCCACCCGGGACGGCCGGACGCTCGCCGTCGCCGGGGTGCAGGCGGCGGCGCCCTTCCCCGAGCGCCTCGTTCTGGTCCGGGCCCACCGGGTCCGACCGCACATCGGCTTCCTTCGCGGTCAGAGGGCGTGATAGCCGCCGTCGTGGTAGAGCAGCGGGGCGTGCCGCTCGGCGAGTTCGGCCTCCATCACCCGGCCGATGACCAGGTGTGATCCGCCGGCGGGGTGCCGGTGCTCGATCGCGACCCGCAACCAGGCCGCCGCGCCGTCGAGCACGGGTTCCCCGGTGGGCAGCCGGCGCCAGCGCGTCGGTGCGGCGAACCGGTCGATCCCGCTGGTGGCGAAGGTGTGCGCCAGCTCGGCGCGCTCGGCGCCCACCAGGTGCACGACGGCCGTGCCGGCGTCGCGCAGGTGCGGCCAGCTGCTCGCCGTCGCGGAGATGCTGAAGGAGAGCAGGGGCGGATCGGCGGACAGCGAGGCGAGCGACGTCACGGTGACACCGGCGGGGCCGCGTCCCGCGTCGGTGGTCACCACGGCCACGCCCGCGGCGTGGCGCCGGAACACCTGACGGAACAGCGCCGCGTCGACCGGCACCGCCGGGGTCGACCAGGAGGTGAGGACAGTCATGAGCAGCTCCGTTCGGGCTTTGACGGGTGCGTGGGCCGAGCCGGGCCGAAGGCTTCGTCGCCGCCGTCCTTAATTCATACTATGCCGCTAGGATTAAGAGGCAAGTTTGCGCCGTACTGAAATAAGGGCTCAGCAGGAGTGCGGCGCGGCGTACACGTGGTCGAGGGCGACCGCCCCACCGGCCACGGCGAGCACGTTGTCCGGAAAGCTCGTGATACGAACGGTTTCCGCGGCATCGGCGCCTGCCGACGCCCAGGCCGCCGCCTCGGACCGCACGATCGCGAGGCAGCCGGGCAGCCGGTTCGCTCCCGCCTCCACGACGACGAGCACCTCGGGATCGAACAGGTCCAGCAGCAGACCCGCGGCCCGGCCGACGAGGCGGGCGCGCTCCTCGAAGATGGCGACGGCCCCGGCGCTGCCGCTGACGGCCGCGCTGATCAGGGCACCGAAGTCCGGCCGGTCGATCAGCCCGGCATCGAGTGCACGGCGCGCCAGCGCCTGCTCCGACACGGCGGCCTGGAGGCAGCCGGTGCGGCCGCAGGCACAGGCCTCCCCGCACCCCTCGACCGGCAGGTGGGCGACGGCACCCGCGGCCGACCGGGGGCCGTGATGAACGATGCCGCCGGCCGCGAACGCCACGTCCACGACGTTGCCCACGAAGAGATGGACCGCACTCTCCCGCGCCCGGCGGGCCACGTCACCGAAGAGCTGTTCGGCCTTGAGCAGCGCCCGGGAGTTGCTGTCGACGCGTACGGGCAGACCGGTCGCCTCGGCGAGGACCGCACCGGCCGGGACGTCGCGCCACCCGAGGAACGAGTGCTCGACGACCGTCCCGCTCGCCACGTCGACCCAGCCGCCGGCGGCCAGGCCGAGGCCGAGAATCCTGCGCCGGGCGCCGTACTCGCGGCGGAGGGCGGCGACGCTCGAAGCGATCGCGGACAGGACGCTGCTGGGATCCCGGCGGCCGTGCGCACTCCACCGGCTCGCGACGACCCGCCCCCGCAGGTCGAGCAGCGCGACCGTCACACGGGGTACGGCGATGTGCACCCCGATGACGGCGGCACCGTCGGTGTCGATGTCCACCGGCACGTGCGGCCGCCCGACACCCGGCGGCCCGGCCGCTTCCGGCACCTCACGGACCAGCCCGCACTCGAGAAGGGATGCCACGACACCACTGACCGAGGCCGCGGACAGGCGAGCCGCCCGGGCCACCGAACTGCGGGCGATCGGGCCGTGATCCAGGATCGCCCGCAACACCGTCCCGGCCGAGCCCCGCGGCCCGCGAGCGGCGGGCACCGGCAGGTCACCACGCCGGGTCGTACGCCCGGCGCCGACCGGTCCGGAACCACCTCGCCGAGAGTGGATCATCGATCGAGACTAACGCGAGTCGTCGCCCCGAACGGCATCATGTTACGGGTTGTTGTACACCCGGTAATGGTGATCCCTGTTCACACTTCCGCGGCCCGGACGTGCAGCCAGCGGCGGCGACAGGCGTCACGAACCCAACATTCACGTCACGTTCAGCGCCTAGCCTTTCCTTCTCCGCACCCGACGGCGGATGACGGAAGGGAGTGTGCCGTGGCGAAGAAGTCGAAGAAGGACAAGAAGAAGAGCAAGAACAAGAAGAAGTGAGCCGCTGGAGCGTGCCGGGTGCGTCCGGCACGCCTCCCGCCGGCAGCAGCGCCGTCAACGGTGCGGTCACCGCCTGTTGGCGCGGGTTTCGCGTGAGCTCGGTGTCAGCGGCACCGCCGCCGCCCGCAGCATCGATGTATGTCTTTCTTTTCGCCCGTGAGTCGCCGCCGTTTCGTGGCCGCCGCAGGTGGTGCGGTGGCCGGCCTGATCGCCGGTCCCGCGCTCGTCGACCCCGACGGCAGGGCCCGGGCCGTACCCCGCCCGGGCGCCGCCGGCCCGCTGCCTTCGCACATGTTCACGCTGGGTGTCGCCTCGGGTGACCCGGCTCCCGACGGCGTCGTGCTGTGGACCCGGCTCGCGCCGGACGCGCTGCACGGCGGTGGCATGCCGAACCAGTCGGTGCCGGTCACCTGGGAGGTCGCCGACGACGACCGGTTCGCCGCCGTCCGCCGCCGGGGCACCGCCACGGCCGAGCCCGCCTGGGGCCACAGCGTTCACGCCGAGGTCACCGGCCTCGAACCCGACCGTGTCTACTTCTACCGCTTCCTGGTCGACGGCCAGGCGTCCCCCGTCGGCCGGACCCGGACGGCACCCGCCGCCGGAGCCGACCTGCAGCGGCTGCGGTTCGCGTTCGCCAGCTGCCAGGACTACCAGTCCGGCCGGTACACCGCGTACCGGCACCTGGCGGCCGAGGACATCGCGTTCGTGGCGTTCCTGGGTGACTACATCTACGAGAACCCGCGCAATACGGCCGCGTACCGCCAGCACGACGGGACCGGCGAGCCGTACTCGCTGACCGACTACCGCAACCGGCACGCCTGTTACCGCAGCGACCCCGACCTGCAGGCGGCGCACGCCGCCGCGCCGTGGATCGTCACGTTCGACGACCACGAGGTCGACAACAACTGGGCCGGGCTCGTCCCGCAGGATCCCGCCCAGCAGAGCGCGGACGTGTTCCGGGCGCGCCGCGCCGCCGCGTTCCAGGCGTACTACGAGCACATGCCGCTGCGCCGTTCGTCCCTGCCGAGCGGGATCGACATGCGGGTCTACCGGCAGATCACCTTCGGCCGGCTCGCCACCGTGCACGTCCTCGACACCCGCCAGCATCGCACCGATCAGGCCACCACCCTGGCCCAGGCCGACGACCCCGCCCGGACGATGACCGGCGCCGAGCAGGAACGCTGGCTCACCACCGGCATGAGCCAGTCCGGCACCCGGTGGAACCTGCTCGCCAACCAGGTCATGTGGGCGTCCAACGACCGTACCGCCGGGTCCGCACAGAGCTTCGACTTCGACAACTGGGACGGGTACCGCGTCCAGCGCCGCCGGCTGCTCGACTTCTTCGGCTCCGGCGCGACCAGCAACCCCGTGGTGCTGACCGGAGACCGGCACGCCACCTGGGCCTGCGATCTGCGCCCCGACTTCGACCGTCCGGACACCCCGGCCGTCGGCGCCGAGATCACCGGCACCTCCGTCACGTCCGGCGGCGACCCGGACACCGCCGCGTTCCACCGGACCTTCGACCCCATCAAGGCCGAGAGCCCGCACTGGAAGTACATCGACAACCGGCGGGGCTACATCCTGTGCGACCTCACCGGCGGGCGGTTGCTGGCGTCCCTGCGTACGGTCAGCACCGTCTGGGCGCCCACCGCGACCGTCACCACCGCCGCCGAATTCCAGGTGACCGCCGGCCGGCCCGGCCTGGAAGTGGTCCGCCACGACACTCCGCAGCCCCTCCCCTCCTCAGCCCTGCGCCGCTACGCCGTGGACCACGACCAGTTCTGAGCCCTACCGCGGGAGCGGGGGCAGCGCCGCACTGTCGAGCCACTCCGCGAACAGGCCGCCCAGCGGTTCCCTGGCGAAGCGCTGGGCGTGCTCGCGGAACTGCGCGGTCGTCACGGTCGCGTACTGATGGTCGGCCACCCAAGCCCGCAGGAGCGCGAAGAACGACTCGTCACCGACCTTCTTCCGCAACGCGTGCACGGTGAGCGCGCCGCGCTTGTAGACGAGCGGGTCGAACATCCGGTCGACGCCCGGATCCGCGACGACGACGTCCCTCGGGCGGGCCGCGACGCGGTCGTACCACTGGGCCGCGAGGGCGTCCGTCGGCAGGCCGCCGCACACGCCCGACCACAACCATTCGGCGTACGTGGCGAAGCCCTCGTTGAGCCAGATGTGCCGCCAGTCCGCGACCGTGAGGCTGTTGCCGAACCACTGGTGCGCCAGTTCGTGCACGACGAGCCGCTCGTGCGTACGCCGCCCGTCGACATGGTTCCTGCCGAAGACCGCCATGCCCTGCGCCTCGATCGGGTCGTCGAGCTCGTCGTCGGCGACCACGACGACGTACTCCCGGAACGGGTACGGCCCGAAGAGCCGCTGCAAAGCCTCCATGATCTCGCCGTGGCGGCCGAAGTCGTGCGCGAACCCGGCGCGGAGCGCGGGCGGGATCGCGGCGCGCTGGACGACTCCGCCCCGGGCGAGGTCGACGAGCTCGTACCGTCCGATCTGGACGCTCATCAGGTAGGGGGACGTGGGCTCGCGGCGTTCGTACACCCAGGTGGTGCGGCCGGCGCCGCGGCGGCGGGACACGGGATCGCCGGTCACCAGGACCGTGTACGGCGAGGCGGTCGTCAGCGCCACCCGGAAGGTGGCCTTGGCGCCGGGCTGGTCGTCGCACGGGAACCAGGACGGCGCCCCGTTGGGCTGGCTGGCGACGAGCACGCCGTCGGTGAGTTCGTCCCAGCCGATGTCGCCCCACCGGCCGGAGACGGGTACGGGGTTGCCCGCGTACCGCATCTCCACCCGGAAGGTGTCCCCGGTGCCGATCGGGCGCTCGGGTTTGACGTGCACCTTGCCGGGCCGGTGGGCGTGCTTCGCCGGCCGGCCGTCCACCCGGACGTCCTGGACGCGGAAGCGGCCCAGGTCGAGGGTGAGCCGCGACAGCGGCTGGGTGGCCACCGCGGTGACGGCCGCCCGGCCGGCGAGGCGGTTGGACTCGACCCGGTAGTCGAGGTCGAGGTCGTAGTGCCGCACCCGGTAGCCGCCGTTGCCGTGCTCGGGAAGGTACGAGTCGGTCGAGCGGTCGGCTCCGGGCGTGGCGCCGCGGGCCCCCGTCGGCGTCATCGGCCGCCTACCTCGCCGGCCAGGTCGCGATCGGGTTGCCGAGCCACCGGGTGTCGGCGGGCACGGCGTCGCCGCGGGTCACCAGCGAGCCGGGGCCCACGGTGGTCCGCGCGCCGATGCCGGCGCCGGGCAGAACGATGCCGTGCGGGCCGAGTGCGGCTCCCGCGTCGAGGGTCACGTGATCCATGCTCATCACCCGATCATGGAACAGGTGGGTCTGCACGACACAACCGCGATTCACCGTCGCGCCGTCGCCGAGACGTACCAGGTCATACTCGGGCAACCAGTACGTCTCCAGCCAGACGCCGCGGCCGATCTTGGCACCGAGTGTCCGCAGCCAGGCCGCGAGCAGCGGCGTTCCGGTCGCGAAGCGGACCAGCCACGGCGCCGCGAGCACCTCGACGAAGGTGTCGGCCAGCTCGTTGCGCCACACGAACGAGGTCCACAGCGCGCGGTCCGCGACCCGGAACCGGCCGACCAGCAGCCACTTCGCGGCCGTCGCCACGGCGGCGGCCGCGATCGCCGCGACGAGCATGACGGGCCCGGCGGACAGCGCGGCGGCCCACCATCCGCCCGCCCGGGCCACGAGCCCGAGCGCGGCGAGGACGCCGCACGCGAGGGCGGCGGCCCACATCACCGGGACGATCCGGCACAGCTCGATCGCGGCCCGGGCGAGCTTCAGCCGCAGCGGCGGGTCGAAGGTACGGCTGGTGTCGGCCGCCTCGACGGTGCGGCGCAGGGGCATCGGCGGGGCGCCGAGCCACGACGAGCCCTTCTTCGCCTTGCGCGGCGCCGACGACAGGACGCCGACCAGGCCACGCTTGGGCACCGTGCGGCCGGGTGCCGCCATCCCGGAGTTGCCGAGGAACGCCTGCTTGCCGATGCGGGCGGGGGCGACGCGCAGCCACCCGTGGCTCAGCTCGTACGTGGCGACCATGGTGTCGTCGGCCAGGAACGCCCCGTCGGCGACCGTGGTCATCGCCGGGAGCGCGAGCACCGTGGACGCCTCGACGCCGCGGCCCACCTTCGCACCGAGCAGCCGCAGCCACACCGGCGTGAAGAGGCTGGCGTACAGCGGGAAGAGGCCGACCCGGGCCATGCCCATCAGCCGCTCGGTCGCCCACACCTGCCATGCCACCCGGCCCTGCACCGGGTGGTGGCCGGCACGCACGCCGAGGCTCAGCGCCCGGACCGCGACCAGGATGAGGAGTGCGTAGCCGGCGACGTACGCGACCGTTCCCAGCGCGACGGCGGCGAGCAGCGGGCCGACGGCCGGGCGGACGACGGCCGTCCAGCCGACCAGCGCGAGCGCCGGCAGGGCGGCCAGGACCGGCACCAGGCCCATCAGCTGGGCGGTCAGCCCGTACGCGAAGACCCAGAAGCGGGACCGCATCCTCGACCGCGGGGGCCGCTGGGCGGGCCACGAGGCCGGTTCCTTGACGGCGGGTGCCGCCGGCGAGCCGGCCCAGCGCTGGTTCGCCGGCACGGGGCCGGCCACGGTCGAGCCGGCGGCGATCCGCGCACCCTTGCCGATCCGGGCGCCGGGCATCAGGGTGCTGCGGGAGCCGACCCGGGCGCCGGCGCCGACGCGCACCTTGCCGATGCGGACGACGTCACCGTCGACCCAGTGACCGGCCAGGTCGACCTCCGGCTCGATGGCCGCGCCGCGGCCCAGCTTGAGCAGGCCGGTGACCGGGGGCGCGGAGTGCAGGTCGACGTCGGGGCCGATCTGGGCACCGAGGGCCCGCGCGTAAGTGATCATCCAGGACGCCCCGGCGACGCTGGTAGCTCCGGTCAGCTCGGCGAGCCGTTCGGCGGCCCAGAGCCGCAGGTGCACGCTGCCGCCGCGGGGGTAGCTGCCCGGGCGTACGCCGCGCAGCAGCAGCCGTGCCCCGCCGGCGGCGAGGCCGATCCGGCCGAGCGGGCTGAACAGCAGCACCCAGCCCAGTGCCACCCACCACCAGGACGCGACCGGGGCCCACGGAACCGGTGCGACCAGGGCGAGAACGTTGCCGAGTGCGGCCAGCACAGTCAGCCAGCGCAGCCCGACCAGCGCGAGCATCGGCAGCATGAGCAGGCCCTGGACCAGCCCGGCGCGCCGCGGGGTCGGCCGGACCTCCCTGCGGGTCACCGCCGCGGTGCCGAGGGCGTCGAGCACCGCCGCCAGCTGCGACAGCCTCGGGTTCAGATAGATGTCGGCCACCGAGACCTGCGGGTGCCGGCGCCGGATCCACGCGACGAGCTGCGCCGCGTTCAAGCTGCCGCCGCCGTGGTGGAAGAAGTCGGCGTCGGCCGCGGTGGGGCGTAGGCCGAGGATCTGCTCCCAGCCGCCGGCCAGCCAGGCCTCGGTCGAGGTCAGCTCCCCCGCCGCTCCCGCCGGGTCCGCCGTGGTGGGCAGCGGCCAGGGCAGGGCGGCACGGTCCACTTTGCCGGACGTCCGCGTCGGCAGCGCGTCCACCGTGGCCAGCAGCGGCACGAGCGCGGCCGGAAGCTGCTCACGAATCCGCTGCCCGGCCGCCTCCACATCGAAGCCGGCGCCGTCGAGCGGCACCACATAGCCCACCAGCAGCTGGTTGCCCGCGGCGGTCCGCTTCACGGCGGCGGCCGCACCCGCGACGCCGGGCAGCGCCTGCAGCGCGGCGTCGACCTCGCCCAGCTCGATCCGGCGGCCGCCCAGCTTGACCTGCTCGTCGCCGCGGCCGACGAAGACCAGACCCTCGGGCTCGGCCCGGACGATGTCCCCGCTGCGGTACGCCCGTTTCCAGCCCAGCTCCGGCAGCGGCGCGAACTTCTCGGCGTCCTTCTGCGGGTCCAGGTACCGGGCGAGCCCCACCCCGCCGATCACCAGCTCGCCGGTCTCGCCCATCGCGACCGGCTCGCCGGCCGGGCCGACCACCGCAAGCTCCCACCCCGCCAGCGGCAGGCCGATGCGCACCGGGCCGTCGCCGGTCATCCGTGCGGCGCAGGCCACCACGGTCGCCTCGGTGGGCCCGTACGTGTTCCAGACCTCGCGCCCCTCGACGGCCAGCCGCTCCGCGAGCTCGCTCGGGCACGCCTCGCCGCCGAAGATCAGCAGCCGGACGTCGTCGAGCGCCTCGACCGGCCACAGTGCCGCCAGCGTGGGCACCGTGGACACCACCGAGATGCGCTGCTCGACCAGCCACGGGCCCAGGTCGACGCCGCTGCGCACGAGCGATCGCTCGGCCGGGACCAGGCACGCGCCGTGCCGCCACGCCAGCCACATCTCCTCGCACGACGCGTCGAACGCCACCGACAACCCGGCCAGCACGCGGTCGTGCGGGCCGATCGGCTCGTCGTTCTCGCCGCCGAGGAACAGTTGTGCCTCGGCGTCCACAAAGGCCGCCGCCGCGCCGTGGCTGACGGCGACGCCCTTGGGGGTGCCGGTCGAGCCCGAGGTGAAGATGATCCAGGCGTCGTCGGCGGGGCCGGGCCGCCCGGTTCCGCCGGCGGGGTCACGGCGGAGCGACACCGCCAGGTCGTCGCCGAGCACCGCGCACACGTCCGCCTCGGCGAACACGAGTTCGGCCCGTTCCGCGGGATCGTCGGCGTCGACGGGCACGTACGCCGCTCCGGCCGCGAGCACGCCGAGGATCGCGAGGTACAGCTCGGCCGTGCCCGACGAGATCCGGATGCCCACCCGGTCGCCGGCGCCGATGCCGTGCCCGGTCAGCGTCGCCCGTATCGCCTCGATCCGGTCCGCCAGCTCACCGTACGACAAAACGGTCGTACCGTCGTCGAGAGCGGGGGCGCCGGGGTGCATCCGCACCGTCTCGTCCAGGATGTCGACGAGCGTGCGGCGGACCGGGTGGGACGAGGAGCGGAACACCGCCGGGGCCACCGGCGCGAAGGCGATCGGGGGAAGGTCGACCAGCCGCAGATCAGTCGCAACGGTCACCGGGCGTGCACCATCTTCACCTCACGGGTCAGCGTCAACCAGGCGTGCGGAGTGCGAACCCGCCCTGGGCAGCCTTCCACGGTACGACGCGGGAACGTGAAATGACGGCACCGCGGTGGATTGGTGCCGGATGCCACAGCGAACGTCGCCCGGAAGTGGGCCCTCAGCGGGCGGCTTCCAGGGCGAGCGCCACGGCCCCGACGAGCGGGGCATCGTCGACGAACCGGGCCGCGGACAGGCCCGGTGGGAACGGCACGGCGCGGCGTACCGCATCGGCCACCCGGGGCATGATGTGGGCGGCCGCACCCATCATGCCGCCACCGATGACCACCCGCTCCGGATCCAGGGTCACGCACAGGTTGGCGATGGTCCGCGACAGCGTGTCCACGACCTCGTCGAGCAGGCCGGCGACCCGCGGTTCGGCGCCCAGCTCGAACAGTTCCGCGGCGGTCACCGGCCGGCCCAGCAGCTCGGAACCGCGCCGCGCCAGGGCGCTGCCGGACACCGCTTCCTCCAGCGGGGCGTGGCCGTCCGCGAAGGACGGATCGGCGGCGCGGTCGCGCAGATAGCCGATCTCGCCGGCCGCACCGTGCGCACCGGTCAACACCCGCCCGCCCGCCACCAGCGCGGCCGCCAGGCCGGTGCCCAGGTTGACGTAGAGGCCGACGTCGACTCCCCGCAGCGCACCCCACCGCAGCTCGGCCGCGGCCCCCGCATTGACGTCGTTGTCGATGGCCACCGGGGCGTCGCCGAACTCCGCCCGCAGCAGCTCCGGCAGGGCCATGCCGTCCCACCCCGGGACGTTCGGCGCCAGCCGTACCCGGCCCCCGCGCAGGACGCCGAAGGTGGACACTCCGACCGCCGCCGGGGCGGTCAGCAGTTCGCGAGCCGCGTCGAAGGCACGGTGGACCGCCTGCAGCGCGCCCGCGCCGCCGAGGGTCCGCAGCCGCACCGTGGTGTCGGGGCGGCCGTCGGGCGAGCCGACGGCCGCCGTGGCGAGCGCGATCTTGGTGCCACCGAAGTCGATCGCCAGCACATGGCCCGTCATCGGGGCCGGCCCCGGCGAGCCAGCGAGTCGAGCGCGACGGCCACCGCCAGCACCGCGGCGGTCACCATGTAGCGCACGGAGGAGTCCACATTGAGCAGCAGCATCCCGTTGGTGATCGATTGGATGACCAGGATGCCGAGCAGCGCGGCGTACGGGCGTCCTCTGCCGCCGAACAACGACGTGCCGCCGATCACCGCCGCGGCGATGGCCATCAGGAGGGTGTCGCTGCTGCCCGAGCTCTGGTTCACGGCGGCGAGCCGGCTGGCGGCCAGGATCCCGCCGCACGCCGCCAGCATCGAGGCGGCGGCGAACGCGATCAGGCGGATCCGGCTGACGTTGATGCCCGCGCGCCGGGCCGCCTCCGGGTTCCCGCCCACCGCGTACATGTGGCGGCCGAACACGGTGTGCCGCAGCACCAGGTCCAGGACCACGACCAGAGCGGCGAAGATGACCAGCAGGAGCGGGACGCCGCGGTCGGCCGACAGGACCGACACGACGGCGGCGAGCGCCACGGCGAGCCCGCCGACGCGCAGCGCCACGCCGAGGCCCGAGGTCACCGGGAGCCCGGCCGCCGCCCGCAGCCGGCGGGTCACCACCGCGCTCGCCGCCGAGACCGCGACGATGAGCGCCGAGATCAGCCAGGCCGCCCACGCCGGCAGCCAGGTGTCGCTGAGCTTCGCCAGGAACCCGTCGAAGGGCAGGTTGATCGTCCCGCCGCTGCCGAGCAGGTAGAGCATGAGGCCCTGCCAGCCGATCAGCCCGGCCAGGGTGACGACGAACGACGGCATGCCCAGCCGGGTGAACATCCACCCGTGCAGGAGCCCGATCAGTGCGGCGCCGGCGAGAGCGGCGCCGATCGCGGCGGCCGGGTTCCAGCCGTGGTGGACGTACAGGATGGTCATGATCACCGCGCACAGCCCGCTCACCGAGCCGGCCGACAGGTCGATCTCCCCCAGCAGGACCACCATGATGATGCCGAGCGAGATCGTGCCGGTCGCGGCCATCTGCAGGGCCAGGTTGGTCAGGTTCTCGGCGGACAGGAAGCGGTCGTTCAGCGAGCCGAACACGATCGCGATCAGGACCAGCCCGGCGGCGACGGGCCAGGCTCCGAGATCGGTACGCCCGCTGCCGAGCAACGGCCTCAGCGGCCGGCGCAGCAGCACTGCCAACGCGGTCATGAGACCCCCTCCGTGGTGACGCCGCCGGTGATGGCTGCCACGACGGCCTCCGGGGTGGAGTCCGCCGTGCGGAACTCGCCGGCGTTGCGCCCGAGCCGCAGCACGACGATCCGGTCGCTGACCGCGCGGACGTCGGCGAGGTTGTGGGAGATGACGAGCACGGCGAGTCCGCGGTCCCGCAGCCGCCGGATCAGGTCGAGCACCTGGGCGGTCTGCTCGACGCCGAGGGCGGCCGTGGGCTCGTCGAGGATCACCACCCGGGGCTTGCCGACGAGCGCGCGGGCGATGGCCACCGACTGCCGCTGGCCGCCGGAGAGCATGGCCACCGGCACCCGGATGTCGCGGATCCGCACGTCGAGGGAGCCGAGGAGGTCGCGCGCCGTCCGCTCCATCCGGATGGGCCGCAGCAGCGACCAGCGGGACCGCTCGTCGCCCAGGAACAGGTTCGCGACGACGTCGAGGTTCTCGCACAGGGCCAGGTCCTGGTGGACGGTCGAGACACCCAGCTGGCGCGCCTCGTGCGGCGTGCTGATGCGGACCGGCCGGCCGTCCTGCTCGATCGTGCCGTCGTCCGGGGTGACGACCCCGGAAAGCACCTTGACCAGGGTCGACTTGCCCGCGCCGTTGTCGCCGACGAGGGCGACGACCTCGCCGGGCGCGAGGTCCAGGCTCACCCCGGCGAGAGCCTGGACCGCACCGTACCGCTTGGCGATGGAGCGTGCGGAGAGCACTACTTGATCCCCGCCTTGGCGCACGCCGCCGCGACCGGCGCCGTGCAGATGTCCGCCGGCTTGTAGAAGCCGTCCTTGACGATCGTGTCCTTGACCTTGTCGGCGGTCACCGCGATCGGATCCAGCAGGTACGCGGGGATCTGCGCCGTACCGTTGTCGGCCTTCGCCGGTGCGGCCGGCTTCTCGCCATGGGCCAGGGCCACCGCCAGCTCACCCGCCTGCTCCGCCTCGCGGCGGATGTCCAGGTAGATCGTCATGTACTGCTCGCCGGTCAGGATCCGTTGCACGGCCGCGAGTTCGGCGTCCTGGCCGGTGATCGGCGGGAGCTTCGCATAGCCGGCCCGCTTCATCGCGGCGATGGCCCCGCCCGCCATGCCGTCGTTGGCGGAGAGCACCCCGACGACGCTGTCGCGCCCGAGTGCGGTGATGGACTGCTCCATCTCCTGCTGGGCCTTGTCGGGGCTCCAGTCCGGGGTGTCGAACTCCCGGCCGATCGTGACCTTGCCGTCGAGGACCTGGTGCGCGCCCTTCTTGTAGTCGGCCGAGCTGGGGTCGGTCGGCGAACCGTTGATCATCACGATCTTGCCCTTGGCGGTCGTGCCGGCGGCGGTCAGGGCGTCGAGGAGCGCCTGCCCCTGCATCTCTCCGACCCGGACGTTGTTGAAGGAGACGTAGTACTCGTACGAGATGCTGGAGATCAGCCGGTCGTACGCGATGACCGGGATCTTCTTCTGCTTCGCCTGGTTGACCAGGGGGGCGACGGCACCCGCGTCGACCGCGTCGAGGACGAGCACGTCGGCGCCCTGGGTGAGCGCCGCCTCGACCTGTTGCTGCTGCTTGGCGGCGTCCTGGTCGGCGTTGGAGTAGAGCAGCTTGCACTCCGCGCACAGCGCCTTCACCTTGGCCTCGAAGAGCGGCCGGTCGAACGCCTCGTAGCGGGTGGTCTTGGACTCGGGGAGGAAGAGCGCGATGGTCGGCGCATCTTTCCCGCTCGGTTTGTCATCGGCATCCGTGGTGCCGCATGCGCTCACCAGGACGGCGGCGGTGGCGGCGACTGCGACGAACCATCTGGCTCTCACGGCGCACCCTTTCCTCGGGGGGTTTGCCATGCATCGTCGGACACCGCGCCGCTCTTGGCAATGACCTTTACAAAGTTAGTGAGTGACCTTTACGAAGTGGTGTGGCAGCCTGATGGGCGTGCAGAGCAGTGCGACGGCCAGTACGACGAGCGTGCTCCGGGTCATGAACGAGCGCGCGGTGTTCGCGGAGGTCTTCCGCCTGGGCAAGGCCTCACGCCCCGAGCTGGCCCGGGTGACCGGCCTGTCCAAGCCGACCGTCGCCGTGGCGCTCAGCAACCTGGAGAGCGCCGGACTGCTGCGCCAGGTCGGTCTGCGCGCCGGACCGGCCGGCCGCTCCGCGCTGCTCTACGAGGTGCGCCCCGAGGCCGGGCACGTGCTCGCGGTCGACATCGGGCGTGCGTACGTGCGGGTGGCCCTGGCCGACCTGGTCGGCGAGATCGTCGCCCGCAAGGAGGAGCCCTCCCGGGGGTCGGACACCGGCGACCTGGTCACCCAGCTCACCCGGCTCGCCGACGACGTCACAGGCATGGCGGGCATCGCGCGCGGCGACGTCACGCTGGCCGTCTTCGGCACCCCCGGTATCCACGACAAGGCCACCGGTTCGCTGCACCTCGCGCCCAACCTGCCTGGCTGGGAGCGGCGCGACAGCGTCGCCCGGCTCGCCGACGTCACCGGATCGGCCTACGTGGTCGAGAACGACGTCGACCTGGCAGCCGTCGGCGAGGCCACGTACGGGCTGGGCCGCGGGATCCGGCACTTCGTCTACTTCTCGATCGGCACCGGCACGGGCATGGGCATCGTGATCGACGGACAGCTCTACCGGGGCTTTCGCGGCGCCGCGGGCGAGATCGGATACCTGCCGATCGGCGACGGCGATCCGCTGCTGGACCAGCCGGAGTCACGCCGGCGGGGCATGTTCGAGTCCGTCGCCTCCGCGGCCGGCGTGGTGGGCACGGCGCGGCGGTTCGGCATGACCGGCGCGGAAACGGCGAAGGACGTGCTCGACGCGGCGCGCGCCGGCGACCCGGCCGCCCGGCAGGCGGTGGACCGGCAGGTCGAGCATCTGAGCCGGGCCCTGGCCGGCGTGGCGGCGGTGCTCGACCCGGAGCTCGTGGTGCTCGGCGGCGGCGTCGGCGCCCACGCCGGCGACCTGCTGACCCGCCCGGTCGTCGAACGGCTCCGGCACCTCGTCGCGCTGCACCCGCCGCGCATCGAGATCTCCACGCTGGACACGGATGCGGTGCTGCTCGGCGCTCTCGCGGTGGGGCTGACCGGCGCCCGGGACCTCGTGCTGGAACGCACGGCGGCCCCGGGCAGGCCACGCTAGTACTGGGCGAACACCTTCGTGTAGGCGTACGCCGATTGCGAGACGCCGCTGCACGAGTCGGCGTCGCTGCCGCCGCCGCAGGGCCGGTCGCGGTTGATCGCCCAGAAGGTCAGGCGGGCGATGTGGTGCTGCTGGGCGTACGCCAGAATCGTGCGGAAGTCGGCGAGGGTCACCGTCTCGTCGTCCTCGTCGGTCCTGCCGTTCATCGACGAGATGCCGATCTTCGAGTACGCGACGCTGTCGCTGTAGCCGTACGCGTTCTTGACGGCCTTCTTCAGCCCGTCGGCCGCACTGACCGAGGCGGCGCCCATCGTGCCGCTGTGGCCACCGAAGTCGAACGGCATGATGGTCCAGCCGTCGTTGTTCAGGCCCGCCGCGGCGCCCTTCCTGATGAGATCGACCCCGGTGGCGTCGGGACCGCTGGGGGTGGTGCCGAAGGTGATGAACGTCTTGATACCGGGGTTGCCGGTCTTGACGATCTTCAGCGCGTCGACGACCCGCTTGCGGACCGTGCCGTCGGAGAACTCGGTCGCCTCGATGTCGATGTCGATCGCCTTGAGGTGGTACGCGTTGACGACCTTCTGGTACGCCGCGGCCAGCGCCCCGGCCGACGAGCACTTCTCCCCCAGCTTGTCGCCGCTCCAGCCGCCGAAGGAGACGACCACGTCGCCGCCGGCGTGGCGGATGGCGTTGATCTTCGCCTGATCGTCGCCCCCGGTCAGCGGCCGGGTGCCGTCCCACCGCGGGTTGCATCCCCCGTCGGAGAGGATGAAGGCGAGGGTGAAGAACTTGATACCGGTCGCCGACATCACCGACGTCGGGCTCTGCGGGTTGCCCCAGCCGAAGTACTCGTACGGCGCGACCGCCATGCTGGGCGCGGCGACCGTGGCACGGGCGGCCGGCGCAACCGGCACCAGCGCGACAACTATGAGCGCGGTCATGCTTAGCCGTCGTAAGGGATTTCGCATCGGTCCTCCGAGGGGTTGGGGACGCTACGCGATCGTGATCCGGAAGATCTTGTCGGATCCGTCGGCCGCGCCGCCGTTGTTGTCGCAGTTGGTGGTGGTGAGCCAGAGCTGATCGGCGCCGGGCACCTTGACGACCGTGCGCAGCCGCCCGTACGTGCCGACGTAGTACGACGTCGGCGTCCCGGTGTTCTCGCCGTCGAGCAGCGGGATCCGCCACATGCGTTCCCCGCGCAGGGCCGCCATGTAGACGACGTCCCGGACGATCGCGATCCCGCTCGGCGAGGCGGTGCTGACGGGCCACTGGCGCTTCGGGTTCTCCATGCCCGAGACGCTGCAGGTCCCCTCGCAGACCGGCCAGCCGTAGTTGCGGCCCGGCTTGATGAGGTTGAGCTCGTCGTACTGGCTGTTGCCGAACTCGGCCTCCCACAGCCGCCCCTGGGAGTCCCAGGCGAGGCCCTGCGGGTTGCGGTGGCCGTAGCTGTAGACCAGCGAGCCGGGGAACGGGTTGCCGGGCGCCGGCGTGCCGTCGGTCCTCATGCGCAGGACCTTGCCGTTGAGCGAGTTCTTGTCCTGCGCGAGATCCGGGGTCTGCGCCTCCCCGGTGGTCGCATAGAGATATCCGTCCGGACCGAACCCGAGCCGGCCGCCGTTGTGATACCGGCTCTTCTTGATTCCGGTCACCAATGACGTGTACGCCGTGAGCGAGGTGCCGTTGTACGTCATGCGGGCGATGCGGTTGCCCTCCGACGCGGTGTGCATGAAGTACACGAAGTGGTTCGTGTTCCACTTCGGGTCGACGGCGACGCCCAGCAGGCCGCCCTCCCCGTCGGTGGTGACCGTGTTCGGCACGGTGCCGACCTGGGTCCGTACGCCGGCGAGCGTGACCTTGAAGACCTTGAACGAGTCGCGCTCGGTGACGATCGCCGTCTGGCCGTCGGGCAGCCACGCGATCCCCCACGGGATCGTCCATCCGGTGGAGATGGTGGTGATGCTGGACGGCACCCCGCCGCTGCACGACGGCGTGGTGAAGGACCTGGCGTTGCTCGGTGCCGACACGTTGCCGGCGGCGTCCTTCGCCACGACGGTCAAGGTGTACGCCGTGTTGCAGGCGAGCCCGGTGACCCTGGTCGACGTGACGGTGCCGACCGCCTTGAGCACCGAGCCCCCGCTGCGGACCTCGTACCCGGTGACCCCGACGTCGTCCGTCGCCGCCGTCCAGGACGTGTCCACACTGCTGCCCGCGACGTTGGCGGTGGTGAAACCGGACGGCGCCGCCGGCGGCTGGTGGTCGGAGCTCGGCAGTGTGGTGCACACGGCTTGCGGGCTGCTCGTCGACACGTTGCCCGCGGCGTCGCGGCCGAAGACGGACAGCCGGTACTCGAAGCCCGGCTGGAGGCCGCTCAGCGTCGCCGAGGTGGCGCTCCCCGCCGCTTCACCGATCTTGTTGCCGTCGTGATAGATGTCGTACGCGACCACGCCGACGTCGTCCCGCGACGCGCCCCACGTCAGCGTGAGGCCCGTCGCGGTGACGGCGCTGCAGGCGGGCTGCCCGGGCGCGGTCGGCGGTTGCGTGTCACCCGGCACACCGACACTGAGCGAGTCCACATTGGGGCCGCCGTCGGCGGTGGCGGCGGTTGCCCGGATACGATCCGTGCCGGCCGTCAGCCCGACGGTGAACGTCACGGTCCGCCAGGTGTCCCAGCTTCCCGTGCCCGGGAACGACAACGCGGTGCGGACCAGCGTGCCGTTCACCGAGACGTCCATCGGACGGTCCACGCCGGTGCCGTTGGCGTACCGGATCGCGACGCTGACGTTGCCCGCCGATGCGGCAGGGACCGACCAGTCGACGAAGCTGCCCGCGACGTTGTCGTAGTTCACGAAACCGGTGCCGGTGAACCCGGGATGGTTCGACTCCACGGCACCCCGGGAGATCGCCGCGCTCTCGGCCTCGTAACGGACGGCCGCGGCGTGCGCCGGCGGCGTGGGAGCGAGGACGACGGCGATCACGCCGGCGACGATCAGGCCTCTTCGCGAGCTCATCGATCCCTCCCGGCGTCAGCTGTTGACGAAGGCGGTCGCTGCTGCGGCGCCCTTGCTGTCGATGGCGCTGTTCGACTCGACGGGGCTCGGAACGCTACCGGGGAAGACGATGTACGTGACGCCGTTGTCGACGCCGCCGTTCTCCGGATTCGCGTTGATGCCCAGCGCCCGCGCCGTCGCGTACGACGCCTCGCCGATGATGTTGCTGGGCCCCTCGTCGGCGAAGACCGCGTACACGACCTTGTTGTTGTAGATGACGGCCGCCACGCTGCCCGGCTTGATGCCGGCGCTGGAGTAGTTGAACCGCGAGCTCGGCAGCGGGATCACGAAGTAGTGGGTGCTGTCGGCCTGGAACGACCGGCCCCGCGACGTCTCGAACGAGGTCTGGTCCTGGTACCACGGATCGGTGTCCTCGTTGCAGTTCGACGTCCGTACGCCGTCGCAGTCGATGTCCATGTCGGCCTTCCAGAAGTAGGCCGACCCCTTCTTGCAGATGTTGACGGTCGAGGACGCCTCGTCGTCGGTGGCGTACTTGCCGTGCGAGACCACGGTGCAGGAGCTCACCTTCGCCAGCAGCTGACTGGCGCTGGGTCCGGACGCTGCCCGTGCCGGTGAGGCCAGGACCACGGTGGCGAGCAGACCCAGCGAGACGATGGCAGCCTTCAGTTTTCGTTGCACGCGCTCCTCCAGGGAAGTAGCGAGGGGATGGGGGGAAGAGCTGGTTATGTTCAGTGGCCGATGACTCTGGTGGCCACGTTCCAGCCGGACAGGCGCACGGAGGGGGTGGCGCCGGCAAGGTCGGCGGTGCGATAGGTGGCGGTGAGAGTGGTGCTCTCCCCCGGCCAGAGGCTCACGTCGTTGTCGCTCCAGCGGACCGGCAGCACCGGGGCGCCGGCCGCGCCGAGCACGTGCGCGTCGACCATGAAGGCGGGGACCCTGCCGGTCGACGTGTTCCGCAGTGTCACCGTCGTGGTGGTCGTGCCGTCGGCGCCCGCCGCGGAGGCGGCGGCCGCGGTCACGGTGGCCGGCGCCATCCCGGACAGGCCGGACAGGTTCGCGTAGCTGGTCGTCGGCACGTAGTACCAGTCGTTGTTCGCCCAGTCGATGACGTCGTCCTTCGTGGACAGCCAATACACGTTCCGGCCGATCTCGTGGCCCGAGCGGTCCTTGAGCACCAGACGGGCCAGGTACGTGCCCGGCAGTCCGCTGACCGGCGGCACGGTGAGGGCCACCGTCCGGCCGCCGTCACCGGGGACGTCGACACCGGCGACGCTCTTGAGGTACTTCTGCGTGCCGTCCACGGTGAACAGCGCGGTCTCGACGGTCAGGCCGGTCTCGGCACCGTGGCGGTTGTTGACCACGACCACCGAGTGGTTGTCGTAGGAGTACTGGACGTGCAGCGGCTCGTTGGCCTTCTTCGCGCCCCAGTAGGCGCCGTTCTGGTCCAGGTAGTAGTCGAAGAGCTGCCAGTGCAGGGAGGTCCAGCCGCTGTTGAGCATCCAGTAGACGACGCCGGTCGAGGGGTCGCTCGCGTCGCGGAAGTTGCGCCCGTACGCCTCGAACTGCGCCCGTACGGCCTCGTACTGGGCCAGCTGCGCCTTGCGGACGTAGTCCTCGAGGCCGGTGGGCGCGCCGTACCGGCCGGCGAGCGCGTTGTCGAAGATCTTCAGGGTGCCGAAGGTGCTCGACGGCGACCGGTGGTACTGCTTCGCGCTGAAGTTGCGCCACAGCGTGTCCAGCTCGGCGGGCGACGTCATCCGCCGCAGCGTGTCCAGCGTGGGGATGTCCGGGCCGGCGCTGGTCTCGGAGTTGAAGCCGGCCGCGCCGCCCTCCCGCTTGGCGTACCAGTAACTCGGCGGCACCCAGTCGTACGGCCCGGTCATCTTCATGCCGGACGGGCCGGTGATCGGCGCGGAGTCGTCCGAGGCCGCGGCCACGATCGGCGTCGGCCAGTCGGTGGCGCGCAGCGCGTCGACGTAGTTCTTCTCGATCCTCGCCGACGGCGGGAAGTCGCTGCCGATGAGGAAGGAGATGACGCTGGGGTGGTCACGCAGGCGGGCGGCCTCGGCGGCCATGGAGTCCTGGGCGACGACGTAGTCGGCCTCGGACCACGGTTCGCCCGGCTCGCCGCCGTTGACGTCGCCCTCCCACTTGTCGCAGCACTCCCAGCCGGGCAGCGTCAGGATGCCGAGCCGGTCGGTGAGGTCGAAGAACTCGCCGGCCTCGAGGTGGCCCTCCAGCCGGACGGTGTTCAGGCCCAGGTCGCGTACGTATCGGAGCTTGTCCTCGACGTATCGCGCGTCCCAGCGCAGGAAGAGGTCAGGGGACCAGCCCGCACCGCGGATCAGCAGCGGCCGGCCGTTGATGCTGTACGCCCGCGCCCCGCTCGCGTTCAGCGGCGCCTTGACGTCGCGGATGCCGAAGCTGTCGTGGGCCCGATCGGAGACCACGCCCGCGACGTCGGCCGACACGTCCAGCGGGTAGAGCGGTTGCGCGCCCATCCCGGCCGGCCACCACACCTGCGGGTCGTCGACGCCCAGGCGCTCGAACGTCACGGTCCTGGTCTCGTGCGCGGCGAGGGTGACCGGCTGGCTGAGCGTCGAGCCGGCAAGAGTCGCCCGTACGGTCGCCGTCACGGACCCCGCCGTCTGGTTCCGTAGGGCCACCTTGGCGGTGAGGTCGGCGTGGTCGAGCGAGGGAACGGCGAGGCCGGTGACGACGTACGCGTTGTGCACGGCGACCGGGCCGGTACGGCGTACCACCACGTCGCGGACGATGCCCATGTTGCGGTCGGGCGGCGTCTGGGTCCAGTCGATCCAGCCCGAGGTGAGCTGCTTGGCCGGATCGTTCGGGTACACCTTGACGGCGATGCTGTTGACGCCCGGGTGCACCAGGTCGGTGATGTCGAGCTCGTGGCGGGTGTACTGCCCGGCCACCCGGTCCTTGGCGGCCACCAGCGTGCCGTCGACCCACACGTCCGCCTGCGAGACGACCCCGCTCAGGTCGACGACGGTGCGCAGCCCGGTCTCGGCGCCGGCCACCAGGTCGGCCCGGTACCACCACGGCACCTTGAAGTCGGCCGTGTTCACCGACTTCATGGTCGTGGAGTAGAACGGGTCGGCGTACCGGCCGGCGGCCAGCAGTCCGGCGAAGACGGTGGACCGCGGCGAGACGGGAACCCAGCCGGCCGTGGAGTAACCCGGGCGCGACACGGCCGCGTCGTCGGCGACCTTCGCCGAGGTCTGCATCAGGAAGCCGGGGATCACGCCCGACGAGCCGGCCACGCCGGGAAGCGTGAGGACGGCGCCGCCGGTCACGGCCCCGGCGGTCCGGGTCCCCGCGATCCTGGCCCTGGCGGTCCGGGCGTCCGCGCCGGCGAGGACGAGAACGAGGACGAGCGCGCAGGCGGTGAGTAGTGATCCCTTGGCCAGCTTCACCGTGAGCCTCCCCGGGCACCGTGACGGCGCGTGATGGGCGTGCGATGGTACACACCCACGCGGATTGTTAGGCAACTTGCCTGACAATTGCGTCACGGTATCGAGCCCTGGTCACGCGCGCAAGAGATCGGGTCTTGTCGATTTGAAACCGCCTTCCGCTCACAGAGCCGGCGGCAATGCCGATATTCCGGACGTGGAGACCGCCCCCAGCGCCGCCGCCGAGCTCACGACCCTGGTCGAGGAGGCGGCGCGGCTGGTCCGGGACCCCCGGCGCCGGGTCGCGCTCGCCCGCGAAGGCCTCGACCGCGCCGTGGCGCTGGGCGACGACGTGGCACGCGTGCGCTGCACCGCGATGGTCACCGAGTTCACCGCCCGCCACGGCCACCCGGTCGACGCGCTGCCCACCGCGCTGAAGCTGGTGGCCGAGGCGGGCACGCTGGGCGATGACCAAGCGGCCGCCCAGGCGCACCACACCGCGGCGATGTGCCTTCACATGCTCGACTGCGTACCGGAGTCGATGGAGCATGCGCACGAGGCGCTGAGCTCGTACCGCAAAGCCGACGACGCCTACGGCGAGGGACGCGTCCTCAGCCTTGTCGCCGCTCTGTGGACCGATATGGGCGAGCGCCTACAGGCGCGCGAACTGCTCGAGCAGGCGCACGAGCTGTTTCTCGCCTGCGGCGACGAGAGCGGCGCCGCGACCATGCTCGCGATGACCGCCGAAGCGCAGCGCGAGACCGGTGACCCGGTCGCCGCCGCCGGGACCTGCGAGCGTGCCCTGCGGCTCTTCGAGAACGCGGGAATGCCGCTGGACGCACTGCGCGCGATGACCGCGTACGCGCAGGTGCTGGCCGACCTGGACCGGCCCGCCGACGCCGAGCGGTGGCTCGACCGCGCCGGGACGCACAACCGCCTGCCCGGCGGCGCCGTCGCCAACGAGGGGTACGAGCTGGAACGGCTGCTGGTACTGGTCCGTACGGTGCTGACGCCCGCCGGGCGCTGGGAAGCGGCGCGCCGCACGCTGGAGCAGGCGATCGCCGTCGCCGAGGACCTGCATTCCCTGCGATCCGGCGCGCTGGCCGAGTCCCTGCTCGCCGAGGTTCTGCACACGACCGGTGACGACGCGGGGGCCTACCGGCACCTCCTTCGCTGCCGCGAACTGGCCGACGCCGCCACACGGGGTGCGCACGACCGCCGGATCCGGGCCCTGCGGGTGCGCTTCGAGGTCGAGCAGGCGCAGCGCGAGGCCGCGCGGTATCGCCGGCAGACCGAGGAGCAGGCCGCCGTCATCGCGGAGCTGGAACGGCTCAACGCGGAGGTGCTGCACCTGAGCCGGACCGACCCGCTGACCGGGATCGCCAACCGCCGCCGGATGACCGAGTACCTCACCGACCTGGCGAACCTCAACCAGCGGTACGGCGCACCACCGCTCGCCGTCGCCGTCTTCGACGTGGACAAGTTCAAAGTCGTCAACGACCGGTACGGCCACGAGACCGGCGACCGCGTCCTGGTGGCCCTGAGCCGGCTGACGGCGGACCACCTGCGAGCCACGGACCTGCCGGCACGGCTCGGCGGCGACGAGTTCGTGATCGTGATGCCGGGCATCTCCCATGAGGACGCCGTGCGGGCCTGCCAGCGCCTGCTCGAGGCGGTGCGCAACCACCCCTGGGAGCAGCTGTCGGCGGGACTGGCGGTCCGCATCTCCATCGGCGTCGCCGACGGCTCGGGGCTGATCGACCCGGACGAGATGTTGCGCCGCGCCGACGCCGCTCTCTACCGCGCCAAGGCGGCCGGACGCGACGCGGTCGCGAGTTCCACGGCGCACTGATCAGCTTCTATTGATTTACATCTATGACACGCGTATGTTGCGAGGCTGTTAGGAAAGTTTCCTAAATATGTGGAGGACATGATGCGCCTCTCCCGCCTCGCCGTCCTCGCGATCCCGATCCTGCTCGCGATCGCGCCGGCGACAACCCCCGCACACGCCGCCCCCGTCACGGCGGCCGCCTGTCAGCAACAGAGCTTCCTCGAGGGCGACCACTACAGCGCCGTCCAGATCGCCCAGGAGGCCAAGAACGCCGGGTTCGCCGGGCAAGACTGGACGATCTCGGTGGCGGTGGCCCTCGCCGAGAGCGCCGGATGGACCCGGGCCCGGCTGATCAACACGGACTGCAGCGTCGACCGGGGACTCTGGCAGATCAACAGCTTCTGGCACGGCGAGGTCTCCGACTCCTGCGCGTTCAGCCCGTCCTGCGCCGCGAACGCCACGCACACGATCTGGGCCGCCCGCGGCTGGACCGAGTGGACGACCTACAACAACGGCGCGTACCAGGCCCACATGGCCGAGGCACAGGCCGCGGTCAACCAGGTCGGTGGCGGCGGAGGCGGCGGCGGCACCCCGCCACCGGCCGGGGGCACATGGCAGCCGAACACCGCGTACACCGCGGGACAGCAGGTCAGTTACGGCGGGCGGAACTACCGCTGCCTGCAGAGCCACACCTCCCTGCCCGGCTGGGAGCCGCCCAACGCCCCGGCCCTCTGGTCTCCCGCCTGACCTCCACGGTCCCTACCGCTCAGATCGGGCCCCGCTCGGCCGAATTTATGACGTCGTATCGGCGTGAAGAAGCGGGACCGGTGATGGCGGAACAGGCACCGACGCGGCTGGTTCGCGCGAGCGGCCTCGTCGCTGCCGCCACGGCGGTTCTCCAGGCGGCAACGCTGGTGCGCAGCGCCCTTCCGGCCTGGCTGCCGCTGCCGGCCGCGGCGGCCTCCCTGCTGCTGGCCGCCGCCGCCTGCGCGCTGCCCGCGCGGCAGGCGGCGGCCGGCACCGTCCGCCGGTTCTGGGGCCGGCTGACCGCGGCTCTCGCCGTCGGCGGCGGGACGGTCGCCGGCAGTGGGCACCCCGACGTGGCGCGATACGGCTTCGGCGCCGCCATCGTGCTCGCGCTGTGGGCCTTCGCCGGATTGCCGGCCGGCCCCTTCCCGGCCGCCCGCCGGCGGGAGATGTGGTTCGACATCGCGGCCGTGGTGTTCGCCGGCAGCCTTCTCGCCTGGTACTTCCGCACCGACGACGCCGGTTCGTCGCCCGGGGGGCGGCAACTGATCATCCTCGCGATCCTGGTCATGATGGTGGCGGGCCGGGTCGCGCAGGCCGGCGCCCGGACGGTCGACCGGCTGGCCCTGCGCAGCCTGGGCTGGGCGATGGCCGCCGTCGTCGGGGTCGTCGCGTACGTCCCCGTGCTGGACGGCCGCCCGGGGGCCGCCGCCGTGGTGATCGCCGCTCCGCTGGTCGGGCTCGCGGTGACCGCCGCCGCCCGCTCGCAGGGGGCGGCGACCGACCGGGTGCCGGGCTCCGGCAGGCGGGTCCGGCGGCCCACGCTGCTGCCGTACGTCGGCGTCACGATCATCGACGTCCTGCTGATCAACGCCGTACACCGGTCGACGTCGCAGATCATCGGGCTGACCCTCGGTTCGATCGGCCTCACCCTCGTGGTCGTGGTACGCCAGGTGCTGGTGTTCCGGGACAACGGCCGCCTGCTCGATCGCCTCGACGCCGGCATGCTGGAGCTCGGCCGCCAGGAGGCGCGGTTCCGGTACCTGGCCCAGGAGGCCAACGACGTCATCACGATCATCGATCAGAAGGGGGTCCTGCTCTACGCCAGCCCCCGCCTCGAACACGCGCTGGGTTACACCCCGGAGCAGGTCGTGGGCACCTCGGTGATCGAATACATCCATCCCGACGACCAGCACATAGCGGTGGAGAGCCTGACGGCGGCGCTCAGCAGGTTCGGCCACCGGTCGGTGTGGCAGCTGCGTTACCGGCATGCCCACGGCTCATGGCGGTGGATGGAGATCGTCAACACCAACCTGCTGGACGAGCCGAGCGTGCGCGGCATCGTCAGCACCGGTCGCGACATCACCGAGGCTCGACAGCACGCGGACGAACTGGCGTATCGGGCGACCCACGACCAGCTCACCGGGCTGCCGAACCGGGATCTGTTCACCCGGACCACCACTCAGATGCTCGAGGAGGCCGGGCCGGACGCGAAGGCCACCGTCGTCCTGGTCGACCTCGACGACTTCAAATCGATCAACGACCGGCTGGGGCACGCCGTGGGCGACGCGCTGATCGTGGCCGTCGGTGCCCGGCTGGGTGAGTGCCTGCGTACCGGCGACACGCTCGCCCGGCTCGGCGGCGACGAATTCGGGCTGCTGCTGTCCGGCGCCGGCGACGACGAGGCGACCCGGGTCATCGAGCACGTCCTGGCCGCCCTGCACCGGCCGGTCGCAGTCGCCGGCTACGAGCTCGTGGTGCACGGCAGCATCGGCCTGACCACCGGCGGGCTCGGCGAGGGCCAGGCCATCGAGCTGCTGCGCCAGGCGGACGTCGCGATGTACGCGGCCAAGGAGAGCGGTGGAAACCGCTGCGTGCGCTACGAGCCCGGCATGGACGCGGCCGCGCACGAGCACGCCAGGCTGGCCGCCGAACTGCACCAGGCCCTGGACAACGGCGAGTTCCACCTGCTCTACCAGCCCATCGTCGGGCTACCGGACGGCGACCTCATCGGCGTCGAAGCGCTCGTGCGCTGGCATCACCCAGTACGCGGGCTCGTCTCCCCGGTCGACTTCATCCCCGTGGCGGAACACACCGGCCTCATCGTGCCGGTCGGCGAATGGGTGCTGCGCGAGGCCTGCCGGCAGGGCGCGGAATGGCAGCTGCGCCACGGCGACCGGGCCCTGCGGAAGATCAACGTCAACGTCTCGGCCCGGCAGCTCCAGGAGCCGTCGTTCGTCGGCACGGTGGCGGCGGTGCTGGCCGAGAGCGGCCTCGACCCGTCGCGGCTGGTCATCGAGATCACCGAGACGGCGGTCTTCGGCGGCGGCAGCGCCGCCGAGACGGTCGCGGGACTGCGCGAACTCGGCTGCCGCATCGCCCTGGACGATTTCGGTACGGGACATTCCTCGCTGGGCCTGCTGCGCACCTGCCCGGTCGACGTGATCAAGGTGGACAAGTCCTTCGTCGACGGCGTCGGCGGCACCCTGGAGCAGGAGGCGATCGCCACCTCCATCGGCCAGATCGCCCAGGCGCTGCGGCTGGAGGCGGTCGCCGAGGGGGTGGAGACGGCGGCCCAGGCCGACCGCCTGCACCAGCTCGGATTCCGGCAGGCACAGGGCTTCTACTTCGCCCGGCCGCTGACCGCCGACGCGCTCGAGGCCCTGCTGGACGCCCCGTCGCTGCGACCGGCCGCGGTGGTCTGATCGGCCGTGCGCCGTGGAGCATGGTCGTGCGCCGCCGGGGACGACCGGGCGGCCGCGAATCCCGGGGCCGCCGCGTCACTCTGAGGGGTGCCGGATCCTTCATGTCGGACGCTCCTTCCTGCCGGCGTCCATCCAGCCAAAGGTCGCACACCATCGCCATGCGTCGATGTCGTCAAGGTTGTTAACCTTCGACCGTGGAACCCGCCCGGTCGCCGAACCAGGTCCTCGCCCACTGTCTCGCCGAGCTCGGCTGGAGCCCCCGGACCCTCGCGCGCCGGATCAACGACGCCTACGGCGCGGGCACCATCTCCGCGTCGGCCCCCTACCACTGGCGCGACCACGGCCGGGTGCCCTACCCACCGGTCTCCGGGTACGCCGCCCAGGTGCTCGCCGACGCACTGGGGCGCCCGATCGCCCTGGCGTACCTGTGGCAGGGCCGGGCCGCCGCCGGGCCGGGCGCGCAACCGGCTGAGTTCTGGACCGCTGCCGCCGGCCCGCCGTTCGGGGCGCCCGGCGACGCCGCTCCGGACAGCGGTGTCCTGGCCGACATCGCGTGGCGCTTCCTGGAGTTGGAGCCCGGGCGGCTGGCCGGCGCCCGGGACACCGGCGGCACCGGCGCCGTCCTCGTGGACCAGCTCGAGCGGGGGGTCGGCGCGCTCCGGGAAGCCGCCGAGACGGTCGACGGCGCCGACGCGCTCGGCCACGTGGCGGCGCAGTACCAGGCGGTGTCGCTGCTGCTACGGCAGGGCGGCCGCAGCGACGGGCTGACCCGGCGGCTGGTGCGGGCCCTGGGCGAGCTGGCGCAACTGGGCGCCTGGCTCGCGATGGACGCGGACCGTCCGCGCGAGTCCCGCGGCTATCTCGTGATCGCGCTGCGGGCGGCGCGCGAGGCGGGCGACCGCCGGCTGGCGGCCCACGTGCTGCGTGACCTCGCCGGCAACGTCGCCGCGGCCGGCCGCACCGCCGACGCCGTCCGCATCGGCGAGGCCGCCCTGCAGGCGGCGCCGCAACGGGGTCCGACCAGCGCCTTCGTCGCGGGGCAGCTGGCTTACGCCCTTGCCTGCCAGGGCGATCGCGCCGCCGCCCGGCACGTCGCGGAACGGGCCAGCGAATGGCTCGCGGCGGCGCCTGCCGGCGACGAGCCCGAATGGGTGTATCGACTGGCCTGCGGAACCACCGGCCCGATGGTGGCCCGCACCCTCGTACGGCTGGCGCACCACGACCTGAGGCGCGGTCGTCCGGTCCCGGCCCGCGCGTTGCTGCGGCGTGGCATCGCCCTGCTCGAGCCGGCACCCCGATCCCCGCGCGCCGCGCTCTACGAGGGGATCTACCTGGCCGGGGCCCACGTCGTCGGCGGCGACCTGGAGCAGGCGTGCACCGTCGGACGGGCCGCCGCCGAACGGCAGGCGCGGGTACGGTCGCCCCGCGGCGCCGCCCTCCTGCGAGCGCTGTGCCGGGACCTGATGCGCGCCGGGCCGCGTAACCGGTCGGTCCTGGCGTTCCGGGCCGACGTCGAGGGCGCCCGGTTCACGAGCTGATTCCCTCAGGTCGGTCACGGCGGCGCCGAAGAAGACCTTCGGCCGGAAGAGGAGCGACCATGGACACCACCGCGCTCGACGCCGGGGCCCTGTCGGATGCCCTCACGGAGCTCGAGGACGGGTACGTCTTCGACACGTCCGTCATGCGTACGCGGGCTGTCGCGCTCGAACGACGGGCGTACGAACTCGGCGACGAGCTGCTGGCGGCCCGCGCCCGCCTGTGCTCGGGCCACCTGGGGCTGCGCTCGGGCGATCTCTCTCAGACCACCCGGATCCTGACGGTGGTCACCCGCTGGGCCACCGCGCACGACGCCCGCCCGCTGTTGTCGCGGGCACACTCCCTGTGGGCCACCCTGTACCGCCACCTCGGCGATGCGGCGGCCGCCCTGGACCACATGCTGATCAGCGTCGAGTTGCTCGACGGGTCGGCCACGGCGTACATGCAGGTCTGGCACCGCACCAAGCTGGCCGACGCGCTGGGACAGGTAGGGTCGATCGGTTCCGCGCGCGAGCGCTACGCGCAGGCCGAGCAGCTCGCGGCGCGCCTGGGGCAGGAGAGGCTGCGCGTCGGCACCCTCAACAACTGGGCCTGGACCGAGTCCGCGTTCGGCGACCCGGAGGAGGCCCAGCGGATCGCCGCCGCGATGCTGCACGCCGCGGCGGCGTACGGCCACGAACTCGAGCCCGCCGACATGGACACGGTCGCGTCCATCCACGTCGCGAGCGGCCGGTACGAGGAAGCCGAGCGCATGATGCGCGAGTGCATCGACCGGCACCGCCGCGGCGAGCACGAAGAGGCCGACGCCCTGGCGGAGTACCTGCTCACCCTGGCGCGCGCCCAGCGTGGCCGCGCGGCGGCGGACCAGGCCCAGCGCACCCTGGACGACTGCCGGGCCCTCTGCACCGACCGGGACCTGCACGCCCTCATGGCCCGGGTCCACCAGGAGCAGGCGGAGCTGCACGCCTCGCAGGGCCGGTTCGCCGAGGCCCTGCTCTCCCACAAGGCCTTCTTCGCCCTGCACAGCCGGCTGCACTCGCAGCAACGGGAGGCGCAGGCGCGGACCCGGCAGGCCATGTTCGAGACCGCCGAAGCGCGCCGCGAGGCCGAGCGCTTCCGCGAGCAGGCGCGGCGCGACCCCCTGACCGGCCTGTGGAACCGGCGCTTCCTCGACGAACGGCTCCCCGGCCTGGTCGGCGACTGCTCCCGGCTGACGCTGGCCCTGCTCGACGTCGACAACTTCAAGCGCCTGAACGACGAGCTGTCCCACGACGCGGGTGACCAGGTGCTCGTCCGCCTCGCCCGGATCCTCGACTCGGCACTGGAGGCCTGCGCCCCGGACGGCTTCGCGGCACGCCTGGGCGGCGAGGAATTCCTCCTGGTGCTGCCGGGGATCGCACCAGGGGAGGCCATGCCGATGCTGGATGCACTGCGGCTGCGCATCCGCGATCACGGCTGGAGCGATCTGACCGGGGCACGGCCGGTCACCGTGAGCGCCGGCGTCGCCGGGCTGCCGGACGACGGCGACAACACCGCGCCGGCGCTGCTCGCCGGTGCCGATGCCCGCCTCTACAAGGCCAAGCGCGCCGGGCGCGACCGGGTCGTCCTCACACCTTGAACGTCGTGGCGGTGTGATTCATCTGCTCCGCCATGGAAGCGAGTTCCTCGATGGTGGCGGTGCTCTGCGTCAGGTCGCTGTGGGTGTGCTGAACGGTGTCGGCGACGGCGGCGACGTGTTCGGCGATCCGGGCCGATCCGGTCGCCGTCTGTGCCACGTTGCGGCTCATCTCGGCGGTGGTCGCGCTCTGTTCCTCCACCGCGCCGGCGATGGCGGTCACGTAGTCGTTGATCCGCTCGATGACGCCCTGGAAGGTGCCGATGACCTCGGCGGCGCCGCTGCTGTCGTCCTGGATGGCGCGGACCCGGGCGCTGATGTCCTCGGTGGCCCGCGCGGTCTCCTGAGCGAGGTCCTTGACCTCGCCGGCGACCACGGCGAAGCCCTTGCCCGCCTCGCCGGCCCGGGCCGCCTCGATGGTCGCGTTCAGGGCCAGCAGGTTGGTCTGCTGCGCGATGGCGTTGATGACCTTCACCACCGCGCCGATCTCCGACGACGACCCGTTGAGCTGGCGCACCCGAACGCCTGCGACCGACGCCGCGTTCAGCGCCTCGGTGGACACGCTCGCCGCCTGGGCGGCGCTGTGGCCGATCTCCTGGATGGAGACCTCCATCTCCTCGGTGGCGGCGGCGACCGTCTGACTGTTCGTGCTGACCTCCTCGGCGGCGGCCGCGGCGTTGCTGACCTGGGTCGCCGCGTCGTCGGAGCCCGTGACGACCCGGCCGGTGCCGGCGCGCAGGGCCTGCGACGCCCGCGACAGCTGCGCGGCGTCGGCCTTGATCCGGGTGACGGCGGCACCGAGCGTGTCGGCGGCTTCGTTGACCGCCGTACCCATGTCCCGCAGTTCACCGCCCATCGCCTTGGTGTCGACCCGCCGGGTGAGGTCCCGGCCCGCCACGGCCTTGAGCGTGGCCACCGCCGCGGTCAGCGGCGCGACGATGCTGCGCCGCGTCAGGTACACCAGCGGTACGGCGAGCAGCAGCGCGACGATCATGGCCATGCTGAGCTCGATCTGGGCCCTGCGCGAGGCGGCGGTCGCCTTGGCGGCGGCCTCATCGCTGCGCGACTGGGCGCTGTTGACCAGGTCCTGCGTGTTCTTGAGAATCCGGAAGTAGATGTCCCAGGACGCGCCGCCGATGGTCTCGTTCGCCTTGGCGACCGACTGCGGGGTCCCCTCGGCGAACAGGGCCACGATCGTGTCGTCCATGGCCAGGAAGGCGTCCCAGTCGTCGCGGATCGCCTTGAAGATCTTCTGCTCCTGCGGCGTCATCGTGGTCGTGTCGACGCTCTTGAGATGGGTACGCAGGCGCCCGACGACCTCCAGGTAGCCGGCGCGGCTGACGGCGTCCGGCTTGACCGCCGCCTTGGGGTCACCCAGCGCGGCCTCCCACGCGTACGCGACCTGCCAGCCGCTGACGTCGGAGTTGAAATACTTGATCTCCTGGACGGCCCGGCTGAGCAGCAGCATGTCCTTCATGTGCGCGACCGCGCGGTCCTGCGCCCGCAGGGCGACCAGGCCCACCACACCGGCGGCGACGAACAACGCCACCACCGTGCCCAGGCACACGACCAGCCGCGCGCCGACGCGGAGTCGGCCGAACAGACCCACCATTCTCCGAACGTACAGCGCGCCAGGGGTAGCCGAGGCGCGCTTCGGATACTGCAACGGTCACGCTGCGCGGGCCTTGCGCAGGACGAATGCCAGCACGACTTCGGCCAGACCGACGACCAGGCTGCTCACACCGGTCAGCACCACGAGAGCGGTGAGCGACACGTCCGGCAGCAGCAGGAAGACGACACCGGCGAGCAGCGACACCAGGCCCACGGCGACGAGGCCGATCCGGATGGAACCGGTCCGCTGCAGGCCGATCAGGATCCCGGTGAGCCCGCTGAGGATCCAGGTGATCGCGAAGAGCAGCGCCAGGACGGCCAGGCGGCTGACGAGATCGCGCAGGCAGATCAGGCCCGCGATGAGCACCACGATGCCGACGATCCCGGACAGGACGTGGCGGGCGATGCTCCCCCCGCTGCTCGGCAGGAACGCGCCGATGATCCGGGCGATCCCGGCCACGAGCAGCCAGACACCCGCGAGCGCCGCCATGAGCCGCAGGGAGAGGTCGGGCCAGATGAGGACCGCTGCGCCGAAGACGACGCCGCAGAGCCCGGTGGCCAGCACGGTCCACCAGGGCACCGGCATCGATCGGAGCTCGGTGGCCGCGTCCGGCCAGCCGCCCGCCGTGCCGCGGCCGACGTCTGCGGATGTCCCGGTCATGGTGACCTCCTTGCTCGCCGCGGGGGCGCTGATGCGCTGTCGTGCGCTAACGGCGTGGATCGCCGTGCTGAGCAAACCCGCGCGCCGCCGCGCGGTCATCATCCGCGGTGGGTGAGCGAGCGAGAACCCGGCCGGACGCCGGGAGTCGCCTCATGCCCGGAGGATGATGTCCCCGCGCCCCGCGAAGCGCACGCTGCCCCGTGGAATCCGGAACAATCTCCAGCTGAGCAGGGCGGTGCGGAATGGCTGAGCAGGTCATGGCGGGACGGCCCCCGAGTGCGCTGCGCCGGGCACTCGTTCCCTTCGCGCTGGCGCAGTTCATCTGCAGCTTCGCCGGCTCGAACATGAACGTGATGATCAACGACATCAGCAAGGATCTGCACACGACCGTGCAGGGGGTGCAGATCGCCATCACGATCTTCCTGCTCGTGATGGCGGCGCTGATGATCCCCGGCGGGAAGCTGACCGACCGCTTCGGCCGCAAACGATGCCTGACCGCCGGCCTCATCGTGTACGGGATCGGCGCGCTGCTCAGCGCGGTTGCGCCGGGCCTGGGCGTCCTCATCCTCGGCAACTCGATCCTGGAGGGCATCGGGACGGCGCTGCTGATCCCGCCGGTCTACATCCTCACCACCTTGCTCTTCACCGAGCTGACCTCCCGGGCCCGGGCCTTCGGCGCGATCAGCGCGATGGGTGGCATCGGCGCCGCCGCCGGCCCGTTGATCGGTGGCTTCATCACCTCGGCGTTCAGCTGGCGGGCCTCCTTCGTGCTGCAGGCCCTCATCATTGCGGTGATCGTCGTGCTGAGCCGCCGCTGGGTCAAGGACCCGCTCCCGCCGGACCCGACGCGGCCGTTCGACATCGGCGGCGCGGTCCTGTCGGCGCTCGGGCTGCTCCTCGTCGTCACCGGCATCCTCGCCGCGGACGACAACCTCTGGCTCATGACCGGACTGCTCGCCGCCGGCGCGCTCGTCCTGACGTGGTTCTTCGTGTCGATGCGGGCCAAGGAGCGCTCGGGCCGGGAGGCGCTGTTGTCGATGGCGCTGTTCCACAACCGCACGTCGAACCTCGGTCTGGTCACCCAGCACGTGCAATGGCTCATGCTCATGGGCATCTCGTTCACCGTGTCGGCGTACCTGCAGGTGGTGCGGGGCTACAACGCGGTCGAGACGGGCCTGATCTTCACGGCGACGACCGCCGGCCTGCTGGTGTCGTCGCTGGCCGCAGAGCGGTTCGCGAAGCGGCGCGCCCCGCGGACCGTCATCGTGGCCGGCTTCGTCGTCACGATCGCCGGAATCGTCACCGAGCTGGTCATGGTGAAGGGTACGAGCGAGGTGTGGACCTTCCTGCCGGGGCTCGTGCTGATCGGGCTCGGACTGGGCGCGATGCTGACGCCGTCGGTGAACATCGTGCAGTCGAGCTTCGGCGACGATCTTCAGGGTGAGATCTCGGGTCTGTCCCGCAGCATCTCCAACCTCGGGTCGTCGGTGGGCGCGGCGCTGGCCGGGACCGTCCTCGTCGCGGGCCTCACCTCCACGCCCGAGCGGTCCTACGCGCTGGCGATGGTCGTCGTGGCGGCCGCCGGTCTCATCGGCCTGGTGGCGGCGCTGCTGCTGCCCCGGGGTCGCATACCGGCGGGAACAGGCGTGAGCTGATCCGCTGGCCCGGGACGCGCTCCTGTTCCCGGGCCAGCAGTTCGAGGGCGTGGGCGTCCGCCTCGGTGGGCCGCCCACGGTCGACGGCTCGCGGCCACAGGCGGGCCTCGCGCACCGCGGCGGTCTCGGCCGCGAGGACCAGGGCGTTGCTGAGGACGTACAGCAGCGTGAACATGCCGGCGACCGTCGCGAATCCGCCGTAGACGGGCCCGGCGCGCCGGACGAGGCCGGGCAGCAACGCCACACCGAGCTCCAGCGCGCAGGTCGCCGCGACCGCGCCCGGCAGAGCGGCCGGCCAGAGCGCCCGTACGGGCGCCGGGCGGGCCAGCAGCAGGCGCGCGACCAGCAGAAGAACGGCGAAGACGATCGCCGCCTCCCCCACGACCGCCAGGAGCCCGGACACCGCGGTCACCACGACGAGGCAGCCGACGGTCACCGCCCCGCTCAGGATCAGTACCAGGGCGGCCACGACCCGCAGCGCACCGGACACCATTCCGTGACGCCGCCGGTACGGGACAGCCGCCAGGTGGTTCAGCGTGCGAGCCGCCGCGAAGACCACACCCGTCCCGGACAGCAACAGACCGGTCAGGCCGGCGACCAGGGCCACCGGCGAGTCCGGTACGGCGCCCGCCGCGTCCGCGACCGTGGGCTGCAGCGACGGCGGCACCATCGCCAGGATCAGCCGTTGCTGCAGCTCCGGACGCTGGGCGAGGGCGCGGGTGACGGCCGTCTGCGCGAGCAGCAGCGCCGGGAAGAGGCTGAGGAAGCCGTAGTAGGTGATGAGTGCCGCCTCCCGGCCGCCCCCGTCGTCGAGGTACTTGCGGAGCACCGCGAACGGGAACCCCAGGACCGCCCGGCGCCGCTGCAGGCGGTCGAGCCGTTCCAGGACGGTCAGCGCGGCTCCAGGGCCAGCACGTGGGCACCCCACGGCGGCAGGTCGACGTAGAGGCCCGCACCGGCGAGTTCGGCGCCGTCCCGCCGGTAGACCTGGCCCTCCACCAGGTCGGTGAGCCGCCACTCACGACCGCGCAGCGCTTCCCACGGCAGCGGTACGCGCCCCTGCGAGGCATGGTCGGCCAGGTTCACGACGACCAGATGATGCGGCAGGCTGCCGTGCCAGGCCCAGGCCAGCAGGTTCCGGTGCGTCGGGTTGTCCGGCCACCCGGTGACGCCCAGGAGCGTCCAGCTTCCCCGGCGCAGCAGCGCGGCCGCGGCGATCAGGCGGCGGTAGAAGCGGGCGAGCTCGTTGTCGACCGGCTCGTCCGGGCGTCGGCCGAGGAACACCGGCAGCTGCACGCGGCGCCCCTCGAACTGACCCTGATGCCACAGCGTGGCGCCCGGGAGCGTCGCGATGGCCACCGCCGCAGCCCGGTCCCGGCCACCCGGCAGGGCGGTCGCGGCCCGCGGCTCGTCGTGGTTCTCGATGAAGCGCAGGAGCCGTTCCTGATAGTCCACCCGGGCACCGAGGTGCATCCTTACCGCCCCGGCGTCCTCGTGCGCGAGGCGGTCGTAGAGGCGCTTGTCGTAGCAGAAGTCGAAGCCTTGTTGCTGCAGCGTCCACTCCATGTCCCAGTACGCCTCCGCGATCAGCACCGCACCGGGATACCGCCGGCGTACGTGTCCGATCACCGCCGGCCAGAACTCCTCCGCCGGCGCGGGACCCGCGTGTGCACCCCAGGTCTTGCCGAACACGTCGTTCGTGAGCAGCATCGCCATGTCGCAGCGGACGCCGTCGCAATGGCTCAGGATCTCGCTCAGGACACCCGCCGTCGCCCGCCGCATGCCGCCGTTGTACGCATCGAGCTGCACGACGTCGGGCCACGGCGCGAAGTACGGGTCGCGACCGTGGGCCAGCACCTCCCCACCGATCTCGCACCACGCCTCGGGATCCTTCGCCCGGTCGTCCGCGGTGCCCCGCACGAACCAGTCCGGATGCGCCATCACGGCCGGGTGGTCCGGGGCGACGTGGTTCGGCACGTAGTCGAGGATCAGATGCAGCCCCCGCCGGGCCAGTTGTGCGCGCGCCACCGCGAGCGCGGCCGGGCCGCCCAGGCTCTCGTCCACGACGTACCGGCGTACGCAGTACGGCGAGCCGACGACGTCGTCCGGCCGCAGGTCGGGGAGCGCCGCACGGAAGGTTTCCTGCAGCGCGGCGTTGTGACGAGCGATGTCCAGCCCGGCCCCGCTGCGCTCCCAGACACCCATCAACCAGACGGCGTTGGTGCCCACCGGGGCCAGCTCGTCCCAGATCCGCGCCGGCACGTCGGCGAGCGTCGCGGAGGATCCCAGTCGCTGTCTCAGGGCGGTCAGCCAGGGCACCGTGTCGACCTCGTAGACCACGGGGTGGGAGGGCCAGCCGGTCATCGGACATCCTTTCCGGACCGCTCACGCCGGACGCTGATCAGGCCGTGTTCGAGCAGATCCTCGCTGGTGAGGCCGGCGAACAGGTGCGGGAGCACCGCGACCAGCCCGGTCCACCCGGTCTGGTGGGAGGCGCCCAGGCCGGCGCCGTTGTCGCCGTGGAAGTACTCCGAGAACGTCACGAGGTCGCGCCAGTGCTCGTCCTCGGCGAAGAGGGCCTGGCCCCCGTAGCAGGGCCGGTGCCCGCGGGCGTCCGGCAGGAAGATCCGCGTCAGCCGTCCGGAGATGTCGCGCGCGACCTCGAAGAGCGTCATCCGCTTGCCCGAGCCGGTCGGGCACTCCACGGTGAAGTCGTCGCCGTAACACACGTGCAGATTGAGCAGTGCCCGGATCATCAATGCGTTCATCGGGAACCAGACCGGTCCGCGCCAGTTCGAGTTGCCGCCGAACATGCCGGAGTCGGACTCCGCCGGCTGGTACGACACCTGGAACCGGCGGCCGTCCACCTCCAGGTCGTACGGGTGGTCGGCGTGATACCGGGAGAGCGAGCGGATCCCGTACGGGCTGAGGAACTCGTCCTCGTCGAGCAGCCGCGCCAGGATGCGGCGCAGCCGCGACTCGTCGAAGAGCGCCAGCAGGTGATTGCCGCGCTGGCCCCGGAGCCGGCCCTCGGACAGCACCGAGGTCACGCTCGGGTGGCGGGCGACGAAGTCCTTCGCGGCCTCGAGCAGCTCCGGATACCGATCCGTCATGTGCGGTCCGAGAACCGTGGCGGCGGCCAGCGGCAGCAGACCGACCATCGAGCGCACGCGCAGCCGCGTGGCGCTGCCGTCGGGCCGGCGCAGCAGATCGTAGAAGAAGCCGTCCTCCTCGTCCCACATCGTCTCGGCCTTGCCGGAGGTGTGACCGACCGCGACCGCGATCCACGCGAAGTGCTCGAAGAACGTCTGCGCCTGCTCGAGGTAGACGGGGTCCTCCTCGGCCAGCTCCAGCGCGATCTGCAGCATGTTCTGGCAGTACAGCGCCATCCACGCCGTACCGTCTGCCTGGTCGAGGTGGCCGCCGGTGGGCAGCGGGGCGCTGCGGTCGAAGACGCCGATGTTGTCCAGGCCGAGGAAGCCGCCCTGGAAGACGTTGCGGCCGTCGACGTCCTTGCGGTTCACCCACCAGGTGAAGTTCTTGGCGAGCTTGTGGAACGCGTTCTCCAGCCAGGCCCGGTCGCCGTGCCCCGTGCGGGACTTCTCGAGCTCGTACAGCAGGTACGCGGCCCAGGCGTGCACCGGCGGGTTCACGTCGCTGAAGTTCCACTCGTACGCGGGGATCTGGCCGTTGGGATGCAGATAGCGCCGGCTCAGGAGCAGGTCCAGCTGTCCCTTCGCGAAGGCGATGTCGACCAGGCCGAGAGTCACCGCGTGGAAGGCGAGATCCCACGCCGCGAACCACGGGTACTCCCAGGTGTCCGGCATGGAGATGATGTCGTGGCCGAGCAGGTGGAACCATTCGCCGTTGCGGATGCCCTGCGCGTCCAGCGGGTCCAGGCCGTGCTCGGCGAGCCACTGTTCGACGTCGTAGCCGAAGTACTGCTTGCTCCACAGCATGCCGGCGAGCGCCTGCCGCGTCACCTGCCGCTCACCGTCGCTCAGCTCCGGGGCCAGCAGGTCCTGATAGAACTCGTCCGCCTCGGCCCGGCGCTGCCGTACGATCTCGTCGAAGCCTTCCGGCTCGGTACGGGGATCCGGGGCACCCGGCACGACCCTCTCGTCGGTGAGCCGCACGCGGACCGTCTCCGAGCCGCCGGGCGGTAGCGTCAGCGCGACGTCGACGGCGACCTTCGTGCCGGTCATCGCGGGGTTGACCGCCGTGTCGTCGCCGTGCACGACGAAGCGGTCGATGCCGTCCTTGACGTACGGTGACGGGTTGGGCGTACCGAAGAGCCGCTCGGTGTTGGTGTCGTTACTGGTGAACAGCAACCGGTGGGTGCCCTGGCACAGCAGCCAGCGGTCGCCGAGCCGATGGTGGGAGGCCGCGACGACGGACGCCCCGGGCACGCCGGGCACCTCGCGCAGTGCCGGCCTGTTGCCGTTCGAGCCCCAGGACCAGGTGTTGCGGAACCACACGGTGGGCAGCAGGCGCAGCTCCGCCGTTTCCGGCCCGCGGTTGTGCACGGTGATCCGCAGCAGCACGTCCTCGGGACCGGCTTTGGCGTACTCCAGGACGACGTCGAAGTAACGGCTGTCCGCGAACACGCCGGTGTCCAGCAGCTCGTACTCGAACTCGGCGCGGCTCCGGGACCGGTTGGTCGCGACCAGGTCGGCGTACGGGAATTCCCGCTGCGGATATTTGTAGAGCATCCGCTGGTAGGAGTGGGTCGGCGTGGCGTCCAGGTGGAAGTAGTACTCCTTGACGTCCTCGCCGTGGTTGCCCTCGGCGTTGGTCAGCCCGAAGAACCGCTCCTTGAGGATCGGGTCACGCCCGTTCCACATCGCGACGGCCAGGCACATCCGCTGCTCGGCGTCGCTGAACCCGGCTATGCCGTCCTCGCCCCAGCGGTACGCGCGGGAGCGGGCCTGGTCGTGGCTGAGGTAGGTCCAGGCCTCCCCGTCCGCGCTGTAGTCCTCGCGGACCGTGCCCCACTGGCGGTCGCTGACATAAGGACCCCATCGGCGCCATCCGGCGCCCGTCGTACCGGCCTCGCGCAGCCGTCGCTGCTCGGCCCCGGAGGATGCTGCAGTCGTCATGCCGTCATGGTCACCGCGCCTGGTGAACGGCACGTCACCCCGGACGGATGACCCCTCGCTCCCACGCGGCACCGGTCTGCGCCCGGTACGCCACCACGGCTTCGTCCAGGGTCGGGAAGAAGTGCGCCGGGTCGAGCGGGCCGGTCAGCCCGTACCGGTCCATCCTGCGCCGGACGGGGTCCTTGAGCTCGGCGAGCACCAGCGACGTCCCCCGGGCGTCGAGTTCGCGGTCGAGGGCCTCGAGCATGTCCGCGGCGGTGGTGTCCACGTCCGTCACCGGCTCCGCCGCCACCACGATCCACCGGGGCGCCGGGTCCCGGCGTGCCAGCCGACGGACCTGGTCCCGGAAGACCCGCGCGTTCGCGAAGATCAGCGGCGCGTCGAAGCGGAACATCACGAGCCCCGGCAGGCGCTCGGCGTCCGGGTACGAGCGCACGTCGTGGTAGCCCGGCACGCCCGGGGCCCGTCCCAGCTCGGTCTGGTACGGCCACCACACCCGGCGGAAGACGTTGAGCACCGACAGCCCGACGGCGATGCCGATGCCGGGCAGGACGCCGAGCAGCGCCACGCCGAGGAACGCCGCGATCGCCACGAGGAACTCGAGGCGGCGCCGGTGCCACAGCCGTACCGTGCCGGAGATGTCCGCGAGCGACAGCGACGCGGCGATCACGACGGCGCCCAGCGCCGGCTGCGGCAGATCCCGCAGCAGACCGGGGGCGAACAGCAGCATCATCAGGATGACGGCCGCGCCGACCACGCCGGTCAGCTGGCTACGGGCACCGGACTGCTCGGCGACCGCCGTACGCGATCCGCTGGTGCTGACCGGGAAGCCCTGGAAGAAGGAGGCCGCGAGGTTGGCGGCGCCGACGCCCTTCATCTCCTGATCGGCGCGGACCTCCTGTCCCGTGCGGGCCGCGAAGGCCGACGCCGTCGAGATGGTGTCGGTCAGCGACACGACGGTGATGCCCACCGCGCCGACCAGCAGCAGCGCGAGCTGCGACCACGACGCATGCGGCAGGGTCAGCGGCGGGAACCCGGCCGGCAGGGGGCCGACCAGCTGCACTCCCCGCTCACCGAGGTCCAGCAGCCAGGTGGCGGCGATCGCACCGGCTACGGCGATCAGCACCGCCGGCAGCTTGGGGAGCCAGCGCTGCAGGGCGACGATGACGACCAGGGTGAACAGGCCGACGGCGAGCGCGGCCGGGACGGCATCGCCCGCGGCCACCCCGCGGAGGAAGGCGGCCGCCTCGCCGAGGAGGCCGTGGGCGTCGATCGAGAAGCCGAACAGTTTGGGCAGCTGGCCCACCAGGATGGTGAGGGCGAGGCCGTTCATGTAGCCGATCTGAGTGGGCTGGGACAGCAGGTCGGCGATGAAGCCCAGCCGCGCGATCCCGGCCGCCGTCATGGTCAGGCCGACCAGCAGCGCGAGCATCGAGGCCAGCCCCATGGCGACGACCGGGTCACCGCCCGAGCCGACGATCGGGATGAGCACCGCGGCGATCATGGGCCCGAGCGAGGAGTCCGGGCCCACCACCAGGATCCGGGAGGCCCCGAACACGGCGTATCCGAGCAGGCCGAACACCGTGGTGTACAGGCCGGTGATCGGTGGCAGACCGGCGAGTTCGGCGTACGCCATGCCCTGCGGCACGAGCAGCGTCGACAGCACCAGGCCTGCGACGAGGTCCTTCGTCAGCCAGCTCCGCCGGTAGCCCGACGCGGTCCGGATGCCGGGGATCCAGCGGCCCAGCGCAGCGGCGGCACCGATCGCCGGCGGCCCGGTGCGGGTCATCGCCGGCTCCATCGTGGACCGACGATCAGCCATTCCGACTCCCACGAGCGCAGCCGACGACGATCGAGCCGCCAGACGACGATCCGCCGGACACCGCCCAGGCCCGCGGCCATTCCTCCCACGGCGAGCAGCCCGGCCACCGCGGCGTCCACGGCAGGGCTGCGCCGGCCGGGCCGCGGTACCACGGTCCCGTCGTCGTCGACCCAGATCGGCACCGTGCTACCGGCCCTGAGGCCCTCCGGCGCGGAGACCGTAGCGGTGTGCAGCGCGTCGTCGGGCCCGGTCCAGCGCACCCGTACCCGTACGGTGACGACATCATCCCCGCCGCCCGGACGGGAGGCGTCCTCCAGCAGGACGGCTTGCACCGCGACGTGGTGCTGCCGCTCCCACGCGCTCGCCCGCTCACCGGCCCGGTAGGTGCTCCGGCCCGCCCACCAGGCCACGTACGGCGCGACGAGCACCATCGTGACGATCAGGACGAGCGTCAGCCAGCCCTGGGCCCGGTCGGAGCCGCGGCGCAGCGACATCCGAGCCCACGGCATCCGGTGCGCGAACCGTCTCCCCCACATGCCGGCCTCCCCTGTCATGAGTGGCCTTGGGCGTCGGCCACCTCTGCGCCGTGGGCGGCCACCGCGTACATCACGATGGCGGTCATGGCGATGGCCGTGACCGACCACACCGGATATCTGCCGACGAACGCGAAGTTCACCAGCGCCGCCAGCCCTGCCAGCAGGATCGCGACGATCCGCGCCCAGCGGCGCCCGGCCACAAGCCCTACGCCGGCGGTCACCGCCGCGACGCCGAGCACCAGGTGTGTCCAGGCCAGCGCCGTCAGCGTCACGGGCAGCAGCAGGTCCGCGCGGCCGCCGGCCAGAACCTCGGGCCGGATCAGAGCGACGAGGCCGGTGCCGAGATGCACCGTCCCCAGCATGACGAGCATGACGCCGCCGAGCAGGACCCAGGCCACCCACGCCGTCGCCTGGCTGTGCTCCACCGTGCGCTGTGTCATCGCCTCCACCTCCCCGGTCGCGCAGATCTCAGCAGGTGCCGGACATCGCGTCGCCGAGGTTGCGGACGCTGTTCTGCAGGGTGTTCAGCGTTGCCCGTACGCCCGCCAGAGCCTTGACGTCCGGGTCGGCCCGGGCGGTGTCGACGCTCGCCGAGAACTGGTCGGCAGCCGCACGCACCACCTCGACCTGCGGCCCGAACTGCGCCGCGGCGTCGGTGCGCAGCTGCTGGAGGTCCAGCCTGAGCTGCTGAAGGTTCGTCTCCAGGTACGTCAGGCCGTTCTCGGCGACGTTCGCGTTCCGCACCTGGTTCATCGTTGCCTGCACGGCGGCGAGGCTGTCGCACACCGGCGGCTGATCCGTACCGCATCCACCGGCACCCAACAGCGCGGACACAGCCGCGGCGGCGATCCATTTCGGAGTGCGTGTCATGCTCCGAGCGTCACGGGCGCCCCCGGTGCGCACGTCATCTCGCGGGGATGAACGGGCCCGGAACGCGGGATGCCGGCCCGGACCCATGCCGGCCGGCATCCTGCTCGGTCCGCTACGGCGCCGGTGTGGCGGCCGCCTGCTCGGCCTGCCGGCCCTCGTCCCCACCGTGCAGAGCTTCCTGCAGCTCAGCCTCGGTCTCCTTGGGCAGCGACGACTTGAGCACCGTACCGCCGAAGCGGGACAGGCCCTCGACGGCCTTGTCAGGTGTCACCTGCTCGACCACCAGGAACAACGCCGACGTGCCGGGCTGCAGCATGTCGCGCACCTGGGACTGGAACTCCTTGTTGATCGCGCCCTTGGTCATCTTTCCCATCAGGGCACCGAGGCCCGCGCCGACGGCCATGCCGAGGAACGGGATGAAGAACAGCATGCCGAACAACAGGCCCCAGAACATGCCCCACGTGGCGCCGCCACCCACCGCGTGGTGGTTGGTGGTGACGTGGAACTTGCCCTCGCGGTCGCGGATGATCACCGCGATCGCGTCCGGTTGGATGATGAGGTCCTTGGCCAGCCGTTGAGCCTCCAGCGACGCAGCGGTCGCGGTGGTCTCGTCGGGGTAGCCGATGGCGACGAGGGTAGCCATGATTCGTACACATCCCTTCGCTGAACTGGTCCCCCCAGTCAGTCAGGCGGGCCCTCGGCCGACCTCATTCCGCACGAATGAAGCAGAGAAGCCGGCGCACGGGCACGGTGGGAAGGATCCGACTCGTCACCGAACGAGGGAGGCTGTGTCCCCGATGGGCGTGCAGTACGAGATCTGCGTAGAGGGTTTCCTCGGCCCGGTGCTCCGCTCGGCCTTTGCCGGCGTGCGGTGCGAGGCCGTACCCCGGCACTCGACGATTCAGGCCCGGCTCACCGCGGATGAACTGCGCCACCTGCTCATCCGCCTGGACCGGTCCGGGGTCGAGCTCCTCCGGGTCCAGCTCATCCATCCTGGATGAGGTGGGATCCGGTGGCGGCTCGAAGGATCGGGCGGGAGTGGCATCCGCCCACCGTTCTGTCCGATCAGGAAGGAGAGCCAGCAGATGGCCATCGGTCCGGTCCAGATGATCGTGCTCGGCTTCAATCATCCGAACTTCCATGGCGAGGTCATCGCGGAGCTGGAGCGGCTCCGCAAGAGCGACACCGTGCGCGTCATCGACGCGCTCGCCGTGTACAAGGACTCGCAGGGCGAGATCGAGGTCGAGCACCTGAGCAACCTCTCCACGCAGGAAGCCGTGGAGCTCGGCAGCAAGATCGGTGCCCTGGTCGGGCTCGGCATCGACGGGGAGGCAGGCGCGGAGGCAGGCGCGGCCGCCGGCGCGGAAACCGCGGCGACGCAGGGCCTGCAGGCTTTCACCGACGCCGATGCCTGGGACATCATCGCGGAGATTCCCGACGACACCGCCGCGGCGCTGCTCCTCATCGAGCACCACTGGGCCGTGCCGCTGCGCGACGCGATCGCGCGGGCCGGCGGCTACCGGATCGGCGACGGCTTCATCAGCCCGCTCGACCTGGTCGGCATCGGGTTGGCGACCGCGGAGGAGGCCAAGGAGCTGCACGACCTCGAGACGGCGGCCGCTCGATAGCGCGCTGCCCAGGCAGAAGGAGGTACGGACATGTTCGGATCCCGCCGGGTGGCCCGGCGTACGGCACGCCGCACGGCACGCCGTGTGTCCCGGCGACGCCGCTGACGACCACTCCCCAGGATGCAGCCGGATTCATGTCCGGCTGCATCCGTGTCGTGTGCTCCCCGCGGAGTCATCCCTGGCGGGTGGCTCCTTTCCCGGTCCGACGCGGCACCGTGAAGCCATGACGACCACGGATAACCAGCATGCGGCGGCTGACCGGTCACCCCTCGGGCTCGCCCGGTGGGGCGATGCGGCTCTGGGGACCGCCATGGCGGCGGAGGAGGCCACGGCCGGCTTGATCCGCGATCTTCGCCGGGCCGCGGAGTCGCGCCGGCAGCAGTTCACCGAGCTCGCCGCACGAGGGGCCGTGGAGCGTGCACGCTACCGCCGACGCACCACGGCGGCGGCCGAAGCGGCGGTCACCGCCGTCGCCGCGTCCCCGCTGATCGACCGGGTCGTGGACCATCAGCTCCAGCGGGTGCTCCGGCCCGTGATACGCGCCGTCCTCGACGACGTCCTTCTGCTGCTGGAGAAGGAGCCCGACCGGATCCAGACCCTCATCCGCGGGCAGCGCGAGAGCATGGTCGACGAGCTCGTCGGCCGGCTGCGGGCCGGCGCCGACGCTGGTGACACCGCGGTCGACAGGCTGACGTTCCGCGTGTTCCACCGTGCTCCCCGGCCGGAACCGGCGCCCCCCGCCGACCTGTGAGCACCTCGGCGCGGAGGTACGCCGGCCCGGTCAGCCGGACGATCGCGTACGCACTGGACGCGTTGATCGTCTCCGTGTTCTTCACCGCGGGCGCCGCCCTCGCCGGCCTGATCACCTCGGTCATGGGCACCGAGATACACGACGTGACCCGCTCCGCCGCCTCGGCCGTTCTCCTCGTGCTGCCGGCCATGCTGGCGGCCTACAGCATGCTGTTCTGGGCGCTCGCCGGCCGCACTCCCGGCATGGCGCTGCTGGGCCTGCGGGTCGTCGCCGTCCGCTCGCCCGATCTGTCCTGGCTCTCCGCGGCTGTCCGTGCGGTCGTGCTGGCGTACTTCCCGCTCGGTGCGGTGTGGGTGCTGGTGGACCGCCGGCACCAGGCGGTCCACGACAAGCTGGCTCGTACCGCCGTGATCCGCGTCGGCTGACTCAGGTCCGCCGCGGCCAGTGGTGGACGGGACCGGTGCGCCACCCGGCACCGGATTGGTGACGCTCCTCGACATGGACGGCTTCCTCGTCGATCCGGATCACGGTCCAGGACCGGCCGACCCCACGGGTACGCCGGCTCGTGGCGGTGCCGGCCACCACCTCGATCAGCCGGTGCGAGGTGCCGGCCGTCCGGACCGTCCCCGATGCCGGCACATGGGTGTGCCCGGCCAGCACCAGGTCCGCACGGGCGACGGCGAGGGCGCTCAACAGCCGGCCGCGCCCCGCGACCCGGGCGAGGCCCGTCGCCCGAGGTGGATGGTGCACCGCCAGCAGCCGGACGTCACCGAGGGGCGCGGCGGCGAGCACCGCCACGACCGCGTCGCTCTGACGCCGCGACACCCTTCCGCTCTTCCACCGCCAGGCGGGTGCGGTGGCCAGTCCGAGCGCGGTCAGCCCGGGCAGCCGCACCACCGGCTCCAGGTCCGGCTCGATCAGGACCTGATAACGCCGGTACGGCGAGACCAGCCGCCGGACGCTGATCAGGGGAACGTCGTGATTGCCGAGCACCACGAGCCGGGGTGCCGGTAGCCGGTCGATCAGATGCCGGGCCTGGCGGAACTGGCGGTTCCGGGCACGCATGGTGCAATCGCCGGTGACGACGGTCAGCGCCGGGCGTACGGCCGCGACGTCGGCGACCACCGACTCCACCGTGTCCGGATCGTGCGCCCCCAGGTGCAGGTCGGACAGGTGCGCGATCACGAGCCCGGCGGGGCCGGGTGCGCTCATCGGCGGCCGGTGGACAGGGCGAGCCGGCGCAGCCGGGCCCAGTCCAGCTCCGGCCTCGGCGGGGGGACGCCGGGACGCCGCCGGGGCACCCGCACGCGCAGGGCGCCCGGCACGATCGTGCACAGTACAGGAGTGGGCATGGTCACGGCCTCTCCGTCGATGCCGACGGGCACCGTGGGCGCGTCGGCGTCGATCACGGCTTCCCGCGCGGTGAGCACGGTGAGCGACTTCGCCCGGCGCCGCCCGCGGATCAGGCCGGCCGCGTCCACGGCGCCGCGCACCCTGACGGCCAGCACGCCGAGGACGCCGGCGTCGAGCCGGGGCCGGTGTTCGAGGCCGGCGATGTCCTCGACGGCGTACGGGTTGTTGCTGACGAGCACGGCCTGCGCCCCGGCCACTTCCCGGTCGCCGGCCAGCAGCCGTAACCGGGCTCCCTGGCTCCCGGTGAGCAAGCCGGGCAGCATGTCCAGTGTGGTACGGGTCTTGTCGTCGCGGTAGGCGGGGCTCTGCACGACAGCCGCGTACGCGCCGAACGAGGCATTGTTGACGAACGTCCGTTGCCCCGCCATGCCGAGGTCCACGTGCACCTCGACGCCGTCGGTCAGCGCGTCGAGGCTCCTGGCGGGGTCCTCCCGGTCGAGGCCGAGGTCGAGGGCGAAATGGTTACGGGTGCCGGCGGCGATGACCAGGAACGGCAGCCCGTGCTCGGCGGCCATCCCGGCCACCAGGGCCTGAGTGCCGTCGCCCCCGGCGACACCCAGCAGGTCGGCGCCGTCGCGGATCGCCTGCCGGGCCAGGTCGGTCACGGTCGCGCCGCCACTCTCCAGGAGCAGCACCTCCGCACCCAGCGCCTGCGCCCGCCGTACGAGATCGAACCGCACGACCTTGCCGCCGCCCGACCGCGGATTCATGATCAGATACGGCCGCGCCGGCGGCGGGGTGTCGTACTCGCGGGGCGGCGCGGCCTCGGCTGTCGAAAGGGCCCGCCGACCCGCCGCAAGCGCCGCAGACCACAGCACCGCGAACACGACCACGACCCAGAAGAGCCGGGCATGGACGTACAGGATGGCGACGATGAGCGGGGCGAGGACGACGGCCGCGCCGGCCAGCGCCCGCCGCAACCCGCGGTGCGTCAGGAACCACCAAGCCGCCGCCAGGGTCACGGCCATGCCCGCTGCCGCGACGACCAGCAGCAGGACGCCGGCACGCAGCCCCGCCACGACCAGCACCAGAGCCGTCGCCGCGGCGGCCGCGGCGAAGGAGAGCCGGGCCAGCCAACGCTGCGCCGGACGCGAGGACACCGGCGCCGGCGTCCCGCCGGTTCTGACGTCGATCATGGTCGCCTCCGTGTGGGAGCTCGGGACTTCCGGCAGTCTCGCCCCGCATCGCACCGGGGACCTCATCTCACCGGGATGAGGCGGCCACGGGCTGGCACGGCGGACGCTCGGCGCCAGCATCAGTGCCCGGACAGGAGGACCGCTGTGAAGACGTCCAAGCCGCAGCACACCACCACCACCGGCGGCCTGCGGCACCCCGCCGAGCTGCCGTTCTTCGTCCTGATGGCGGTGCTCAACGTGCTCATCATCGGCCTGATCATCCAGGCCGCCGTGATGCTGCCGCTGCTGCCGGAGCGCCTGCAGGAATCCGGCTGGGCGACGGCCGTGCGCTCCGCCCTCATCGGCCTGCTCCTTCTCGTCCCGTTCCTGATCGTGGTGCGGGAGACGCAGCGGGCCTCCGTACGCGGCACCGCCGTGGAACTGTCACCGCGCCAGTACGGCGATCTGTATCGCATGGTGGACGAGTTCGCGCACCGCCTCGGACTCCGGCGCCGGCCGCAGATCTATCTCGCCAACGGCAACGGCGCCCTGAACGCCTTCGCGGCACAGGCCACCGGCCACGACTACGTCGTGTTGTCCAACGAGTTGTTCGCGAACCTGTACCACGACAACCGGGAAGGGCTGCGGTTCATCCTGGGCCACGAGCTCGGCCACATCCGGCTGCACCACGTGTCCCTGTGGTATCAGCTCGCCGTGGCGTACTCCGAACGAATTCCGCTGCTGGGCCCGGCGCTGTCACGGCTGCGCGAATACTCGTGCGACCGGCACGGCGCCCATCTCGAACCCCTCGGGACGACCGGACTGGTCCTGCTGGCCTCGGGCCGGCACACCGAGAACGTCGTCGACGTGGACGAGCTGGTCCGGCAGGGCGAGCGGCTCAGGGGATTCTGGGTGGGCCTCTCCCAGCTTCCCCGCTCGCACCCGTTCACCGTCCGGCGGCTCGAGCGGCTGCACCGCCTCGGCTTGTTCCACGCCCGGCTGCGCGAGGCCGGCAGGGAGACGCCGGTCTGACGGGTTCAGACCCCTTCACGCACGGTGATCCGGCCGGAGCGTGCGGCCGCGACCAGGCATTCGTAGTCGTGTTCATTGACGTCGGCGTAGTTCTCCGCGAACTGCACCAGCGCCTGGTCGAAGGTGTCCTCGTCGCCCAGGTATCCGGCGATCGCGATGCGGTCGCCGGTGCGCGCGTGGGCGCGGGCGAGGGTCCATCCGCAGAGGGCGCCGTACACGCGCATCGCCTCCGGGTCCATCGTCGCGACCACGGCGGAACCCTTCCAGTCCCGCAGCTGCCGCACATAGAAGTCGCGCGTGCGGCCGTCGAAGCCGGCGAAGGATTGCCAGCCCAGGAAGATGTCGCCGGCTGCCTGCATCAAGCGCTGGCCGGACACGACCCGTTCCCCCTCGCTATGCCATGCGGCATCCGGCCGGGGCCGGACGTGCGCGGCCAGGACCGAGGGCGGCGCCTCCTTCACCTGCAGCAGCAGCGGGTCGTTCTCGTCACGGCCGCTGAGCAGCACCACCCAGCAGCGGGTACCGACGCTGCCCACTCCGACCACCTTCCGGGCCAGGTCCACGAAGTGGAACGACGTGAACAGGTGGCGCCGATCGGGAGCCAGGGTGGCGGCGTACCCGGCCAGCAGGTCACGCATCTGCCGCTCCAGTTCCGCGCGGTCCGCATCCGGCAGCAGATCCTGTACGGGCATCAGCAGCGGTGGGTCGGCGACGATCCGGCGCTGCCCGTCCACCAGCGCCGTCATCTTGCGGAACGCCTGCATGCTGTCCCGGGTGCGCGCCTTCGCCCGGGCCTCGGCGAAGCGCTTGCGGCGGGCCTTGCCGAGATGGGCCTTCAGCAGCTCCTCCACCTCCTCGAGGTCGGCGTGCGCATACCAGACATCGGCCGTTCGCTGGCCGGCGAAGCGCCGCATCGCCTCGCGGTACCTGCCCACGGCGGCGAGAACGATGCCGGAGCGGACCTTGCGGCCGAAGCCGTTGTCCCGGGCGGCCACGACGAGGCTCGCCGCCAGGCGCTTGACGTCCCACTCCCACGGTCCCGGATGGGTCTCGTCGAAGTCGTTGATGTCGAAAACCATCCGCCGCTCGGGGGAGGCGAACACGCCGAAGTTGAGCAGATGCGCGTCCCCGCAGAGCTGAGACGTCCATCCCGATGCCGGGGTCCGGGCGAGATCCGCCGCCATGACCGCGGCGGCGCCGCGGAAGAAGGAGAAGGGCGAGACGAGCATGCGGCCGTACCGGATGGGAACCAGTTCGGGCACCCGGGTCGCCGCTTGGGCGGCGAGCACGTCGACGGCATCCGCTCGCTCGCCGGTCGCCGATACCTGCGCATGCGCGTCGAGGGGAGCCTCAGCACGGGACGCACGCCCCGCCGCCAGTCGCACCTCGGGCGTAGGGCGTGCTCCGGCCGGTTCGGCGTCCGGTGTCGCGCTGCTGCCTCGTACCGTCCGACCTGCCATGGCGCACCTCCGGCGATGAGATCGACCCGTGTCTGCGACCGAACACCCACAGTGCCCGGACGCACACCATCCGCTGAGGAGGAACGGGACAGAAATTATCCGATCCGGACGATGTGGCGCCCCCGCCCAGCCGCAAGGCTGGGTCTCGCAGCTCCGTGGTTGCACCACAGGAGGGAGGACCCGTGCGTGCTGATCTTGCTCTCACCACGCCCCCGATCGGTCCGGTGACGGATGGCGATCCCCTGCTCGAGTCCAAATTCGAGATACCCGAACGTCCACGCTTCATGGTGGCGCGCCCGCGCCTGCTCGAGGCGATGGCCGCCCGCCGGGACATTCCGGTCACCTTGGTGGTCGGACCGGCCGGCAGCGGCAAGACCCAACTGGTGGCCTCATGGATCCGCGCAGGGACCACGAACACCGCCGTCGCATGGATCACCTTGGAGGAAGAAGACGATCAGTCATCGGCGTTCTGGACCTACGTCGTGGCGGCGCTCCGGCGCTCCGGGGTGCCGGTGTCGCCGTCGCTGACCCCACTGCCGTCGCGCGCGGGCGTGGACCGCTCCTTTCTGGTCCGCCTGGCGGCCGACCTGGCCGAACAGGACCGGCCGCTGCTGCTCGTCCTCGACGGCGTTTCGTGCGTCGGCGGGGAACAGTGGGCCACGGACCTGGAGTTCGTCCTGCGGCATGCCAGCCCGATGCTGCGGCTCGTGCTGATCGGCCGATGGGATCCACCCCTGCCGCTGCACCGGTACCGGCTCGCCGGGCGGCTGATCGAGATCCGCAGCGAGAACCTCGCATTCACCACCGAGGAGGCCGCCGAGCTGCTCACCCTGCACGGGGTCGACCTGAGCCCGGCCGGACTGACGTCGCTGCTGGAACACACCGAGGGATGGGCGGCCGGCCTGCGGTTGTTCGCCATGGCGCTGCAGGACCACCGCGACGCCGACCGTCTCGTCGACACGATCACCGGTAACGAGGCGACCATCGCCGAGTACTTCGTGGACGAGGTGCTGCGCGTCCAGCCGCCGCACGTCCGGGCGTTCCTGCTGGAGACCAGCATTCTGGACACGTTCACCCCTGAGCTGGCCGAAGCCGTCACCCGGCGTAGCGACGCCCGCCGGCTGCTCGTGGAGCTGGAGCGCCGGAACGCGTTCGTCCAGCCCGCGGCCGAGTACTCGGCGGCGTACCGGTTCCATCGGCTCTTCGCCGAGCTGCTCCGCGCCCAGCTGATGTGCGAGGCCCCCGAGCGGGCCCCGGAACTGCATCGTCACGCGGCACGATGGTTCGCGGCTCACGGCCAGACGGTCGAGGCGGTCAACCACGCCGTCAAAGCGCAGGACTGGCACACGGCTGCCTCGGTCGCCATCGACCACTACGCGATCGGCCGGCTGGTGGTCGAGGGACGTACCGGCCGGCTGGGCGCGCTCCTGGGACAGCTCCCGGACGACTACGACGACGCGGAGGTCGCGACCGTCATCGCCGCGCTCGACCTCGGCGACGCTGCGGTCGAGCGCGCCGCCCGCCATCTGGCCCGGGCGCAGGACCTGGTCATCAGCCGCGGCTGGGAGTACAGCAAGGCGTTGGCGCTGGCAGACTCGGTGCTCAGCGTTCTGGTGGCGGCGGCCCGCGACGACCACTGCGAGGTCCTGCAGCTGAGCCCGGCCACCGAGCAGGCCCTCGCCGAGGCGCCGCCCGAGGTGCTGGAGAAGCGCCCCGAGCTGCGGATGCTGACGCTGGCGGCGAAGGGATTCGCGCACAGCCGGCTCGGCGCGGTCGACGCGGCCGCGGTGTGCCTGGCGGAGGTGGCAGCCACCACGGCAACGGGATGCCGATACCTGGCGATCGACTGCCTCCAGCACCTCGCGCTCATCGAGGCCTACCGGGGTCGTCTGCGGCACGCCGAGAAGTTGGCGTCCGAGGCCGTCGACGCGGCCGATCGATGCGGGCTGGAGCAGGCGCGCAGGCCGATCGTGGCCCGCGTGGCACTCGCCTGGGTGGCGATGGAGCGGTACGACGTCGACGCGGCGGGACGCCATCTACGCGCCGCCGACCCGAAGCGCCATCCGCGCGACCAAGCAGTTGCCGCCGCCGCGTTCGCACTGGTCAAGGCGCGCCGGCTGCAGGCGCGCGGTGAGCTCCGCGGGGCCTTGAGCCTGCTCGAGGAGGCGTCGGCCCGGCCCGGCCCCGTGCCACCGGAGTGGCTCGCGCGGGAGATCACCGTGGCCCGGGGCCACCTGCTCATCGTGACCGGCCGGGCCGGGGAGGCGCTCGAGGTGGTCGGCCGGTTCCCGCAGCCCCACCCGCCGGAGGTCGTCGTACTCCACGCCGCCGCCCTGGCCGCGGACGGCGGGGCGGAACGGGCGGCCGAGACCCTCGTGCCGGTGCTGAGTTCGGCCGGACTCGCCCCGCCGATCTGCGTGGAAGCGTGGTTGATCATGGCCACGATCGCCGACCGGACGGGCGACGCCGAGAGTGCTCGCAGCGCCCTGCGGCACGCCGTACGGGCTGCCGCCCCGGACGCGCATCGCCGCGCCGTGCAGCAGGTCTGGGCACGGCTGCGCCGCGTGCTGCGTGAGGACGACGAACTGTCCCAGCAGTACCGGAGCCTGCAGGGCGGAACGCCGACGCCTCCGCCGCCGGCCGCGCGGGCACCCGAGCCCGGCACCCTGGTGATCGTCGAGTCGCTGAGCCGTCGCGAGATGGACGTTCTGGAGGGCATGGCCGGGATGCTGCCGACGGAGGAAATCGCCGCCACGCTGTACGTCTCGGTCAACACGGTGAAGACGCACGTCCGCAGCATCCTGCGCAAACTCTCCGCGTCGCGGCGTAACGAGGCCGTTCGCCGAGCCCGCTCGCTGGGACTCATCTGATGCGTCACTCGTCCGGGATGACGTCCGCCGACCACCGCTGCCCGAGGCTGAGAGTCAGCCGCTCGAAGGAGGACCACGATGCCCGCGTCTCCACCGCTGAGGCCCCCGGCAGACCTTGCCGCGGCGTACCGGGAGGCGATGCGGGAACTCGCGACGCTCCGGCGCGAACGCGCGGCACTGAGCCGGAAGCTGAAGGCGGATCACTGCCTGCGGCCGTGGCAGGTCGAGCTGCTCAAGCTCCAGCGCCACCTCGAGGCCGAAGACCTACGGATGATCGTGCTGTTCGAGGGCCGCGACGCGGCGGGCAAGGGAGGCGCCATCCGGCGCGTCACCCGCTTCATGAACGAGAAGCACTACCGTGTCGTGGCGCTGGGACGACCCACCGAGGAGCAGCGCTCCCAGTGGTACTTCCAGCGCTACGTGGCGCAGTTCCCCACCGGCGGCGAGATCGTGCTGTTCGACCGGAGCTGGTACAACCGCGCGATGGTGGAGCGGGTCTTCGGCTTCTGCAGCCGGAAGGAGTACCAGGACTTCCTGCGCGGCGTGACCGGCTTCGAGAAGGACCTGGTGCGCCAGGGCACGGTACTCGTCAAGTTGTACTTCAGCGTCACCAAGGAGGAGCAGGCCCGCCGCTTCGAACGCCGGCTGACCGACCCGCTGCGCCGGTGGAAGCTGAGCGAGATCGACATGCAGGCCCAGAACCGCTGGGACGACTTCACCAATCGAAAGTACGAGATGCTCGTGCGCACCGACACGAGGGCAGCCCCCTGGCAGATCATCCGCTCCAACGACAAGCAACGGGCCCGGCTGAACACGATCAAGGTCATCCTCGGCGCGATCGACTACAAGGAACGCGACCCGGACCTCGATTTCACCCCGGATCCGCGCATCGTGGTCCCGGGCCCGGACGAGGTCGCCATGATGCGGGCCGAGTTGAAGCGCAGCGGCAGGTTCGCGGGATGACCGCTCGGCGGGCGCGGGCGACGGAGGGAAAGATCATGCCCGAGGCGTCATATCAGGTCAGGGTCTCCGGAGAGATCCCGGCAGAGCTGCTCGCGGAACTCCGGGATCTCACCGTGAGCGTCGAACCGCCCGAGACGGTGCTGCACGGATCCCTGCCGGATCAGTCCGCCGTCGTCGGTCTCATCTCGCGCATCCACGGTCTCGGCCTGCGCCTCATCGAGGTGCGCCGGCTTCCCCCCGAGGAGGGTTCGGAGTCCCGGCCGGCCCCACCCCGCTGATCAGCCGTTCCCTCCAGCGCACCAGCTGCCGGTGTACGGCGTCAGCACCATCCAGCTCCTCGGTGACGGGCCAGGCCGCGGGATGGATGAGCATCGCCCGGCTCTGCCACCCGCCCAGGCCGCCGTGACAGCCGATCAGCTCCTCGAAGGCCGCGACCTCCTGCGTCACCGGATCCAGCAGGCTGTTCACGACGATGTCGCCCACGTGCGGCAGCGTGTCGTGGCGGCGCAGGTCGGCCGCGGCCGGCGGGCCGAACCCCGCCAGCGGGTCCTCACCCTCGACCCGGCCGCCGGTGAGGATGTGGCGCCCGGCTCGGCCCAGCACGACCGGGCCGAGCCGGCGCGACCGGACCATGATCCACCCGATACCCGCGTGGCCCACGAGCCCCGGAAGCAGCCGCGGAAACCGCTCCTCGATGTCCTCCATCGTCATCCGGCCGGGATGCCGCGCCAGATACAGCAGGGCCAGATTGCCCGAGGCCGCCACGACGATCTCCGGCACGGCACGGATTTCCTCGGCTCTCCGGCCCGTGCCGCCCACCAGCCCGGCCCGCAACGCCCGGGCCCGGCCGGCCTGCTCGTCGCCCCCGGCCGCCTCGACGGCCGGACCGGGCGTGGCGCTGAGCGAACGGACGAGCTCCTCCAGAGTGTGGCCGTACCGCTGAGCGAACGTCTCCCCCTGACTCTGCCCATGGTCGGAGAGCACCACGAACCGGTACGGGCGAGGAGCCGCCGCCGCGACTTCCTCCAATGTCGCTAGTACTCCGTCGATGCCTTCGAGCGCCGCCAGGGCTTCCGGACGCGCCGGCCCGGCGTGGTGCGCGATCTCGTCGTAGTCGACGAAGTCGCAGAAGATGGCCGGAGCACCCCGCATGACGTGCTCGGCGATGATCGAGAGATTGAGGTGCCGCAGCAGCACGTTGGTGACGCCCCGCAGCAGCACGTACGACGCCGTCCGTCGGATCCGCGGCCGCACCTGACGCAGTCGCTGCCGCCGTGCCTGATGCAGTTCCTTGACCATCTCGCCGACGGTCAGCAGGAGTGAACGGGTGAGGCCGAACGGATCGAGCAGGTACGTGCCGACGTAGCGGTCGGGACGGCCGGGCGCCCCGGACCCGACGGTGCTCATGGTCAGCAGGCTCGTCGGGGCATCGCCGGAGAAGACGTTGCTGACGCTGACACCACCGTCGGCCAACAGGCCTCGTCCGTTGCTCAGGCGGCCCTCCACCAGGGCGCTGTCCGCCGGTCGGTTGGTGACGACGAGGCGGCCCGGATCCTTCTCGTACCAGCGGAAGGCCGGCACCGCGGCGCTCGCGCCGTGCAGCAGGCCGGCCTGGCTGGCCGGGGTGGTCGCCGGCAGCTGTGCATGCCACTCCGTCAGCGTGTGACTGCCCGAGCGCAACCACCGGGCCACCGTCGGAAGGCAACCGGCGTCGATCGCCCACCGGGCCAGCGGCGCGGACAGCCCGTCGATCTGGATGAAGAGCACGCCCGGCACGTCGCTCGAGGGGGCGGCACGCCGGTGTCGGCGGTTCGCCCGGAGCAGATGCCGGGTGATCATCGCCGGCTGACCGGCCGTGACGAACCAGAGTCCGATGGTGGCCAGGGCGGCGTACAGCCAGGACGCCCAGAACGCTGCCCGGAAGCCGGCGACGTGCAGACCCGGTACCAGGGACAGGGCGAGATAGACGATCAGCGCGTGGCCCAGCAGCCAGCCGCCGAGGACGCCGGCCCAGCCCATGCGGGCGAGCAACGTCGCTGCCGCCGGGCGCAGAACGGCGCCGAGCAACCCCAGCACGGCCGCGGCGAGCAGGACGGCCCACCCGCTCGCAGCCGAGATTCCCGGCAGGACGCCGATCGTGATGCCCAGCGCCGCCCAGCCGAGCAGGACCACCGCGACGATCGGCGTTCTCCGCTCACTCATACCGCTCGCCGGGCCTCGTGGTCCGAGCGGATGTGTGCCCCGTACCGGACGGCCCACGGACCGGCGGTCACGCCGTGCAGCACCACGCTGAGCAGGACCGTCAGAACAATGACGGCGACGGCCGGGCCGGCGCGCTCACCCAGCCGTTCCACGGCCAGCAACGCGAAGACGACGGAGGCCAGCCCGCGCGGACCGAACCACCCGACGAACAGGACGGTACGGGTCCCGAGGTGGGCGCCGACGAGGCTCAGGGCGACGGGGATCATGCGTACCGCCGTCAGGCTCAGCACGGCGTAGAGCAGAAGTGCACCGTCGATCCGGCCGTACAGCAGCGGCACGGCGACCGCACCGAAGAGCAGCCAGACCAGCAGTGAGGCCAGCCCGGCGGACTGCTCGACGTAGAAGACCTCGCGCGGACCGCCCCGGCCGGCGACGTGCCCGAAAGCGAGGCCCCCGGCGAAGGCGGCGACGAATCCGTTGCCGTGCAGGGCCAATGATGCCGCGTAGGCCACCAGTGCCAGGGCCAGGACCGCGGGGCCGGCGAAGCTGTCGGCCGCCCAGCGGCGCCGGGCTGCCACCCGCAGCAGGGCTCCCCCGCCCGCGCCGATGCCCACGCCGATCAGCGCGCCGCCCACCAGCTGCAGGGCGGCCGCGCCCACGTTCGCCCCGGCATGACCGGGTGACGACGCGGCCCCGGCCAGCGCCACCATCACGACCGGCGTGACGATGCCGTCGTTCAACCCGCTCTCCACGTTCAGAAGGCGCCGGACCCGGGCGGGTACCGCGGGATGGGTGATCACGACCGCACCCAGGGCAGCGTCCGTCGGCGCGAGGGCGGCGCCGATCAGCAACGCCAGCCACGGCGTCGAGAAGCCGAGGATCGCCCAGGCGCCGACGGCTCCGCCCACCACGGTCAGGGGCAGGGCCAGGCCGAGGAGCCGGCCGTACACGGCGGCGTCCCCGCGCAGCTCGCGTAAGCCGACCCGGGCCGCATCGGAGAACAGCACCCAGACGAGCGTCGCCTCGGTCAGCACGGTGACGCCGGCCGCGTCGGCGTGCGCACCGAAGTCCGAGACGCCGGCCAGCAGGGCACCGACGCCGACGAAGGCGATCGGGGCGGTGAGGTCGGCGCGTTCCAGCCTCGCCGAGAACGCTCCCCAGGCGAACACGGCGGCCGCGATCAATGCCAGGGCGCTCGAGGTCACGCCCCATCTCAACGCGTGGCACGGACCGGTGGATCGTCCCGGGCGAATGGTCGGCCGACGCCCATCTCACCCGCGGCGGATGGCGCGAAGGCCCGGCCCGCCGGGCAACCATGCGAACGACAGCCGAAGGGAGGCTCCCGTGCTCACGTCGCTGATGATTGCGGCCTTCCTCGGCGTGGTGATCGCCGCCGACATCGCGGCGTACCGCAGCCGGCGACGCTTCGTCCGGTTCGAGGACGCCTTCCGGTGCCGGATCCGCACCTGCGGATACCCGTCGGCCATCTGGCCCCGGCTCGGACGGCGGTGGTCGCGACCGATGTGGGCGGCATGGGTGGACGACGTGCTGGTGGTCCGGCGCGGACCGGTGGTCAGCCGCATCATCCCCGTACGGGCCGCGGTGTCGGCCGGCGTGTACACCTTGCCCGCCTACGACGTCAGGCGATGCGGAGCGCAGCCGATCGCCGTCTGCCTGCTGGTGTGGGACGGCTCGCGGATGGAGGTGGCCGCGGACGGCGGGTCACGGCTGGCCCTCGTGGGGCCGTATCTGACGGCGGCGGTCAAGGACCTGCCGCAGGCGCCGGCGCCACGGCGCCGGACATGACGTCCGGTCGAGCGGCCGGACGACCGAAGGAAACCAGAGAGGTGGCATCGTCATGTCGGACACCCAGGAGAAGCGCGGCTACACCGCTGACGGTCCGTACGAGACGCCGACCCGGGCGCGCAGCGGGTGGACCGGGTTCGTCGTCTTCGGCGGCATCATGCTGGTGATGCTGGGCAGCTTCCAGGCCATCGAGGGATTCGTCGCCCTCTTCAAGGAGGATCAATATCTGGTCACCCGCAACGGCCTGACCCTCACCATGGACTACACGTCCTGGGGGTGGACCCACCTGTTCCTGGGTCTCGCCGCCATCGCCATCGGCATCGGCGTCCTGCTCGGCCAGATGTGGGCCCGTGTGCTGGGCATCGTGGTGGCCGTGCTCAGCGCCCTGGCGAACATCGCCTTCCTGCCGGCCTACCCGATCTGGTGCGTCATCGTCATCGCGACCGACATCCTGGTCATCTACGCGCTCGCGGTGCACGGCGACGAGGTCCAGGGACCCTGAGGGTGAGCCGCCCGTCCGGCGGCGTGAGCAACGGCGGCTCCGCCCTGCCTCGCGGAGTCATCGTGCTGCTGGGCCTGGCGAGCGTCGTGGTGTCGGTGGCCGGCCTGCGCTCGGTCTCCGACATCCTCGGCCCGGTCGTTCTCGCCCTCATGCTCACCGTCACCGCCAGCCCGCTGAGCACCTGGCTGCGCGGCCGGGGGGCGCCGGCCTGGGCGGCGGCCGCAGCCCTCATCGCGACGGTGTACCTCGTGCTGAGCGCGCTGAGCGTCGCCCTCGTGCTGTCGGTGACCCGCCTGGTCGACCTGATGCCGCAGTACCAGAGCCAGTTCGCGGAGTTGCGCGGCGCCGCCATCCGGTCGCTCGAGGCCATGGGAGTCGACGGGCAACGGGTGCAGGACCTCACCGGCCAGATCGGACCCGGCGGCGTCGCGGAACTGGTGCTGACCACGCTCGGCGGGGTTCTCGGGCTGCTCTCCAACGGCGTCTTCCTGCTCGCCGTGCTGCTCTTCCTGTGCCTCGACGCCGTCCACTTCCCCGTCCGGCTCGCGACCGCGGCGACGCAACGCCCCGAGGTGATCGGCGCACTGCGCTCCTTCGCCCAGGGAACCCGGCGGTACCTGCTGGTCTCGACGATCTTCGGACTGATCGTCGCGGTCATCGACACGCTGGTGCTGTGGGCGCTCGACATCCCGCTTCCCCTGCTGTGGGGACTGCTCTCCTTCATCACCAACTACATCCCCAACATCGGCTTCGTGGTGGGCCTGGTGCCGCCGGCCCTGCTCGCTCTCCTGGAGGGCGGCCCACCGCGGATGGCCGCGGTCATCGGGCTGTACTGCGTGGTCAACTTCGTGATCCAGTCGGTGATCCAGCCGAAGATCGTCGGCGATGCCGTCGGACTGTCGGCCACCACCTCGTTCCTGTCCCTGATCTTCTGGTCGTGGGTCCTCGGTCCTCTCGGCGCCCTCCTGGCGATCCCTCTGAGCTTGCTGGCCAAGGGCCTGCTCGTGGACATCGACCCGGCGACGCGCTGGATCGGCGCCCTGATCTCCGCGGACGGCGCACGCGGCGGACCGTCGAGGTGACCTGTGCGGCGCACACCGGATCCCCGCATCCTGCCGGCCCGGATCGCCACGGAGTTCGCCCGGGTGCAGATCTTCGACCGGTCGATGACGCTGGCGGCGCAGGCGTTCACGTCCGTCTTTCCGGTCCTGATTCTGCTCGGCGCGGTGCTCGGACCGAGCCGGACCAGTCATATCTCGGACCTCGCGCACGTACCGGAGTCCTCCCGGCGCGTCATCGACGAGGCACTCAGCCACCAGGGCATCGGTGCCTTCGGGGTGCTCGGCAGTCTGGTCGTGCTGTTGTCCTCCACCGGGCTCGCCCGGGCACTCGCCCGCGCCTACGGAGCCGTGTGGTCGGTGCCCCGCACGCCCACCGGTCCGAGGGCTGCCTGGCGATGGTTCGCCACGGTTCTGTTGCTGGCGCTGTTCGCCGTCGGTACGCGCATGCTCGGCCGGCTCACCGCCGGAATGCCTCTGGCCGCCGTGTGGTCGGCCGTCCTCCTCCTGCTGGCGGACTGCACGCTCGCGGTCCTCCTGCCGCTCCTGTTGCTCGCACACACCCTGCCGGTCCGGTCGGCGCTGCCCGGCGGCCTCGCCTTCGGTCTGATGATGCTCGCGGTCCGGCCCGTCGGCGCCCGGTACCTTCCGTGGGCGCTGCGTACCAGCGAGGAGCGTTACGGTGCCATCGGCGTCGCCTTCACCTACATCGGCTGGCTGTACATCCTGGCGTTCTGCCTGCTGCTGGCGGCGGTAGTGGGACACGCGATCGAGCAGGAGCGGCGAAACCATCCCCTCCGGGTGAGGGACCTGCGCGGGGACAGCCGCGAAGGTGGAGCCCGAGCCGAGCGGGAACCTCCGGCCGGCATCGGAGGGGGCACGCCATGACCGACGAGATCGGCACCATCGAGCAGACGAAGCCCGGCGCCTCCGACGGCCGCCGTCCGTGGTACGCCCAGACGGCCAGGGCCACCGTGGCGGCGCTGGAGACCGACCCCGACCGCGGGCTGGCTCCCCGCGACGCAGCGGCCCGGCTCTGCCGGTACGGACCGAACCGCCTGGCCGCCGAGAAGCCTCCGTCGGCGTGGGCGGTGGCGATGCAGCAGCTCCGCGATCCGATGAACATCATGCTCGTGGCCGTGGTCGTCGTCAGCATCCTGATCGGCGAGTTCTCGACCTCGATCATCGTGGGCCTGCTCATCCTGCTCAACGTGGTCCTCGGTGCGCGGCAGGAACTCAAGGCACGGGCGAGTGTGGACGCCCTGTCCAAGATGCAGGTGCCACAGGCGAGGCTCGTCCGCGACAGCGAGCCCACGCTGGTGCCCGCCACGGAAGTGGTTCCCGGCGACATCGCCCGTGTCGAGGCAGGTGACCTGGTTCCCGCGGACGGCCGCATTCTGCACTCAGCCACCCTCGAGGTGCAGGAAGCGGCGCTCACGGGCGAGAGCGTGCCCGTAGCCAAGGAAGCCCGCGCGCTGCCCGCCGGTGACGTCGCCATCGGCGACCGGTCGAACATGCTTTTCCAGAACACGTCGGTGACCAGGGGTACGGCCACGATGGTCGTCACCGCGACCGGCATGCGGACCGAGATGGGGCAGATCGCGACGATGCTGAGCGCGGTGCACCGCACCCGGTCGCCGCTGCAGCGTGAGCTCGACTCGCTGACCAAGGTCCTCGGCATCGTCGCCTGGACGGCGGTCGCGTTCATCGTGGTGGTGGGCTGGGCGCGCGGTATGTCCCTCGACCAGCTCCTGCTGCTGGGCACCGCCATGGCGATCTCGGCCATCCCGACCGGCCTGCCCGCGTTCGTGGCGGGGCTGCTCTCGTACGGCGCCAAGGGCCTCGCGGAGGCGAAGGCCATCGTCAAGAACCTCACCGACGTCGAGACGCTCGGTGCCACCAGTGCCATCAACACCGACAAGACCGGCACGCTGACGATGAACGAGATGATGGTTTCGCAGCTCTACGCCGGCGGCGCCTGGTACGCCGTCGAGGGCGAGGGCTACCGCAAGACCGGAGCCGTCACCTCCGCGGCGGGAACGCCGGTGCCCGAGTTCACCCGGCTGGCCCTCGGCCTGGCGCTGGACAGCGACGCGACGGTCGGCGACGACGGCAGCGTGGTCGGCGACCCGACGGAGGCGGCGCTCGTGGTGCTCGCCGCGAAGCTGGGTGTGGACGCCGGCGAGACGCGGCGCGCCTATCCGCGCCTGGCCGAGGTGCCGTTCGATTCGGACTACAAGTTCATGGCGACCTTCCACCGGTACCCGGTATCCGGGACCGACCGCGTCATCGAGCTGGTCAAAGGCGCGCCGGACGTGGTCCTGGCGCGGTGCAGCCGGGCCGGCGGCCCGTTGAGCGGCTCCCAGACGCCGATCGGCGAGGCCTACGCCGACATCACCGCCGCCAACCAGCGGATGGCTGGGAAGGGTCTCCGCGTCCTCGCTTTCGCGGCCCGGATCGTCGGTGCCTCCGAGGAGACCGCGCTCACCACGGATCCCATGTCCTTGACCCGGGACCTCGGCTTCGTCGGCATGGTGGGAATCATCGACCCGCTGCGTGCCGAGGCCGCAGGTGCCGTCCGGACCGCGCTGCGCGCCGGCATCGACGTCCGCATGATCACCGGGGACCACGCCGTGACGGCCCAGGCCATCGGCGAGACGCTCGGACTCGGGCCGGGCGCGATCAGCGGCAAGGAGCTGGCGGAGCTGACCGACGAGGAGCTGGCGCGGCTGCTGCCCCAGCTGCACGTCTTCGGCCGGGTCTCGCCCCAGGACAAGCTGCGCCTGGCGCGGCTGATGCAGGAGCAGGGCCTGATCGTCGCGATGACCGGCGACGCCGTCAACGACGCCGCGGCGCTCAAGCAGGCGGACATCGGGGTGGCGATGGGCAGCGGGAGCGAGGTCACCAAGCAGGCGGCGCGGCTGATCCTCACCGACGACAACTTCGGGACCCTGGTGCACGCCGTGGAAATCGGCCGCCGCGTCTACGACAAGATCGTCGCGTACGTCCGCTACCAGATGACCCAGCTGCTGTCCCTGGTCATGCTCTTCGTGGCCGCCACCGCCTTCGACATCAACCACGGCGTGGCCCTGACTCCCTCGATGGTGCTCTACCTGTTCTTCTGCGCCACCGCCGTCGGCGTCGTCATCATCGCCGTGGACCCGGGCGACTCCGAGGTCATGCGCCGGCCACCGCGCGATCCCCGGTTACCGATCACCAACCGGACAGCCGTGCTGACGTGGCTGCTCTACGCGGCGGTCCTCTTCCTCGCCGCGCTCACGCCGCTGGTCGCCGGCCCGGACACGCCCCGCACCGACGCGCCGAGCGCCGCCATGACGATGACGTTCGTGGTGATGGGTCTCGGCACGGTGGGCAACGCGCTGGTGAACCGCCGCGATCCCGCCGCCGGTCTGCTCCCCCCGGTGCTGAAGGCGGCAGCCATCGGACTGATCCCCGTCGGGCTGGTGGTGGCCGCGACCCGGATCGACTTCCTGCAACGGAGCCTGCTGACCCAGGCGCTGACCGGTGGGCAGTGGCTGATCTGCTTCCTGCTCGCCTCGGCGCTGCCGCTGGTCGTCGAGGTCGTCAAGGCGATCCGGCGCAGCCGTGCACCGGAGGTGATCCTCGACGCCCGGAGCGCGGTCACGCCCGCGCGAGCCCGTCGCGACTGACCGGACCATCCGCGGACACGCAAGGAGGACACCATGACTCAGCGGATGAAGAACAAGCAGTACCAGCGGGAGTTGCGCCGCCTGGACGGCGAACTGGTCGCCCTGCAGGAGTGGGTGAAGGGTACGGGCGCCAAGGTCTGCATCGTGTTCGAGGGCCGCGACACCGCCGGCAAGGGCGGCACGATCAAGGCGATCACCGAACGGGTCAGTCCGCGGGTCTTCCGGGTCGTGGCACTGCCCGCCCCGACCGAGCGTGAGCGATCCCAGATGTACCTGCAGCGGTACCTGCCGCACCTGCCCGGCGCCGGCGACGTGGTGATCTTCGACCGCAGCTGGTACAACCGCGCGGGCGTGGAACGGGTCATGGGCTTCTGCACCGAACGGCAGACCCACGACTTCCTCGAGGCGGTCCCCGGAGTGGAGCGGGCCATCGTCGACTCCGGGGTCATCCTGCTCAAATACTGGCTGGAAGTCAGTGCGGACGAGCAGACGCGGCGCCTCGAGAGCCGCATCAACGACCCGCGCAAGGTCTGGAAGCTCTCGGACCTCGACCTCCGCTCGTACGGCCGCTGGTACGACTACTCCCGCGCCCGCGACGCCATGTTCCGCGCCACGGACACCGCCTGGGCCCCGTGGTACGTGGCGAACACCGACGACAAGAAGCGCGGCCGCCTCAACGTCATCAGTCATCTGCTCAGCAGCATCCCCTACCGGCCGCTGAAGCCGCTCGACGTGACGCTGCCGAAACGTCAGAAGCCGAACGGCTACCGTGAGGCCGAGCTGTCCGTCCGGCACGTACCGACGCCGTTCTGACGCCGGACCGGGCTCACTCGCCGCCGAACGTCTCGAACAGGACGCCGCGCTCGGCATCGGTGAGGTTGGTGGCGATCAGCTTGCTCCGCATGCCGCGGAACCGCTCGCCCAGGCGGTCGAGGTCGCCCTGGTCCGTGACGGCGAACAGGGCCGACGTGCCGGCCGTCACCTCGGCGCGGATCCTCGCCAGCTCCTCCTTGCCGATCCCGGCGTCCTCGGTCGCCTTGCCGAGGGCGCCGAGCGCCGCACCGGCCAGGCCACCGACCAGCGGCACGAAGAACAGCGTGCCGATGAGCAGGCCGAAGATCGCGCCCCAGCCCGCGCCCTGCCAGACGCCCTCGTGCCCGTGGGTGGTGCTGGGGTGCGAGGCGCCGGCCGGCCACCGCACGATCGCATGGTCCTCGACCTTGACCAGGCCGTCCGCCTCGGCGTTCGTGAGGATCCGCGCGGCATGGTCCGCGCCGTCCGGGTCGTCGAACTTCCACACGGTGAAGGTTGTCATCGCTCGCTCCCGACATCGGTCCGCCCCGGTCCGCCTCCTGCGTGCGCCGGCGTCGCAGCCATGGTGTCCCGGCCGCGGCATCCTGACCCTCATCCCTGACGAGGTATTTCCCCGGGTTCACCCCGCCCGGATGAGGCACTGCGGCCCGCCCGCCGACGACGCTCGGCCCACGAGCGGCCACGGTAGCCGCGGGTGCCGAGGAGGAACGCCATGACGGCGATGTACCAGTCCACGAGTCCGTCACCGCGGCCGGCGCTCAACGCCGGCCGGTTGTGGGCCGGCGGAGCGGCGACCGCGGTCGTGGCCGCGCTCATCGCGATAGTCGGGGTCCTGGTGGGTCGCGGGCTCTTCCATGTGGACGTTCTCGCGCCCAAGGGCGCCGGCGTGTGGGGTGACGCCAGCACCGGCTGGTACGCGCTGGGCGCCGCACTGCTCAGCCTGGTGGCCACCGGGGTGATGCACCTGCTGCTCCTGTTCACCCCTCGGCCCATGCTCTTCTTCGGCTGGGTCATGACGCTGGCGACCGTGGTGGCGATGCTGGCGCCCTTCGTCACCGACCAGGACCTGGGCTCCCGGTTGTTCACCGCGGGCCTCAACTTCATCCTCGGGGTGGCCATCGGCTCGCTGGTCGCCGGTTCCGCGCACACGGCCGTCCGTCCCGCGCCGCGGCCGTACCGCTGAGATCCCTTGCCGCCTACCGGAAGGAACTGACCCGTCATGACCGAGAGCGAGCAAGCACCCGCGCCCGCCGAGCCCGAGGTGGCCACCGCGTGGCTCGGCTGGGTGGTGTTCATCGGCATCCTGCTCTGCGGCGCCGGCCTGATCAACGCCGTCCAGGGGCTCGTCGCGGGGTTCGACGAGAACTTCTACCGCTCGTCGGCCTCGGGCCTGGCGATCGACGTCAACTACGCCGTCTGGGGATGGGCGCTCCTGGTCCTCGGCGCGGTGCTGGTGGCCGCCGGCGGCGGGGTCGTGCTCGGATACCGATGGGCGCGTGTCGTCGGCGTGGTCGTGGCCGCCGTCAACGCGCTGGTGAACCTCGGATTCGTCACGGCCTATCCGGCCTGGACCATCCTCGCGGTCTGCTTCGACGTGTCAGCGATCTACGCGCTGATCGTCCACGGCGGCGAGGCGAAGACGCTGCGGATCACGCGGAGATGACGGGCATGAACGTGGAGTCGGACACCCCTCGCCCGGAAGCCATGCCCGCCGACGAGCTTGCTCGGCTGCGCGCCGAGGTGACACTCCTGCATGCACAGCTCGACACCCGGCGCCGCCGCGCCTCCGGGGTGCGCACCCTGCGCCGCGCCACGGCCGCCGTGCTCGTCGCTCTCACCGCCTTCGCCATGGTCGCCAGCGTGGTCGGAGTATGGGCGGCCACCACCGTGCTGAATACTGATCGATGGGTGGCGACCGTGGCGCCGCTGCCCCAGAATCCCCAGGTCGCCGCGGCGGTCGCCGAGTACGCCACGACGCAGGTGTTCGCGGCCGTCGACGTGGAGCAGCGGGTGCGTACCGTCCTTCCCCAGCAGGCCGCGTTCCTCGCCGGACCGGTGGCCGGCCAGCTGCGCGGCGCCGTACGGACGACCGTGACGAACGTGCTGCAGAGCGATCGCTTCGCCGGCATCTGGGTGGAGCTGAACCGCCGTGCGCACCAGCGCGCCCTCGCCATCATCGACGGCACCAGCACCGTCGTGATCGGCCGCCAGGATCGCGTCGACATCGACCTGCTGCCGCTGATCAACCAGGTGCTCCGGCAGCTCGGCAACCAGATGCCGACGCTGTTCGGCAAGCAGATCTCCCTGCCCGACCTCGACAGCGGCGCCATCCCGGACAACCTGCGGGCCCGGGTGCAGGATGCACTCGGGATCACCCTGCCGGAGAACTTCGCCCAGTTCACGATCTACGACTCGGGCCAGCTATGGGCCGCTCAGCAGGCCGTAGCGGCGGCCAAGCGCGATCTTGTCCTCGGCGTGATCGGCACGGTCGTCCTGCTGTGCCTTGCACTTGTCGTCTCTCCGGAGCGCCGGCGCACGCTGCTGCAGCTCGGTCTGTGGCTGGTCGTCGCCGCGGTGACGGTGACCGCGGCGCTGCGTGCCGTACGGGTCCAATTGCTCGACGAAGTGCCCGCAGGGGTCTACCGCGACGGCGTCGCCGCGGCCTTCACGAGTGTCTTCGGGTTGCTGCGCGTCCGGGGCGTACAGATCATGGTGGTCGGAGCGGTCCTGGCCGTGGCGATGTACCTGATCGGGCCGGGCCGGGCACCGACCTGGCTCCGCCGGCAGACCGTCGCCGGGATACGCGCCGCCGGTCGCGGAGCCCGTGCCGGCGGCCGCGTCCTCGTTTCGCGCGGCCCCGGCTGGGCCGCGGCTCACCTGGACGCTCTCCGCGTCGGCGGCATCGTGGTGGCCGCGGTACTCGCGTTGCTGTGGTCGTCGTGGACCTCCCTGCTCGTGATCGCGCTGCTGCTGGCGGCCTACGAGGTGCTCGTCACCGTCGCCGCCCACGCGCGTCCCCCGGGCCCGCGAACCCCCGGACCCGGCCCCGAGCTCGCCGCCACCGGCGCCCACTGACGGGGGTTACGGTGCGCTCTCCGCAAGCCGGTCCCGCCTCGTCGCGGCCGCCGAAGTCACCGCACGACGTGCAGGAGGCGACCGCGGCGGGCCTGTACGGCATCATCGTGAGCGCCGCCGTCATGGTCGCCTCCCACGCGCCGACGGCCTCGACCACCGTGGTCACCGTACTGGCCACGCTCTCGATCTACTGGGCCGCGGAACGGTACGCCCGGATCGTGGCCGAACGTATCCACGAGGGTCACCGCCCCCGGTGGGAGACCGTCCGCACACAGCTGACCAGCGGCTGGGAGATGATCACGGCGTCCCTCCTGCCGCTCGGCGTGCTGGTCGTCGCGTGGCTGCTCCGCTCCAGCCTGCGTACCGCGGTCGTCGCCGCCCTGATCTGCAGCACGGTGATGCTGTGCCTGGCGGGCTGGCGGATCGGCCGGGAGGGCCGGCTGTCCCTGGTCGAGCAGCTGATCTCCACCGCCGTCGCCGGCCTGTTCGGCATCGCCCTGATCGGCTTGAAGACCATGCTGCACTGAGCCGCGCCGAGGCGGCTCAGACAAGCCCGGATGCCCGCGCGCGCGTCACCGCCTCCCGGCGGCGGGCCACGCCGAGCTTGCGATAGATCGATCGCAGGTGGGCCTTGACGGTGTTGATGGAGACACCCAGCTCAGCGGCGATCTCTCCGGCCGTCAGCATGGTCGGCAGGTACCCCAGAACCTCCCGTTCCCGCTCGCTGAGGTCCACGTTGTGCTGTCCGGCCCGCTCCCCGGCATCAGTCCCCCTCATCATCTTCAGGACGCCCGCCATGAAGGGCGTCGGGCGGTCGGCCAGCAGGTTCTGCCGGCCGATCAGCCGTTCCAGCGGGCCGCCGCCCATGCTGACGAACGGCCGGCGCACATGCTCCTGCTCGGCCAGCGCGAACGCCCTGGCGAGGGCGTCGCCGGCACGGACGCCCTGTCGTCTCGCATCGGCGATGAGGGCGGTGAGGATGTAGGCCTCGACGGAAGCCACCGTCTCGGCCAACGCCGGAGGTGGCCCGGCCAGGTGCCCTTCCGCCTGTCTCACGTTTCCCCTCGCGAATGCCGCCCGCGCGCGGTGGACGCGCTCGGCGAAGGTGAGAACGCCTTGACGCCCCATCTCCGCGTACCGGTGCTCCACGGACTCGGCCGCGCCGGTCAGCAGATCGATCTCCGATTCGACGAGCAGCAGCCACCGGTCCAGGGCCGGCGCCCGGATGCGGGAGTCCCGGTATCGTCGGGCCTGCGCGAGCAGGCTGCGGGCACGCTCCGGCTCGCCCTGCGCCAGCGCCAGCCGTGCCTGGGCGCCCAGCCCCGTCAAACGCTGCACCGCCTCGGGCTCGTTACGATGCGCGCGTCGGCCCTGCTGGAGCGCCTGTTCCGCCTGCTCCGGCTCCTGGCGCTCGACGTGGACGAGCACCAGCGCAAGATGCGCCGCCACGGATTGCAGCGCACAGCTCCATCCGCGCCGGTCCGCGAGGTCCCGCGCCGTCCCGGCCAGCCGGTCCGCCTCCTGCACCGAGCCGTGCATGACCTCCAGCATGGCCAGGTGGCCCAGGGCGTTGATCTCCACCAGCTCGACGCCGGCCGCCCGGGCAGCGGTCGACGCGCTCCAGAGAAAGCGCTCGGCGAGGTCCGTCCTGCCCTGCCACAGCAGCCCGACACCCTTGTTGTTCAGCGCCACCGCGCGGAACTGCTCGGCCGGCGGCACCTCGGTCGATCGGACCCTGGTCAGGGTCGTGAGCAGGCGCGTCGTCTCCGCGACCACCTCCGGCATGTCGCCCACGGCCCGCCGCACGCTCATCTCCAGCGACCGTACGGTGATCTCGACCGGCAAGCGTTCGGACTCCGGGCGATCCCGCAGCAGCTGACGCGCGCCTTCGAGGCGTGCCGGCATCGCGTCCCAGTCCCCCGCGTCGAACAGCAGCAGGGCACCGCACACCATGAGCTCGGCGGTGGTGGACAACTCGGCGGGCGGTACGGCGCGCAGCACCTTCATCAGCGCCGTCCGGTTCGCGGACAGGATGAGCGGGGCGGCCTGCTCGACGACCAACCGGCCGACGAACGGCCAGTCGCGGCCGGCGACCGCGTGCACGAGGGCATCGAAGATCGATCCGTGCGCGAGATGCCAGCGCGCCGCCCGCCCGTGCAGCTCCGGCACCAGCGGCGCATCCCGCAGCAGCAGGTGATGCCGCAGCGCGTCGCGCAGCAGGTGGTGGTAGCGGTACCAGCGCGGTTTGACGCCCAGCCGTACGACGAAATCGTTGACCAGCTCCAGTTCCTCGAGGGTCCGCTGGCCGTCGTGGTCGCCGGTGACCGCGTCGGCCAGTTCCCCGCAGACGTGGTCGCAGATGCTGGTGTACAGCAGGAAGCGGAGCATTCTCGGCGACTGCGCCGCCAGCACCTCGGTCGCCAGGTACTCGTCGACCGGACGTACGTCGCCCGTGAAGTCGGTGACCGGGCGGGGGCCGCCGGGCCCGGCCAGGAAGGCGGCCGCCATCTGCAGGCCGGCCGGCCAGCCCTCGGTGCGCTCGACCAGCGCCGTCACGTCGTCGCCGTCCAGTTCGAGCGCGGGGCGCGCCAGCAGCTGGGCGGCCTCGTCAGCGGTGAAGGCCAGATCGCGGGCGCGGATCTCACCGACGGCACCCGCGAGTCGCAAGCGGTGCAACGGCAGCGCCGGCTCCGACCGGCTGATCAGTATGAGGTGGAGATCGGGCGGCGGAGGGTCGATCAGCGCACTCAGCTCGCGGAGGACCTGGGGATCGTCGATCTCATGAAAGTCGTCGATGACCACCACGGTCGGCGTGGTCAGCCGCTTGATGCCGCTCCCGAGGGCGTGTACGCGCTCATCGTCGTCGGACGGGACGCTCTGCCACCCGCCGAGCGGATCGCCGGCCGGCACCGCGCCGGCGGCCCGCAGCGTCGCCACCACGTACGCCCAGAACGACTGCACGTCGTTGTCGCCCCGATCGACCGTGAGCCAAGCGACGGGAAAGGGGCAGCGCTCCACCCACGCCGACACCAGCACGCTCTTGCCCCACCCCGCGCCGGCGCACACGAGCGTCACGGGAACGCGCACCGAAGCGTCGAGCGTGGCGTTAAGGCGTGGCCGGTGAACCTGCGCCCGTAACATCCGCGGCCGGGACATCTTCGCGGCGTTGAACGGAGTGAGCGCCGGCGGCCCGTGACGCCGGCTCACTCGGTGGCCCGGTCGGTCGGCCGAGGTCAGGAATCCATTCGCCCGCCCGGCCACGTTGTCGACGTCCATGCCGTCCTCCCCGGCACGGGTCCGCATCCGTCGAGGCGTCCGCCGTCGCCGGCGGACGCGCATGCCTCGGGCACCCCCTCGGCCCCGGCAACGACGACAACAGCGTCAGGCGTCTCCCGGAATCCGGTATCGCGGTCCACCGTCCCTGCACCCCTAGAACGACCACGCCTCCAGCGCCTTCGCTCCCCCAGCGAACCATGCGATCAAGGGCGTGGCAACACCCACCGTCACACCGTGTTGCGTGGCTCGGCCCACTCCCTCCTGTGTAGAGCGTGTCAGGAACACGCTGCCACACGCATGCACCTGAGCAGCTCATCCACTACGGACGAAGGACGCCGGCGGAATCCGCCGCAGAGGATGACGTACGGGAGCCCGCGCCGTCCGATGCTCGACCGCGTCCCGCCCGTAGCGGAGGAGGTACGCATGGTGACCCGGCTCAGCGTCCGCGGGAACGCGGTGCAGCCCCTGTTGCTGATGTTCCCGCTGGGCCTGCTCGCCGTGGCGGTCATCCTGGACGTGTTCCGGCTGCTGGGTGCGCCGGCCCTCGTCGGGACGCTGGGGTACTGCACCGTCGTCGCCGGCCTCGTGGGCGGCACCGTGACCGCTGCCGCCGTCTGGATCGACCGGATGACCGCCCGGCAGGCCGAGGACGCCTGGCCCGGGACCGTCCACCGGCTGCTCGACCTCGCCGTGCTGGTCGTCTTCGCGGTCATCGCTCTGCTCCGGATGCGCACCGCTGAGCGTACGGCGGGACCGGGGCTGGTGACGCTCGAGATCCTCGGCCTCGCCCTGGCCGGCACGGCCGGTAAGACACTCGTGATCGGAGGAGAAGATGATGACGTACCGACGAAGGATCGCGACCGCGCTGGGCGTCCTGCGTGGTCGCCCACCCCGCACGGACTACGGCATCCTGCTCGTGATGCCGTTCCTCGCGGCGGCGGGCGGGTCGCTGGTGGGGCTGGCCGTCGACGCCGCGGTACAACGCCGCCGGGCGAGGACCCCCGGCCTCGAGGCGCCGGCCGAGCAGCAGGGACGTCCCGGCACTCCGGTGGCGATGCCGGGGCTGAGAACCTGAACTCATCCGGCGCGGACGAGGCGCGGGCCGGCGCAGCCGCCCAGACTGAGCTCGTCGGCCCGGTCCCGCCGAGGGGGTGGAGACCCGTGCGGTCCAGCGTCGCGGGACCGGGCCGGCATCGGCCGCGATGCGCCGGAGACAGGATTCCGGCGTCAGGTGATCACGAGATCGGAGTCGATGGTCAGGCCGGTGAGCTCACCGATGGTACGGACCAGATCGGGCAGCCCCTCGGCCGGCGAGGTCTTGTCGGTGATGGCGATGACCTTGCCGCTGAGCCGCGTCTTCTCGGCGTCGCTGAGCGTGTGGGCGGTGAGCACGACGACCGGGATGCCGCGGGTGGCCGGGTCGCTGTGCAGCGCGGCGACGACGTCGAAGCCGTCCAGGTCCGGCATGAGCAGGTCGCAGATGATGAGGTCGACGTGGTGCGCCCGCGCGGTACGGAGGCCGTCGACGCCGCCGGTGGCCCGGAGCATGTGGATGCCTTCGCCCTGCAGGCTGGCGTGGATCAGGTCGAGGCTGTGCGGATCGTCGTCGATGGCGAGCACGGTCAGCTCCCGGCCGGTGCCGGGCGGGATCAGGCCGTGCCGGGCCAGCCAGGTGATGAGGGTGCTGCGGTCGACGGGCTTGACGAAGTAGTCGACGGCACCGAGCGCCAGACCGAAGTCGGTGGCGTCCTGGACACTGATGATCACGACCGGGACGTGACGCAGCCGATCGTCCTTCTTGAGTTCCGCGAGCACCTGCCACCCGTCGACGCCGGGTAGATGGATGTCGAGCAGGATGGCCTCCGGGTCGCACGCCCGCGCGGCCTCGAGTCCCTGCTCACCGGAGACCGCCACGGTCACCTGGTAGCCGGCCCGCTGCAGCTGGGTGGTCAGCAGGTCCGCGGCGGCCTGGTCGTCCTCGATGACGAGAACTCCCCCGCAACAGGCGCGGGCGGGGGCCGCACCCTGCTCCATGCCGTCGGCGGCGGGCAGGTAGACGGTGAACTTCGCGCCGCGACCCGGTTCCGACTGCAGCTCGATGCGGCCGCCGTGGGCGTCGGCCAGGCGGCGGGTCAGGGCGAGACCGAGCCCGGTCCCGCCGGAACGGCTCTGCTGGTCGCCGACCTGCTGGAACTCCTCGAACACCCGCCGCTGGTCGGCGAAGGCGATGCCCGGACCGGTGTCGGCGACGCTGAGGGCGATGTCGCGGCCGACGCGGCGGGCCGCGATGAAGATCTTCCCGTGTTCGGGGGTGAACTTGATGGCGTTCGACAGCAGGTTCGTGAGGATCTGCCGCAGGCGCATGGGGTCGGCCTCCAGCCGCAACGGCCCGACCGCCACGGTGAGCTCCAGGTCCTTCGGCCGCCAGAGCGCTGCCAGGCTCGTCACGACCTCGTTCACGGCCCTGGGCAGGTCGACGGGTTCGCAGTGCAGCTCCGTCTTGCCCGATTCGATCTTCGCCAGGTCGAGAACCTCGTTGATCAGGCCGAGCAGATGCTGGCCGCTGGAGTGCACGTGCTCGATCCACTCGGTAGGCACGGTGCTGTGCCCGTCCGCGGCGGGCTCGGTTCGCATGAGGTCGCTGAAGCCGATGATCGCGTTCAGCGGGGTCCGCAGCTCGTGGCTCATGTTCGCCATGAACGTGCTCTTGGCCTCGCCGGCCACCGTCAGGGCCGCCACCGAATCGGACAGCTCGGCGGTGAGGCGATCCCGGTCGCTCAGCAGCTCGGCACGCTGGCTCAGGGCGGCGACCTGGCCGGCAAGGTCGCCGAGCATGTGGACGTCGTCCTCGGTGAACAGGCTGCGATGGGTACCGAGGAGCAACATCACCGCCGCCTGGGTGGGCAGTCGCAGGCTCGCCACCGTGACGAACCGGAATCCCCCGGCCCGGGCGTACTCCAGCGCCACGGCCGGGGTGTCGGCGGGGCGCCTGGTGTCGTTGGTGTCGACGCCGGCGCTGAACTCGACAAGTGCCACACAGTCCGTCTCGCCGGCAGTGGGGCCGGGAGCGGGTACGCCCACCCGCGCCACCTCGGTCAACCGGTCGTCGGCACACGCGAGGACGACCACCGCGCCGGAGGCCGTGGCGTGCCGTACGGCCTGGGCGTAATGCTCCCAGATGTCCTGCGCAGGCGCGTCCGGGCGCACCTGCAACAGCTGCCTCACGACCTCGTACGCGGCCCGGCTCGACCAGGCCCGCCGCGCCCATCCCGGCGGGTTGAACGCCAGCAGGTAGCCCAGCGCCGACGCCAGGGCGATCACCCGGGCCGCCTGCCGCGCGTCCTGCGCGAGTGTCGAGTCCCCCGAGCCCGCGCCGGCAACCATGATCGCCACGGCGAACAGTGCGGTGGCCGCGGCGGCCAGGTACAGCCGGGCCCGGGGCGCACCTCTGCGTGCCGCGGCGAGCCGGGCCAGGTACCACGAGGCGGCGATCTCCGTGGCCACGAACACGCCTACCACCGCGAGCAGGGACCACGCGGTCATCGCCTGCCCGCCGAGGACCAGCAGGACCGCGCTGACGGCCCAGCCGGCCGCCGCCGCCGTGTAGACGCCGGCATGCACCGTCCCGATCCCGCGTACCACGCGCAGGGTCAGGAAAGGCTGGCCCAGCAGCAGGACGGACGCGGCCAGGGAGACCACGGGCGGGGGCTCCCCGGCGACCTGCCGCACCACGGCGAGCACGAACAGCACCGCCATCGCCGAGAACATCACGACGACGTCGCGGTGCAGCCCGTCCCGCCGGTGCAGATAGCCGGCGAGGACGCGCAGGAACACCGCGGTGAACAGCGCTTCCACCAGCAGCGTCAACCATATGCTCGAGCCGTCGGGCGCCATTGACAAAACGTACATCCCGGGCCGGTGCGCCGGGATGGGAAAGCCTGAGCGGCCGGCTACCTCGCCGGTTCGGCGGCGGGCAGGATCCGGCCACGGACCTCGCCGAGGCCGATGACCGTACCGTCCGCGCCGGGCGCGCTCGCGCTGATCACCACCTCGTCGCCGTCCTCGAGGAAGGTACGGCTCGTCCCGTCCGGGAGCCGCAGCGGCTCCGCGCCGCCCCAGGACAGCTCGATGAGCGAGCCGCGCTGGTCGGGACGCTCACCGCTGATCGTCCCGGAGGCGTAGAGGTCCCCGGTGCGCAGCGAAGCACCGTTCGCGGTCATGTGCGCCAGCATCTGGGCGCCGGTCCAGTACATGCCCTCGAACAGCGGGCGCGAGACGACGTGGCCGTTGAGCCGCACCTCGAGCCGCACGTCCAGCCCCCACGGCGGCGTCCCCGAGTCGTCGAGGTACGGCAGCAGGGGCACCGTCCGGGCCGGCGGCCTCACCCGGGCCGCCCCGAGCGCTGCCAGCGGTACGACCCACGGCGAGACCGAGGTGGCGAAGGACTTGCCGAGGAACGGGCCGAGCGGCACGTACTCCCAGGACTGGATGTCGCGGGCGGACCAGTCGTTGACCAGGCAGACCCCGAAGACGTGCTCCTCGAACCCGGCCAGGTCGACGGGCCGGCCCAGGCGCGACGGGGTGCCGACGACGAAGCCCAGCTCGGCCTCGATGTCGAGGCGCGCGGACGGCCCGAAGGTGATCTCGCCGTCGGCGCCGCGGCGCTGGCCGCAGGGGCGCACGACGTCGGTGCCCGAGCCGACGACGGTGCCGGCGCGGCCGTGGTAGCCGATCGGCAGATGTTTCCAGTTCGGCGTCAGCGGGTCCTGCCCGGGCCGGAACATCTTGCCGAGGTTCGTCGCGTGCTGTTCGGAGGCGTAGAAGTCGACGTAGTCCGCGACCGTGAACGGCAGATGCATGACCGCGTCCCGGGCCGGCACCAGACAAGCGCTGACCTGAGAGCTGAAGGCGGCGTCGGTGAGCCAGGTGGTCACCGCCGCACGCACCTCCGCCCACGTTTGCGGCCCGGCGGCCAGCAGTGTGTCCAGCGACGGTCCCGTCACGGCGGGCGCCAGTGACGGGGCCAGGCTCCGCGCCGCGGGCGCCAGGTCCAGGATCATCTCGCCGATCGCGACCCCGACCCGGGCGGCCGGGTCCGAGGCCGTGCTGAACACCCCGTAGGGCAGGGTGGCGACGCCGAACGGATGGTCCGCCGGGACGTCGAGCCAGGTCGCGGCCGAAACGGTGGTCAACGAAGGTCCTCCGGGAGTAGTCCGTGATGCAGCAGGCCGTCGACCGGCTCGGTGACGCTGCAGGTGCCGAAACTGACGAAGTGGCGGCGTACCCGCCCTGCCAGGCCGTCGTCGAACTTCGCGACCGCCGCCGCCACCCGGGCGCCGTCCTGGTCGGCGAGTGCCGCGACGACGTCGCCGCCCTCGAGGGCGCGGGCGGTGGCGAGGAGCACGTTCAGGAACCCGTGGTGTTCGAAGCCCGTGGCGGGATCCCGGTGCCGGATCGGGTCGTGCAGTCCCGCGGTGAGCTTGAACGCGACGCCGCCCCGCACGGCCTCCACCAGGACGCCGGCCAGCTGCCGCTCGTCGGGGAAGGCCGTGGCGACCAGTCCCCCGGTGCGGACCTTGAGGCGCAGGCCGGCGTCCGCGAGCGCGCCGACCGTGGCCGCGGTGACATCGGCCCAGGGCAGCTCGACGTACGTGAGCACCTGAGCGTCGACGGCCTTCACCAGGTCGGCCAGCGTCTCGGCGGAAGCCGGTACCTCCAGCGCCACGAGCCGCACCCGGGGCTCCGCGCGCGCCTGCGAGATCGCGGACGGAACGTCCGCAGCCCCACCGGGCACGGTCAGGGCGACCGGCAGCGGGGAGCCGGCGGTCAGCGTCGCCCGCAGCTCCTCCCACCGGGGCAGGGAGCAGATGAACGGGCCGAGCAACGGCGACGACTGCCGCTCACGGTAGGCCCGTACGGCGTCCGGCACCGGGACGTTGCCGGGCGGGAAGACGGCCGCGTCGTCCAGCAGGCCGGCGAAGAGCTCCGTCACGATGCCGGTCCCCGTCCCGCCCAGGTCCAGGCGTACTTCCCGTCGTCGCAGGCCCGGCCGCCCTCGCCGAGGCCGAGCGGCCGGAAGGTGTCGACCATGACGGCGAGCTCGTCGAAGCGCTCCGCGCCCAGGCTGGCCTCGATGGCGCTCGGCTGCGGGCCGTGGGAGTGGCCGCCGGGGTGCAGGGAGATCGACCCGACGTTGATCCCGGAGCCCTTGCGGGCCTCATAGTCGCCGCCCACGTAGAACATGACCTCGTCGCTGTCCACGTTCGAGTGGTAGTAGGGCACGGGCACGGCCAGCGGGTGATAGTCGACCTTGCGGGGCACGAAGTTGCAGATGACGAAGTTCGTGCCCTCGAAGACCTGGTGCACCGGCGGCGGCTGGTGGACCCGGCCGGTGATCGGCTCGAAATCGGCGATGTTGAACGCGTACGGGTACAGGCAGCCGTCCCAGCCGACGACGTCGAAGGGGTGGTGCGGCGCCACGTGCACGGTCCCGGCGAGCCCGGCCGGCCCGTCGCCGCGGTGCTTGATGTAGACCTCGACGTCCTGCTCGTCGACCGTACGCGGCGCGCCGGGAGTGCGCAGATCCCGCTCGCAGTACGGCGAATGCTCCAGGAGCTGCCCGTACCGCGACAGGTAGCGCTTGGGCGGGGCGATGTGGCTGTTGGCCTCGATGACGTACAGGCGCAGCGGCTCGTGTCCCGCCGGCACCCAGCGGTGCGTGGTGGCCCGCGGGATGATGACGTAGTCGCCCGCCCCGACCTCCAGGTCACCGAAGATGGTCTCCACGGTGCCGGCGCCGGACTCGACGTACGCGCACTCGTCCCCGGTGGCGTTGCGGTAGAGCGGCGACGCCTCGCCGGCCACCACGTAGGCGATCCGGACGTCGGCGTTGCCGAGCACGAGCCGCCGGTCGCGTACGGCGTCCCGCGACTTCCACTCCTGCTCGCCGAAGAGCTCGTGGAGCTTCAGGTGCCGGGGCATCAGCGGCTGGTTCGGCACGGTCGCCAGGTCGGGCAGGTCCCAGACGCGCGCGTCGACGATCGCCGAGGGAACGTGCCGGTGGTACAGCAACGACGAGTCGGACGAGAAGCCCTCCTCCCCCATCAGCTCCTCGTAGTAGAGGGCGCCGCCGGGGTCGCGATGCTGGGTGTGACGTTTGGCCGGGATGCTACCGGCTCGCTGGTAGTGCGCCATCCGTCCGTACCTCCGTCAGAAGTTGCCGCGCCGCTCCTGCTCACGCTCGATCGCCTCGAACAGGGCCTTGAAGTTGCCCTTGCCGAAGCCGAGCGAGCCGTGCCGCTCGATGAACTCGAAGAACACGGTAGGCCGGTCACCGATCGGCTTGGTGAAGATCTGCAGGAGGTAGCCGTCCTCGTCACGGTCGACCAGGATGCCCCGCTTCTGCAACTCCTCGATCGGCACCCGCACCTCACCGATGCGCGCCCGCAGCTCGGGGTCCTCGTAGTACGAGTCCGGCGTGCTGAGGAACTCGATGCCCTCGCCCCGGAGCACGTCGACCGTCCGCACGATGTCGTTGGTCGCCAGCGCCAGGTGCTGGGCGCCCGGCCCGCGGTAGAACTCCAGGTACTCGTCGATCTGGGACTTCTTCTTGCCGATCGCCGGCTCGTTGAGCGGGAACTTCACGCGGTGGTTGCCCGAGGCGACCACCTTGGACATCAGCGCGGAGTAGTCGGTGGCGATGTCGTCGCCGATGAACTCGGCCATGTTGGTGAAGCCCATGACCCGGTTGTAGAAGCCGACCCACTCGTCCATCTCGCCCAGCCCGACGTTGCCCACGACGTGGTCGAGCGCCTGGAAGACCCGCTTGGGCGCGCCCTCACGCTTGCGGAACGACGAGGTCCGCGCGACGTAGCCCGGCAGGTATGGCCCGGAGTAGCCGCCGCGGCTGATCAGCGTGTGCCGGGTCTCGCCGTACGCGGCGATGGCGGCCATCCGGACGGTGCCGTGCTCGTCGGAGACGTCGTGCGGCTCCTCCAGCACCGTGGCACCCTGCGCCCGGGCGTGCTCGATGCACTTGTCGACGTCCGGAACCTCGAGGGCGATGTCGGTGATGCCGTCGCCGTGCTTGGCGTGGTGGGCGATCACGGGGCTGTCCGGGTCGACCCCGCCCTGGATCACGAATCGGACCGCACCGCTCTTGAGCACGAACGACATGTGGTCACGGTTGCCGGTCTCGGGCCCGGAGTACGCCACCAGCTCCATGCCGAGGGCCGACTGGAAGAAGTGCGCCGTCTGCGTGGCGTTCCCGACCGCCCACACGACCGCGTCCCAGCCCGTGACCGGGAACGGGTCGCTGCCGGAGTCGTACTCGACCAACCCGACGAGCTGCTTGAGGGTGTCGAGGTCGAGCTCCGCGAGCCGTTCCTCGTTGGTGAGCGTGTCTTGCACGGACATGGGCTGGTCCCCCTCAGCTGGTCGTCGGTTTGCGGCCTCCAGCTTGGTGAACGGGGCTGTGGTGCACAACACGCCCAGCCCGGAGCGAGCATTCTGCGCAGATCGGCCGGTCTGAGCGGGCCCTGACTGGGCAATCTGCACAGACTACGATCGTCGGGGTGTTGATCGTCAGTACCAACGACCTGCCCGGCTACCGGATCGACGCGGTGCTCGGGGAGGTGTTCGGGGTGACCGTGCGGGCCCAGACCCTCGGCGCCGGGATGACCGCGGGACTGCGGGCGCTCGGCGGCGGCGAGGTGCCGGAGATGACCCAGCTGATGGTGCAGAGCCGCAACGAGGCCATGGGCCGGATGGTGTGGCAGGCCCGGCAGCGCGGCGCGAACGCCGTCATCGCCTACCGGTTCGACAACGGCGAGATCGGCGCGGCGTGGAGCGAGGTCTGCGCGTACGGGACCGCGGTCTGGGTGACTCCCCTCTCCGACCACGCGAAGAAGCAGTACGAGGCGATGACCCAGGCGGGCGGCCTGCCCCACCAGCTGCCGGGCTGAGCCAGGGTGGCGGATCGACGCCGGGTGTGATTCCATCTGATCGAAGGTCGGGCATCTTCCCCCGTGGATGCCCGACCTTTCTGCGTCAGGGAGAAGCCGCACAGGAGGGTGCCTCGCGATGACCGCGGTGCCGCTGCCGACGTCCGAGGCGTTCCTCACCGACCCGTACCCGCTCTACGGCCGGCTGCGGGAAACCACGCCGGCCTGCCGCGTGGAACTGCCCGACGGGGCGCCGGCCTGGCTGGTGACGCGCTACGCGGACGTCCGTGCCCTGCTCGCCGATCCCCGGCTGTCGGTGAGCAAGAGCAACGGCAACGGCAGCTGGCGGGGCTTCTCACTTCCGCCGGCGCTGGACGCGAACCTACTGAACATGGACCCGCCCGACCACACCCGGATCCGCCGGCTGGTGTCCCAGGCGTTCACCCCGCGCCGGGTGGAGAACCTGCGTCCGCGGATCCAGCAGACCGCCGACGCCCTGCTGGACGCGGTCGCGGAGCACGGCGAGGCGGATCTCGTCCGGGACTACGCCGGTCCCCTTCCCGTGGCGGTCATCTCCGACCTGCTGGGCGTTCCGGAGGCGGACCGGCACGACTTCCGGTCGTGGACCGACGCGATGGTCAGCCCGCCGGACTCGGACCGCGCCACGGCGGCGCGGGCGGTCGGCACCATCCACGCCTACCTTGCCGAGCTGCTCGCGGCCAAGCGCTCCGACCCGGCCGACGACCTGCTCTCGGCGTTGATCGCCGCCCGGGACGACGGCGACCGGCTGACCGAGGACGAACTGACGTCCCTGGCGTTCCTGCTGCTGTTCGCCGGCTACGAGAACACCGTGCACGCCATCGGTACGGCACTGTTCACGCTCCTTCGCCGGTCGGCATTCCCGCTCGACCCGGCGCACCTCGGGCCGTCCGTCGAGGAGTTGCTGCGCGTGGAACCGCCCGCGCCCGTGCTCCTGCGGCGCTTCCCGACCGAGGACATCGAGATCGCCGGCGTCGTGGTGCCCCGGGGTGAGACCGTGCTGCTCGTCGTGGGCGCGGCGAACCGCGATCCCGAGGCCTTCCCCGCGCCCGGCGAGGTGCGGCCCGGCCGCTCCGGCGCGCACCTCACCTTCGGCCACGGCGTCCACTACTGCCTGGCGGCCCCGCTGGCCCGCATCGAACTGGAGGTGGCCATCGGCACGGCGGGGCGCCGCTTTCCGCGGATGCGGCTGGCCGTGCCGGCGGACGAGGTGCCCTGGCGGCCGTCGTATCGCACCCGCGGCCTGGTCGCCCTGCCGGTCACCCTGGGCTGAGGACACCGCGGGTCAGAAGCGGACCCCGCCGTGCCGGTAGCCGCCCAGCGTCTCGGCGGTCTTGGTCACCAGCGCGGCGCCCAGGTCCACCCCCAGATACTCGCTCAGCTCCAGGGTCCGGATCAGGATGTCGGCGAGCTCCCGGCTCAGGGCGTCGTCCGGCCGTCGCGCAGCCGGGTCGAGGTCCAGCGAGCGGCTACGGATCTCCTGCAACGCCTCGCTGACCTCGCTGTGCAGCAGGGCCATCCGGGTCGCCGCGACGTAGGCCCGGCCGGCCGGGTGAGCCGCCGCCACGTCGTCGGAGCCCGAGAAGAGATCGATGCTGCTGGCGTACGCGTGAGCGCTGCGCTGGGCGTCCGGCAACAGCGCGGCCAGCTTCTGGATGTGCCGCAGCGCTTCGCTCACGGGTAACCCCCCAATCCCACGCCGCCGGTCCGGACCACAGCTGGTGCTTGTATACACCGCCTCACGAGGAAGCCCCTACCGAGGCCGTCGAGGCAACGACTTCGGCAGGGGCCCGCATCTCCCGGTGTCAGCGGGGCGGTGGCGGCGGCTCCGCCTCCGGAGCGGTCACGGCGGGGGCGGTCTCGGGCCGGAAGACGCGGTCCTCGTCCAGCGCGGACGTCTGCACCACGAGAACGTCGCAGACCGCATTCCGTACGACCCCCGCGGGCACCGACCCGAGCAGCTGGCCCTCGCTCGCGCCCAGTCCCCGGTTGCCGACGACGATGAGGTTCGCCGGGTTGTTGCCGACCGCGTCGAGCAGCGCCTGCGCCGGATCCCCCGCCACCAGCCGTTGATCGATGAAGCGGGCCCGTTCCTTGGTCAGCCCCGTGACCGACTTCTGCAGGGCCTCACGGGCGGCGTCGACGCCGTACAGGTCGCGGTGCACGCCCGCAGCCGCGGCCTGCGACGCGGTCTCGCCGCCCTCGCGATAGGCCGTGACCACGACCAGCCGTGCCTGGGCGGCCTGCGCCACCTCGGCGGCCCGGTCCACGGCGTACAGGCTGGTCGGGGTGCCGTCCGAACCGACCACGACCCGGTCGTAGACGGTGATGCTGCGCTTGCTGCCGAGCGGCACGATCGGCGACTCGTCGGCCTCGTCGGGCGGGTTGACCCACAGCATCGCGAGGGCTCCGATGCCCAGCAGGACACCGGCGAGCGCGATCGCGTTGCTGCCCTTGCCGCCGAGCAGGTGCTGGAAGATCCAGCCGAAGGTGACCGTCTGGATCAGCATCGGCACCACGATCATCATGTTCAGGATGCCCATGTAGACGCCGGTGCGCTTGGCGGGGACCATGCTGGCCACCATCAGGTACGGCACCCCGACCGCGCTCGCCCAGAAGATGCCGACGCCGATCATCGGGAGGAGGGCGACGTACTGGTTGTCGATGCGCGACAGCCAGATGAGCGACAGCGCCGCCAGGCCCAGGGCGACCGCGTGCACCCGCTTGGCGCCGATCCGCCGGGCGAAGCCCACCAGGAACAGCGCGGACACCATGGTGACGAAGTTGTAGGCGGCGTTCTCCAGGCCGCTCCACCCGATCGCCTCTTCCCAGGCGGGGCCGCCCTGCTCCGGGCTGGCATCGAACACGGTCTGGCCCAGGCTGACCGCCACGAACTGCCAGTAGATGAACATCGCGTACCACTGGAACAGGAACACGACCCCGATCTTGTGCATGGCGACCGGCATGGACCGGACGGCGTCCGCGATCTCGGCGACGGCGTGGTGCAGGCCCTTCGGCGCGGCCCGCATCTCCGCGAGCTCCTCGTCCGAAGGCGTCAGTTCCCGGGTACGAGCCATCGCGGTCAGCACGGTCAGCAGGATGCAGACGGTGCCGATCATGAAGCACACGTACATCCAGTAGGGCACGCCGTTGCCGGCGGTCCGCTGCAGCGGCGACACCTTCTCGAGGATGAACAGCGACAGGTTCGCCAGCACCGCGCCGGCACCGGTGAACATGCTCTGCGTCAGGAAGCCGCGCGCCAGCTGGGATTTCGGCAGCCGGTCGGAGATGAACGCCCGGTACGGCTCCATCGAGGTGTTGTTGCCGGCGTCGAGCAGCCAGAAGCAGATCACGGCCAGCCACAGGATGCCGACGAACGGGAACAGGAAGAGGATGACCGCGCAGAGCAGCGCCCCGCACGTGATGAACGGGCGGCGCCGGCCCCAGCGCGGATGCCAGGTGCGGTCGCTGACCGCGCCGATCAGCGGCTGGATGAGCAGGCCGGTGACCGGGCCCGCGAGGTTGAGGATCGGGAGCTGGTCGGGCTGGGCGCCGATCAGCAGGAAGAGCGGGTTCACCGCCGACTGGGTGAGGCCGAAGCTGAACTGCACCCCGAAGAACCCGAGGTTCATCATCAGCAGGGCGGGGCCCGTCATCAGCGGCTTGCGCTCGACCTGTCCGGCCTCGGGCGAGACGGTGGCGGCATTCGTGGTGGTGGTCATGCGACCCCCTTCGGCCGACGCGATCAAACTGCGACCATCGATGCGAAGCTAAGCCCGTTGTGACCGGCCCGCAACTGGGAGCGACGACAAGCGCGAATACTCGCTGAACCGCACGAATGGCGGCCGGACAAGATCTCGACCACTCTGGAGGGCACCGGCTTCCACGGAAGGAGACGACGGTGAGCGAATGGCGGACCATCGTGGTGGGTGTCGACGGATCGCCCGGGAGCCGCAAGGCGCTGACCTGGGCCGCCGCCGAGGCGGCGGAGCACAAGGCCGACCTGGTCGTGGTGAACGTGTGGGAGCACACGCTGCTGCCGCCGGCGGGCAGCGTGAGCGTGTCGGAGCGGTACGTGCCGGACCCGAGCCAGCGCACCGCCGACGAGCTCGTGCAGGTCATCAAGGAGGAGCTCGGCGAGGAGCCGCCCGTGCTGGTGCGGCCGCTGGTCAAGCAGGGCCGCCCGGCGAAAGTGCTGATCGAGGAGTCGTCCGGCGCGGAGCTGCTCGTGGTCGGGCAGCGCGGCCACGGCGGCTTCGCCGGGCTGGTGCTCGGCTCGGTCAGCCAGCACGTGTCCGCGTACGCGAAATGCACGGTGGCCGTGGTCCGCTGATATTTGGACTTGCGCAATACTCTGCCGTGCATGATATTGGGTGGCGTGGCAATCAAGGCATTGAACGAGCAGTCGTTCTTCATCCTGACCTCGCTCGTGGAGACCCCGCGGCACGGCTACGGGATCATGGGCGATGTCGAGGAGCTCTCCGAGGGCAGAGTGGTGCTCAAGGTGGGCACCCTCTACGGGATGCTCGACCGGCTGGTCTCCGACGGCCTGGTCGAGCTCGACCGGGAGGAGCCGCACAACGGGCGGCTGCGGCGCTACTTCCGGCTGACCGACGACGGCCTCGCCGCGCTGATGGGCGAGGTGGACCGGCAGCGCGCCAACGCGACCGCCGCCAGCGTGCGCCTGCGCGCGATCCGCCCGGCGGCCCGTCCAGCGGCGGAGGGCCTCTGATGACCAGCCTGCTGGAGGAGCGCTACCGCCGGACGCTGAAGCTGCTGCCCCGCTCGTACCGCGAGAAGTGGGCGGACGACATGACCGCCACCTTCATGGAGCGGGCGTACCGGTCAAGGCCCGACGATCCCGAGGGGGTCGACATCTCGAGCCCCCGCTGGCCCGAGGTGGCCAGCATCGCCGGGCTGGCGGTGCGGCTGCGGCTGGGCGCGGAGCCCGGGTACGTCGCCTGGGGCGAGGCCGTACGCCGCATCGCGCTCATCGGCCTGCTCGCCCACACGGTGTTCGCCCTGACCGCGGTGACGCTCGGCATCTGGTCCGCCGAGCAGCTACCGGGCGTCCCGGAGCCGGCCGTGAGCTTCACCAGCTGGTGGCAAGCACTGTGGAGCATGTCGAGCCTGCTGTGGCTGCCGGCCTACCTGGCCGCGCTCCACGGTCACCGGCGCGCGGCCCGGGTCCTGGCGGTGGTGGCGTACGCCCCGATGCTGGCGGGCGAGCTGACCCGCCTGTACGGCGAACCCGGCGGGAACGCCACCTGGCAGTTCGCCTGGCTCGCCTTCGACGCCTTGCCGCTCCTCGCCCTGATCGCGTTCCAGTCCGACGATCCGCCGGTCCGGCAGCGACCGTGGCTGCTCGCCCTGCCCGTCGGCGTCGCGGTGCTCAGCGGCGTGGTCCTGCTGACCCTCCACTTCCCGGACCGGTTCCTGCTCTCGTCCGTGGTGGCCGGTGGCACGGGCCTGTGGTGCGCCGGGGTGACGCTCGCGGGTATCGCCGCCCTGACTCCGGCCGGCCGCGCGTCGACCTGGCCGCTGACCCTGGCGCTGCTGACTCCCCCGGTGCTGGCGGTCCACGCGCTGCTGCTCGTCGGCACCATGGGTCTGCTCGACCCGCCGACGCAGGAATACGTCGTACCGGGCCTGGCCGGGCTCGGTCAGTGCGTCGTCCTGCTGATCGTGGGAACCGCCCTGGCGGCGGCCTCGGCGCGGCACGCGCGCACCGCTCTGCCGGCCTGAGAAGTGCCGCTGTCACGCCGCGGCGGGCTCGTCGAGAAGGCGCCGGAGCTCGGCGACGTCCTTGACGCGCTCGGCGCGGGTGGGCGCCAGCGGCGACACCAGCAGCGTGGTGACCCCGGCGGCCGCGAACTCGGCCAGCCGGGTCCGCAGCTCGGCGGAAGGGCCGACCAGTGCCGTCTCCCGGACCAGGTCGTCGGGGACCGCGGCGGCGGCCTCGGCGCGGCGGCCGCCGAGGAACAGGTCCTGGATGCGCTCGGCCTCGCGCCGGTAGCCGTAGCGGCGGACCAGGTCGTTGGAGAAGTTCCGGCCGCGGGCGCCCATCCCGCCGATGTAGAGCGCGAGCTGGGCGCGGTGGGGGGCGAGCAGTGCGGGGCCGGCGTCGGCCACGGCGAACGGCACGGGCACCATGATGTCCAGCGGCCCGAGCTCGGGCCGGCGCCGCGCCAGCCCCTCGGCCAGCGGATCGCCGAAGACGCGGGACGCGGCACGCGGGGCGAGGAAGAGCGCCTGCCAGCCCTCGGCGATCTCCGCGGCGAGCGCGACGTTGCGCGGTCCCATCGCGGCCAGCAGGATCGGGATGCGCTCCCGCACCGGCCGGTTGATCAGCTTGAGCGGTTTGCCGAGGCCGGTCCCCCGGTCGGGCGGCAACGGGATCCGATATCGCTCGCCCTCGAAGACCAGCGTCTCCCGGCGCCAGACGCGCCGGCAGATCTCCACCACCTCGCGGGTACGGGCGAGCGGCGCGTCGTAGGCGATGCCGTGGAAGCCCTCCACCACCTGCGGCCCCGAGGCGCCCAGCCCGAGCGAGAAGCGGCCGCCGGAGACGTAGTCGAGCCCGGCCGCGGTCATGGCGGTGAGGGTCGGTGTCCGGGTGTAGAGCTGCATGACCCCGGACGCCAGCGTCATCCGCCGGGTCCGGGCCGCGAGGTAGCCGAGCCGGCTGACCGCGTCGAAGCTGTACGCCTCCGGCACGACCACGATCTCGGCACCGGCCGCCTCGTACTCGACGACCTCCTCGACCGCGGCGGCGAAGTCCTCGCCGCTGTAACCCAGCTGGATTCCCAGGCGCATGACGGGCTCAGAGGTCCGGGTCGTGGACGACCACCTGCCGGATCACGTCGCCGCGACCGAGCGAGTCCAGGGCGTCGTCGAGCTGGTCGAGGGAGATCCGGTGGCTCACCATGCCCTCGATGTCGAGCCGACCGGCGCGCCAGAGGGACAGCAGGCGGTCGAAGTCGCGCGGCGGATCCGCGGAGCCGTACAGCGAGGGGATGATCCGCTTGCCCTCGAAGAGCAGCTCGAACGGGCTGAACTCGACCCGGTGCTCGGCGCTGCCGGCGCCCACGACGACGACCGTGCCGCCCCGGCGCGCCGCGGTCCAGGCGGTACGCAGCGTCTGGGGCACCGCCACGACGTCGAACGCGTAGTCGAACCCCTCCCCGCCGGTGAGCTCGATGGACAGATCGCTCAGCGCGTCCGGGGTGACCGCGTGGGTGGCGCCGAACCGCCGCGCCACATCGTGTTTGGCCGGCACGGTGTCCACCGCCACGATGAGGGCCGCGCCGGCGACCCGGGCACCCTGGATGGCGGCGATGCCGACGCCGCCGCAGCCGATGACCACCACGGTGTCACCGGGCCGGACGGCGGCCGTGTTGACGACCGCGCCGACGCCGGTCATGACGCCGCAGCCGACCAGGGCGCCCACCTCGTACGGGACGTCCTGCCCGATCCGCACGGCGCCGGCGCGCGGCACGACGATCTCCTGGGCGAAGGCGCCGCAGCCCGCCATCGCGAAGGCCGGGGTGTCGCCGGCCATGAAGCGAGGCGCGGCGTAACCGGCCATCACGTGGGTCACGCACAGGTGCGGCTCGCCGCGCCGGCACGACGAGCACGTGCCGCAGGACGGCAGCCAGTTCACGGTGACCCGGTCGCCGGCGGCAAGGTCCTCGACGCCCTCGCCTACCTCGACCACGTCGCCGGCCGCCTCGTGCCCGAGCACCGCGGGAACCGGCTGGGGCAGCGTGCCGCCGCGGGCCGACAGGTCGGAGTGGCAGACGCCGGCCGCGCGTACCCGGATCCGTACCTCCCCGGGGCCGGGCCCCAGCACGGTCACGTCGTCGCGGATGTCGAACTTCTCGTCGCCGATCCCGTGGAGCACCGCCGCCCGCATGCCGCCTCCTCGAATTAGAACGCGTTCTACGCTAATGGGCGGCGACGCACCGAGCAAGCGATTGGGCAAGCCGGGCAGGTGGTCGCCATAATGAGCCGGGTGACGACCTCCAGGAAGGCCGCGCCGCCCTCGGAGCGCCGCGCGCATCTGATCCGGCTGGCCGGCGACCTCTTCGCCGAGAAGGGCTTCCGGGCCACCACGGTCCGCGAGATCGCCGACGCGGCCGGGATCCTCTCCGGCAGCCTCTACCACCACTTCGACTCCAAGGAGTCCATCGGCGACGAGATCCTGAGCTCGTTCCTCGAGGACGTACTCACCGGCTACCGCGCCGCGGTGGCCGACAGCGACGATGCCCGCGCCGCGATCGAGCGGATCGTCCGCTCCAGCGCCGAGACGCTCAAGCGGCACCGGGCCGCCCTCGCCATGCTGGAGAACGACTGGCAGTACTTCAGCGGCCAGCCGCGGTTCGCGTACCTCCGCAAGGCGATGAAGGAGATCGAGCGGACCTGGGTGCAGCAGCTCGAGCGGGGCAAGGAGGCCGGGCAGTTCCGCGCCGACCTGGACGCCCGCCTGACCTACCGGCTGCTGCGCGACATCCTGTGGATTCCCACGTTCTGGCGACAGGGCCGGGGCGCGGGCTGGAGCAGCGACCAGATCTCCGACGGCCTTCTGCGCCTGCTCTTCGACGGCATCACCGCGCCGTGAATCGACGGCCGCCGAACGCCTCCACCCCTGTTAGGCTTCACCAAGCAAGCGTTTGGTTGTGAGCCGGCACCGGGGAGGGCCGATGGGGCGGCTGGACGGCAAGGTGGCACTCATCACCGGCGGCGCGCGGGGCATGGGCAAGTCCCACGCCCGGCACTTCGCGGCCGAGGGCGCCCGGGTGGTGATCGGCGACGTGCTCGACGAGCGGGGACGCGCCGTCGCCGACGGGCTCGGCGCGCGGACGTGCCGCTTCGTGCACCACGACGTGACGAGCGAGGCCGGCTGGGCCGCCGCCGTGCGGACCACACTGGAAGCCTTCGGCCGCCTCGACGTCCTGGTGAACAACGCCGGCATCCTGCGGTACGCACCGATCGGCGAGATGCCGCCGGACGAGTTCCGCCGGGTGATCGACGTCAACCTGGTGGGCTGCTGGCTGGGCATCCATCACGTCGTCGCGCCGATGACCGCGGCCGGGGGCGGCTCGATCGTCAACGTGTCGTCGATCGAGGGGATGGTGGGGGCGGCGGGGCTGTCGGCGTACAGCGCCAGCAAGTTCGGCGTCCGCGGGATCACCAAGTCGGCCGCGCAGGAGCTGGGACCGCTCGGCATCCGGGTCAACTCGGTGCACCCGGGCGGGGTGCTCACCTCGATGGCGGTCACGGCCGGCGAGAGCATGACCGGGGTGGAGCCGGGCGCGTTCCTCAAGTCACTGCCGATCGCCCGGTTCGCGGAGCCGATCGAGATCTCACGGCTGGTCGCGTTCCTCGCCTCGGACGAGTCGTCGTACAGCACGGGTGCCGAGTTCGTCGCCGACGGCGGACTCCTCAGTGGACCGGGGTACTGACATGACTGACGAGCTGCCTCTCGCGGGACGCGTCGCCGCGGTGACCGGCGCGGCCAACGGGCTCGGGGCGACCGAGGCCACCGCGCTCGCCGCGGCCGGCGCCCGGCTGGTCCTCAACGACCTGCCCGGAGCGGCCCTGGACGGTGTGGCCGAGAAGATCCGGGCGGACGGCGGCGAGGCGGTCGTCTGCCCGGGCGACGTCGCCGAATGGTCGACCGGTGAGGCCCTCCTGCACCGGGCACTGGAGTCGTTCGGCGGCCTGGACATCCTGGTGAACAACGCCGGCGTACTGCGCGACCGCATGGTCTTCGCGATGTCCGAGCGGGAGTGGGACACCGTCATCCGGGTGCATCTGCGCGGGCACTTCGTCACCACCCGGTTCGCCACGGCGTACTGGCGGGAGCGCAGCAAAGCCACCGGCGCACCGGTGTACGCCCGGATCGTCAACACGTCGTCCGAGGCGTTCCTGCTCGGCTCGGCCGGCCAGCCCAACTACGCGGCGGCCAAGGGCGGCATCGTCGCGCTCACCCTGTCGACCGCGCGCGGCTGCGCCCGGTACGGCGTACGCGCCAATGCGATCTGCCCGCGGGCCCGCACCGCCATGACCGGCGAGCTGATGGGACCGGCACCGCAGGGGCCGGACCCGATGGCCCCGGAGCGGGTGGCGCCGCTGGTGACGGCCCTGGCGGGACCGGCCGGCGAGCGGATCACCGGCGAGGTCTTCGTGGTGCACAGCGACGTGGTCGCGGTGCTCGGACCGCCGACGGTACGGGCCGCGTTCCACGCCCCGGCGGGCCAGTGGTCGGCGGCGGAGCTCGGCGCCGCGCTCGCACCGGCGTTCACGTCCGATCCGCCCCGTCCCGGCTTCGTCTGCGAGGAGACGCTGCCGCTGGCGCCGGGCACGTTCGGCGAGCAGTCGTGAAGCAGCGCTCGGTGGTGCGGATGCCGGCCGGCGAGGTCGCCGCCCTGCTGGCGGCCGGGCGCAAGCTGCAGGTGGCCACCATCAACCCCGACGGGACACCGCACCTGGTGACCATGTTCTACGGGCTCCAGGACGAGCGGATCGCGTTCTGGACGTATCGCACCTCGCAGAAGGCGCGCAATCTCGCGCGGGATCCCCGGCTGAGCTGCCTCGTCGAGGACGGCGAGGACTACTTCGCGCTGCGCGGCGTCCAGGTGACCGGCGTGGTACGGCAGATCGACGACCTGGCCGGGGTGACCGAGATCGGCCGGTTGATCGCGGCGCGGATGCCGGCCGGCCCGCCCCCCGGTGCTCTCGAGGAGTACGTGGAGCGGGCGGCCCCCAAACGCGTCGCCTACCTGGTCGAGCCACGCCGGACGGTCAGCTGGGACCACCGCCGCCTGGTCACATGAGCTCGTCGGAGGTGGGCAGCAGCACGGTCTTCAGCTCGGTGTACGCCTCGATGGAGCTCCGGCCGCCCTCCCGCCCGAGCCCCGACCGGCCGAAACCGCCGAAGGCCACGTGCGGCTCGAGCTGGTAGCCGTTGATGCCTACGGTGCCGGCCCGGACCGCGCGGGCCATCCGCACCGCGCGCTTGACGTCGGTGGTCCACACGGAGGCCGCGAGCCCGTACGTGGTGTCGTTGGCCAGCCGCACGGCCTCGTCCTCGTCGGCGAAGGGCACCACGGCCAGCACCGGGCCGAAGATCTCCTCCTGCGCGATGGTGGCGTCGTTGGTGACGTCGGCGAAGACGGCCGGGGTCACGAAGTTGCCGGCGGCCAGGTCGCCGTCGGGCCGCTCGCCGCCGCACACCAGCCGGGCGCCCTCCTGCTGCCCGCGCTCGATGTAGCCGAGGACCCGCTGTAGCTGGCGTTCGTTGATGAGCGGGGATGCCGTGGTCTCCGGGTCGAACGGGTCGCCGTAGTTGACCAGCCCCGCCATGCCCTCGGCGATGGCGAGGAACTCGTCGTAGACGTCGCGGTGGACCAGCGCGCGGCTGTGCGCCACGCAGGCCTGGCCCGAGAGGCCCAGCGTCACCGTACCCATCGTGAGCGTCGCGGCCGCGTACACCTCGGCGTCGGGGAAGACGATCGACGGGCTCTTGCCGCCCAGCTCGAGGCTGACCCGCTTCGTCCCGTCCGCCGCGGCGACGAGGACCCGGCGGCCCACGCCTCGGCTGCCGGTGAAGGTGATCTTGTCGATCTGGGGGTGATTGATCAGCGCGTCACCGGTCGTCTCGCCCGGGCCGGTCACCACGTTCAGCACACCCGGCGGGAGGCCGGCCTCCTCGATCAGCCGGGCCAGCCGCAGGACGGCGAACGTCGCGTATTCCGACGGCTTCAGCACCACCGTGCAGCCGACGGCGAGGGCGGGCGCCAACTTCTGGGCGGCGAGCAGCAACGGCCCGTTCCACGGGATCACGGCCGCCACCACGCCCACCGGTTCCCGCAGCGTCATCACGAGGTGCTCGCCGCCCTGGTAGGCCGGAAGCGTTTCACCGCCCAGCTTGTCCACCCAGCCCGCGTGATGGTCGAAGACGTCGGCGACACATTCGACCGACATCGCGTACGCCTGGCCGAAGGTGAGCGGCACGCTGTTGTCGAGCGCCAGCAGCGCCTCCAGCTCCTCGCGGTGGGAGCGGATCAGCTCGGCGATGCGGTGCAGCACCCGGATCCGTTCCTTGGCGCGGGAGCGCGGCCACGGTCCCTCGTCGAACGCGCGGCGGGCGCTGCGCACGGCGGCGTCGACCTCGGCCGCACCGGCCACCGCGAACTCGCCGACCTGCTCCCCCGTCGCCGGGTGCACGTGGGTCCACGTACGACCGTCGGCGGCCGGGCGCCACTGTCCGTCGACGAGCAGCTCGCCGGCGGTCAGGCCGACCTCGTCCCGCCTCGACTTGATCGAGAGAACCATGAGACACCTCCGGCAGCAGCCATTGGAACACGTTCTACTTCTGCGGAGGGTACGCCGCGGCCCGCAGGTCTGCCAGATACCCGGGCCATTCGCCGCCGCCGTGCAGCGCCAGCGCCGCACCGCTGACGTAGGCGGCCAGGGGCGACGCGAGCAGCAGGCAGGCGGCGCCGACCTCGGCGGGCGTGGCGGCGCGGCCCAGCGGCACCGTGCGGGCCACCGCCTCCGAATCCACCTGCGGTCCGGCCGACCCGGTGGCCACGGGGCCGACGACGAGGCTGTTCACCCGTACCTCCGGCGCCCACTCCATGGCCAGGCTCGTAGCGAGATGGTGCAGCCCCGCCTTGGCCGCGCCGTAAGCGGCGGCGCCGGGCGAGGGCCGCACGCCGCTGACGCTGCCCACCATGAGGATGAGCCCGCCGCCCGGCTGCTCGCGCAGCACCGGGCAGGCCGCCTGGGAGACGTGCAGCGGTGCGAGCAGGTTGAGCTCGACGATCTTCGCGTGCAGCCGGGGCGAGGCGGCGTCCGCCGGGGTGGGAGGCGCTCCCCCGGCGTTGTTCACCAGCACGTCGAGGCCGCCGAACCGCTTGACGGCGGCGGCGATGAGCGCGGCGGCCTGCTCCGGATCCCGGACGTCGGCCCGCACGAACTCGGCGGTCGCATCGCCCGCGCGGGGCAGACCCGCGGGCTCGCGGCGGCCGCAGACGAGCACCCGGGCGCCCGCGGCCAGAAAGGCGGCGGCGATCGCGGCCCCGATGCCCCGCGTCCCACCGGTGACGACCACGGCGCGGCCGGCGACGTCGAGCGGGTCCATCGGTCGATCGTAGACCACCAAGCAAGCGCTAGGTTAGGCTGCGGCGGTGGGCGTACAGTGGCGATCCGGCGCCGTCACCGAGGTGGTCTTCGACTTTCCCCCGGTCAACGCGCTGCCCGCGGCCGGGTGGACGGAGCTGGCCGAGGCTCTCGAGGCGGCCGGCGCCGAGCCGGGGACGCGGGTGGTGCTGCTGGCGGCCGAGGGCCGCGGCTTCTGCGCCGGCGTGGACATCAAGGAGATGCACCGCTCCCCCGGGCACGAGGCGTTGCTGGCCGCCAACCGTGGCTGCGCCGCGGCGTTCGCCGCCGTCTACGAGTGTCCCGTGCCCGTGATCGCCGCGGTGCAGGGCTTCTGCCTCGGCGGCGGCGTCGGCCTGGCGGGCAACGCCGACCTCATCGTCGCGGCCGAGGACGCCACCTTCGGCCTGCCCGAGGTGGACCGTGGCGCACTCGGCGCGGCGACCCACCTGTCCCGCCTGGTGCCGCCGCAGCTGATGCGCACGATGGTCTACACCTGCCGCACGGTCTCCGCCCAGGACCTGCAGCGGTACGGCACGGTGCTCTCGGTGACACCCCCCGCCGGCCTGCGCAAGGCGGCCCGCGAGGTGGCCGAGGAGATCGCCGCCAAGGATCCCGTGGTGATCCGGCGGGCCAAGGAGGCCCTCAACGGCATCGATCCGGTCGACGTCAAACGCTCGTACCGGTTCGAGCAGGGCTTCACCTTCGAGCTGAACCTGAGCGGCGCCGGCGACCGCGCCCGGCAGCGCTTCGTCGAGGGGCGGTGACGGCGTGGGCACGACGATGACCGTCGAGGAGGTGGCCGGCGAGCTGCACTCCGGAATGACGATCGGCATCGGCGGCTGGGGGTCGCGGCGCAAGCCGATGGCGCTGGTCCGCGCGATCGCCCGGGCCGGCCTCACGGATCTGACCGTGGTGAGCTTCGGCGGCCCGGACGTCGGACTGCTCATCGCCGCGGGTTGTGTCCGCCGGGTGGTCACCGGCTTCGTCTCGCTCGACAGCATCCCGCTGGAGCCGCACTTCCGGCGGGCGCGTCAGAACGGCACCGTGGCCCTGACCGAGCTGGACGAGGGGATGCTCTACTGGGGGCTGCTGGCGGCCGCGAACCGGCTGCCCTTCCTGCCGATCCGGGCCGGGCTGGGTTCCGACGTGCCGCGGGTGGGCCCGGAGCTGCGTACCGTCCGGTCGCCGTACGCCGACGGCGAGGAGCTGATCGCCATGCCGGCGCTGCCGCTGGACGCCGCCCTGATCCACCTCAACCGGGCCGACGATCGGGGCAACGGGCGCTACCTCGGCCCCGATCCCTATTTCGACGACCTGTTCTGCCTGGCCGCACGGCGGCGCTACCTGTCGTGCGAGCGCGTGGTGAGCACGACGGAGCTGGTGGACGGCGGGCCGCCGCAGGGCCTGCTGGTCAACCGGGCAATGGTGGACGGCGTGGTGGCCACCCCGAACGGCGCCCACTTCACGAGCTGCGTCCCCGACTACGGCCGGGACGAGGCGTTCCAGCGGGAGTACGCGGCCGCCGCGGCCGACCCGCCGGACTGGACCCGCTTCCGCGCCACCTACCTCGACAGCGACGAAGCCGGTTACCAGAAGGCGGTACGGGCGCGATGAGGGGGCCGACCCGGGCGGAGATCTGCGTCGTCGCTTGCGCGGAGGCGTGGCGCGGCGACGGGGCGATCCTGGCGGGGCCGATGGCGCTCATACCCCGGCTCGGCGCCCGGCTGGCACAGCTCACCTTCGCCCCGGAGCTGCTCCTGAGCGACGGCGAGGCGACCCTCGAGCACCGCGGGACCGTCGAGGGCTGGCTGCCGTACCGTGCGGTCTTCCAGGTGGTGGCCTCGGGCCGCCGGCACGCGATGATGGGCGCGAGCCAGCTCGACCGCCACGGCAACCAGAACATCTCCTGCATCGGCGACTGGTCCCGGCCGGCCACGCAGCTCCTCGGCGTCCGCGGCGCTCCCGGCAACACCGTCAACCACGTGGTCAGCTACTGGGTGCCGCGGCACTCGACGCGGACCTTCGTCGAGCACGTCGACATGGTGTGCGGCATCGGCTACGACCGCGCGGCCGCGCTCGGCATTCCGGCCAACCGGTTCCACGAGATCCGTACGGTCGTCACGGATCTCGCCGTCCTGGACTTCGCGACCCCCGACCGTCGCATGCGCCTGCGCTCGGTGCACCCCGGGGTGGCCGTGGCGGAGGTCGTCGGCGCCACCGGCTTCCCGCTCACCGTGCCGGACGAGGTGCCGCCGACCCGGCTGCCCACCGCGGCCGAGCTCGCCCTGATCCGGGACCGCCTGGACCCGGAGGGCTTGCGGGAGAGGGAGATCCGATGAGGACCCGGCTCACCGACCTGCTCGGCTGCCGGCACCCGATCGTGCAGACCGGCATGGGGTACGTGGCCGGCCCCGCGCTGGTCGCCGCGACCTCGGCTGCGGGCGGCTTCGGCATCATCGCCTCCGCCACCATGAGCCTCGACGAGCTGCGGTCCGCCGTCCACGAGGTCCGGCGGCGTACCGACGCCCCGTTCGGGGTGAACGTCCGCGCCGACAGCCCGGACGCCGCGGCCCGGATCGACCTGCTGATCCGCGAGCGGGTACGCCTGGCCTCGTTCGCCCTCGCGCCGAGCCGGGAGCTGATCCGCCGCTGCGCCGACGGGGGCGTGCTCACGATGCCCTCGGTCGGCGCCCGCCGGCACGCGGAGAAGGTGTGCGGCTGGGGCGTCGACGCGGTGCTGGTGCAGGGCGGCGAGGGCGGCGGCCACACCGGGCCGGTGCCCACGACCCTGCTCCTGCCGCAGCTGGTCGACGCCGTGGACGTTCCCGTGGTGGCGGCCGGCGGGTTCTTCGACGGCCGGGGGCTGGTGGCCGCGCTGGCGTACGGGGCCTGCGGTGTCGCCATGGGCACGCGGTTCCTGCTCACCTCCGACAGCCCGGTCGGTGCGGAGGTCAAGCGCCGCTATCTGGCCGCCTCCGTCACCGACACCGTGGTGACCACACGGGTCGACGGCGTCCCGCACCGGGTGTTGCGTACCCCGTTCGTCGAGGCTCTCGAACACTCCGGGCGCGTCGCCGGTCTCGCCCGATCGCTGCGGCACGCGGGCGCGTTCCGGCGGCAGACCGGCCTGTCGTGGCCGGCGCTGCTGCGGGCGGCTCGCACCACCAGACGGGGTAGCGAGCTGTCGTGGGCGCAGACCGTGATGGCGGCCAACACCCCGGCGCTGCTGCGGACGTCGATGGTGCAGGGCCGGCCGGAGTCCGGGGTGATGCCGGCCGGCCAGGTGACCGGCCTCATCGACGACCTGCCGTCCTGCGCCGAGCTCATCGAACGGATCATGAAGGAGGCGGACGACCGGCTCGCCGAGCTCAGCAGCGCTCGATGACGGTGACGTTCGCCTGGCCGCCGCCCTCGCACATGGTCAGCAGGCCGTAGCGGCCGCCGGTGCGCTCCAGCTCGTGCAGCAGCGAGGTGAGCAGCCGGGCGCCGGTGGCGCCGAGCGGATGACCCAGCGCGATGGCGCCGCCGTTGACGTTGACGCGGGCCGGGTCGGCGCCGGTCTCCCGCAGCCAGGCGAGCACCACGGCGGCGAACGCCTCGTTGACCTCGTACAGGTCGATGTCCGAGACGGCCAGGCCGGCGCGGCGCAGCGCATGGTTGGTGGCCTCGAACGGGGCGGTGAGCATCAGGACCGGGTCGTCGCCACGGGCGGACAGATGGTGGATGCGGGCGCGCGGGCGCAGCCCGTGGGTGCGCACGGCGGCAGCGGAGGCGACAAGCAGCGCGGCGGCACCGTCGGCGAGCTGACTGGACGTGGCCGCAGTGGTGACACCGCCCGGACGCAGCGGCCCGAGCGCGGCCATCCGCGCCGCCGAGGTGTCGCGGCGCGGGCCCTCATCGGTGTCGCACCCGCCCATCGGGGCGATCTCGGCGCGGAACCGGCCCTCGTCGATCGCCCGGATCGCCCGCCGGTGGCTGGCGAGCGCGTAGTCCTCCAGAACGGCGCGGGTCAGGCCCCACTTGGCGGCGATCTCGTCGGCGCTGCGGAACTGCGAGATCTCCTGGTCGCCGTAGCGGGCGGCCCAGCCGGTCGAGCCCGCGTACGGCCCGTGGGGCGCCATGGCGCTGCCGATCGGCACCTGACTCATGCTCTGCACGCCGCCGGCCACGACCAGGTCGGCCGTGCCGCTCAGCACCGCCTGCGCGGCGAAGTGGACCGCCTGCTGGGCGGAGCCGCACTGCCGGTCGACCGTCACGCCGGGCACGTGCTCCGGCAAACCCGCGGCGAGCCAGCTGGTCCGCGCGATGTCGCCGGACTGCGGGCCGAGCGTGTCCACACATCCGAAGACGACGTCGTCGACGGCGGCGGGGTCGGCTCCGGTGCGCCTCAGCAGCGCGGTGATGGCGTGCGCGCCGAGGTCCGCCGGGTGGATCGACGAGAGTGCGCCGCCGCGGCGGCCGACGGGCGTACGGACAGCACCGACCAGAAATGCCTCCACGGTTGACGCCCTCCGCCCGGTCGTCTCTACTAGAACTCGTTCTAGTCTAGGGAATCGGGGTCCATCGTGCACGTGGGATACACACCGGCGCACGTGCAGCTGCGCCGGCAGCTCCGGGACTACTTCGCCGACCTGATGACGCCGTCGCTGCGCGCGGCGTTGACCGACGAGAACGGCGAGTACGGCGACGGCGACGCGTACCGGACGGTGGTGCGGCAGCTCGGGCACGACGGTTGGCTGGCGCTCGGCTGGCCCGTGGAGCACGGCGGCGGCGGGCGGTCGCGGATGGAGCAGCTCGTGTTCGCCGACGAGGCCGCGACGGCCGGCGTACCGGTGCCGTTCCTGACCATCTACACGGTCGGCCCGACGATCATGCGCCACGGCACGCCGCAGCAGCGCGCCGAGCTGCTGCCGCGGATCGCCGCCGGCGAGGTCCACTTCTCGATCGGCTACTCCGAGCCGGACGCCGGGACGGATCTCGCGGCGCTGCGCACCCGGGCGGTCCGCGAGGGCGACCACTACGTCATCACCGGCCAGAAGATGTGGACGAGCCTCATCCAGTACGCCGACTACGTCTGGCTCGCCTGCCGGACGGACCCGGAGGCGCCCCGCCACAAGGGCCTGTCGATTCTCATCGTGCCCACCGACGCGGCCGGCTTCTCCTGGACGCCGGTACGCACCCTCGCCGGGCCGACCACCAGCGCCACCTACTACGCCGACGTCCGCGTGCCGGCATCCGCGCTGGTGGGCGCGGAGAACCAGGGCTGGCGCCTGATCACCGACCAGCTCAACCACGAGCGGGTGGCGCTCACCTCGGCCGCTCCCCTGCGCCGGGCGCTGCGCGAGGTCGCCGACTGGGCGTGGCAGACCCGGCTCGGCGACGGGCGGCGGGTGATCGACCAGGAGTGGGTCCGGCTGCACCTCGCCCGGGTGCACGCTCGCACGGAGGCGCTGAAGCTGTTCAACTGGCGGACGGCGGCCGGCGGGGACGGCACGCCCGCCGCGGCCGGCGCGTCGGCGGGCAAGGTGTACGGCACCGAGCTGGCGGTCGAGGCGTACCGGCTGCTCATGGAGGTGCTCGGGCCGGCCGCCACGGTCCGGGCCGGCTCGCCCGGCGCGCTGCTGCACGGCCGGATCGAGCGCATGCACCGTGCGTCGCTGATCCTCACGTTCGGCGGCGGCACGAACGAGGTGCAGCGGGACATCATCGCGGCCGGCCCGCTCGGCCTGCCCGTACGCCGATAGGGGTGCTGACGTGGACTTCTCTGTGAGCGACGAGGCCAGGGAGCTCGCCGCGCTGACGCGGAGGCTGACATCCTCCGACCGCCCGCTGTGGCCGGCACTGGCCGACGCCGGCGTGCTCGCGGCCGCGCTGCCCAAGCGGGCGGGCGGCGACGGCCTCGGGCTGCTCGAGCAGTGCGCCGTTCTGGTCGAGCTGGGCCGGGCCGCGGCCGTCGTGCCGTACCTGCCGTCCATCGTGGTGGCCGCCGGCGCCCTGGCCCGCTTCGGCACCGAGGAGCAGGTGACCGAGTGGGCCCTTCCGGCGAGCCGGGGCGAGGTCGTGCTCACCGCCGCGGCCGGCACGGTCCAGGCGGAGCGGGCCGGGGCCGGCTGGCGGCTGCACGGCACGGTCCCCGCCGTCCCGGCCGCCACCGGCGCCGCGCTGCTGCTGGTGCCGGCGGAGCCGGGGATCTTCCTGGTCCGCCCCGGCGACGACGGCGTCGGCGTCGAGGAGCAGGAGGTGGCCGGTGGCCCCGGCGCGGGCCTGCTCCGGCTGAACGGCACGGTCGTGGCCGCCGACCGCCTGCTCGCGGAGCCGGAGGCGAGGACGTGGCTGACCGCGTACGCGACGGTCGGCGCCTGCGCGGCACAACTGGGCGTGGCGGAGCGGGCCCTCGAGATGACCGCGGAGTACGCCCGCACCCGCGTACAGTTCGAGCGGCCGATCGGATCCTTCCAGGCGGTCGCCCAGCGGCTGGCCGACGCCTACATCGACGTCGAGGCCCTGCGAGTCGCCCTGTGGCAGGCGGCGTGGCGGTTGTCCGACCATCCCCCGGCCACCGCCGAGGTCGCCACGGCGGGCTTCTGGGCCGCCGAGACGGGGCATCGTGTGCTGCACACCGCGGTGCACGTCCACGGCGGCGTGGGCATCGACGTCGAGTATCCGCTGCACCGGTATTTCCTCGCCGCCAAGTATCACGAGTTCCTCCTGGGTGGCGCCACGGCGCAGCTGCTGACGCTCGGCGAGACCTTACGGTCGCCGGTAGAACGCGTTACAGTTTTCGAATGAAGTTCACCCTCGGCATCGCGCTGAACCCGCTGGACCAGCTGACCGAGCTAGCCCGGACCGCCGAGGAGTGCGGCTTCTCGTCGATCGCGCTGCCCGACTCCATCTTCTACGGCGAGCACGCGGGCGCCGCCTATCCGTACACACCGGACGGACGGCGCTTCTGGACCGCAGCCACGCCGTGGGCCGACCCCATGGTCACCGCGGCGGCGCTGGGCGCGGTCACCGAGCGGATCCGCTTCTACACCCAGGTTCTCAAGCTCGGTCCGCGCAACCCGGTGCTGCTGGCCCGCCAGGTGGGTTCGGTGGCGAACCTGATCGGCAACCGGTTCGGCCTCGGCGTCGGCCTCGGCTGGAACCCGGAGGAGTCACTGTGGTGCGGCGCACCGTTCGCCGAGCGCGCGGGCCGGGCCGACGAGGCGATCGAGGTGCTGCGCCTCATCCTCGGCGGAGGCATGGTGGAGTATCACGGCAAGCACTTCGACTTCGGCCGGCTGCAGATGAGCCCCGCCCCGGGCGAGCCGATCCCGATCTACGTGGGCGGCCACGCCGAGGCCGCGCTGCGCCGCGCGGCCCGGACCGGCGACGGCTGGAGTTCGGCCATGATCCGCCTCGACGGCCTGCGGAAGATCATCGAACGCCTGACGGAGCTGCGCGCCGAGTACGGCCGCGCCGGCGAGCCGTTCGAGATCCAGGCGGTGTGCGTGGACGCCCCCGGGCTCGACGGCTTCCGCCGGCAGGCCGACGTCGGCGTGACGGACGCGATCGTGATGCCGTGGCTCGCGGAGGGCGCCGGTTTCGACGCCCCGGTGGGCGTCAAGAAGGACGCCCTGCACCGGTTCGCGGACGAGGTGATCGTCCGTTTCACCTGACCGAGGGGCGGGCGGCCAGGTAGTCACCGAACGCGTCGTCGACCTCCGCCGCGCTGAGCCCGAAGTCGGCGAGCGCGTAGCGGTGAGCGCGGCGGGGCGCACGCAGCGCCTCGGCCGCGGACCGCACCGGCGACGGGAGCGGGAGGCCCAGCCGGTCGTAGATCGCGGCGGCCGTCCCGGCCGGATCGGTCACGAAGTCGTCGTAGTCGACGTCGACGAAGTGGGCCGGGTCGTAACGCGCCCGATCGGCCATGAAGCGGCGTACCCCGCGTGCCCAGAGTGCGAGCTGGTCGCGCCCGAGCGTCTCGCCGGTGAAGCGCTCGGACCAGCCCCGCGCGGCCCGGGCGTTCAGGCTGCACACCGAGGCGATCGCGGTGCGCGGCGCCCGGTGGGTCTGGACCACCAGGGCGTCGGGATAGACGCTGAGCAGCGCGTCCAGGGCGAACAGGTGGCTCGGGTTCTTCAGCACCCAGCGCCGCCCGGCATCCGCGAGCCCGATCAGCTGCAGGTTCCGCCGATGCCGGCGGTAGGCCGCCGTCCAGTCCCGCGCCGCCAGCCAGGTCGCGTACGCCGGGATGTGGGCCAGGCACTCGAACGACACCGACATCATCGACTGGCACAGCAGCCGCCAGCATTCCTCCACCTGATCGGCGGCGGTGTAGTGCATACCGGTGAATTCGGGATCGGCCTCGTGGTGGCGGCCGTACCCGGCCTGGAGCGCGGCGTAGACGGGATGCGACTCCCAGAGCGCGCGGGGCGGCCGGGGCTGCGGCGCCTCCGCGAGCCAGAGTTCGAGGCCCTGGTGCGCCCGGTCGGCGGTGAGCAGCCGGTGCAGGGCCGTCGTGCCGGTGCGGGGCAGGCCGGTCACGAAGATCGGCCGCGGCACGGCCACCGACGCGTGCTCCGGATGCTGCCGCCACGCCGCCTCACTGAGCAACCGGGACACCAGGGCCCCGCGCACCATCAGCCTGGTTGCCTTGCTGCCCGCCGGGGTCAGGGCACTCTCCTGCGCGTACGAGGCCAGCAGCGTCCGCAGCCCCTCGAGGTAGTCGTCGTCGCCGAAGTCGTCCAGTCCGGTGAGCCGGGCCGCCGAGGCGTGGAGGTCGTCGGCCGTACCGACGTCGGTGCGTGCGTCGCTCAATGGTGGAACTCCCCGCAGTTCACGTCGAGGCATTGACCGGTGATGGCGCGGGCGAGGTCGGAAGCGAGGAAGAGGACGGCGTCGGCGACCTCGTCGGGCTCCGGCAGCCGGCGCAGGTCGGTCGTCGCCGCGGTCTCGTCGTACACCTGCCGGGCCGGCACCCCGCGCTCGGCGGCCTGGTACTCGAACCAGGTGCGCAGGCTGTCGGCCCAGATCCAGCCGGGCGCCACCGAGTTGACCCGTACCCCGTGCGGGCCCAGCTCGCCGGCCAGGTTCTGCGCGACGGCGAGCAGCCCGGCCTTGGCGAGCTTGTACGGGCCGAACGGCCGCCGCGAGTGCCGCAGCACCGCCGAGTTGACCATCACCACGGACCCGCCCGACGCCACCAGCGCGGGCGTGAGCAACCGGGTGAGCCGCAGCGCGGCGAGCACGTTGATCTCGAAGTTGTCGCGCAGGTCGTCCAGGCCCACCCGGCTCAGGCTGCGCATGGGCGGCATCACGAAGGCGTTGTTCACGAGCGCGTCCACCCGGCCGAACCCGCCCAGCGCCGCGTCGGCGAGCCGCTGGGCGGCCGCCTGGTCGGTGAGGTCGGTGGGTACGACCAGCGCCCGGCGCCCCGCGGCGGTCACCTTCCCGGCCACCTCGGCCAGGTACGACTCCGTGCGGGCGGCGAGCACCACGTCGGCGCCCGACTGCGCGGCGCGCACCGCGACGGCCTGCCCCAGCCCCGGACCGACCCCGGCGACGAGCACGACCTTGTCAGCCAGCAGCATCGCGCTCACCCCAGCATCCGGAACGCCACCGCGGCCTGCCGGGCGGCGATCCGCTCCCGGTAGGCGGCCGGTCCGATCGCCTGGTCGTACGGAAGCACCTTGGGCAGGTCGTCCACGGCGACGACCTCGACCTGCGGCCCGTGCTCGGTGGTCAGCGCGCGCGACAACCGCTGCCAGCGCAGCTGGACGTAGCCGCGGCGATGGCCGGTGCACTCCAGCCAGTTCGCGACGCCGGGATCGCGTTCGCTGATGACGTACCGGATCATGCCGTCGGGGTCCACGTGCGCCTGCGGCACCGTCAGGCTGGTCTGGTGGTTGATGTAGTCCAGCGAGACGTACCACATGCTGCCGAGCTGGATGCCCTGGTACGGCGCGCCGGAGACGGGCGCGGTGACCACCATCGCCTGGTCGTCGTCGAGCTCGTAGTGGCCCACCGAGGAATACTGGGTGGCCAGACCTCCGGGCGTCGGCCGGGGCGCGGTCAGCGTGTTCACCGGTAGGCCCAGGTAGAACCGCTCGGCGAAGGCGAGGAAGGTGCGCAGCCGGCTGAGCAGGATCTTGCCGGCCACCCGGTACCGCTTGACGAGGGTGTCGTGCGCCGGTGGGGGCGGGGCCACGCCGATCCGGTCGGCACGCTGGATGCGCAGCACTCCGGGTTGTTCGCCGGCCCAGTCGCTGAACACCTCGCGGACGACCAGCATGGCCGAGCGGGGCGCGAGCGCGAACGCGTTGCGGCCGGAGGCGCCGGGGCCGAACCGCAGACGGAAGGAGCCGTCCGGGCCGGAAGCGATCTCGCGGTCGTCGAAGGCGGCGAGGCTACCGGGGACCTCGAGCGGCGAATAGTCGCCGTCGAGGATCTGGAAGCTCAGGTCGGTGGTGCTGCCCCGGCGCCCGGTGACCACGTATTCCGCGTCGTCGCGCAGCCAGGCGTGGAAGTAGAGGGTGTCGGGATTGTCCAGGCCGAGCTTCGTGTAGGGCCCGGTGGACCTGACGAAGTAGGGGAAATCGCGGTCGTAGGCCCACGCCATCTGGAGCGACGCCCGGATGCTGCCCGCCAGATAGTCGTAGCCCTCGACGAGGTCCTGGTCGCCCCGGACGTGCGGGGCCCCGGCGATGATCCGCTCGGCGTCGTGGATCGCATCCGTGAACGGCTCGGTAAGCACGACTCATGCTATAACGCGTTCTAGTAGAGGGTCAACGAACGGCTATCTCACACCTTGACCACCGGAGGAACGTGTTTCATTCTTGCGGCGTGGGCGAGACGATGCGGGCGTACCGGATGGTGGAGTGGGGTCGCGCGCCGCAGGCGGTCGAGGTGCCGGTGCCGGCACCCGGAGCGGGGCAGGTGCTGGTACGGGTGGCCGGCTGCGGGCTGTGCCGGTCGGACCTCACGATGCGGCGGATGCCCCGGACGGCCGGGGAGCGGCTCGGCTGGGCGATGCCGTTCACGCTGGGCCACGAGACGGCCGGATGGGTCGCCGCGCTCGGCACCGGCGTCGACGGCCTGGCGGAGGGCGACCCGGTCGCACTGACCGCATCCGCTTCCTGCGGCACCTGCTGGCATTGTCTTCGGGGCCTGGACACCGGGTGCCCGCACGGCCTTGCCGGCCGCGGCTACGGGCGCGACGGCGGCCTCGCGGAATACGTCCTGGTGACCGGCCGCCGCGGCGTACTGCCCCTCGGCGGGCTCGACCCGGCCCACGCCGGCCCGCTCACCGACGCGGGCGCCACGGCCTACCACGCGGTCCGGCGCGCGCTGCCACGGATCTCCGCAGGCGGCACCGTGGTGGTGCTGGGCGTGGGCGGCCTGGGCCTGTTCGCGGTCCAGTTCCTTCGTGTGCTCACCGCTGCCCGGGTGGTGGCGGTCGATCCGGATCCGGGCCGCCGCGCCCTGGCGGACGAGGCCGGAGCCGTGCCGTGCGAGGGCGTCAACGCGGAGACTTCCGGACGTCTGCGGCGGCTCACCGGGAGCTCCGGCGCGGACGCGGTGCTCGACTTCGTCGGCACCGACGAGACCATCGCCGCAGGCGTCGCGGCGGTCCGGCCCGGCGGGGCGTACGGGCTGGTGGGATCGGCGGGCGGCCGGCTCTGCGCGCCCTGGTTCGGCACGCTGCCCCGCGACGGCGAGGTCTTCACCTTCCAGGGCTCGACGATCGCCGACGCGCAGGAGGTCATCGCCCTGGCCGGCGCCGGCCTGATCCGCAACCCGGTCGAGGAGTTCGCGTTCGAGGCCGTCGAGGAGGCATACGCCCGGCTGGCGGCCGGGACCCTGACGGGTCGCGCGGTGATCGTGTCAGGTCGGTAACCACATCGACTCTCCGATGTGGAACCCTTACCGAACGCGAACACAATTCGCGTGGACCCCTGACCCGGATGGGATTCGCTGACGCCATGCACACCCCACCCCACCTCCGGCGCGCGCTCATCGTGCCGATGGCCGCCCTGGCCCTCGCCGGCGCGGTGCCGGCACCACCCACGCCGGCCCGGGCCGCCGCGGGCGACGACGCCGTCGACAGCACCTGGCTCGGACTCGGATACAACCAGGACCCCCTGTTCCGCGGCAGCGGCGACGGCTCGCCCGGCAACGACGAATGGCCCGGCACCGAATTCGGCAAGCTGACCGAGCGTACGGACTACATCAGCCCCGGCCTGGTGCGGATCATGGTCAACCGCCCGTGGTTCAACCCCTCCGGGACGGTCGGCTCGTACGACTGGGACACCCCCCAGATGAAGAACGTCTTCCGGATCCTGGCGCACTACAAGGAGCAGGGAACCAACGTGGTGACCGGCATGTGGGGCCTGAACGACCGGGCCTTCTACACCTCGCCGGAGGCCGCCACGCTCCAGGCCGACCTGGTGCGCACGTTCCGGGCCAAGGGCTACACCAACGTCGTCCGGTACAACGGCATCAACGAGCCGAACAACGCCAAGGGCCTCAAGTACGCCGACTGGGTCACCGCCACGGCGAACCTGCGGACGGCGTTCGGCCGCGCCGGTCTCAGCGCCGACCTGATCGGCGGCCCGGACACCGCGGAGGCGGGGATCGCCGCCCAGGAGGGCGACCTGGGTCTGCAGTCGGTGCCGGTGGAAGCGGCCGGGACCGAGCAGAACCTCGTTTGGAAGAAGGCGGGTCTGACGGGCTTCTCGGCCCGCTTCTACCGCACGCCCGACGCCGATGGCGTCCATTGGACGTTCCAGGCGTCGAAGAACGGCACGCAGTGGACCGACGTCGACCTGCAGCAGACGCCGCCGGTGAAGACCAATGCCACCACCGCGTGGTACCGCGTCGACGTCTCCCCTCGCGCGTTCCCGGGCGGCAGCAAATACCTGCGGCTCACGATGCCGCCCCGCCCGGGCATCGAGCGGGCCGTCTCGGCGGTGACCCTGTTCACCGGCGGCGGCGCGACGACCGATCCGATGAACGACCTGACGAGAACGGACTCGCACTCCGCCGGCTGGACCTACCCGGGCGGCTCCTCGACCGACGACTGGTGGCTGCAGTCCGCGCTGGACCGCGAGGTCGCCCAGTCCGAGGCTCACTTCTACGTGCACGAGGTGGACCTCGGTTCGCCGCCGGACTACCCCGAGGGAACACTCACCGAGGCGGTACGGCAGCTCAAGGCGGCGAGTGACGGCGGATCCGTGATCCTCGGCGAGACCGGCATGAAGGCGCCCGGCGACGACCCCGACAAGGACTACTCCTTCACCGGCGAGTACGCCCACGGCGTACGGATGGCCGACCTCGCCGTGCAGGAAGCGCGGGCCGGCGTGGACGGCGCCATGGCGTGGTGCCTCGACGGATACGACGAGGACGTCCAGTGCGGGATGTGGGACCACTTCCAGCCCTTGAGTCCGGCGACGCTGCGGCCGTGGTTCTACACCTGGAGTCTGCTCTGCCGGTACCTGCCGCCCGGGACCCGGATGTACGCACCCCCGCAGCCGGCCGGCGTACGGGTGCTCAAAGCCAAGCTCCCGGGCACCAAGGGCTGGACGTTCGTCCTGGTGAACCGCACCACCACCGCGGCCCGGGTATCGATCACCGCGCCGACCGGACGGATCGACCTCGACAAGTACGTCTACAGCCCGGACAACGCGCCGACCGACCCGGCGACCGGCTTCCCGAAGCCTGCCGAGCACCTCTCCGCGACCTTCGACGACGGTAAGGAACTGAGCGTGGGGCCCAACGCGGTCGCGGTGTTCACCACGACTGTCTGAATGGAGACGAGCCTCTCGACCGGCGGTCTGCTCACTGCGAGTATCGGTTCCGGGGAGGGCGCATGATCACGATCCTGCTGGTCCGGCATGCGGACATCGATCTTCCACCGGTCACGGCGGACCCGCCGCTGAACGACGACGGGCGCGAGCGTGCCGAGGCGCTCGCGCACGTCCTCGGCTCAGCCGGCGTGACGACGGTGTTCACCTCGTCGTTCGCCCGCACCAAGCAGACGGTGGAACCGCTGCTCAAGACGCTCGGCATCACCGCCCGGGAAATGCCGTCCGCGGCCGCCGTCGCACGAAAGGCCCGCGCCGGCGAGCTCGGGGACCTCGTGGTCATCGCCGGCCACAGCAACACCGTGCCGGAGGTGATCGCGGAGCTGGGCGTGGCGGCGCCGCCGGTCATCGGCGAGACGCAGTTCGACAACCTGTTCGTCGTCACTCTCGCCGATCCGGACGGCGCCGGCATGCTGACGCTCAAGTACTGAGCTTGCGCAGCCGGCCCAGGGTCTCGTCCGCCTCGGCGATGAGCTCGCCGAGCACCTCGGCGACCGGCCGCACCCGGTTCATCCGGCCCACGATCTGCCCCACCGGCATCGGTACGACGCTCGGGTCCCCGGCCGCCATGAGCCGCGAGTGCGCCTCCGCGACCAGCATGTTCTGCAGCGGCATCGGCAGCGGCTGCGGGGCCGCCGGCTCGCTCCAGGCGTCGGTCCAGCGATTGCGGAGCAGGCGGGCCGGCTTGCCCGAGTAGACGCGGCTGCGCACCGTGTCGCCCGAGCCGGCCCGCAGCAGCGCCTCCCGCAGGGCGGACGGGCTGCCGTACTCCTCGGTGCCGAGCCAGACCGAGCCGGTCCAGACCCCGAGCGCGCCGAGAGCCAGCGCGGCGGCTACCTGACGGCCGCTGCCGATCCCGCCCGCGGCCAGGACCGGCACCCGCTCCCCCACCGCGTCCACGATCTCGGGGATCAGCACCATGCTGCCGATCTCGCCGGTGTGCCCGCCGGCCTCGTAACCCTGGGCCACCACCAGATCCACCCCGGCGGCCACATGGCCGCGGGCATGGTCGGGCCGACCGGCCAGCGCGGCCACCAGCAGCCCGCGCTCGTGGGCCCCGTCGATGACGTCGGCCGGCGGCGGGCCGAGCGCGTTGGCGATGAGCCGTACCGGGTGGGCGAGCGCCACCTCCACGTGCGAGCGTGCCACCGAGTGCAGCCACCCGAGCACCCCGGAGCGGCTTTCCGCACCGGCGGAGAGCGGGGGCACGCCGAGCCGCAGCAGGGTCCGCTCCACGAAGTCGCGGTGCCCCGGCGGGATCAGGCGGTCCAGGTCGGCGGGGGCGCCCTCCGCCGGTCCGTGGGTGGGCATGACCACGTCGACCCCGTACGGGTGGCCCGCCGTTTCCGCATCCAGCCAGGACAGGGTGGCGTCCAGCTCGGCGGGGTCGTTGAAACGTACGCAGCCCAGCACGCCCAGCCCGCCCGCCCGGCTGACCGCCGCCACCACGTGCTCGGAGGGGCTGAAGGCGACGACCGGGTACGCGACCCCCAGCAGGTCGCACAGCTCAGTCCGCATGGGTCATGGCCTCGTCTCCATGTTTCTCGGCGTACCGGTGCGCCCACCGGTAGTCGGCCTTGCCGCTCAGGGTGCGGGCGATCTCGTCCACCCACCACAGCTGCCGGGGCACCTTGTAGCCGGCGATCCGCTGCCGCAGGTGCTCGTCCAGGTCCGCCGGATCGGGGCGGTGCCCGGGCCGGGCCTGCACCAGCGCCGCCACCCGCTGCCCCAGCCGCTCGTCCGGTACGCCGATGACGAGCGCGTCGAAGACGCCGGGGTGGGCCTTGAGCGCCCCCTCGACCTCTTCCGGGAAAACCTTCTCCCCGCCGGTGTTGACGCACGTGTTGCCGCGCCCCAGCAGCGTGACGGTGCCGTCCGCCTCGATCCGGGCCAGATCGCCGGGTACGGCGTAGCGGACCCCGTCCACCTCGGTCAGCAGGGCGGCGGTCTTCTCCGGATCCTTGTGGTAGCCGAGCGGGAGGTAGCCGCCGCGGGCCAGGCGGCCGACGACGCCGGGCGGGGCAGGCCGGCCATGGTCGTCGATGACGATGGTGTCGGGGCCGGGCGTGAAGCGGGGGCCGTCCACCGCGCCGCCCTCGACCTCGGCGACCACGCCCAGGCCGGCGAAGCCGGTCTCCGAGGAGCCGATCGCGTCGGTGACCAGCACGTTCGGCAGGGTCTCGAGGAACTGCCGCTTGACCACCGGGGAGAACAGCGCGGCGCTCGACGAGATCGCGAACAACGACGAGGCGTCGTAGTCCCCGGCCGCGTACGCCTCGATCATCGGGCGGGCCATCGCGTCGCCGATGAGCACCACCACGTTGACCCGGTACCGCTCGATCGCCCGCCACGCGGCGTCGGCGTCGAAGTGCGGCAGCATCACGACGGTGTCCCCGCCGAACAGTGCCGCGAGCGCCGCCCACTGGGCGTTGCCGTGGATCAGCGGGGCCAGGCAGAGCCGGACCATCCCTCCGGTCTCGGCGCCGTACTGTGCTTGCGCCCATTCGTCGGGGAGCGGTACGCCGGACATGAAGTCGACGCCGCCGCCGAGCACCCGCCAGACGTCCTCGTGCCGCCACATCACGCCCTTCGGGAAGCCCGTGGTCCCGCCGGTGTAGAGCAGGTAGAGGTCGTCGCCGGAGCGCTCCGGGAAGTCGCGACCGGCGTCGCCGGCGGCCAGCGCGTCGGCGTAGGTCACCCCGCCGTACGCGGCGATGTCGGCGTCCGAGCCGTCCGGCAGGGCCACGACGGTGTGCACGTCCGGTGCGCCGGCCAGCACCGCGGCGACCCGAGATGCGTACTTCCGGTCGTGGACGAGGGCGGTCAGGTCGGCGTCGGCAAAGAGGGATTGCAACTCGTTCTCGACGTACCTGAAGTTGACGTTCACCACCGCCGCGCGCAGCTTGTACACGGCGATCATGGCCGTCACGGCGTCGATCGAGTTGCCCGCGTACAGGCCGACGTGGTCGCCGGCCCCCACTCCCCGGGCTTTCAGGAAGTGGGCCAGACGGTTCGCGTCGGCCTCCAGCTCGGCGTACGTCGTCAGCCGCTCGCCGCAGGCTACCGCGACGCGCTCGCCGAACGCGTCCACCGCATGCTCGAACAGATCCGCAATATTGGCCGCCATCACTCGAAAGTAGAACGTGTTATTGTGCCGGGCAAGCCCCACAGCGCGGCGGGAGGAGACGGTCGTGGAAGCCGAGGAACCGCACGCCCTCGTCGAGCAGCGCGGACCCGTCCTCATCGTCACGATGAACCGGCCGCGGGCCCGCAACGCCCTGTCCGCGCAGATGCTCGCCATCATGCGCGACGCCTGGGACCGGGTGGACGACGATCCGGAGATCCGGGTCTGCGTGCTCACCGGTGCCGGCGGCGCCTTCTGCGCGGGCGCCGACCTCAAGGCGATGACCCGCGAGCACCCCGGCGACGGCTTCCGCTCCGGCGGCACCGACCTCTCCCGGATCGACGCGCTGCTCAAGGGCCGGCGCCTGGGCAAGCCGCTGGTGGCCGCGGTCGAGGGGGCCGCGGTCGCCGGGGGCACCGAGATCCTCCAGGCCACCGACGTACGGGTCGCCGGCGCCGGCGCCCGGTTCGGCGTCTCCGAGGCGTGCTGGGGGCTGTTTCCCCTGGGCGGGTCGGCCGTCCGGTTGCCGCGGCAGCTGCCGTACACGATCGCGGCCGAGCTGTTGCTCACCGGCCGGCACATCACCGCCCAGGAGGCCCGCCGCATCGGGTTGATCGGGCACGTCGTGCCCGACGGGCAGGCGCTGGAGAAGGCGCTCGAGCTGGCCGGCCGGATCGCCGCCAACGGGCCGCTCGCGGTCCAGGCCATCCTGCGCACCATGCGCGAGACCGAGGGGATGCCGGAGAACGAGGCGTTCGCGGTGGAGTCCCGCCTGGGCACCGAGGTCTTCATGAGTGCGGACGCCAAGGAGGGCCCCCGCGCGTTCGCGGAGAAGCGCACCCCCCTTTTCCGCGGGCTCTGACGCTCAGATCGCCCGCTCCCGCCCGGCCCAGTACGGGTCTCGCAGCAGTCGCTTGTAGAGCTTGCCGTTCGGGTCGCGCGGGAGCTGGTCGACGTAGTCGATGCTGCGCGGCAGCTTGAATCCGGCGAGGCGGCCGGCCAGGTACTCCAGCAGTTCCGCGGTCAGCTCCGCCCCGGCCCGGACGCCCGGTTCCGGCTGCACCACGGCCTTGATCTGTTCGCCCCACTCATCGTGCGGGATACCGAAGACCGCGACGTCGGCGACGGCCGGGTGGCCGGCGAGTTCGCCCTCCACCTCGGCCGGATACACGTTGACGCCGCCGGAGATGATGACGTCGCTCTTGCGGTCACAGAGGTACAGGTATCCCTCGTCGTCCAGGTATCCGATGTCGCCGACGGTGAACATGCCGGCGCGCCACGACTCGCGCGTCTTCTCGGGGTCCCGGTGGTACTCGAAGCCGGCGTCGCCCATCTGCAGATAGACCTGTCCGGGACGACCGGCCGGCGCGTCGGTGCCGTCGGCGTCCAGCACCCGGATCTTCGACCCGGGCCAGGCCCGCCCCACCGAGCCGGGGCGGGCCCGCCACTCGTCCGCGGTGATCAGCGTGCCGCCGCCCTCCGAGGCCGCGTAGTACTCGACGACCACGGGTCCCCACCAGTCGAGCATCTGCCGCTTCACATGAGCCGGGCAGGGCGCCGCGCCGTGGATCATCACGCGCATCGAGGACAGGTCGTACGCCGTGCGTACCTCGCCGGGCAGCGCGAGCAGGCGGGCGAACTGGGTCGGCACCAGGTGGCTGTGGGTGACCCGGTGCCGCTCGACCAGGCGCAGCGCCTCCTGCGAGTCCCAGTGGTCCATGACGACCACGGTGTGCCCGAGCTGGATCGAGATGACGGCGAAGTTCATCACGGCCGTGTGATACAGCGGCGAGCCGCAGAGGTGTACGTGATCATCGAACGGGCGGAGACCGAAGAGCCCGAAGAACCACGTCGAGGCCGCGGGCACGTCGTCCGGGTCGCCGCCGGTGAGCGGCCGGCGTACGCCCTTGGGCCGGCCCGAGGTGCCCGAGGTGTAGACCATCAGCGCGCCGGCCGTCCGCGAGCGTGGACGGCCGGACCCGCCGGCGCCGAGCCCCGCGAGCGGACGGAAGCCGGGGGTCTGCCCGACCGCGAAGCGTCCTTCTTCCGGCACCCCGGCCTCGTCCGCCGCCGGTACGGCCGCGGCCGCGAACCGTTCGTGGGCGACGAAGGCCCGCGCGCCGCTGTCGCGCAGGATGTAGGCGATCTCGGGGCCGGTCAGGTGCCAGTTCATCGGCACCAGGTAAAGGCCCGTCTGCAGGGCGGCGAAGAAGGCCGCGAGCATGTCGGCGCCGTTGGGCAGCAGGACCGCCACGGTGTCGCCGGGGGTCAGGCCGAGATCCTGCAGCCCGCGCCCGATCCGGTCGGCCTCCGCGGCCAGCTCGCCGTAGGTCACGGTACGGCCGTCGGCGTCCACGATGGCGGCCCGGTCCGCCGACTTCCCCGCGATGGTCCACAACCCGATCTCCGTCATGCCGCGATTCTATAACGCGTTCTATTCAAGGGAAGCTCGGAGCTAAGGCGTCTTGCCCACGCTTACAGGAACATGTTTCACTGGCGTTCGTGGATATCGCGCAAGCGCCGCCGCTGTCCGCCCCGATGGACATCGCCTTCGACTACACCCGCTCGCTCGGCCCGGTTCTCAGCCGGTTCATGACCGGCCTGCGCGATCGCCGGGTCCACGGCTGCCGGACCTCGGACGGGCGCGTCCACGTACCCCCGCTGGAATACGACCCGGTCACCCACGCACCGGTGAGGGATCTGGTGGAGGTGGCTCCCACCGGGACCGTGGTGAGCTGGAGCTGGATGAGCCGGCCCCTGGACGGCCAGCCGCTGGACCGCCCGTTCGGCTGGGCGCTGATCCGGCTCGACGGGGCGGACACGGCCCTGCTGCACGCCGTGGACGCGGGTGAGGCCGCCCGCATGCACACCGGGATGCGGGTGCGCATCCGCTGGGCCGAGGAACGGGTCGGCCACATCCGCGACATCGCGTGTTTCGAACCCGGCGAGGCACCGGCCGGCGAGGCCACCGATGCGGCGGAGCCGGCGGTGACCATGATGACCACCCCGATCCGGCTGCGCTACCGGCACACCACCTCGGCCGAGGAGAGCCGGTATCTCCGGGCGCTGGCCGAGGGCCGGCTGATCGGCCAGCGCTGCCCGGTGTGCCACAAGGTCTACGTGCCGCCCCGGGTCTGCCCCGCCGACGGCGTACCGCCGGACGAGGAGGTGGCCGTGGCCGACCGGGGCACCGTCACCACGTTCTGCGTCGTCAACGTCCCGTTCGCCGGTCAGCGGCTCGACCCGCCGTACGTCGTCGCGCAGGTGCTGCTGGACGGCGCCGACATCCCGCTGCCGCACCTGATCGTCGGGTGCCGGGCCGAGGAGGTCCGGATGGGCATGCGGGTGGCCGCGGTCTGGCGGGACCGGCAGCAGTGGTCCACCACGCCGGAGAACATCGCGCACTTCGCGCCGGCCGCCGAGCCCGACGCGCCCTACGAGTCGTACGCGGAGCACCTGTGAACGCCGTCGCCGTCATCGGTTTCGCCCAGTCGCCCTGCCGGGCCGAGGCGGGCACCACCAGCGGCGTCGAGACGCTCGTACCGGTCATGAAGGAGGCCCTCGCCGGCGCCCGGCTGCACCGGCGCGAGGTGGACTTCTGGTGCTCGGGCTCCTCCGACTACCTCGCCGGGCGGGCGTTCTCGTTCGTCAATGCGGTCGACGCGATCGGGGCGTACCCGCCGATCTGCGAGTCGCACGTGGAGATGGACGCCGCGTGGGCCTGCTACGAGGCGTACGTCAAAATCCTCGCCGGCGAGGCGGAGACCGCGCTGGTCTACGGCTTCGGCAAGTCCTCGGCCGGTCAGCTGCGCCGCGTGCTGGCGTTGCAGCTCGACCCGTACGCGACGGCGCCGCTGTGGCCCGACTCGGTGAGCATCGCCGCGCTACAGGCCCGGCTCGCCCTCGACGCCGGGCTCCTGAGCGAGCACGACATGGCCGAGGTGGCGGTACGGAGCCGGGCCGACGCGGCCGCCAACCCGTACGCCCAGGTGGCCGGGGAGACCACGGCCGAGCGGTTGCTCGCCGAGCCGTATCTCGCCGACCCGCTGCGGGCCCACGACTGCCCGCCGGTCTCCGACGGCGCCTCGGCGCTGGTGCTCGCGGCGGGTGACCGCGCCCGCCGGCAGCACGAGCGACCGGCCTGGATCACCGGTGCGGCACACCGGATCGACCCCCAGGGGCTCGGCGAGCGGGACCTGACGACCGTGCCGTCGGCGGCCGAGGCGGCCGAGGCGGCCGGGTTGCCCGCCGAGCTCGACGCTGCCGAGGTGCACGCGCCGTTCACCCATCAGGAGCTGTTGCTGCGTAAGGCGCTCGGGCTGGGCGACGGGGTGCGGATCAACCCGTCCGGCGGCGCGCTCTGCGGCAACCCGATGTTCTCGGCCGGGCTGAACCGGATCGGTGCCGCGGCCGCACTCGTGATGTCCGGCCGGGCACGGCGGGTGGCGGCGCACGCCACGAGCGGCCCGGCCCTGCAACAGAATCTGGTCTGCGTGCTGGAGGCGCAACGATGAGACGGGCGGCCGTACTGGGCACGGGGCAGACGCATCACCGCACCCGGCGTACCGATGTGTCGATGGCCGGGCTGTGCCGCGAGGCGATCGATCGGGCCCTGATCGACGCCGGCACCGACTGGTCGCAGATCGACGCGGTCGTGCTGGGCAAGGCGCCGGACCTGTTCGAGGGCGTGATGATGCCCGAGCTGTTCCTGGCCGACGCGATCGGTGCCGCCGGCCGTCCGCTGCTGCGCGTGCACACGGCCGGGTCGGTGGGCGGCGCCACCGCGAACGTGGCCACGAGCCTGATCCGCGCCGGAGTGCACCGGCGGGTGCTCGCGGTCGCGTTCGAGAAGCAGTCGGAGTCCAACGCCATGTGGGCGCTGTCCATCCAGCCGCCGTTCAGCGCGCCGATCGGCGCCGGGGCCGGCGGCTACTTCGCGCCGCACATCCGCGCCTACATCCGCCGGGCCTCGGCACCGGAGCACATCGGCGCGCTCGTGGCGGTGAAGGATCGGCGTAACGGGGCGCTCAACCCGTACGCCCATCTGCGGCAACCGGAGATCACCCTGGACTCGGTCCGGTCCTCGCCGATGCTGTGGGATCCGGTCCGCTACGACGAGACCTGCCCCTCGTCCGACGGCGCCTGCGCCGTCGTGATCGGCGACCAGGCGGCCGCCGAGGCGAGCGAGCGGCAGGTGGCGTGGATCCGGGCGACCGCCATGCGCACCGAGCCGACCTTCTTCGCCGGCAAGGACCACGTGGACCCGCGGGCCGGCGCCGAGGCGGCCCGGGCGCTGTGGGACGCGGCGGGCATCACCGACCCGCTCGACGAGGTGGACGTCGCCGAGCTGTACGTGCCGTTCTCCTGGTTCGAGCCGATGTGGCTGGAGAACCTGGGCTTCGCGGAGAGCGGGCACGGCTGGAAGCTCACCGAGGCGGGCGAGACGCGAATCGGCGGGCGGTTGCCGGTCAACCCGTCCGGCGGCGTGCTGTGCTCCAACCCGATCGGCGCCTCCGGGATGCTGCGCTTCGCCGAGGCGGCCATGCAGGTGATGGGACGGGCCGGTGCGCACCAGGTCGCCGGGGCGCGTACGGCGGTCGGGCACGCGTACGGTGGCGGCTCGCAGTTCTTCTCGCTCTGGGTGGTCGGGGCCGAGCCGGATCAGCGGTAACGCACCGGCAGATGCTTGATGCTGTGCAGCCAGCCGGAGCGCAGTCGCTGCGGCGGCCCGGCGAGGCTGATGTCCGGCATCGCGTCGGCGATGGCGTTGAAGATGAGCTCGATCTCGAGCCGGGCCAGGTTGGCGCCGAGGCAGAAGTGGGCGCCGCTGCCGCCGAAGCCGAGGTGCGGGTTCGGGCTGCGGGTGATGTCGAACCGCTCCGGGTGGTCGAAGACCGTCTCGTCGAAGTTCGCCGAGCCGTAGAAGAGCGCCACCCGCTGACCGGCCTTGATGTGCTGGCCGCCCAGCTCGGTGTCGCGCACGGCGGTGCGCTGGAAGACGTTCACCGGGGTGCCCCAGCGGACGATCTCCTCCACCGCGGTCCGCGGCCGCTCGGCCTTGAACAGCTCCCACTGCTCGGGGTGGTCGAGCAGGGCCAGGATGCCGTGCGAGATGGCGTTGCGGGTGGTCTCGTTGCCGGCCACCGCCAGCAGCAGCACGAAGAAACCGAACTCGTCGGTGGACAGGTGCTCGCCGTCGATCTCCGCCTTCACCAGCGTGGTCACGATGTCGTCGCGGGGACAGGCCTGCCGTTCCTCGGCCATCTTCATCGCGTACGCGAGCAGCTCCATCGCCGGCTCCATGGGGTCGGCGCCGCCGCTGTACTCCGGGTCGTCGTAGCCGATCATGGCGTTCGACCACTCGAAGACGTGCCGGCGATCCTCCTGCGGCACGCCGAGCAGCTCCGCGATGGCCTGCAGGGGCAGCTCGCAGGCGACGTCGCTGACGAAGTCGCCGGTGTCCGCGGCGCCCGCCTCGCGGACGATCCGCTCCGCGCGGGCGGCCAGGGCGGTCCGCAGCGCGTTGATCGCCCTGGGGGTGAAGCCGCGCGCGACGACCGCGCGCTGCTTGGTGTGCTGCGGGGGGTCCATGTTGAGCAGCACGCAGCGCTGCATCTCGATCCGCTCCCGGTCCAGCCCCGCCTGGAACCGGACGATGGCCGTGTTCTCCCAGCTGGAGAAGGTGTCGCTGTCGCGGGACACGGTCATCACGTCGGCGTGCCGGGTGACCGCCCAGTAGCCCTCGTCGTCGAAGCCGGCGCTCCCCCGCTCCTGCGGGATCCACCACACCGGAGCGGTCCGGCGCATCTCGGCGAACTCCGCGTGCGGCAGGCCGCCGAGGTAGAGCTCCGGATCGGTGAAATCGAAACCGCTGGGGATGCGAGGCTCGGTCACGGCTCCTCCTACAGTAACAGGTTCCACCACATTCAAGCACGCTCGTTACGGCCTGTGGTATACCTCGGATGCCGCGGAATAAGAACACGTTCTATAGGGAGGCCGCCGTGGGTGTTCCGGTGATCGTCGGCGCGGTCCGTACGCCGATCGGCCGGCGTCGAGGCCGGCTGGCCGGACTGCACGCCGCCGAGCTGCTCGGCGCGGCGCAACGCGCGGTCCTCACCCGCACCGGCGTGGACCCCGCCCTGGTCGAGCAGGTCGTGGGTGGTTGCGTCACGCAGGGCGGGGAACAGTCCAACAACATCACCCGTACGGCCTGGCTGCACGCCGGGCTGCCGTACGCGACCGGATGCCTGACCGTCGACGCGCAGTGCGGTTCGGCGCAGCACGCGGCCCACCTCGTCGCCGGGCTCATCGCCGCGGACGCGGTCGAGGTCGGCATGGCGTGCGGGGTGGAGTCGATGAGCCGGGTGCCGCTGCGCGCCAACCTCGGCACGGACGCGGGGCTCCCCCGGCCCGCGTCGTGGGACATCGACCTGCCCAACCAGTACGTGGCGGCGGACCGCATCGCCGCCCGGCGCGGGCTGACCCGGGCCGACCTCGACCGGTTCGGCGTACGGTCGCAGGGCAACGCCGCCCGGGCCTGGGCCGAGGGGCGCTTCGCGGCCGAGGTGGCACCGGTCGACGCCCCGGTGCTGGACGCGGACGGCCACCCGACCGGCGAGATCCGGACCGTCGACCGCGACGAGGGCCTGCGGGAGACGACGACGGCGGGCCTGGCCGCCCTGCGTCCGGTTCTCGAGGGTGGCCTGCACACCGCGGGCACCTCGTCGCAGATCTCCGACGGCGCGGCGGCCGTCCTGCTCATGGACGCCGGCCGGGCACGGGAGCTGGGCCTGCGCCCGCGCGCCCGCTTTCTCGCGCAATGCCTGGTCGGTGCCGAGCCGTACTACCACCTGGACGGCCCGATCGCGGCCACCGGGCGGGTGCTGGCCCGCACCGGCATGAAGATCGACGACATCGACCGGTTCGAGGTGAACGAGGCGTTCGCCGCCGTGGTGCTGTCGTGGCTCGGCGAGCACGGCGCCGATCCCGGCCGGGTCAACGTGAACGGCGGGGCGATCGCGCTCGGGCACCCGGTCGGCAGTACGGGCTCCCGGCTCATCACCACGGCCCTGCACGAGCTGGAACGCTCCGGCCTGGGCACCGCACTCGTCACGATGTGCGCGGGCGGCGCGATGGCCACGGCGAGCATCATCGAGCGGATGTGACGATCAGGGGTGCTGGCTGCTCACCGAGATGACCTCGCCGGTGAGGTACGAGGCGTAGTCGCTGGCCAGGAACGCCACCACCGTCGCCACCTCCCAGGGCCGCGCGGCCCGGCCGAACGCCTCCCGCAGCGCGAGGCCCGCCAGCTCCTGCTCGGGCATCACCTTCGCCAGGAACGGGTGGGCCGCGAGGCTGGGCGCCACCGCGTTGACCCGGATGCCTTGCGCGGCCACGTCGAGCGCGGCGCAGCGGGTGAACGCCATCACCCCGGCCTTCGCGGCGGCGTAGTGTGCCTGGCCGGCCTGGGCGCGCCAGCCCAGCACCGAGGCGTTGTTGACGACCGCGCCACCGCAGCCCTGCGCGATCATCTGCCGCAAGGCCGCCCGCGTGCAGCGGAACGTACCGGTCAGCGTGACGTCCAGGACCCGCGACCATTCGTCGTCGGTCATCTCGACCACCGGCCGGGTGCCGCCGAGCCCGGCGTTGTTCACCATGACGTCGAGCCGTCCACAGTGGGCCGCCGCGGCCGCGACGAGCGTCTGGACGGCGTCCTCGTCCGTGACGTCGCACGGCACCGCGAAGACCCGGCCCGGGTACGCCGCCGCCAGCTGCTCGCACGTCTCGTCGAGCCGGCGCCGGTGACGGTCGCTGAGCACCACCTCGGCCCCCTCGGCCAGGCACCGCCGGGCGACCGCGGAGCCGATCCCGGTTCCCGCCGCCGCGGTGACCACGACGCCCTTGCCCGCCAGCAGGCCGTGGCCGGCCGGCTCGGTCACCGGCGGTCCTGGCGGGGCAGCCCGAGCACCCGCTCGGCCACGATGGTGCGCTGGATCTCGTTGGAGCCGCCGTAGATGGTGTCCGCCCGGCTGAAGAGGAAGAGCCGCCACCAGCGCTCGACGTCCCGGTCGCCGGGGCCGGCCGCCGCACCGGCAGGCCCGAGCACCGCCATGGCGAGCTCGCCGAGGCCCTGGCGCCAGCGCGACCAGAGCAGTTTGATCACCGAGGCGGTCCCGGTCGAGTCCGGCTCGCCCAGGACGCGCCGTGTGTGCGACCGCAGCACGGACAGGTCGATCCACGCCCGGGTGAGCCGCTCGCGCAGCACCGGGTCGGCGGCCGCCCCCGTACGCCCGGCGAGCGCGATGAGGTCCTCCAGATCCTGCTGGAAACCGATCTGCTGGCCCACCGTGGCGGCGCCGCGCTCGAAGCCCAGCGTCGCCATCGCCACCCGCCAGCCCTGCCCCGGTTCGCCGACCACGAGGTCGCGGTCGGTGCGCGCCTCGTCGAAGAAGACCTCGTTGAACTCACTGTCCCCGGTGAGCTGCCGGATCGGACGCACCGTGATGCCGGGCGCGCGCATCGGCACGAGCAGATACGACAGCCCGGCGTGGCGCGGACCGCCGTCGGGAACCGGCTCGGTGCGGGCCAGCACGAAGCACCAGTCGGCCACCTGCGCGAGCGACGTCCACACCTTCTGCCCGGTGAGCACCCAGTGGTCGCCGTCGAGGCGGGCGCGGGTCGTGACACCGGCCAGATCGGATCCGGCGCCGGGCTCCGAGTAGCCCTGGCACCACAGCTCGTCGACCGCGGCGATGCGGGGCAGGAACCGGCGGCGCTGCCGCTCGGTGCCGAGCGCCATGAGGGTGGGCCCGACCATGGTCGTGCCGATGTGGTCGACGCGCGAGGGAGCGCCGGAGCGGGCGTACTCCTCGTGGAAGATGATCTGCCGGGCGAGGGAGGCGCCGCGACCGCCGTGCGCCACCGGCCAGGCGAGGGTGGTCCAGCCCGCCGCGGCCAGGCGGCGCGTGAAGGCCAGACGCTGCGGATAGGCCTCGTTCTCGCGCCCCGCGCCGCCCACGCCGCGCAGCTCGTCCGTCACGTTCGCCTCGAGCCAGTCCCGGACCTCGCGGCGGAACTCCTCGTCACCGTCCACTGGCGCCACCTCCCGGATCGCCGGTAAAGTCACCCTACCAAGCGATTGCTTGGTTAGCCATGGAGGTCACTGTGGAGCTGACCATCCCGGCGACCGTGGTCAGCGCGGCCCGCACCTTCGGGACGGCTCCGGCTCTGATGGAGCCGGGCGCGCAACGGCTGACCTTCACGGACCTGCTGGATCGGGTACGCACGGTCGCCCGCGCGCTGATGGCCGAGGGTGTGCACCCGGGCGACCGGATCGCCGTCTGGGCACCGAACACCTTCCACTGGGTGCTGGCCGCGCTGGGCGCGAGCTACGCCGGCGCGACGCTGGTCCCGGTGAACACCCGGTTCACCGCCGCCGAAGCCCTCGACGTGCTGCACCGCAGCGACGCCCGGGGCCTGGTCGTCACCGGCCCGTTCCTCGGTGCCGACCGGCTCGCCGCATTGCGTGCCGAGGCCGGCCGGGCCGGGCTTCCCCTGCCCCGCCTCATCGTGCGCGTGCCCACCGACGTCGCGGTCCCGCCCGAGCCGGACGTACTGGAGTGGCCCGACTTCCTGCGCCGCGCTGTCGATGTGCCGGCCGCGGAGGCCGACGCCCGCGCCGGGGCCGTCACCCCGGACGACGTGAGCGACATCCTCTTCACGTCCGGCACTACCGGCCGCAGCAAGGGCGCGATGAGCGCACACCGGCAGTCGCTGGGCGTGGCAGCCGCGTGGGCCGGCATCGGCGGGCTCGTCCCCGGCGACACCTACCTCGTGGTGAATCCGTTCTTCCACAGCTTCGGGCTCAAGGCCGGTCTCCTCGCCTGCCTGCTCAGCGGCGCGACGGTGGTGCCGCAGGCGGTCTTCGACCCGGCGCGCACGATGGAGCTGATCGCGGCCGAGCGGGTCACCGTGCTCCCCGGCCCGCCCACTCTCTACATCGGCCTGCTCGACCACCCCGGCCGGGCCCGGCACGACCTGTCGTCGCTGCGCCTGGCCGTCACCGGGGCGGCCACCGTGCCGCCCGCGCTCATCGCGCGGATGCGCTCGGAGCTGGGGGTACGGACGGTGCTGACGGCGTACGGGCTCACCGAGGCGGTGGTGGCGACCATGTGCCGGCCGGGCGACGACGACCGGACGGTGGCGTACACGTGCGGGCGGGCCGCGCCCGGCGTCGAGGTCGCGATCGGCGAGCCCACCGGCGAGGTGCTGCTGCGGGGCCCGCACGTCATGCTCGGCTACCTCGACGACAAGGAAGCCACCGCCGCGGCCATCGACGCCGACGGCTGGCTGCACACCGGCGACATCGGCCGGCTCGACGAGCGCGGCTACCTCACCATCACCGACCGGCTCAAGGACATGTTCATCTGCGGCGGCTTCAACGTCTACCCGGCCGAGGTGGAACGCGTCCTCGGCGACCTGCCCGGGGTGGCCGAGTCCGCCGTGATCGGCGTGCCCGACGCGCGCCTGGGCGAGGTGGGCCGGGCCCACGTCGTCCCGCGGCCGGGACATGAGCTCTCCCCCGCCCAGGTGATCGAGTTCTGCCGGGGGCGGCTCGCGGGCTACAAAGTCCCCCGGACGGTCGAGTTCCGCACCGAACTGCCGCGCAACGCGTCGGGCAAGGTCCTCAAGTATCTGCTCCGGGAGGAGATCGGATGAGCGAGGTCGTTCTGTACGAGCGCCGCGACCGGGTCGCCCTGATCACCGTCAACCGTCCCCGCTACCGCAACGCACAGAACTCCGCGGTGACGTACGCCCTGGACGCGGCGTTCACGCAGGCCGTGGACGACGACGAGGTCGCGGTGATCGTGCTGGCCGGCGCCGGCGACCACTTCTCGGCCGGGCACGACATCGGCACCCCGGAACGCGACGTGGACACCTCGTTCCCGCGGCGGGCCGCGCTGTGGTGGGACCACACCGGCAAGGCGGGCGCCGACCGGCGCTACTCCCGCGAGCTGGAGGTCTACCTCGGCATGTGCCGGCGGTGGCGGGAGATGCCCAAGCCCGCCGTCGCCATGGTGCAGGGCGCCTGCGTCGCGGGCGGCCTCATGCTGGCGTGGGTCTGCGATCTCATCGTGGCGGCGGACGACGCGTTCTTCGCCGATCCCGTGCTGCGCATGGGCATCCCCGGCGTCGAGTACTTCGCCCATCCCTGGGTGCTCGGGTCGCGGTTCGCGCGCGAGGTGCTGTTCACCGGTGACCGGTTCGACGCGCGGCGGGCGTACGAGATCGGCATGGTGAACCGCGTCGTGCCCCGCGCCGAGCTGGAGGCGGCCACCTTCGCGCTGGCCGGGCGGATCGCCGCGATGCCGGCGTTCGGGCTGGCGCTCGCCAAGCGCGCGGTGAACCAGTGCGAGGACGAGATGGGCATGCGGGCGGGGATGGACTCCGTGTTCGGCCTGCACCACCTCGCGCACGCCCACAACGTGGAGGTCAGCAAGGATTCCCTGGCCGGGCTGGACCCGGCCGCGATGAAACGGGCCGTGCCGTGAACCTCGACCTCGACGCGGCCGCGCTCGCCTTCCGGGACGAGGTCCGCTCCTGGCTGGTGGCCAACGTTCCCGCCGCCCGGCTGCCCAGCATGGACACCCCGCGGGGCGACGCCGCGCACCGGGCCTGGGAACGCCGCCTGGCCGACGCCGGCCTCGCCGTCGTCTCCTGGCCCGTGGAGTACGGCGGCCGGGCCGTGCCGCCCCTGCACGCGCTGCTGTTCGAGGAGGAGTACCACGCCGCCGGAGCGCCGGGCCGCATCGGCCAGAACGGCTTGTTCCTGCTCGCCCCGACGCTGCTGCGGCACGGTACGGCGGAGCAGCGCGCCCGGGTCCTGCCGCCGATGGCCCGGGCCGACGAGGTGTGGGCGCAGGCCTGGTCCGAGCCCGAGGCGGGCAGCGACCTGGCCGCGATCCGCTCCCGCGGCCGGCGCACGGACGGTGGGTGGCTGTTGTCGGGTCAGAAGACGTGGAGCTCGCGGGCGGCCGTGGCGGACCGCGCGTTCGGGCTGTTCCGCACCAACCCGCAGGCGGTCCGCCATCGGGGCCTCACCTGCGTCATGTTCGACCTGCACGCCCCCGGTGTGACCGTACGCCCGATCCGCCGGCTCGACGGTGATCCCGGCTTCGCGGAGATCTTCCTCGACGACGTCTTCGTGCCGGACGAGGACGTGATCGGCGACGCCGGCGACGGCTGGCGGGTCGCGATGAGCACGGCCGGGCACGAGCGCGGGCAGACGTTGCGCAGCCCGGGCCGGTTCCTGGCGGCCGCCGAGCGGCTCGTCGCGCTCTGGCGGGCCGGTGAGCCCGGCGATGCGGCGACTCGGGACCGGGTGGTGGACGCGTGGATCAGCGCGCAGGCGTACCGCATGCGGACCTTCGCCGACCTGCACGCGCCGCCGGGACCGTTCGCCGCGAGCGCCACCAAGCTGTTCTGGTCAGAGCTGGACCTGGCCCTGCACGAGACCGCCTTGGACGTGCTCGGGGCCCGGGCCGAGACGGACGCCGAGTGGACGGACGGGTATCTTTTCGCGCTCGCCGGCCCGATCTACGCGGGCACCAACGAGGTTCACCGCGGCATCGTCGCCGAGCGGATGCTGGGCCTGCCCCGCGAGGCGTCGCGATGAGGCTGGTGCCGTCGGCGGAACAGGACCGGTTCGCGGCCGTGCTGCACGACCTCCTGGCCACCGCCGACGTGCCGGCGGTGGCGGAGAGCTGGGCCCGCGGCGACGCCGGGCCGGGGCGGGAGGTCTGGTCGCGGCTGGCAGACGCCGGGGTCGCCGGGCTCGCCGTGCCGGAACGCTGGGGCGGTACGGACGCCCGCCCCGCCGACCTCGTCATCGCCGCCGAGGAGCTGGGACACCACGCGGTGCCCGGGCCGGTGACCGAGACGCTGGCCGCCGTACCGGCCCTGCTGACCGCGCTGGGCGACGACCGGCTGTGCGACAAGTGGCTGCCCGAGCTCGCCGCCGGGCGGGTGGTCGCCACGCTGGCCGCGCCGCCGTGGCTGCCGTACGCGGCCGACGCCCACGCCGCCGACCTCGTGCTGCTGGCCGAGGGCGACGCCGTACGACCGGCCCGCACCGGGCGCGCGTACGCCTCGATGGACTACACCCGGCGGCTGTTCGAGGTGGTGCCCGCCGGCGGCGCACTGGCCGAAGGACCCGCGGCGGCCGGCGCCACGGCCCGCGCCCTGGACCTCGGTGTCCTCGCCGCCGCCGCGCAGCTGCTGGGCGCCGGCTGCGCGCTGCTGGAGGCAGCGGTGGCGCACGCCCGGACCCGGGTCCAGTTCGGCCGGCCGATCGGCCGGTTCCAGGCGGTCCAGCATCGCCTCGCCGACGTGGCGGTCGGCCTGGAGTTCGCCCGGCCGCTGCTGTACGCGGCCGCGGTGGCTCTCACCGACGCCGGCGAACCCGGGGCCCCGGGTACGGCCGCCCGCGACGTGTCGGCGGCGAAGGTGGCCTGCGGCACCGCCGCGCACCGGGCGGCCCGCGCGGCGCTGCAGGTGCACGGTGCCATCGGCTACACCCGCGAGCACGGGCTGGGCCGGTGGCTGACGAAGGTCCGGGTCCTGACGCTGACGTGGGGTACGCCGGCGCAGCACCGGGCCCGGGTGATGGCGGAGCTGACGAGGTGACCATGGACCTGACCGCGGAACGCCGGGCGCTGCGCGACGCACTGCGCGACCTGCTCTCCGGATCCTCGACGCGGGCGGTGATCGACACGCCGGCCGGCTGGGACCCCGCGCTGTGGGCGCGCATGTGCAAGGAGATCGGCGTCGCCGGCCTGGCCGTGCCCGAGGCGTACGGCGGCGCGGGCGCCACCCTGCGCGAGTCGCTGGTGGTGCTCGAGGAGCTCGGCCGAACCCTGACCCCCGGGCCGATGCTCGGCTGCGGCGTCCTCGCCACCCAGGCGTTGCTGCGCGCGGGCGACGCGGAGGCCTGCGCGCGGCTGCTGCCCGGCATCTGCGCCGGCGAACGCCTCGTCACGCTCGCGTGGAACGGGAATCCCGACGACCTCCCGTGCACTGCGACGGCGGCCGGCCGGCTCACCGGCGAGGTGGCGAGCGTCCTCGACCTGGCATCCGCGGACACGCTGCTCGTCCCCGCGCACGGCACGCTGTACGAGGTGGACCCGAAGGCTCCGGGAGTCACCCGCCACGCGCCCACCCCGCTGGATCCGACCCGCCGGCTCGGGGCCCTGCGGCTCGCCGACGCGCCCGCCCGCCGCCTGGGCGACGGACTCGCGCTGGCGGGCCTGCGCGACCTGGCGTGCGTGGCGCTCAGTGCCGAACAGGTGGGTGCGGCGTCGCAGGCCCTGGCGGCCACCGTCGCCTACGTGCAGGTGCGGGAGCAGTTCGGCCGGGCGATCGGCACGTTCCAGGCCCTGCAGCACCGGCTGGCCGAGGGCCACGTACGGCTCGAAGCGGCACGGTCGGCATCCACCGCCGCGGCCGAGGCCCTGGTGTCCGGCACGGCCGACGCCCCGGCGCTCGCCGCGGTGGCCAAGGTGACCTGCTCGGAGGCGCTGGAGGCGATCGCCGCCGAGATGGTGCAGATGCACGGCGGCATCGCCATCACGTGGGAGCACGACGCCCACCTCTACCTGCGCCGCGCGTGGGCCTCGGCGCAGCTCTTCGGGGCTCCCGGCCGCCACGTCGCCCGCCTGGCCGACTCGCTCCTGCCGGCGGTCAGCGGGAGCGGGCCTCGACCGGCGCGAGCGTCCGCATCGACGCGAGTGCGGCGTCCCGGTCCGCGCCGAGGCCGCTGAGCAGGCTCACGAACATCGGCGTCAGCACCTGCTCGACGCCGTCGGCGCCGAAATAGCCGGCGACCTCGAGCATCACGTACCCGTGCATCGCGGTCCACAGCTGGCCGGCGACGGCCGAGGGCTCGGCAGGCCGCAGCCGTCCCTGGTCCACGGCCCGCCGCGCGGCGTCCACGATCTCGTCGAAGGTGTACCGGCCGCGCCGGCGCTCGTCGGCGGTCTGCGGCCGGTACGCCCCCAGCGAGGCGCTGCCGAACATGACGGCGTACAGGTGCGGGTTCTGCCGCGCGTTGACCAGGTAGGCGAGGCCGAGCCCGGCCAGATCGGTGATCGCGTCCCCGGTGCGCGGCACGCCGGCGAGCAGGGCGCCCAGCCGGCGGAAGCCCTCGTCGACCACCGCGTCGGCGAGGTCGGCCATGGAGCCGAAGTGCGTGTACACCGCCATGGTGGAGGTGTCCGCCTCGGTGGCGACCCGGCGCAGGGTGAGGGCGGAGGGGCCTTCCTCGGCGAGCAGGCGGGCGGCGCCTTCCAGCAGGCGGACCCGTACCTCCGGGTTGGCACGACGTTCGGTCACCACCGGATCCTAGCGCTATATCAGTTGCTATATCTGGTGCTATGGTGGCCGGCGGAGGTGCCACATGACCGACTGGGACGCGATCGTCATCGGCTCCGGGCTCGGCGGCCTGACCTGCGCCGCCTACCTGACCGCCGCCGGGAAGCGCACCCTGGTGCTCGAGCAGAACCAGGTGGCCGGCGGCTGCAGCCAGGTCTTCCGGCGCAAGGGCAACAAGTACGAGTTCGACGTCGGCATGCACTACATCGGCGAGTGCCACTCCGGCGGCCGGATGACAGCGGCGCTGCGCGGCCTCGGCCTGGAGGGCCGGGTCGAGTTCCGCCGGCTCGATCCCGACGGGCACTCCACGCTGGTCTTCCCCGGGCTGACGTTCCGGGTGCCGAGCGACTGGGACACCTACCTGGCCCGGCTGATCGAGGCCTTCCCCGGCCAGGAGCGCGGCCTGCGGCTCTGCGTCGGAATCCTGCGACGGATCGGCGCCGAGCTGCGCACCGCCGAGCTGCCCAAGCGCAGCCTCCCCAGCCTGCTGCGGTTCGCCCGCAAGGCACCGACCCTCGCCAGTGTCGGGCAGTTGCCGCTGACCTGGCTGTTCGCCGCGTGCCGGCTCAGCCCGCTCGCCCGGGCGGTGCTCGTCGGCGAGTCCGGCGACTACGGGGCGCCTCCGTCGCGAACCTCGGTCGCCCTGCACGGCGGCTTCCTCGATCACTACCTCACCGGCGGCGCCTGGTACCCGCGCGGCGGCGGCCAGGTCGTGCCCGCCCACTTGATCGACGTCATCCAGACCCACGGCGGACGCGTACGCACCAAGGCCCGGGTCACCCGCATCCTGATCGAGAACGGCGCCGCGACCGGAGTGGAACTCGAGGGCGGCGAGACGATCCACGCGCCGATCGTGGTGTCCGGGGCCGACCTCAAGCGGACGTACCTCGACCTCGTCGGCCGTGAGCACCTGTCACCGGCCACCGTCGCCCGCGTGGAGCGCTACCGGATGGCACTGCCCCTGTTCAGCGTCTACCTCGGACTCGACATCGACCTCGCCGACCGGCTGCCCAACAGCACGTACTGGTGCTACCCGGACGCCGACGTGGAGGGCGCGTACCAGGCCGCATACGAGGGCCGGATCCCCGACGAGATGCCCATCTTCCTGACGTCGGCCAGCACTAAGGATCCGGGCAACCCGCACGCCGCCCCGCCGGGGCACAGCACGCTCGAGGTCATGTGCCTCGTGCCGCAGGGAACGTTCTGGCCCGGCGGTGACGGCTACAGCCGGGACCCGGAATACCTCGCGCTCAAGGAGGCTCTCGCCGAGCGGCTGATCGACCGGGCCACGACCGTGCTCCCCGAGCTGCGCCGGCACATCGTCTGGCAGGAGGCGTCCAGCCCGGTCACCCACGAGCGGTTCACGCTGTCGAGCCTGGGTTCCTGCTACGGCATCGAGATGGCCGCCGACCAGATCGGACCCCGCCGGCCGGGCCCGCGTACCGAGATCCCCGGGCTGTGGCTCACCGGGGCCAGCACCACCTGGGGCAACGGCATCGTCGGCGCCGTCAGCAGCGGCCTCGGCGCGGCGGGAGCGATCCTCCGCCGCCCGCTCAGCGCCGAGGTGAAGGCCGGTGCCGTCATCGCCGATCCCGCGAAGCTCACGCCGATCGGCCCGGACTGGGACCCGCTGGCCGTCTCGAAGCCCAGCTCACCGCTGCGCCGCCGGACGGCTCGCGCCTAGGGCCTGCGGCGCGCCAGCAGCGTCGAATCCTCGATGTCCATCGTCACGCCGTTGCGGGTGACCGTACGCGGCCGCTGCTCGACCACGACGGCCTCGAAGTCGTCCGGCAGGGCGGGCACCAGGTCCTTGGCGACGAACATCGCCTTGAGCTTGCTCTCCGAGTGGTGGGCGAACGCCTCGCAGGGCGCGTGGCCGACGACCAGCAGGTGGCCGCCGGGCGCCACCGCGCCGGCCAGGCGGCGGGCCACCTCCGGCATGCCGCCGGCCGGCGGGTGCAGGAAGTGGGTGGTGACCAGGTCGTACGACCGGCCGTCCGCCGCGAAGTCCCGCGCGTCGATCCGCCACCAGTCGGTGCGGTCGGCGACCCCGGCCTCCTCGGCGTGCCGTGCGGCGCGGTCCAGGCCGTTGGCGGAGAAGTCGGCGCCGGTCACCCGCCAGCCGTGGGCGGCCAGCCAGATCACGTCACCGCCCTCGCCGCAGCCGACGTCCAGCGCCGTGCCCGGGGTCAGCCGGGCCGCCTCGGCGACCAGCTGCGGATTGGGGTTGCCGCTCCAGACCTTCTCCTCGCCGGAATACCGCTCGTCCCAGCCTTCCGGCTCGAACATGCGGGCCGCGTCGTCCTCGGTGCCGTGATGGCCGTGTTCACTCATTGCTGGTCTCCGCTCCGCGGATCGGCGCTCGTCCGCCGTTGTGGTTCCGGCCGTAGCCTCACCGCTCCGCTCATGGCCCCAGCATCCGCAACGCCGGCGACGTTGACAAACTAACTTGCCGATCCGGCAAGGACCCTCAGATCCAGTCGGTGTGGCGGGGCCAGGCGAGCAGGGTGTCGGCCACCTCGGGTGACTCGTACGGCGACACCGCGGCCGTGCCCGTGTAGCGCCCCAGGTAGAACAGCAGCGGCGCGCCGTCGCGGCACTCCCCCAGGGCCGTCACCCGGCCCACCACGATGGCGTGGTCGCCTCCTGGGTGCACCGCCTCCACCCGGCATTCCGCCCAGGTCAGCGCGCCGGTCAGGAGCGGCGCGCCGGCCGGGGACGGCGTCCAGCGGACACCGGCGAACTTGTCGCCGCCCCGGGTGCCGAAGACGCGGGAGAGGTCGCGATGCTCCACGGCCAGGACGTTGATCGCGAAGAGGCCGGCGCCACGGATCCGCCGCCAGGTCTCCGAGCCGGCCTGCGGGCAGAACAGCACCAGCGGCGGATCGAGCGACAGCGGCACGAACGCCTGGCAGGAGAACCCGGCCGGCCCGTCGTCGTCGATCGTGGTGACCACCACGACGCCCGTGCAGAAGTGGCCGAAGACCCGGCGGAAGAGCCGGGCCTCGACGGCGGCGAGAGAGTCCGGAGAGGCGGTCACTGCGCGCCCGGCGCGAAACGGTGACCCCAGACGCTGTGCGCCGTGGTCTGGCGCGCCACCCACGTGCGCTCGTCCACGGTGGTGCCGCCGGTGCCGTACTCGATGTCGAAGCCGCTCGGGGTGCGGACGTAGAACGAGATCATCCGGTCGTTGGCGTGCCGGCCGAGCGTCGAGATCAGCGGCGCCCTCCGCTTGGCGCAGCGGTCCATCGCCAGCCCCACGTCGTCGATGGTCTCGGTCTCGACCATCAGGTGCACGAGGCCGCTGGGTGCCGGCATCGGGGCGAGCGCGACGCTGTGGTGGCGCGGGCCGCAGCCGAGGAACCGCATCCACAACGGCCGGTCGGAGGGCGGCAGGCCGACCGTCTCGGGGATGAGCCGCATGGAGTCGCGCAGCCGGAAGCCGAGCACCTCGGTGTAGAAGTGCAGGGCCGCCGCGTCGTCGCCGGCCGGCAGCACCACGTGGCCCATGCCCTGCTCCCCGGTGACGAACCTGGTGCCGTAGCGGCTCAGCGCGGGCCGGCTGTCCAGTGCGGCACCGCAGAAGAACTCGAGGCGGTTGCCGAACGGGTCGTCGGCGCTGACCATCTGCGCCACGCGGCGGTCGGCCAGCTCCTCGGCGCCGGCCGGCTTGACCGCGGCGCCCGCCTCCTCCAGGGTCGCGGTGAGCCGGGCCAGGGCGGCCGGGTCGGCGACCTCCCAGCCGGAGGCGGTCAGCCGGTCCCGGTCGCCGGGCACCACCACGATGCGCGCGGCGAGGTCGTCCATGCGCAGGTAGACGCTGTCCGGGTCGGGGCCGCGCCCCTCCACCATGCCGAGCACCCCGACACCGAACTCCCGCCAGGCGGCCACGTCGGTGGCCTCGACGCGGAGATATCCCAGGGATCGCACGAGACTCACGGCCGGTCACCTTCCAGGAAGTCGAACGCCAGGCGGTTGAACTCGTCGAACTTCTCCAGGTGCGCCCAATGCCCGCAGCCGCCGAAGACGTGCAGCCGGGCGCGGCGGATGAGCTTGAGCGCCACGAGCGCCCCGTCCAGCGGATTGACCCGGTCCTCGCGGCCCCACACCAGCAGCACCTCGTGGCGCAGCCGGTGGGCGTCCCGCCAGAGCAGGCCCTCCTCGTAGCGCTCGGGATCGGTGAACGAGGCACCCATCGCGCGCATCGCGCTCATCGCGGCCGGATCGGTGGCCGCGCGGAACCGCTCGTCGATCAGCTCGTCGGTGATGAGCTTCGGGTCGAAGACGAGGGTACGCAGGAACGCGGCCAGCCTCTCCCGGCTCGGGGCCGCACCGAACGCCGAGAGCCGCTTCACGCCCTCGGTCGGGTCGGGCGAGAAGACGTTGAGGCTCAGCCCACCCGGGCCCATGAGCAGCAGCCGCCCGGCCCGGCGCGGATGGCGCAGGGCGAACCGGACCGCCGTGCCGCCGCCCAGCGAGTTGCCGACGAGGTCGACCCGGTCGAGGCGGAGCTCGTCGAGCACCGCGAGCAGCGCGTCGGCGGCGGCGGTGAAGTACTGGCCGCCGATCGGTACGGCCGCGGATCCGCCGTACCCGGGCTGGTCGACGGCGAGCGTGTCGAAGCGCTCCGCGAAGGCGGGCAGCGTACGCCCGAAGTTGCTCCACGCGGAGGCACCGGGCCCACCGCCGTGCAGGAGCACCACCGGGCGCCCGGACCCGGCGCGATGAAGGTGCAGCCCGGCGGCGTGCGAGCTGGTGCCGGCGAAGTCGATGAGGCTGGTGGTCATCGCGGCCTCACACCATCGCGTCCGTGATCGGCAGGCCGAACTCGCCGCGGCCGAACAGCGACAGCGCCCGCTCCGGGTCGTTGATCGCATGCACCCGGCCGGCGTGCGCATCGCGCCAGAACCGCTGGATGGGCGTGCCGGTGGCCAGCGCCCGGCCGCCGGAATTCTCGAACAGCCGGTCCACCGCACCGATCGCGAGCTCGGTCCCGCGGACCTGGTCGCGCCGGGTGCGCAGCCGCAACCGCATGGGCAGCTTCGCACCGGCCGTGGCCAGCTCCATCAGCTCGCGCAGGTCGGCCTCGAGGGCCAGCCAGGCCGCGTCCAGGTCGGCCGCCGCATTAGCGACCCGCACCTGCGAGTACGGGTCCTCGGCCGCTCGCACTCCCACGTAGGAAGCACGCACCCGCTCTCGCAGGTAGCTGACGTGCGCGTCGTACGCCCCGGTCGCCATGCCGATGATCGGTGTGGTGATGGCGTAGGAGAAGATCGATGCGTACGGGATCCGGTAGAGCGGCGCGGTGTTCACCTCCTGCCCGGGGCAGAGGCAGCGGGCGGTGTCGTTGAAGCTGAGGGTCCGGTGTTCCGGGACGAACGCGTCGGACACCACGATGTCGTTGCTGCCGGTGCCGCGCAGCCCGACGGTGTGCCAGACGTCCTCGATGGTGTAGTCCGCGGCGGGCAGCAGGAACGTCCGGAAGTCGGCCGGTGCGCCGTCGCCGCCGGGCGGGATGATGCCGCCGAGCAGCACCCAGCCGGCATGGTCGCAGCCGGAGGAGAAGCTCCACCGGCCGTTCACCCGGTAGCCGCCGTCGACCGCGCGGATCGTGCCGGTCGGCGCGTACGACGAGGACATCCGGGTGCCCGGATCCTCGCCCCAGACCTCCTGCTGCGCCTGGTCCGGGAAGAGCGCGAGCTGCCAGTTGTGCACCCCGATCACCGAGGCGACCCAGCCGGTCGAGCCGCACGCGCCGGCCAGCTCGCGCACCCCGCGCAGGAAGGTGACCGGGTCCGCTTCGTACCCGCCGAACCGGGCCGGCTGCAGCAGCCGGAAGAAGCCGGTCTCGGCGAGCGCTTTGACGGTCTCGGCGGGCAGCGCCCGGCGGTCCTCCGTCTCCTGGGCGCGCTCGCGAAGGGCGGGCACCAACTCCCGCACCGCGGTCAGCACCGTCGCGCCGGCGCTTGCCTCCATGGGATCCCTCCAGCGGGTTGGCCGACGAACTGGACGGTCCCTATACTAGAACACGTTCTACCTCTGCGGCCACCATCACAGGGAGCGGCTCATGCGCAACGGCGACGGAGCACGAACGATCGACGCCGGCGCGCTGCCGACGCGTTTCGCCCGCGGCTGGCACTGCCTCGGGCTGGCGGACCCCTTCCGGGACGGCCGGCCGCACGCCATCGAGGCGTTCGGCACGAAGCTGGTCGTGTTCGCCGACTCCGGCGGCGCGCTGCACGTGCTCGACGGATACTGCCGCCACATGGGCGGCGACCTCACCATGGGCACCATCAAGGGCGACACGATCGCCTGCCCGTTCCACGACTGGCGCTGGCGCGGCGACGGCCGCTGCGAGTCGGTCCCGTACGCGCACCGCGTGCCGATGCGCGCGCGCACCCGCTCGTGGCTCACCCTCGAGGAGAACCGCCAGCTGTTCGTCTGGAACGACCCGCAGGGCGCCCCTCCCCCGCCGGAGATCGTGATCCCGCGCGTGGCGGGCGCTTTTTCCGACGAGTGGAGCTCGTGGACGTGGGACTCGATCCGCATCGACGGCGCGAACTGCCGCGAGGTCATCGACAACGTCGTCGACATGGCGCACTTCTTCTACATCCACTTCGCCTTCCCCACGTTCTTCAAGAACGTGCTGGAGGGTCACGTGGCCGCCCAGTACCTCACCACCCGGCCGCGCCCGGACGTGCCCATCGGCGCCAGCCAGTCCGGCGGGGGCGGGTTGCGGTCCGAGGCCGCCTACTACGGGCCCTCGTACATGATCGACAATCTGTACCTCGACTACCAAGGCGTCGATGTCGAGGCCGTGCTGATCAACTGCCACTATCCGGTCACCGCCGACTCGTTCGTGCTCCAGTGGGGCCTCATCGTCAAGCGACTGCCGGGCCTCAGCACCGAGCAGGCACAGAAGGCGGCGGCCAAGTTCGCCCGCAGCATCGGCGTCGGCTTCCGGCAGGACGTGGAGATCTGGCAGCACAAGAGCCGGATCGACAATCCGCTGCTGTGCGTCGAGGACGGCCCGGTCTACCAGCTCCGCCGGTGGTACGAACAGTTCTACGTGGACGTGGAGGACGTCTCGGAGGACATGGTGGCCCGGTACGAGTTCGAGGTCGACACCACCCGGGCGGTGCAGACCTGGGAGGCCGAGGTGGCCGAGAACCTGCGGCGCCAGGCCGGAGCGGCGGCGCCGTGACCTCCGATACGCTCGCCGAGCGCCGGGCGTACCTGGAGGACGGTCTCGCCGAGCTGAGCTGTGACCGCTGCGGCGCCCTGGTCCGCGCCGGCAAGCGCAGCCTCCAGCAGACCAGCGTCCAGTGGACCGTACGGGCCGCCCGTGAGTGCACCGCACTCGCCGCCGCGCACGCGGCCGGGCGCCCGGCCGCACTGGTGCCCACCTGCCCCGACCTGCGCGACAGCATCGACCGCGCGGTCCGTGAGGGCCGGCTGGAGGTGAGCTGATGTTCCACCGGCTGCGGGTCGCCGAGGTGATCACGGAGACGGCGGACGCGCACTCGCTGGTCCTGTCGGTGCCCCCCGCGCTGGCCGCGGCGTTCGGCTACCTCCCGGGGCAGTACCTGACCGTGCGGGTCCCCGGCGGCGGGGGCACGGTCGCGCGCTGCTACTCGCTCTCCAGCTCACCGCACACCGACGCGGACCTGAAGATCACGGTGAAGCGGGTCCGCGACGGGCAGGCGTCGAACTGGATCTGCGACCACGTCCGGGCCGGCGCCGAGCTCGACCTCGCACCGCCGGCCGGGACGTTCACCCCGTCCTCCCTCGACGACGACCTGCTGCTGCTCGCCGGCGGCAGCGGTATCACGCCGGTGATGGCGATCATCAAGTCCGTGCTCGCCCACGGGCGCGGGCGGCTCGCCCTCGTCTACGCCAACCGCGACGCCGCCTCGGTCATCTTCGGCGCGGAGCTGGCGGCGCTGGGTGACCGGCACCCCGAGCGGCTCACCGTGACGCACTGGCTGGACGACGAGCGCGGCGCTCCCCGCGGGGCGGATCTGGCACCGCTGCTCAGCCCGTACGCGGAAAGGGAGGCCTTCGTGTGCGGCCCGGAACCGTTCGTCGTCGTGGCCCGGGAGGCCCTGGGCCGGGCGGGCGTGCCCGAGGACCGGATCCGGGTGGAGCGTTTCGAATCCGCCCTGCCCGCCACCCAGGACGCCACCGCCGAGGTGACGCTGGACGGGCAGACCCACCGGCTGCCGTGGCCCGCCGGCACCCGCCTGCTCGACTTGATCATCTCGGCGGGGCTCAACCCGCCGTTCTCCTGCCGGCAGGGCAACTGCGGCGCCTGCGCCTGCCGGCTGCTCGCGGGCGAGGTCGAGCTCGTGCACAACGAGGTGCTGGAGGAGGAGGACTTCGCCGACGGCTACATCCTCGCCTGCCAGGCGGTGGCCCGCAGCGGCACGGTCGCGGTCACCTATTCCTGAGCCGCATCGCGATGTCGATGAGCTGGTCCTCCTGACCGCCGACCAGCCCCCGTTCCCCGGCCCGCACCAGGATCGCCGCGCCGGAGACCCCGTAGCGCTGCGACAGCGTGGAGGCGTGGGCGAGGAAGCTGGAATACACCCCGGCGTAGCCCATCGTCAGGGCGAGGCGGTCCAGCAGGCACTCCTGGGGCATGACCGGGCGCACCACGTCCTCGGCCGCGTCCACGATGGCGAAGAAGTCGATGCCCGTACGGATGCCGAGCTTGTCGCAGACACCGACGAACGCCTCCACCGGGGTGTTGCCGGCCCCCGCGCCGAAGCGCCGGGTGCTGCCGTCGATCTGCACGGCACCGGCCCGCACGGCCAGCACCGAGTTGGCCACGCCGAGGCCGAGGTTCTCGTGGCCGTGGAATCCCACCTGCGCGTCGTCGCCCAGCTCCGCCACCAGTGCGGCGACCCGGTCGGCGACCTGGTCCAGAACGAGCGCTCCCGCCGAGTCCACCACGTACACGCACTGGCACCCCGCGTCGGCCATGATGCGGGCCTGTCCCGCCAGCACCTCCGGCGTTTGCGAGTGAGCCATCATGAGGAAGCCGACGGTCTCCAGCCCGCGCTCACGGGCCAGCCCGAAGTGCTGCACGGCGATGTCGGCCTCGGTGCAGTGCGTGGCGATCCGGCACACGCTCGCACCGTTGCCGGCCGCCACCCGGATGTCGTCGGCCACCCCGACGCCCGGCAGCATCAGGAACGCGATCCTGGCCCGCGTCGCGGTCCGCACCGCGACCTCGATCAGTTCCTGCTCCGGCGTCCGGCTCAGGCCGTAGGTGAACGACGAGCCGCCCAGCCCGTCGCCGTGCGCCACCTCGATCACCGGTACGCCGGCCGCGTCCAGCGCGGCGACCACCGAGGCGACCTCGGCGGCGGTGAACTGGTGGCGCTTGGCGTGCGAGCCGTCGCGCAGCGTCGAGTCGGTGATCCGTACGTCCGGGTCCGGCATCCGATCTCCTAGGCGGGTACGGCGGCCCGGGCGAGCTCCTCGCCCACCCGGGTCGCGGCGGCGGTCATGATGTCGAGGTTGCCGGCATAGCGGGGCAGGTGGTCACCGGCGCCGGTGATCTCGAGGAGGATCCCGACCCGGGTACGCCCGCCGGTCGCCGGGGACGGCGGGTCGAACTGCGGCTCGCCGAGCAGGCGGTAGCCGGGCACGTAGCGGGCCACGGCGGCCACCATCGCCACGATCGAGGCGGTGACGGCGCCGGGGTCGGCCTCGGGGCCGATCGCGCAGAACACGGTGTCCCGCATGATCAGCGGCGGCTCGGCGGGATTGAGGACCACGATGGCCTTGCCGCGGGCCGCCCCGCCGACCACCTCCAGCGCCCGTGCGGTCGTACGGGTGAACTCGTCGATGTTGGCCCGGGTGCCCGGTCCGGCCGACCGGGAGGCGACCGTCGCGACGATCTCGGCGTAGCTCACCGGGGTGACGCGGGAGACCGCGTACACCATCGGGATGGTGGCCTGCCCGCCGCAGGTGATCAGGTTCAGATTCGGCGCGTCCAGGTGTTCCCGCAGGTTGACCTCCGGCACCACCGGTGGGCCGACGGCCGCCGGGGTGAGGTCGATCGCACGGATGCCGGCGCGGGCGTAGCGCGAGGCGTTGGCCCGGTGCACGGCCGCCGACGTGGCCTCGAAGACCAGGTCGGGGAGCGGGTCCTGGGCGAGCAGCCAGTCCGTGCCGGCCGTGCTCGTGGCCAGCCCGAGCTCGGCGGCGCGGCGCAGGCCCGGACTGTCCGGGTCGATGCCGGCCATCCAGCGCGGCTCGACCAGCGGCGAGCGCCGGAGTTTGTACAGCAGATCGGTGCCGATGTTGCCGGACCCGACGATCGCGGCCGTGAGCTCAGCCATGCGACTCCTCCTCGAAGGTCACGCCGACCTCGCCGAGGCCCGTGAACACCGCCCGGAACCGGTCGCCGGGGTGGACGTCGACGGCGCGGGCGCAGGCTCCGGGCAGCACGAGGTGGCCCGCGCGCAGCCGGACCCCGAAAGCCGCGACCGTACGCGCCAGCCAGGCCACCGCGGTCACGGGATTGCCGAGCACGGCGTCCGACCGTCCCCGCGCCACCTCCTCGTCACCGCGATAGAGAACGGCGTCGATGGTGCGCGGGTCCACGGCATCCGGCGCCACCCGGGCCGCGCCGATCACGAAGCCGGCCGAGGACGCGTTGTCGGCGACGGTGTCGGCGAGGCTGATCTTCCAGTCCGCGATGCGGCTGTCGATCAGCTCGATGGACGGGGCGAACGCCTCGGTGGCGGCCAGCACGTCCGCCTCGGTGCAGTCCCGGCCGGGCAGGTCGGCCCCGAGCAGGAACGCGACCTCGATCTCCACGCGCGGGTAGCAGTAGCGCGACGCCGGCGCCGGCTGCGTCTCGGACAGCCGCATGCCGGCCAGCAGGTGACCGTAGTCCGGCTCGTCGACGCCCATCATGGCCTGCATCGCCGCCGACGACAGGCCGACCTTGTGCCCGACCACGGCCTCGCCGCGGCGGCGCACGTTGAGCAGCTGGATCGCGTACGCCTCCGCCGCCGTCAGGTCCGGATGCTCGGACACCAGCGGCGGTATCGGCGCCCGGTCCCGCTCGGCGGCGTGCAGCCGGTCGGCCAGCACCCGCAGCTCAGTCTCGGTGAGCATGCACCCCTCCACGGTCCTCGGCCGGCGCGCTCCGGCCGGCCCGCCGTCCGGAGAAGACGCAGTCGGCCAGCGACAGCCCGCTGACGTAGCTGTGCGAACAGACGCCGACCGCGGTACGGCCGGCCGCGAACAACCCCGCCACGCCGCTGCCGTCGGGCCGCAGCACCCGCCCGGTGCCCTCGTCGACCCGCAGGCCCCCAAGGGTGAGCATGGGCGCCGGCACGGCGAGCCGCGGGCGGATCGAGACGTCGATCAACGAGTACGGCGGCCGCACCAGCGCCCGGACCAGATCCGCGGTCTTACCGGCGGGATCCGGCCCGCCGGCCTGATACGCCGCCACGGTGGCGGCCAGCCCCGCCGGGTCGATCCCGGCCTTGCGTGCCACCCGCTCGAGCGAGGACGCCGCGACCCGGTCCACTCCGAACAGCCAGCGGGCCTGCAGCCATTGGAACCACGACGCCTGCCCGCGCAGCTGGCGACGAGCCTCGGCGAGCAACGGCGCATCGACCAGCAGCCACGCGCGACGGTCCGGGCAGTGCAGCACGGCGTCGCCGATCGCGGCACCGTAGCGCGACTCGTCGCAGACGCGCCGGCCGTCGCGGTCGACCAGCAGGCCGCCGACGAGCGCGGACGGGGGCGTGAGGAAGCGCCAGATGCTGACCCGGTCCAGATGGCCCGTGGCGGCACCCGCCGCGGTGCCCAGCCGGATGCCGGAGCCGTCGTCGCCGGGCGTACCGAGCCGCAGGCCGCCCCGGTATGCCGGGGCGTGCTCGCGGAACATCTGCCGGTCGAACACGAATCCGCCGGCGGCGAGGACGACGCCGTGCGAGGCTGCGATCCGCAGCGGCCGGGCGTACCGGCGTTCCAGCCAGGAGACCGGCCGGTGCAGGGCTCGGCCGAGCACGGGCACGTAGAGGCCGGGCTTGACCGACCAGCGGTGCAGGACCCGGTGGGCGTGCCGGGCCCAGGCCGGTGCGTCGCGCAGGCTGTGGCACTCGACTCCGGTCACCCGGCCGTCCGCGGCGGTGACCAGCCGGTGAGCGCGGGTCTGGGCACGGATCTCCGCGCCGGCGGTACGCGCCGCGGCGGCGAGGCGGGCGAAGAGCACCCGGCCCGAGGCGCCGGGGGCGTGCGTACGGTGACCGCGCGGTGCGGGCCGGGGGAAGGAGAGCTCGCTGCCGGAGTAGTAGAGGAAGTAGCGATCCGTCGGATAGGAGGTCTTGTGCGGGCAGAGGCGGGCGTCGAACGGTACGCCGTGCTCCTCCAGCCAGGCCAGCATGGCGGGACTCTCCACGCAGAACCGGCGCAGAGTGGCCGGGGAGACGGCGTCGGCCACCTCCTCGCGCAGGTAGGCGGCCATCGCCTCCGGGGTGTCCGTGACGCCGGCCTGCGCCTGCTGGCGGGTGCCGCCGCCGGCGTAGACGACGCCGCCGGAGATCGCCGTCGCACCGCCCCCGGTGAAGCGGTCCAGGACCAGGACGCGCGCGCCCGCCTCGGCGGCCTCGATGGCGGCGCACGCCCCGGCGGCACCGAACCCCACGATCACGACGTCGGCGGTCTCGTGCCACGCCGCGGATGGCATCCCCATGCGCAAAACTATAACCTGTTCTAGTGGCGGAATTCGATGTCGTCGTGGTCGGCTGCGGCGCGGCGGGAATGGCGGCGGCGCTCACCGCGGCGCACCGCGGGCTGAGCGTGGTCGTCGTGGAGAAGGCGGACGTGTTCGGCGGCTCCGCCGCGCGCTCCGGCGGCGCGCTGTGGCTGCCCGGCAACGCGGTGCTGCGGCAGGCCGGGGTCATGGACGACGCCGAGGCCGCCCGGAAATACCTCGCCCACGTCGCCGGGCCGGAGGTGGCCGAGTCGCGCCGCGAAGCGTTCCTGGCACACGGACCCGCGATGCTGGAGCTCGTCCGGGAGCGCACGCCGCTCGAGTTCGCCTGGGTGCCGGGCTATGCCGACTACTACCCCGAGGCACCGGGCGGGCTGCCCGGCGGCCGCACCATCGAACCGCGGCCGCTGGACACCCGCGTGCTCGGGTCCGACCTGGACACCCTCGCCCCGCCGTACCGCGCGGCGCCGGCCGGCATCACGGTGACGGCGGCCGACTACCGGTGGCTGTCGCTCGGCACCCGGCACCCACGCTCGATCCTGACGGCGGCCCGGCTCGCCGCCGGTGGCCTGAGCGCCCGGATCCGGCACCGGCGCCGGCTCACCATGGGCCAGGCGCTGGCCGCGGGGCTGCGCGCCGGGCTGCGCGCGGCCGGCGTTCCGGTCCGGCTCGGCACGCCCATGACGCAGCTCGTTCGCGAGGGAGAGCGGGTCACCGGGATCCATGCCGGACAGGAGCACGTCCGGGCCCACCGGGGCGTGCTCATCGCCAGCGGCGGATTCGAGCAGAACGAGGTCATGCGCCGGCAGCACCAGCCGGTCGGTGCCGCATGGACGACGGGCGCGCCGGGCAACACCGGCGACGGCATCGAGGCGGGCCGGCGGCTGGGCGCCGCGCTCGACCTGATGGACGAGGCGTGGTGGGGGCCGTCGCTGCCGCTCACCGGGGGGCCGTACTTCTGCCTCGCCGAGCGGAACCTGCCGTGCAGCCTCCTCGTGGACGCCACGGGCCGCCGGTTCGTCAACGAGTCCGCGCCCTATGTGGACGCCGTGCACGCCATGCTCGCCGCGCCCGGGCACATGCCGGCCTGGCTGGTCACCGATCAGACGTACCGGGACCGCTACCTGTTCGCCGGGCACGGCCCGCGCTCGCCGCTGCCCCGGCGCTGGTTCACCGCCGGTGTGGCACATCGGGCGGGCACCCGGGACGAGCTGGCCGGGCGGATCGGCGTCCCGGCCGGCGCACTGTCCGAGACGGTGCACCGGTTCAACGGGTTCGCCGCCTCCGGCCGGGACGACGACTTCGGCCGGGGCGACTCCGCCTACGACCGCTACTACGGCGACCCGCGGAACCGGCCGAATCCCTGCCTCGGGCCGGTACGCAAGCCGCCCTTCTACGCCTTCCGGGTCGTACCCGGGGACCTGGGCACCAAGGGCGGGCTGCGCACCGACGACCGGGCCCGGGTCCTGCGCGAGGACGGGACACCTGTTCCGGGCCTGTACGCGGCCGGCAACGCCACCGCCTCGGTGATGGGCCGCAGCTACGCCGGGGCCGGCGCCACCCTGGGACCGGCGATGACCTTCGGATACCTGGCCGCCCTCGACCTCGCGGGCTAGGACGTATGTCTTCCGCATCGGCGCGTGACTGGCCGACGGGTCAAATGTGGATTCTTCGACTCCGCGGCGCGGACCGGTTCGCGTGTTGTCGCGTCGCGCGTCGGGCGCAGCCGGGTGACCGCCGCGACGTTGCCTTGCATGGCCGGCCGTACCTGCTCAAGGACGGGGTCGGACTCGCGCACCGCGACGTGAAGCCGCAGAACATCACAGTGCTGCCGGCCGGCGAGGCGAAGGATTAGCTGGTGACGGAACTTCGTTACCGGTCGTCGCATAGGGGCAGCCCCGCCACCTCGTCCTCAAAGGCGTCAACCTCCGGCGTTCCCTGGTACTTCGCCAGCTTCGCCCGCAACGCGCCGATGCGTTCGTCGACCCGTACGGAGCTCGCCGTCCGGCCCAGCCGTACCGCCTCCGTCGTCGCGCTCGCCGCCCGCTCGACCTCGTTTGCCTGGAGTAACGATTCGGCAAGCCAGGTGAGATAGAGGGCTGTCTCTCGGCTCGTCTCTTCGCCATACCCGGCCGTTGCCCGCTCCAAGATGGGCACCGCCCGGAGGGGGCGCCGAAGTTGCGTCCAGACCCGGCCCTCCATGATTTCGATCTCGTCCTCGTCGAGCCAGTAGACCCAAATCGGGTCCTCCTCCGGGCGCCGATGGGTGTATGCCTCCTGTACGGCCCCCAGGGCGCGCTCGGCACCGCCCACCTCCCCGACGCGGGCCTCCGCCCAAGCGACGCGCTCCGCGAGCAGGGCCGTTGTCGTGGCCGTAGCCGCTCCCTTCGCCCCAGCGAGCGCAGACCTAGCCAGCGTGACCGCGATTCGTGGGTCGCCGACGTTCGCGATTTGATAGGCCAGTGACGAGAGGTTGTTCGCCGCGCCAGCGAGGTCCCCGCCTGCGTGCGCCGCGCGCATACCGGCAAGGTAGTACCGCTCGGCCTCGTCGTAGCGTCCAGCGTCGCTCGTGACCCATCCGGCGACCTGGGCCAGCTCACCGACCGCGACCAGGAGACGTCTCCCGACGTCCTCGGTATACGCCGCGTCGCGGAGGAGCGCCGTCGTCGCTGCGAGTTCACCCACGACCATCGCGTGTGTGTCCTGGCCTCCGACGTAGTCGTCAAGGCGGCGTAGCTGGTGGACGCGGGCTTCGACCTCGGCGACCTGGGCAAAGCCGATGCGCCGGCCAGCCCTCGTCGCACTGACCTGGGGCGGTTCGGAAATCAGCCACTGGTGGGCCAGCACGACGGCGTTCGCCGCGGTGACGCGCTGGCCGACGACGGTTGCGGCGAGGCTTTCGGAGTCGTTTGGGCGCCAGATTCGACCGTCGAGTTTCCAGAGCACGTTGCGGGACCCGGCGACGAGGGCGGCCAGCTCGCCGCCTGCGGCGTAGGCGTCGTCGAGGGCTTGGGCGACCGTGATCGTCGGAGGACGCTTGCCACTTTCGATCCGCGAGAGGTGCCCGGGGTCCATGTGCGCGAGGCGTGCGGCTTCGCGGACGCTGCGGGCACCGCGTAGGCGCCGGGCCGCGTCGCCAAACGTCTCCATGGCCCCTCCCCACGCGTTGCCAGTGTTGCCAGAGAGCAAGCTTGCCTGATGGCAGCGCGCCATATCTACCGACGGCGGAGTGAGACCGACACGCTACTTCTATGACACATCGCCGACGCCCCTTCCCCCGCCGCTCGAGATGCTCTTGCGGGCACCGCTGGCCATGTCCCGACGGTGTCTACGATTTCTCCGGCGGAGACCCGATTCCCGACGGCGACCGGCACTCCCGGCTGTCGCACCCGGCGCTGTACGAGCCAACAGTCGCCCTCGCCCAGGTCGGTCGCGCGGGCACGCTCACGCCGGCTCAGGCTGAGCGAGCCGGCCTTGGAGGCGGTCACTGATGCCGACGCCGCCCACTCCCGGACTTCTCGTCTCCATGCTCCAGCTTGTCGGTACGTCGCCGCCGGATCGCGAGTTCGGCCCGTTCTCAGAGACCCGGCTCGAGAAGGGCTGGGATAACACCATGAGGATTGCGTGAGCGGGTGGCGCGCCATGACAAGGCGCCACGCACGTCAGGCACGCGGTCCTCCCACCGTTCGATCGGCCGCGCCGCGCCACTAGACCGACCAAGCGGCGCGGAACCAAGTCCGCGCCCACACGCACGGGTTGAAGGAGGAGTCATGACCACTCTCGCAGAACAGTCGGCCAGGATTGCAGATGACCCGAGAACCCTCGTCTCCGGGGAGGTGTTCGACAAGCTCGCCCGCCACTTCGCCGCGGTGCAGGAAGTGACGCAGATCTACGCCGAGCGGGCGATCGGGCAGATGCTGCTCATGTTACGGGCGCACGCTGACTCGCAGAACGATCTCGATTTCGGCAGGCGCCTGCCCGACGGTCGGTCGTTCCGCGTCGTTCCGACCAAGCCGGTCGACGTCGCCTGGCACGTGTCCCTTCAGCACACCGAGCCTTACCTCGCCGCGTGCCAGCAGATCGCGGGCGGCTTCGTCCATCACGTGCCGGTCCTGACCGAGGGGATGGCGAACGGTACTTCCATGGACTACACCCGCAAGGCACTCGACGCCACCGGCTACTACGTCGACCTGGAGTTCTGGGATGGCGCGGCGGAGTCCTGCTGTCCGCCGAACCCGCCCCAGCCCGGTCGGGGCTAGCCGATAAGGTGTCCGATGCGCACTGACTGGACCGCTCTGCCCGCAACCGTCACCACAAAGATCGCGGAACGCGTCGGCGGAACCCGCATAACTCCGTCCTCGACCGGCGACCACGCGGAGATCGCCGCGACTGTCGGTGGGCCGCACACGAAGGTCTTTGTCAAGGCGGCTTCCTCAGATCTGGGCGTCCGGTCGCTGCGTTACGAACTGCTGGTGAGTGAGGCTGTCGACCGGTCTTACTCACCAGCAGTCGAGTGGCACTTCGAGACCGACGGCTGGCTTGTGGTCGGTTTCGAGCAGCTCGATGGCCCTCACGCCGACTTGTCTCCCGGCAGCCGGCATCTCGATCTGCTCGCGGCCGTCGTGGATGACCTCAGTCGTACGCCCGCGCTGGGGTCTACCTGGTTCACTCCGGCGACGCGGCTCGGGTTCTCGCATCCTGTGGCGGAGGGTCAGATGCTCGTCCACACCGACCTCAACCCCGCCAACCTCATCGTGACCTCGTCCGGCCTGCGAGTCGTCGACTGGGCATACGCGACCAAGGCGGCACCGTGGCTCGAACTCGCACTACTAGCTCAATGGTTGATTGGTAGCGGCCACACTCCCGAGCAGGCCGACAAGTGGCTGACCCAGTTTCCGGCCTGGGGCACGACCGATCCGGAAGCCATCGACGATCTCGCGTCGCGAAGCGCCTCGAAGTGGTCGGCCAAGGCTCACGGAAGCACCGACAAGTGGATTCGCGACCTCGCCGACTGGACCGGCCGGTGGGCGGCGTACCGGGCCGAACGATAACCGGCCCTCTGGCCTGGCGAATCAGGTGGTGCGTGATCGCTACGACCACCGCACTCGACCTCGCGGCCTAACTGCCGGCGCGGGCCGCGCGCCAGGGGGCGACGGTCGTCCGGCCGGCATGGCGCAGCATCGCCCGGACCACGAGCGGGTGCACCAGCCGTACCACGGCGAGGTAGAGCCGGCCGGCACGGGACCGCGTCGCGGCCAGGGTGGACACCGTGACGGTCGTGCCGTCGTCGTCCGGTTTCACCAGCACACTCGCCCGGAAGTCGAGATGGCCGGCGTCGACTCCCAGCAGCACCTCGCGGTCGGTACGGGAGATGGTGTCGAAGGCGGATTCATCCCCGCGGGCGATGCCGAGCAGGCCGACCAGCCGGTTGCGCAGCTGCAGCAGCGCGACCACCGGCCGGGGCGGGTTGCGGAAAACGGCGTCCGCCCAGGCCTGCGGATCGGTGGTGGTGCCGGGAGGCACGCGCAGGGCGAACGCGTCGGCCAGGTCGGGCCGGGCGACGGAGCTGTGGAGCAGGGTGGCGGCGGCCGGAATGGGTACGGCACGGACCCGGCTGCTCTCGAGGCTCACGGCGATCCGGGACCGCCACGGATAGCGGACGGGCCGGGCGACGGTGCCGGTGACGGCACGCTCGGCGTTGTCGAAGGCGTGTTCGATAACGGTGTTGTGGCAGACCTTGACCAAAGCCGGCCAGAGCAGCCGCATGGCGCCGGACGGGCGGGCCGTCAGCCGGTGTCGCAGCAGGCAGGCCTGCGGACCGTCGTCCTCGACCTCGAGGGTGTGCGTGCCGTGCAGGCCGGTCCGCGGGTGGAAGGTGAACTCCACCCGCCGGCCCGGCCGGTAGTCGGTGACGTGGTACCGCACGGGGCCGTGACCGCCGTCGGCGCCGACGCCGAGCGGCCGGTCGAATCGCATCGGCACCCAGGCCGGGGAGGGCCAGAGCGGGTCGTCCGCCGCGCCGATCCGGTCGAGTAAGCGGCCCACCTCCGCGGCGGGAACCGGCAACGCGCGTTCGTGGACGTTCTGCACCGGGACAGCCATCGTCGCCTCCATACGGCTGCGTATGTTTTCCGTACGCTACCGTACAGTCATGCCGGAGCGACCTGTCAAGCAGCGGCGGCTGACCGCCGACGACTGGACCGCCGCAGCGCTGGAGGCGATGGCCGGTGGCGGGCTCGCGGCCGTCGCGGTCGAGCCGCTGGCCGCCCGGCTCGGCGCGACCAAGGGCAGCTTCTACTGGCATTTCGCCGACCGGAACGCGTTGATCGAGGCGGCCGTGCTGCGGTGGGAGCGCGAGCACACCGAGGCGGTGATCGCGTTCGTCGACGCCGAGCCGGATCCGCTCGCCCGGCTGCGCCTGCTGATCGGGGCCGTCCTGGGGTCGACGACCCAGCAGCCGGACGGCAACATCGAGCTGGCCATGCTCGCCACCGCCGGCCATCCGCACGTCGCCCCGGTGCTGGCCCGGGTCACCGAACGCCGGGTGGCGTACACCGCCGGGCTGTTCACCGCGCTCGGCTGGCCGCCCGATCAGGCCCGGCGCCGCGGCCTCCTGGCGGTCACCGCATACCTGGGCCACGCCCAGGTCGCCCACGTCGCGCCGGGCACCCTGCCGCAGACCGAGGCGGACCGCCGGCACTACGTCGACCAGGTGGTCCGGCTGCTGACCGCCCCGGACAGTTAGCCGGCGAGGATCAGACCGCTGGTGGGCACCCCGGTGCCGGCGGTGACCAGGACCGGACCGTCCCCCGGGACCTGGTTGACCGCGGTGCCGCGCACCTGGCGGACCGCCTCGGCGATGCCGTTCATGCCGTGGATGTACGCCTCACCCAGCTGTCCCCCGTGCGGGTTGACGGGCAGCCGCCCGCCCAGCTCGATGCCGCCGTCGGCGACCAGGTGCCGGGCCTCCCCCCGGCCGCAGAAACCCAGCTCCTCCAGCTGCATGAGCACGTACGGGGTGAAGTGGTCGTACAGCACGGCCGTACGCACGTCCGGCGGCGCGTACCCGGACTGGCGCCATAGTTGCCGGGCCACCACGCCCATCTCCGGCAGCGCGGCCAGCTCGTCGCGGTAGTAGCTCGTCATCACGTACTGATCGGGACCGCTGCCCTGGGCCGCCGCGCACACCACCGCGGGCGGCTGCCGCAGGTCGCGTGCACGCCGCGCGGAGGTGACGACCAGCGCGACCGCGCCGTCGCTCTCCTGGCAGCAGTCCAGCAGCCGCAGCGGGTCGGCGATCCACCGCGAGGCCCGGTGGTCCTCCAGGGTGATCGGGCGGCCGTGGAACCAGGCGTGCGGGTTGGTCGCGGCGTGCCGGCGGGCCGCCACCGCGACCCGGCCGAAGTCCTCCGTGGTGGCGCCGTGGTCGTGCAGGTAGCGCCGGGCCACCATGGCCACCATGGCCGCCGGGGTGGCGAGGCCCATCGGGTAGTGCCAGCCCGCGTCGACGTCCGCCGAGGAGGTGCCCGCCTGCACCTGGGCGCGGCCGAACCGGCGGCCGGAGCGTTCGTTCAGCGCCCGGTAGCAGACCACGACCTCGGCGAGGCCGGCCGCCACGGCGAGCACCGCCTGCTGCACGACCGCGCAGGCCGCTCCCCCGCCGTACGCGATCCGGCCGAGGAACGTCAGCTCCCCGACGCCGAGCTCGCGGGCGACGGCCACCTCGGCGTTGCCGTCCATCGTGAACGTCGCCATGCCCTGCACGTCGGCGGGGCGCAGGCCGGCGTCGTCGAGGGCCGCGCGGACCGCCTCGACGGCCAGCCGCAGCTCGCTGCGGCCGGAGTCCTTGGAGAACTCGGTGGCGCCGATCCCGGCGATGGCGGCGGTCCGGGCGATCACGACGCCACCCGGACCGTCGCGGCGACGTGCTCGCCGGTGGCCGTACGCCCGCTCACGGTGACCACCCGCTCGCCGTCCACGGCGTCGCGGGCCCGTCCGGTGAACGTGAGGGTGTCGTAGGCATGGCAGGGCGTCCCGAGCCGGATCGCCATGCCGCGCAGGACGGTGTCCGGCCCGGCCCGGTCGGTGACGTAGCGCTGCACCAGGCCGGCGGTGGTCAGGATGTTGAGGAAGATGTCGCGGCCGCCGCGCCGCACGGCCGCGTCCCGGTCGTGATGGACGTCCTGGAAGTCGCGGGTGGCCAGGGCCGTGCTGATCACGACGGTCGGGGTCACCGTGAGCTCCCACGGCGCCATCGGGACCTCCGCCGGCCCGTCGAGGCGCCACGCGGGGAGCGTCACCTCGTCGTCGAGGCGGACGAACTCCACCTGCACCGGAGCACCGATGCGGACCTCGTCCGGGTCCGCCCCGCGCAGCTCGCCGACCATCCGTACGCCCTCCGCCAGCTCCACCAGGGCCACCACCACGGGCGACCGCCGGCCCGGCAACGGCGGGTGGCGGTGCACCACGAAACTGTGGACACGGCCGGTGCCCGACGCGATCGCGTACTCGGGCTTGGTGGCACCGCACTGCGGGCAGGCGGGCCCGGGCGGATGGCGCAGGACGCCACACTCGCCGCAGCGCTGCACCCTGAGCTCACCGGCCGCGGTGCCGGCCCAGAAGAACGCGGTGTCGGGGCTGATCACCGGTCGCAGCGGGACGTCCGGGTCCGCGGCGGGCGGCGGGTCGCCGGGCCGGAACTTCAGCACCCGGAACCGCATGCTCGCCACCGGCTCGCCGGCCACGAACCAGGTGCTCTCGGTGGTGACGAACCAGCCCTCCCCGAGCGCGGTGCGCTTCGGGCCGGTCACGTCCGTGAGGCGGCTGCGGACGGTCAAGACCTCGCCCTCGCGCAGGTAGCGGTCGTACGTATGCTCGCAGTTGGTCGCCACCACCGAGGTGAAGCCGGCCTCGTCGAGCACCGCCGACATCGCGCCCAGCGGGTCGTCCGCCGAGCGGGCCGGCCGCAGCCCGGGCATCGTCCACACCTGCACCATCGCGGGCGGGGCGAGCCCGTCGCGCTCGTAGACCGGGTTCGTGTCGCCCATCGCCTCGAGCCAGCCCCGGATCGCCGGCCTGTTCACCGGGTCCCGGGCCGGCCGCGGCGCCGACTCGCCCGCCTCGGTGATGCGGCGTGCGGCGGCCCTGATCGCCTCGTCCATACCCAGCCCACCTCACCTATCTCGGCACCCGGGGCAGCCCGAGGCCCGCCGACGCGATCAGTTCCCGCTGGATCTCGTTGACCCCGCCGCCGAAGGTCAGCACCAGGTTGCGTTTGGCCTGCAGGTCCAGCCAGGACATCAGCTCGGCGGTCGCGGGATCGTCCGGGTCGCCGTGGCGGCCGACGAGGTCCTCGAGCTCCTGGCCGATCCGCAGCACCGTTTCCGAGGAGAAGACCTTCGTGGCCGAGGCGTCCGCGGCCCCGGCCGGTTCGGCACCGGCGACCTGCCAGTTGAGCAGCTCGTTGACGCGCAGGCACGCGTACGCACGGGCCAGCGACCGGCGCACATCGGGCTGCTCGCACACGGCCGGGTTCGCCCGGGCCCACGCCTGCACCCGCGCGTAGAGGGCACCCGTCCGCCCGGCTGGGCCCAGCATGACCCGCTCGTGGTTGAGCTGGGTCGTCAGCAACCGCCAGCCGCCGTGCTCCGGGCCGACCCGCATCGAGGCCGGGACGCGTACGTCGCTCAGGTAGACCGCGTTCACGTGATGCGCGCCGTCGCAGGTGATGATCGGGGTCCAGGCGTACCCGGGGTCACGGGTGTCGACGATGAGGACGGAGAGCCCCCGGTGCCGCGGCGCCTCCGGGTCGGTGCGGCAGGCGAGCCACAGGTAGTCGGCGTCGTGCGCTCCCGTGGTGAAGGTCTTCTGGCCGTTGACCACGTACTCGTCACCGTCGCGCACCGCCCGGGTCCGCAGCGCGGCGAGGTCGGTGCCCGCCTCCGGCTCGGTGTAGCCGATCGCGAAGTGGAGTTCGCCCGCGAGGATGTGGGGCAGGAAGAAGTCCTTCTGCGCGGCGGTCCCGAACGCCAGCAGCGTCGGAGCGACGGTCTGCAGGGTGACGGCGGGCAGCGGGACGTCGGCGCGGGCCGCCTCGTTCACCAGGATCTGCTGCTCCACCGGGCCGTACCCGCCGCCGCCGTAGCGGGTGGGGAAACCCAGGCCGAGCCAGCCGTCGCGGCCCAGCCGGGCGACGACCTCCCGGTGGACCGGTCCGTGCCGTTCAAGGCGCAGCGTACGGCGTTGCTCCGGCGAGAGGAGACCTTCAAGGTACGCGCGGAGCCGCCCGCGCAGCGCATGCTGCTCCTCAGTCAGGTCGATGAACAACGCGCCCTCCCAGCCGTTGCAGGCAATGCTCGGCGCCGCCGAGCCGGCGGGCCAGGTCGCGCAGCAGGGCGCCGTGGCGGTGCAGCGGGTAGTCCGCCGCGAGCCCGAGGCCGCCGTGCAGGTGGTGGCAGGAGCGCAGGGCCGGGAGGGCCTCGCCGGTCAGCCAGTACGCGGCGACCCACACGTCGTCGCCGGTCCGCGGATCGTCCGGGCCGGGGCCGGCGTCGATGCCCCAGCACGCGGCCAGCACGGCCAGGTGCAGCGTGCGCGAGGTGACGTAGACGTCGGCGATCTGCTGGGCGACCGCCTGGAACGTGGCGAGCGGGCGGCCGAACTGGTGGCGGTCGCGCACGTGGCCGGCGGTCAACCGCAGTGTCCCGGCCAGGGCACCGTCCCCGGCCGCGCAGGCGGTGGCGACGGCGCACCGGTACAGGTCCGCGACGCACCGCCCGTCTGCGGCGGAACCGAGCGGCTCGGCGGCCACCGCGTCCATCCGTACGGTGAATTCCGGGGTCCCGGCCGACGTGGCGGTTCGCCGCAGCGTGACACCGGGTGCGGCCGGGTCGACCACCGCGATCGCGAGGCCGCCGGTGTCCCGGCTGACCGGCACCAGGATGCGGTGAGCCTGCTCGGCGTCGCTCACGCCGGTCTTGGTGCCGGTGACCTGCCAGTCGATGGTGGCCGTGGTGCGCGGTGCTCCCGGCAGCGGATCGCCCGGCTCGGCCAGGGCCGCCGTCAGGACGCGGCCGTCCCCCACCCCGGTCAGCAGGTCGCGTTGCTGATCCGGGGTCGCCCACCGGGTCACCGGCAGGACGCCGAGACCGAGTGTGGACAGTGCGGGGACGGCGACGGCGCGGCGGGCGACCTCGGCGATCACCAGGGCGGTCTCCACGGCACCGAGCCCGGCACCGCCGAGCGGCGCCGGGACGGCCAGGGTCAGCAGGCCCGCCTGACCGAGCGCCTTCCCGAGGCGGTCCGGGGTTGCGGCGTCGTCGTCCAGCACCTCGCCGGCCAGACGGACGATCGCGTCCTGTGCCTCGTCCAAAGCGAAGTCCGGGCCCATGCCAGAATTAGAACACGTTTCAGTCCTGACACGCCAGCCGCCTCGGCGGGCGAGCGCTCCACACCCGTTGGTACGCTGGTAGATCTCACGACACGGCCCGCGGCCGTGGTCCGGAATGCTCGGAAGGCAAGGATGGCAGCGTCGAGAACGAATATCAGTAACGGCGCCGGCCGCGGCACGCTCGCCGGCGCGGACGCGCAGCAGGGTTCCGCTGCCCAGCGGGACCGGCGCCGCCGGATCCTGGAGGCCACCCTGGCGCTGGCCGCCAAGGGCGGCTACGACGCCGTCCAGATGCGTACGGTCGCCGAGCGCGCGGAGGTGGCGCTCGGCACGCTCTACCGCTACTTCCCCTCCAAGATCCATCTTCTGGTGTCCGCCCTGGTGCTGGAGTTCGAACGGATCCAGGAGAAGCTCGACCGCAAGCCCATCCCGGGCGACACCCCCCACGAGCGGACCCTGTACGTGCTCGGCCAGATGACCCGGGTGATGCAGCGGGAGCCGTTGATCACCGAGGCGATGACGCGCGCGTTCATGTTCGCCGACCCGTCGGCGAGCGCCGAGGTCAACGCCGTCGCGCGGCTCATGGAGGACATGTTCACCCGGGCCATGCACGAGGGCGAGCCGACGCCGGACGACCGGGCGAAGGCCCGCGTGATCGGCGACGTCTGGCTGTCCAACCTGGTCGCCTGGGTGACCCGCCGCGCCTCGGCGAACGACGTGGTCAACCACCTCGAGCTGGCCACCCGCCTGCTCCTGCGCTGACAGGAGCAGGGGGAACGCCGGGCGGGACGTCAGCCGAGGAGAGCGGTGAGCTTCGCCAGGGACTGCTGCGCCGCGGTGCCGGCCTGCTTCTCGAGCATGCCGGCCATCGGCCCGGCCAGCGCCGGTCCGACGAACTCCATCTCGTAGGTGATCTGCGACCCGTCCCCGGACGGCTCGATCGTCATCCGGCTCTTCGCCTTGACGCCCATCGGGCCGTCGCCGGACTGTTCGAGTCGTTGCGCCGCCGCCACATCCGTCACCCGCCAGGCCATCTCGGCGGGCATCCCCATCAGCTTGACCTTCTGCCGGTAGGTGGTGCCCGCGTCCAGCGTCGACGGGACCTCGCCGGTGAAGCCCTCGTGCATCGTGTTCCACTCCGCGACCCGGGGAAGGTCCACCACCACCTGCCAGACCTTCTGCGGTTCGGCCGCGGCGCCGGCCGTGACACTGACCTTGGGCATCGCATTCCTCCTTGCGGGTGATCCCAGAGAACTAGAACAGGTTATAGCAATGTGACCAGCTTCACTAGCTTCATTCATCAGCGGTGGAGCCCCGCGGAGGTAGAACCATGTCCTGGCCGTCGAACGGTGGAGGCGTGCGGTGACCGAGAACGATCCAGGCCGGGCGGCGGAGCAGTCCCCGTCGGCCGCCTGGCACCAGGACGCCATCGCGCCCCGTGCCATCCGGAGCCTGCGCGCCGTGAAGGGCCGTGACGACCCGGCGGTCCCGTCCCCGCTGGAGCGCCGGCGGCGAGCCGTGAGCGAGCTCGGCGACGCGCTGCGCACGCTGGTCGAGCTGGCCTCCTCCACCGAGGCCCCGGTGGAGGAGCTCGACCGCGCCACCCAGGTCGTGCGCGAGGCGACGGCCCTGCTGGGCGGGCGCCTGCGCGACCGGTCCACCCCGCCGAGCACCGACGACCTCCTCGACGGCGTCCGCATGTACAACCCGGTGACGGGCACCGGCAGCGCCCTGGCCCCGCCCCTGCGCATCGAGCAGTCCGGTGACGTCACCGTCGGCACCTGCACCCTCGGCCTCGCCTTCGAGGGGCCGCCCAGCTACGCGCACGGCGGTGTGAGCGCGCTGCTGCTCGACCAGATGCTCGGATACGCGGTGAGCGCCTCCGGGCACCCGGGCATGACCGTGCGCCTGGAGACCTCGTACCGGGCTCCGGTCCCGCTGCAGACGCCGCTGCGCCTGACCGCCGAGGCGACCGCGGTCGACGGCCGGCGCGTGACCGCCACCGGGACCATCGCCACCGCCGCGGAGCCGGACACCGTGCTGGTCGCCGCGACCGGCACGTTCGTCGCCCTCAACGCCGACCAGGCCCGTCGCCTGTTCTCGGCGGTGTGGGAGTCCGGCTCACGGGCGGGCTGAGGCTGCGGCCGTACCGTCAGAGATCGGTCTCGATGATCTTCTCGATGTTGCGTTCCGCGAGGGCGGTGATGGTGACGAACGGGTTGACGCCGGTCGAGCCCGGGATCAGCGAACCGTCCATGACGTAGAGCCCGGGGAAGCCCGGCAGCCGACCGTAGTTGTCGGTCGCCTCGTTGAGGATGCACCCGCCGAGCGGATGGTAGGTGAAGTCGTCCCCCCAGATCTTGCCGGGGCCGAACAGGTCGCGGCGGTAGACGGTGAACTGCTTCGCGTTGATGGCGTCGAAGACCCGCTTGGCCGCGTCGACGGCCGGCTGGTTCTGTGCCGTCTGCCAGGTCAGGCCGACGGTGCCGGTGCCCGCGTCGAAGACGAAGCGGGCGCGCTGAGGATTGCGGGTGATGGCCAGGTAGAGGCTGATCCACAGCTCGACGCCGGCCGGGAAGGGCGCGATCTCCGCGAACACGGGCCCGGCGGGATCCGACCAGTTGTCGATGCCCATGGCCGGCATGCCGGACTGGAGGGCGCCGGTGGTGTCCCAGACGTGGTCCGCGCGGCCGACCATGACGTTGCCGTTGTTGCCCCAGCCCTGGCCCACCGCGTCGGGCAGGCCGGGCAGGGCGCCGACGGCCTTCATCGCCACCAGCAGCTTGCTGGTGCCGATGCTTCCCGCGGCGAAGAACACCCGGTCGGCGCGTACGGTCTTGGCGGCCAGCGGCTCGCCGGCGGTGCTGATCTGGGTCATCGTGACGGCGTACCCGCCGGCGGAGGCGGGCGCGACGGCGGTGACCACGTGCTGGGTGGTCACGGTCAGCCGGCCGGTCGCCGCCGCGGCCGCCAGGTAGGTCTTGTCCAGCGAGCGCTTGCCGTAGTTGTTGCCGTAGATCACCTCGCTGGCCAGAGCCGAGCGGGGAACGGTGCCGGCCTGCTCCCGGGCCATGTACGTGAAGTCGTACACGTTGGGCACGAAGGTGGTGCGATAGCCGGACTCGTTGGCCTGATCCCGGCTGAGCCGGGCGTACCGGTAGCACTCCGCCGTCTCGAACCAGGCCGGGTCGATGTAGTTGACGCCGAGCGCGGCGTTGGCGCGCGGGAAGTAGGTGTCGTACATCGCGTCGGCGTCGACCGAGGGCAGAACCTCCTCGAAGTAGCTGCGCCGGGGCAGCACCGCCATGCCGCCGTTGACCAGCGAGCCGCCGCCGACGCCCCGCCCCTGGTAGACGCGGATGCCGGCGAAGCGCTCGGAGTCGAGCACACCGGTGAACCTGCCGATCGGTTTGTTGGCCGGGATGCCGAGGAAGTAGCCGAGGGGCTGGTCGGTCGAGGTCCGCAGCCAGTACGACCGCTGGTCCGGGTGGAGCATGTCGCAGAAGACCTTGCCGTCGGATCCGGGGCTGTTCCAGGCCATCCCCATCTCGACCACGGCGGTGGCGACGCCGGCCTGGGTCAGGCGCAGTGCGGTGACCGCGCCGCCGTAGCCGCTGCCGATGACGAGGGCCGGCACGTGATCGCCGTCGGCGAGGGTGGCGCCGGCCGCCGCGGCGCGGGCGAGGGGCCGGCCCCCGGAGGCGCCGAGCACGGCCGCCACCGCGCCGCCCTTGAGCAGACCGCGACGCGAGACCGTCCGGGACCGGGGAGGGGCATGGCGGTCCATCAGATGCCGTCGGCGATGTCGTTGGCGGCGATGTACCCGAAGGTCATCGCCGGGCCGATGGTGGAACCCGCACCGGCGTAGCTGTGCCCCATGACCGCGGCGCTGGAGTTGCCCGCCGCGTAGAGCCCGGGGATGAGCGAGCCGTCGGCGTGCAGCACCCGCGCGCGGGCGTCGGTCCGCAGTCCGCCCTTGGTCCCGAGATCACCGGGGACGATCTTGCAGGCGTAGTACGGCGGCAGCCAGAGCGGCGCCAGGCAAGAGTTCGGACGGACCGCGGGGTCCGTGTAGTAGTGGTCGTACGCGCTGTCGCCGCGGTGGAAGTCGGTGTCCCGGCCGCTGCGCGCGAACCCGTTGAAGCGGCTCACCGTGGCGGACAGGGCGCCGGCGGGAATCCCGATCCGGTCTGCCAGGGCGCCGATGGTCGGCGCCTTGTGAACCGCTCCGGCGTCGTACCAGGAGTCCGGGAACGGCAGAGCCGGTGGGACGTCGCGGAAGAGATACCGGTTGCGGTAGTTCTGATCGAAGATCAACCATGCCGGGATGTCCGGCGTGATGCCGTTCTTCGCGTACATGACGTGCACGACGTCGCTGTATGGCGCCGCCTCGTTGACGAACCGCACCCCGGCGCTGTTGACCATGAGGCTGCCGGGCAGGGTCCGCTCGGCCAGGCAGAAGTACGGCTCCTCGGGCAGCGGGACGGCCGGCCCCCACCACGAGTCCTCGAGGAAGTCCGTCGCCGCGCCCGCGCGCAGGCCGGCCTCGATGCCGTCCCCCGTGTTCTCCTTGGCGCCGACCGTCCACTCGGTGCCGATCGGCGCCTGCTGGTACGCCAGCCGCATGGCGAGGTTGTGCTCGAACCCGCCGGCGGCCACGACGACGCCCCGGTTCGCACCGATGACCGTGGAGGCCCCGTCCCGGGTGACGACCACCCCGGTGACCCGGCCGCTCGCGTCGAACCGGAAGTCCTCGAACGGCGTGTTCAGCCACACGGGTACGCCCGCGGCCGCGAGGCCCGCGCGCAGCCCGCCGGCCAGCGCCTGCCCCATGGTGAGCGGCGTCTGGCCGTGCAGCACGGCGGTGGCGTACCGGGCGGCGCACTCGGCGGCCACGGCGAAGCCCTTCGCGTTGACCAGGGCCAGGACGAGCCACTTGTAGTCGGCACTGAAGACGGACGCGCCCGGGGGCGTCGGCATGTACGCGGGGTTGAGGTGCTCGAGCTCGGCGCCGAGCAGCTTGCCGTCGAACAGGTCCGGCTCGATCGACCGGCCCTGCGGCATGCCGCCGGCGAGCTCGGGATAGTAGTCGGGGTACCCGTCCATGAACCGGAACCGCAGGGGGCTGTTCGCCATGACGAACGAGATCATCGAGGGGCCGTTGTCCAGGAACGCCTGCTGCTTGGCGGTCGGCACGTCGCCGTTCACCACCGCGGCGAGGTAGGTGGCCGCCTTCGCGGGGGTGTCGGGAACCCCGGCCGCGAGGATGACCTCGTTGTCGGGGATCCAGATGCCGGCACCCGACCTGGCCGCGGAGCCGCCGAAGGTCGGCGCCTTCTCCACCACCACCACGCTGAGGCCCCGCCGGGCCAGCCGGAGCGCCGCGGTCATGCCGGCGGCCCCGCAGCCGACGACCACGGCGTCGAACTGCCCGGCGGCCCGCGCCGCCCGCCCGCGGACGGCCGGTCCGACGGCCATGCCGGTGCCGATGGCGGCGGCGCCCGCGAGGACCTGACGCCTGCTGAGGGATGCGTTCATCGCTGACCTCGATGGGCTCAGAGCGACTGTAACGCGTTCTACTATTTACACAAAAAACCCTGGCGTCAATGAGAATCTTTAACAGGAACGTGATATAGCACGGCGGTCGATCAGGGATGCGGGTGCTGCAGCGCGGCCTCCAGCCGGTCGACCTGCTCCCGCAGGACGGCGAGCGCCGATGCCGCCTGCGGCGAGGGCCATGCCGTCCCGGCCGGACCGGCGGGCTCGGCGGCGAGGCCGTGCACCGCCATCTCGGCGAACGCCTCCGCCACCGGCTCCACCGGGTGCTCCGGCGAGGGCCGGAACCACCAGGCGATCCAGTTGCACATGCCGAGGATGCCGAGGGCGGCGGTGCGGGAGTCGACCGGGCGCAGGATCCCGGCGTCGACGCCGTCGTCGATGAGGCCCCGCAGCTCCGCCAGGACCTCCCGCTTCGCCCGTTCGTTGCGGCTGGCGAGCGGCTCGCTCAGCTCCATCTGCCCGATGTGCCAGAGCCGGAACCGCGCCGGGTTGGCGGCGTTGCGGCTGGCCATCTCGTACGCCGCGAGCCGCAGCCGTCCGCGCGGGTCCAGGTCGGCACGCCCCCGGATGGTGCGCAGCAGCGCCACCCCCTCGAGCGTCACCTCGGTGACGATCTGCTCGAGCAGGGCCTCCTTGCTGTCGACGTAGTGGTAGATCGCGGTGCGGGTGAGTCCCATGGACACGGCGATGTCCTGGAGGCTCGTGCCCGCGAAGCCCCGCTCGGCGAAGAGCCGGGCCGCGTGCTCGTAGATCTCCTGTTCGACGATGCCCCGCCGGCGCCGGGTCCGGCCGGCGGAGGTGGCGCTCGCGCCGGAGGTCTGGGCGACCATCAGGCCACCTGCTCGAGCTGGTCGGCGGCGGTGCCGGCCTCGACCACCTCGCCGCTCGCCACCGCGCTGCGCGACAGCAGGTACGCGAGATCGGCGAACAGCTCGGGATCCGTGCCCTGCGGTGCCGTCAGCCCGTTGACCCGTACCTCCGGGGCGACCTCGGCGGCGATCAGCCCGGTCAGCCCGCGCAGCATCGCCGCACCGAGGGCTACGCGTCCCGCCCCGACGGTCGTGGCCAGGTGCAGCACGCGGCCGCCACCGTCCGCCATGGCCAGCCAGTACGCCCGCTGGGCCCAGCCGAGCGGCGCGGCCACCCAGCCGCGGACCAGCGCCCGGAAGGCGATCGGATCGCATTCGAGGAGCGACCCCGGGGCCGGTTCCGGGGTGTGCACGACGAGCAGGTCCAGGCGGCCCCAGCGATCGACGACCGCCCGTACGACACGGCTCTGCACATCGACGTCGGTGGGGTCCCCGGGCAGCGCCCAGTCGGCGTGCGCGCCGTCCGCCGGATCCGCGCCGACCAGGCAGACGCGCAGCCCCTCGGTCCGTAGCCGCCGGGCCAGCGCCGGTGCCACCGGATCCGTGCCGACCACCACTGCGACCTGCGCGTTCCCTGGCGACATGGCGCTCCTCCCCGCGTACCGATTTGACATAGCGTCATTGAAACTGACAGGGGTGTCAAGTAGCGTGTTGCGGGTCAGAAATGGGGTGGGCAGATGATGCAGACGTCAACGGCAACCGGCTCCGGGACGCTCCGGCAGCTGATCTCCGCGTTGCTCTCCCGCCTGCCTGAGCTGGCGCACGACCTCGCCCGCCGGATCGAGGACGCGAACCAGGCGAACGGCTATCGGGAGCGGGTGTCCGGGCCCGACCTGCTCGACTCCTGCCACGCCAACCTCGAGCGGATCCTGCAGGTGCTCGCGGACGCCCTGCCGGCCGGCGTGGACCCGCTCGACGCCCCGCGCGCCTCCGGCCGGCGGCGGGCGGTCCAGGGCATCCCGCTCGAAGCGGTGCTGCACGCGTACAGGCTGGGTACCGCCACGATCTGGCAGGCGCTGCTCACCGAGGCGCGCAGCGGACCGCCCGGCTCCGTCGACGTCGTCACCGAGGCCACCAGCAGCGTCCTCGACATCGTGAACCGATATTCCCTCGTGGTCGCCGACGCTTACCGCGCCACCGAGGCCGAGCTCGGCATCGGGGACGCCGACCGCCACGGCGCCCTGATGGACGCGCTGCTCACCGGCACCGACCTGGACCCGGCCACCGCGGCCGCGGCCGCCACGGCGCTCGACCTGCCGCCGCACGACCGGTTCGCGGTGGTGGCGCTGCGCTACGACGCCACCCGCGACCGCCCGCTGACGGTGCCGCGGGACGCCCTGGCCGTCCGCGGCGTCCGGTCGGCCTGGCGCACCACCGGCGACCGGGAGTTCGGGGTGCTGGCCCTGGGCGGGAAGTCGCTGACCGCCGTCGCCGCCCTGCTGGAGCCGCTGCTGCCCCGCCCCGCCGGACTGTCCTGGTCGGTGGCGGGCCTCGGCTCCCTGGCCGAGGCGCGGCGCGCCGCCGAGACGGCACTGTCCACCGCGCCCGCACGATCACCCCGGGTGTACCGGATCGACGACCGGCTGCCGGAGGCCATGGTGGTCTCCCGGCCCGACCTCGCCCACCGGCTCACCGAACGCGTCCTCGGCCGGCTGCTGGAGCAGACCCCGGCCGAACGCCGGCTCCTCGTCGACACGCTGGAGGTGTGGCTGCGGGGCGGGCGTTCGGTGGCCGCGGCCGCCGTGGCCCTGCACTGTCACCGCAACACCGTGGCCAACCGGCTGCGCCGGATCGAGACGCTGACCGGTGGCTCGCTCGACGACGACCGGCACGTCCTCTGCTGCTATCTCGCCCTGACGGCAGTACGGCTCCTGCCGGCCGACACGTCGCTTGCCACACCGGCGCCGGGGCTCGCCTCCGCCTGCTGAGCGGCGCCCGGCGCTCGGCCGCGACGATGCCGGCACGCAGAGTGCACGGTGCCCAGCCGAGCCGGGCCGGAGTTGTGCAGCGCGGACATTGCCCAGCTCCGGGGGCGGCCCGATGCTGTCTGCCACAGCTCCGCCGCCCACCTGGAGGAGACGCCATGCCGTTCACCAGTCCCCTGCCCGACGTCGAGATACCCGCCCTGCCCGTGCACCGGCTGGTCCTCGACGGTGCCGCCGCGCGCGGTGAGCACCCGGCCCTGGTCGACGGGCGTACCGGCACGACGATCAGCTACGCGACGCTGGCTCGCATGGTCGACCGCCTCGCCGCCGGGTTCGCGGCGGCCGGGCTGCGCAAGGGCGACGTCCTCGCCCTCTACAGCCCCAACAGCGAGCTCTACCCGGTGGTCTTCCACGCGGCGCTGACCGCGGGCGCGACCGTCACCCCGGTGAACGCGCTGGCCACCGGCAAGGACCTCGCGGACCAGCTGCGCGACAGCGGAGCCGCGTGGCTCGTGACGACCTCGGCGCAGGTCGGCCGCGTCGCCGAGGCCGGCGCCGGTACCGGCGTGCGGGAGGTCTTCCTCCTCGATGCCGCCCCGGGCTACCGCTCGGTGCGGCAGCTGATGGAGTGCACCGATCCGGCACCCCGCGTGGAGATCGACCCCGATGCCGACCTGGCGGCACTGCCGTACTCCAGCGGCACGACCGGCGTGGCCAAGGGCGTCATGCTCACCCACCGGAACCTGGTCGCCAACGTGCGGCAGGTGCAGGCCACGCTGGACCTGCGGCCCGACGACCGGGTCGTGGCGGTGCTGCCCCTGTTCCACATCTACGGCCTGACGGTCCTGATGAACCTGGGCCTGGCCGCCGGCGCCACCCTCGTCGTCCTGCCCCGGTTCGAGCTCGACGAGTTCCTCCGGGTCCTGGCCGAGCAGCGGATCACCCGCGCGTTCGTCGCCCCGCCGGTGGTGCTGGCCCTGGCCAAGCACCCGGCCGTCGCCGACCACGACCTGTCGGCGCTGCGCGTGGTGTTCAGCGGCGCGGCACCGCTCGATCCCGAGCTCGCCGAGGCCTGCGCGCGCCGGCTGGGCTGCCCGGTGCACCAGGGCTACGGCATGACGGAGATGTCGCCGGTGTCGCACGCCGTACCGTTCCACGAGCCGGCCTCCCCGCCCGGAACGATCGGCAAGCTGGTGCCCGGGACCGAGGCCAGGGTGGTGGACGTGGCGACCGGCAGCGACGTCGGCCCCGGCACCACCGGGGAGCTCCTGGTCCGCGGCCCGCAGGTGATGCGCGGCTACCTCGGCCGCCCCGAGGCGACCGACGCCACCGTCGACGCCGACGGCTGGCTGCACACCGGCGATCTGGTCCGCGTCGACGAGGCGGGCGACTGGTACGTCGTCGACCGGGTCAAGGAGCTCATCAAGTACAAGGGCTACCAGGTGCCGCCGGCCGAACTGGAGGCGGTCCTGCTGACCCACCCCGGTATCGCCGACGCGGCGGTGGTGGGCGGCTACGACGGCGACGGCGAGGAGATCCCGCACGCCTTCGTCGTACCGGCCGAGGGGTCACTGACCCCGGACGAGGTGATCGCCCACGTGGCCGCGCGGGTCGCGCCGTACAAGAAGGTCCGGCTGGTGACCCTGGTCGACCGGATCCCCAAGAGCCCTTCCGGCAAGATCCTTCGGCGCCAGTTGCGCGCGCTGCCGGGCTGACGATCACGACGAGCAAGGAGTACGACCATGCCCGCTTCCTTCGGGCACATCAACGCCACGCCGGACCCCGTCCCACCGCGACCCGGCGATCGCCTTCCGCCCGGCGGCCGCTGGCCCTCCCAGCAGCCGTACGGCAGCGCGCGGGCGGCGGACGCCGAGGCCCGCAGGCGCGAGCGCGCCGCGCGGGAGCGCAGCCGGTGGCACTGGCTGCTGGCGATACCGGTGACGGTGCCGCTGATCACGCCGCTGTTCGACCGCGCCGAGCCCCAGGTGTGGGGCATCCCGTTCTTCTACTGGGCGCAGATCGCCTGCATCGGGCTCACGATCGCGGTCACGGCGCTGGTGTACCAGCTGACCCGGGTGCGGGGCTGACATGCCCGTACCCGATCTCAGCCTCACCGAGTTCTCCGCCTTCGCCTGCGTGCTGGGTCTCGTCGTCGTGCTCGGGTTCTGGGCGGCACGCTGGCGCCGCCCACGGGACATGCACAACCTCGAGGAGTGGGGGCTGGGCGGGCGCGCCTTCGGCAACTGGGTCACGTGGTTCCTGATGGGCGGGGACATCTACACGGCGTACACCCTGGTCGCGGTGCCCGCGCTGGTCTACGGCATCGGCGCCGTGGGGTTCTTCGCCGTGCCGTTCGCCGTCATCGCCACGCCGATGGTGTACCTGATGGTCACCCGCGCCTGGTCGGTCGCGCACGTGCACGGCTTCGTGACCCCTGCCGAGTTCGTCCGGGCCCGGTTCGGCTCGCGCGCCCTCGCCGGGACGGTGGCGGTCACCGGGCTGGTCGCCACCATGCCGTACGTGGCCCTGCAGCTGGTCGGCCTCAGCGTCGTGTTCGCCACGATGGGCATCACCGGCGACTGGCCGCTCGTCGCCGCGTTCACGCTGCTGGCGGCCTGCACCTTCCGGTCGGGGCTGCGCGCCCCGGCGCTGATGTCCATCGTCAAGGACGTCCTGCTGCTCTGGACGGTGCTGGCCGCGATGCTGGTGATCGCGATGACCCCCCGCGGCCTGGCGAACGCGTTCCGCAGCGCGGGCGACCACTTCGACAAGACGGCGACCGTCCGCGACGGTCTGCTGCTGGGCTCCTCCGACCACCTCGGCTACGCCACCCTCGCCTTCGGTTCGGCGCTGGCGATCTTCGCCTATCCGCACGTGCTCACCGGCGTCCTCGCCGCCCGTAACCGGGCCACCGTGCAGCGCAATCTCGCCGCACTGCCCGTCTACACCATCGCCCTGGGCTTCGTCGCGCTGCTCGGCTACGTCGCGCTGTCGAAGGGGGTGGTGCCGCTCGACGGCGACATCAACACGGTCGTGCCCCTGCTGTTCCGTACGGTCTTCCCCGACTGGTTCGCCGGCATCGCGCTGGCCGCGATCGGTGTCGGCGCCCTGGTGCCGGCCTCGGTCATGTCGATCGCCGCCGGCAACCTCTACACCCGCAGCATCTACCGCGAGTACGTACGGCCGCACGCCACCGCGGCCCAGGAGGCGCGGGTGAGCCGGTACGCCTCCCTGGCCATCAAACTGGGTGCCGTCGCCTGCATTCTGTTGCTGGATCCCCAGTTCGCGGTCGACCTGCAGCTCATCGGCGGTGTCATCGTCCTGCAGACCGTGCCCGCCGTCGGCCTGGGGCTGTTCACCGCCTGGTTCCACCGTCGCGCGCTGCTCGGCGGGCTCGTCGCCGGCCTGGCCACGGGTGTGCTGATGCTCTACCAGATCCCGCAGATCGGCCCCGACGACCGCACCGTCGTCCGCGCCCACTTCGGCGGCTCCTCGTGGCCGCTGTCGCACCTGGGGCTCTCGACGGGCGCCAGCGTGTACGTCGGGATGCTCGCACTGGCCGTCAACCTCCTCGTCGCGGTCGCCGGCACCGTGTTGCTGCGAGGGCGCGGCGTGCCGAGCGGCCCCGACCTCACCCGGGCCGACGACTACATCGCCGACGAGGGCGACCCGACCCTGCACCGCATGACCGAGCTGGTCGACGGCGACACGGCACCCCCGACGCACTCTAGGGCCGCCAGGTGACCAAGGCGTCCAGCGCCTCGACGCGCGTACCGCGGACGAGCAGCGGGTTGATCTCCAAGGCCTCCAGCCGATCGCCCAGACCCTCCGCCAGCCGGGCCACCGCGGCGATCGCGCCGGCCACGACGTCCAGGTCGGCGGGTTCCGTGCCGCGGGTGCCCCGGAGCACGTCGGCGCCCCGGAGCTCACCGAGCGCCCGGCGGATCTCGGCGGCGTCGACCGGCAGCAGGCGCAGCGCGGAGTCGCGGAGCGCCTCGACCCAGATGCCGCCGAGGCCGACCGCCAGGGCGAGCCCCCAGGCGGGGTCCCGGACCACCCCGACCAGCAGTTCGACGCCTCCCGTGCGATGCGGCTGGATGAGCGTCCCGGTCGCGGCGGCGTCCCGGGCCCGGGCCGCGGCCAGCACCTCCCGGTGGGCGCGGCGGACCTCGCCGGCGTTGATCAGGTGGAGCCGGACGGCGCCGGCGTCGCTCTTGTGCAGCAGGCCCGGGGCGACCGCCTTGACCACGACCGGGTAGCCGAGGCTCTCGGCCGCGGCGGCCGCGCCGTCCTCATCGGACGCGAAGGCCGATGGTACGACCGGTACGCCGTTGTCGGCGAGCAGCCGGGCGGCCTGATGCTCCGTCCACACGCCGGTGGCCGCACCGGACACGACCGGGGCCGGTCCGCGCCCCCGCACCCGGGGGCCGCACGCGCGGGGCGGGCTCCACCGGGCGGCCGCGCCGAGCGCCGACATGCCGTGTTCGATGCCGCCGACGACCAGCGGGAAACCCGTGCGCTGCGCGACCGTACGGCCGTAGTCGGTGACGTCCGTCAGCATGGTGCCGACCACGACCACCGGCCGCGGCGAGGTGCGGATGCGTTCAGCGGTGCTCCCGAAGAGGGCCGTCATGGGCGCCGGGTCGCCGGCCGGTGGTACGCGCGGGAGTTCGGACAGCAGCAGGACCGCGTCGATGCCGGGGTCCTGCACGACCACGTCCAGCGCGCGGCCGAGCAGGGTGCGGTCGACGACCACGTATCCGGTGACGTCCAGTGGATTCTGCACGGTGGCGAAGTCGGGCAGGATCGCCTTGAGCCTCGCGGCCGTCGTGGGGGCGAACGGCGGCAGGCTGAGCCCCTCCGCCTCGGCGCGGTCCGCGATGATCTCGGAAGCGCCACCGGACGGGGTGACCACGCCGAGCCGGGAACCGGGCAGGGGGCCGATCTCGCCGAGCAGGCCTGCGGTGATCATGAGATCCTCGAGGGCGCGTACGCGTACCACGCCGAGCTGCCGGAACGCGGCGTCGACGACGTCGTCGTCGCCGACGAGCGCGCCGGTGTGCGCCCTGGCCGTGCTCGAGGCGAGCGGGCTGGACCCGATCTTCATGGCGACGACCGGCTTGCCGGCCGCCGCCGCCCGCCGCACCGCGCGGGCGAAGTCGGCCGGGCGGCGCACCGATTCCAGGAACAGGGCGATGACCCGGGTCGCCGGGTCGTCGACGAGGTAGTCCACGACGTCGGTCACGGACACCAGCGTCTCGTTGCCCATCGAGGTGAGCAGGCTGATGCCGATGGCGCGGGCCTGGGCGAAGGCCAGGAGGGAACTGGCCAGGGCCCCGCTCTGCAGCACGATGCCCACCGGGCCGGCCGGCAGCGGCGCCGGGAGGGGCAGCCCGTACGGCATGACGTTCGCGGCGACGTTGAGGTATCCGTTGCCGTTCGGGCCCAGCACCGTCAGCCCGTGCCGGCGCGCGAAGGCCGCCAGGTCGTCCTCGCGCCGGCGTCCCTCCTCGCCCGTCTCGCCGAAACCGGCCGTCAGGACCACGTAGCTGCGGATGCCCAGTCCGGCGCCCTCGCGCAGCACGGGCAGCACGGCGGTGGTCGGCACCATCACGAAGGCGAGGTCGACCGGGCCGGGAAGGGCGGACAGGCTCGGGTACGCCCGCTCGCCGTGCACCACCTCGGTACGCGGGTTGACCAGGTACACCGTGCCCGGGAAGCCACCCGCGCGCAGGTTCTCGTACGTGCTCACCGACCAGCCGGACTTGTCCGTGGCACCGACCAGCGCGATGGCACGGGGATTGAACAGCTCCCGCACCGCCCGGCGCGGGATGCTCATTCGCCGATCCCGCCGAGCCGGGCGTGCCCTTTGAGCAGGTTGCGGGCGATGGTCCGGCGCTGGATCTCGTCGGTTCCCTCGAAGATGCGCAGCAGGCGCAGCTCGCGATACCAGCGTTCGATAGGCAGTTCCTTGGTGTACCCGAGCCCGCCGTGTATCTGGAGCACCCGGTCGACCACCTGGTTGGCCATCGTCGCGCCCTGCAGCTTGGCGATCGAGGAGGCATGCCGCGCGTCCATGCCCTGCTGCACCCGCCAGGCGGCGTACAGGGTGAGCCACTTGGCGGATTCGATCTCCACCTGCGAGTCGGCGATCTGCCACTGGATCGCCTGGTAATCGGCGATCGGCCGGCCCATCGAGCAGCGGATCTTCGCGTAGTCGACGGCCATCTGGAGCATCCGCTCCGCGGCGCCGATCGCGTGCGCGGGAATGATGTACCGGCCCTGGCCGATCCAGCGCATGGCGAGGGGGAATCCCTGGTTCACCTCGCCGAGCACGTTGGCGGCCGGCACCCGGACGTCGTCGAAGACCAGCGAGGCGGGACCCCACTGGCCCATCGTCGGGATGGGTTCCGACTTCCAGCCCATGTCCCGGTCGACGAGGAAGCAGGTGACGCCGCCGTCGGCACCGCGGCCGGGGTCCGTGACGGCGAAGACCATGACGAAGTCGGCCTCGGCTCCCCCGGTGATGAAGGTCTTCTCGCCGTTGATGACCCAGTCGCCGCCGTCGCGGACGGCCCGGGTGCGGATGTTGCGCGCGTCGGAACCGGCGCCCGGCTCGGTGATGGCGAAGCAGGAACGGCGTTCTCCCTCCAGCGTGGGGATGAGGTAGCGCTTCTTCTGCTCGTCGTCGCAGCCGTACAGGATGTTGTCCGCGGTGCCGCCGAAGCTGAAGGGCACGAACGTCCGCCCGGTCTCCATGACGAGGATCGCGGTCATGACGGCGCCGAGGTTCATCCCGCCGTACTCCTCGGGGGTGTTGATTCCCCAGAATCCCGCCCGGCGCGCCTTGTCCCGCAGCTCCCGGAGCACGGACGGGTCGACGGCCGGGGCGCCGGTGCGCTCGTTGCGCAGGACCTCCTGCTCGAGGGGCATCACTTCCCGGGTGATGAAGGCACGCACGGTGTCGCGGATCTGGCGTTCCTCGTCGCTGAGCGAGAAGTCGACCATCGATGGACCGCCCTTTTCTAGAACGATACTCTAGGATTGAATTCAGCCTGCGCCGCTACCGGCAGCCTGTCAAGAAGAGACGAAAATGGTTCATAAAGGCAACAGCAACGCCTGGCAATGGAGCCGCACCGCCGAGACTCGCCGCCTCCTGCTCGAGGCCGCCCGGGAGGTCTTCGTCGAGAAAGGATTCGCGGAGGCCGGCGTGGCCGCGGTGGTGGAACGCGCGGGCTCCAGCGTCGGCAGCCTGTACCACCACTTCGGCGGCAAGACCGAGCTCTTCCTGGCGCTGTGGGAAGACCATCAGAGCGCGCACGAGCAGGCAGCGGCCACCGCGGTCGCCAAGGCTCGCGCCGGTGGCGAGCAGGATCCGCTGAACCTCTTCATCGTCGGCGCCCGGGCCTTCCTGGAGGGTTCGTGGCAGCGCCGGGACCTCGCACGGCTGTTCATGGACGGCGACGGACCGCCCGGGTTCGAACTCGTCCGCCGCAGCCGGGGCCGCGAGTGGGTACGCCAGAACGCGGTCCTGCTCGGCGCCGGCACCGACCCGGTCGACCGGCTCACCGTCGCCGTGCTCACCACGGTCATCGGCGAGGCCGGACGAGAGATCGCCACCTGTGCCACCAGGCGCAAGGCCAATCAGATCACCGAGGCGGCGATCCGGCTGATCCGGCGGCTCGATCCGCTCCGCGACGCCGGCTGAGACGAGAGGTTCGCCATGACCCTGACCGACCTGCGGGAGGCCTTCCTGAGCCCCTCCGGGGACCGGCTCGTGCCGGGGCCGCACGCCCGCAGTCCCTGGGGCGCCGACATGCTGCACGGCCGGCTGCTGGGCGGGCTGCTCGCCCGGGCCGTCGAGCGCGAACACGCCGAGCCGTGGCTGCACGTCGCCCGGCTGACCGTGGATCTGTTCCGCAGCACCCCGATGGTGCCGGTGCAGGTGGTCACCAGCAGGGTTCGCGACGGCCGCCGGATCCGGGTCGTCGACGCGACCGTGCTCACCTCCGACGGCCCGGCGGCGCGGGCGAGCGCCGTGCTGCTGCGCCGCGGCGACCAGCCGCCCGGGGACGTGCCGGCCACCCCGGCCTGGGACGTTCCCGGCCCCGACCGGCTCGGCCCCGCACCGCATCGGACCAATTCCGCGCGCCGGGTCCCCTGGGACACCTGGCTGCTCGACGCCGACGGCAAGCCGGCAACGGGCTGGGACTCCGGCCACCCCCGGCGGGCCTGGCTGCGGGAGACCCACGAGCTGGTCGCGGGCGAACCCCTCACCCCACTGGTACGCGCCGCGCTGGCAGCCGATTTCGCCAGTCCCCTGGCCCACGCCGGAACGGCGGGACTGCAGTACATCAACGCCGACTACACGCTGGCGCTGAGCCGCGAGCCGGTGGGCGACGCCATCGGGCTGGAATCCGCGGGGCACCTCGGCCAGGACGGCACCGCCGTGGGCCGCTGCACCATGTATGACACCAGCGGGCCCATCGGCTTCTGCACGGTGACCGCGCTCGCCAATCCCAACAACGGCTTCAGGCCGGCCGGATCAGGACACTCCCCCGGTCGATGACCACCGTGCCGTCGTCCTTGGCGGTGCGGAACCTCGCCCGGTCACCGTCCACCCACATCGAGACGGTCAGCGCCTCCCCGGGGAACACCGGCGCGCTGAACCGGCCCGACATGGCGGCGAACCTCGCGGGATCGGAGCCGGCGAGCGTGTGCAGCAGCGCCCGGCCGGTCACCCCGTAGGTGCACAAGCCGTGCAGGATCGGACGGGGGAAGCCGGCCCGCGCGGCGAAGGCCGGATCGGAGTGCAGGGGATTGCGGTCCCCGCTCAGGCGGTAGAGCAGCGCCTGTTCCGGCCGCGTCGCGTACGTCAGGCGGTGATCGGGATCCCGGTCCGGCTCCGGCCACTCGTCGCGCGGGCCGCGCTCGCCCCCGAAACCGCCCTCCCCGCGGACGAACACCGAGGACCGCGAGGTGACCATCGGCTCGCCGGTGCCGGGGTCGGCGGCGACCGCCTCGATGACCACCAGCGCGCCGGAACCCTTGTCGTAGATGCCGGTGACCTTCGACGTCACGCTCGCCCGCCCCTCGGCCGGCAGCGGCCGGTGCAGCTCGAACGCCTGCTCGGCGTGGACCATCATCGCGGGGTCGAAGTCGCCGAGGTCGCGGCCGCCCGGCGCCTGCGCGACGAGGACCGCGAAGGTCGGCAGCACGGACTGCCGTACCCCGTGGGAATTCTCGGTGGTGAACGGCAGCTCGCTCAGCGGATCGTCCAGACCCGCGCCGACGCCGACCGCATAGAGCAACGTGTCCGTGGACGTCCAGGACCGCTCGTACGGCCCGGACTCCGCTGCGACGACATCGAGGTTCAGTGGCATCTTCGGCCCCTTCCCGGCGCCCTCCGGCACTCTGGACAGGATTCTAGAACGTTGTTCTAATGGCCGGGTGAAACGCACCGTGGACCCGGCAGAGATCGGCTTCGATCCGGCTCGCCTGCAGCGCATCGACCGACACTTCGCCCGGTACGTCGACGCCGGGCTGCTCACCGGGTGGCAGATCGTCGTCACCCGCCGCGGCGAGATCGCCCACGCGTCGGCGTACGGCGACCGCGACCGCGAGGCGGGCCTGCCGGTGGAACCCGGCACGCTCTGGCGCATCTACTCGATGACCAAGCCGGTGACCTCGGTGGCGGCGATGGCGCTGTGGGAGGAAGGCGCGTTCCAGCTGACCGACGAGGTGAGCCGCTGGATCCCGGCGTTCGCCGACGTACGCGTCTTCGAGAAGGGCAGCGCCCGGCAACCGTTCACCGTCCCGGCGACCGAACCCGTCCGGGTCTGGCACCTGCTCACCCACACCGCCGGGCTGACGTACGGCTTCATGCACACCTCCGTGGTCGACGCGCTCTACCGGGCCGCCGGACACGAATGGGGCGCCCCGGCCGGCACCGACCTCGCGCAGGCGTGCGACCAATGGGCGCGGCTGCCCCTGCTCTTCGAGCCCGGCACCCGGTGGGGCTACTCGGTCGCCACCGACGTGCTGGGCCGGCTCGTGGAGGTGGTGTCCGGCCGGCGCCTCGACGAGTTCGTCGCCGAGCGGATCCTCGAGCCGCTCGGGATGACGGACACCCGGTGGTGGGTGGACGAACCCGACGCCGACCGCCTCGCCGCCCTCTACGCGCCGGACCCGTCGACCGGCCGCGCCGTCCGCGACGACCGGCTCGGCGCCGCCGCCCGGCGCCCGCCCGCCCTGCTCTCCGGCGGCGGCGGTCTGATCTCGACGGCCGCGGACTACCACCGCTTCACCCAGATGCTGCTGCGCGGCGGCGAGTTCGACGGTGCCCGCATCCTCGGAAGCCGCACGGTGCGGTTGATGGCCACGAACCAGCTGCCCGGCGGCCAGGACCTGGGGAGGCTGGCGACCGGCGGGTTCGCCGAGACGACGCTCGACGGCGTCGGTTTCGGGCTGGGGTTCGGCGTCGTGGAGAACCCGGTGCCCGGCCGTACGCACGCCAGCCGCGGCGAGTTCTTCTGGGGCGGCGCCGCCAGCACCGCCTTCTGGATCGACCCGGCCGAGGAGCTCACGGCGATGCTGTTCACCCAGCTCCTGCCGTCCAGCGCCCACCCGGTACGGCCGCAGCTGCGTCAGCTGGTGTACTCCGCGCTCGTCGACTGACCCTCCCGCCGACTCGATTTGACATGGACGCCACGCCTGTAAAGTATGGCTACAGTGGACCCCGCGCGTGGCAGTGGCCCTTCCCCCACAACTGCCGGCGCGGGCGGGCGTCCGCACCCGCCGGCGGACGCCCGCCCGGTGCGCGCCGGTGTGCCGGCGCGCACCGGTACCGACCGGGAGCCACCCCGGGCGCCATTACGATGCACTGACATGTCCGCTGCACCGTCGTTCCGCGAGTCCAGCCGTGCCCGCCTGCGGGAGTCCCTCATCGTCGCCGCGCGCGAGCTGACGATCACGCACGGCTGGAACAGCGTGCGCATGGCCGACGTCGCGCGCCTGGCCGGGGTCAGCCGCCAGACCCTCTACAACGAGTACGACAGCCGCGCCGGCCTCGCCGAGGGCGTCGCCGTACGGGAGATTCAGCTCTTCGCGACGGGCGTGCGCGAGCGGCTGTTCAGCCACGGCGCCGACGTTCGCGCGGCCGCGCGAGCCGCGATCCTCTACGCGCTCGAGGAAGCGGAGCGCAACCCGCTGGTCCGGGCCATCCTCACCAGCGCCCGCGGGGGCGCCGACGAGCTCCTGCCCTACCTGACGACGCGTGCGGACGTCGTGCTGCAGGCCGCCGGCGAGGTGATCCGCGACTGGGCCGGCGCCCACGTGCAGGGCACCGGGTCCGCGGCGCTCGACGTCGCCTCGGACTCGATCGTCCGCCTCACCGTCAGCCACATCATCCTGCCGCAATCCTCGCCCGCCGAGGCCGCCGACGTGCTGGCCGACATCTTCGTCCGCCTGCTGCAGTAGCCAAAGAGCCTGTTCAGCAGGCACTTACTTGACACGGAGCGGCTCGGTGTAAACCATAGCCGCATGGACATCGCTGCATCCGTCTGGCGAGACACCAGACGCCCGCTCTGGCCGCTCGCCCTCGTGGTGCCGGCCCTGCCCTTCGCCGGCCTCGGGCTGGCCCTCGCCACCGGCTCCGGCTGGGCCTGGTGGCTGACGCCGGTCTTCATCCTCGGCGTCATCCCGGTCATCGACCTGCTCGTCGGCGACGACCGCGAGAACCCGCCCGAGGAGGCCGTCCCCGCCCTGCAGGCATCGCCGTACTACCGGTGGATCACCTACCTGTTCCTGCCCGCCCAGTTCGCCGCGCTGGTGATGGCCTGCGCGGTCTGGAGCCGCGGGGCCGGCCTGATCGGCGGCCTGGGCCTGGTGCTGACGGCCGGGCTGGTCAACGGCATCGCCATCAACACCGCGCACGAGCTCGGCCACAAACGCGAGAGCGTCGAACGGTGGCTGTCCAAGATCGCCCTCGCGCCGACCGGCTACGGGCACTTCTTCGTCGAGCACAACCGCGGCCACCACGTACGCGTCGCCACGCCCGAGGATCCCGCCAGCTCCCGGCTGGGCGAGTCGTACTACCGGTTCTGGCCGCGTACCGTCGTCGGCAGTCTGCGGTCGGCCTGGCGGCTGGAGACCTCGCGGCATCGGCTGCGCGGACGGACGCCGTGGGGCGTGCACAACGAGATCCTTCATGCCTGGGCCATGACCGTGGTGCTGTTCGCCGTCCTGACCGCCGCGTTCGGCCCGCGCGTGCTGCCGTTCCTGATGCTGCAGGCCTTCGTCGGTTTCTCCGTCCTCGAGGCGGTGAACTATCTCGAGCACTACGGGCTGCTGCGGCAGCGCACCGCCGCCGGCCGGTACGAGAAGGTCGACGCCCGGCACAGCTGGAACAGTGACCGGCTGACCACCAACGTCTTCCTCTTCCAGCTCCAACGGCACAGCGACCACCACGCGAACCCGCTGCGGCGCTATCAGACCCTGCGCAGCTTCGACGTCTCCCCGCAACTCCCGGCCGGATACGCCACGATGCTCGTGCTGGCGCTCATCCCACCGCTGTGGCGGCGAGTGATGGACCACCGGGTCCTCGCCCACTACGGCGGCGACGCGTCGCAGGCCAACGCCGTTCCTTAACGTTCGCTTAAGCCTGGCGATGATCGATCCGACGGCGCCACGATCGCGTACCACTGCCTGGACTGTGCGCGGGTCGCGACGCAGCGTCGAAGGAGTGGTGATGAGCCCAACCCAGCCGGCATCACGGTGGCACCTGCGCCTGTGGTGGATCGCCGCTACCGCCGCCGTCATCACGATCCTGATCGAGCCCCGGATCGCGCGTGCCGATTCCGGGGTGCCCCTCCCGCCGAACGAGTTGCTGTCCGACCGCAACGTGGGTGCCGTGTCGGCCGCCGACCGCGACTTCGTGGTCAGGGTCCGCCTGGCGGGCCTCTGGGAGATACCGGCGGGCGACATGGCGCAGCGCAAGTCGGACGACGGCAGGATCCGCGCCATCGGGCGGGAGATCGCGCGACAGCATCGCTTCCTCGACAAGTTCGACCGGGAGGCGGCCAAGAAGCTGGGCGTCGAGCTCCCCGACGAGCCCAACACCGACCAGCAGGGCTGGCTCGCCGAGATGGCGGCGGCGGACGGCACCGACTTCGACGAGATCTACATCGACCGGCTCCGGGCCGCCCACGGCAAGATCTTCCCCGCGATCGCCACGATCCGCTCGAGCACCCGCAACGACACCGTACGCAAGCTCGCGCAGCAGGCCAACCAGTTCGTCATGACGCACATGACCCTGCTCGAGAGCAGCGGGATCGTCGACTACGAGGCGCTGCCCACCGCGCCGCCGCCGACCACGGCGAGCCCGCCCGCCCCGCGCAACCGCCTGCTGGCGGCCGTCACGAGCGACAGCTCACCGACGCTCACCGCGGTGCTGATCCTCGTGCTGGCCCTCGGCGGGCTGGCCACCGCGCGCTTCATGATCAAGGGACGGCCCCGCTACCGGCGACGCACCGTCCGCCACCGGCGCCTGTAGACCGTTGCCGCGTACCGACCGCAGCAGCAGCTCCGACACGTCCGTGACCCGTACGTCCTCCGCCGCCCGGCCCTGCTGCTTGCGGGTGGCGACGCCGTCGGTGAGCATGCTGATGCAGAACGGGCACGCCGCGGCCACCACGCTCGCCCCGGTCTCCAGCGCCTGGTCGGTGCGGGCTTCGTTGATGCGGGTGCCGAGCGGCTCCTCCATCCACATCCGGGCGCCGCCCGCCCCGCAGCAGAACGACGTCTCCCGGCTGCGGGCCATCTCGGTGAACTGCAGCCCCGGCACGCTGCCCAGCACTTCCCGGGGCGGGGAGAAGACGCGGTTGTGCCGCCCCAGGTAGCAGGGGTCGTGATAGGTGACCGCCGTGTCGACCGGGTGCACCGGGCGCAGCCGGCCGTCGGCCACGAGCCGGGACAGCAGCTGGGTGTGGTGCACGACCTCGTAGTCGCCGCCCAGCTGACTGTATTCGTTGCCGATCGTGTTGAAGCAGTGCGCGCAGGTCACCACGATCTTGCGTGCGCCGACCGCGTCGAAGGTCTCCACGTTCTGCCGCGCCAGCTCCTGGAACAGCAGCTCCTGGCCGAGCCGGCGGGCGGCGTCGCCCGTGCACGTCTCGCCGCTGCCCAGCACCATGAACTCGACGCCGGCCTCGTGCAGCAGCTGCGCCACGGCGCGGGTGGTGCGCTTGGCGTTCTCGTCCAGCGCACCCGCGCAGCCCACCCAGAAGAGGTATTCGACGTCGTCGGGCAGCCGTTCCTCGCCGCCGGCGCCGAAGACGCGGACCTCGAACGGCAGCCCGGCCGTCCACTCCAGCCGCGCCTTCCCGCCGCGGCCCCACGGATCGCCGGCCCGCTCGAGGTTGCGCAGCATCACGTTGGCTTCCCTGGGGAACTGCGACTCGATGAGCACCTGGTATCTCCGCATGTCGACGATGTGGTCGACGTGCTCGATGTCGACCGGGCACTGCTCGACGCACGCGCCGCAGGTCACGCACGACCACAGCACGTCGGGGTCGATGACCCCGCCCTCCGCCACCGGTGCGACGAGGGGCCGGGCCGCCTCCGCGAGGACGTCCTTGGGCAGCGCGTCACGCTCGGCGTCGGAGGTGGCCAGCAGGTACGGCGCCTTCGCCAGCGCGTGGTCGCGCAGACTCATGATGACCAGCTTCGGGTTGAGCGGCTTGTCGGTGTGCCAGGCGGGGCACTGGGACTGGCACCGGCCGCACTCCGTGCAGGAGCCGAAGTCCAGCATGCCCTTCCAGGTGAAGTCCTCGATCGCCCCCCGGCCGATCTTGTCGTCCTCGTCCGGGTCCTCGAAGTTCACGGGTACGCCGCCCGAGTACACCGGCAGCAGCGGGCCGAGCGCTCGCGGCCGGCGGGAGAACAGCACGTTGAGCGGCGCGAGTCCGATGTGCAGGTGCTTGGAGTGCACGACGATGACGAGGAAGGTCAGCACGGCGCCCAGCGAGGCCAGGATGCCGACCGTCTCCAGCACCTCGTTCGCGGACTGCCCGGCCGGCCGCAACAGCCGCCCGACCGCCTCCGAGGCGAACGCGCCGTCGGGGAAGGGGAAGTTGCCGGTGTTGACCTGCGCGCCGCGGTAGAGCAGGAGCGTCCACATCACGTTGAAGATCATGAAGAGCACGAGCCAGGCGGCGCCCAGGTGGGAGCCGAAGAACCGGGACCGGCGCCCGTCACGCTGCGGGCTGTGGCGCAGCCGGATCACCGCGAAGACGACCAGCGACAGGAGCACCGCCACGATGAAGAGGTCCTCGAGGAAGCCGAGCCAGGCCTGCGTACCGATGAGCGGGATGTGGAAGTCGGGGTCGAACAGCGCGCCGTAGCCCTCCACGATGGTCGCCCCGAGAATCACGAAGCCCCAGAACACGGCGAAGTGCGCCAGGCCGGGCACGCTCCACTTCAGCAGCTTCCGCTGGCCGAGCACCTCGGTCATGATCGCGCCCAGGCGAGGGCCGACGTCGGCGGTGCGCTCGGGCTCCACCGGCTGCCCGCTGCGGGCGATCCGGACCAGGGTGAGGATCCGCCGCCCGGCCAGCGCGAACGCGGCCGCGGTCAGCACCAGCCCGAGCACCAGTCGTATCGTCACGTCGTCTCCTCGCTGTGGCGGATCACCGGGTGGCCTTACGTCTGCTGATCTCGGCGAGCAACTCCGGCACGACCCGGTGGACGTCGCCCACCACGCCGAGGTCGGCCAGGTCGAAGATGGGCGCGGCCGGATTCCGGTCGATCGCCACGATCGTCTCGGCGTGCTGCATGGCGGCCCGGTGCCGTACCGAGCCGGAGATGCCGAGCGCCAGGTACAGGCGCGGGTGGACGATCGTGCCGACCTGGTCGATCTGGTCGCGCCGCGGGCACCAGCCGAGCTCGGTCGCGGTGTGCGACCCGCCGGCGGTGCCCCGCAGCGCCTCGGCCAGCGCCTCGACCAGGCCGAACGACTGCCGCGAGCCCAGCCCCCGGCCGCCGGCGACGACGACGGCCGCGGTGGCCAGGTCCGGCCTCGGCTCATCGCCGGCCGGCCGGCGGGCGATCCGGCGCACGGCGCGGACCTCGGGCGGGAAGCTGATCTCCACCCGCTCGACGACGGGCTCCACGGGCGCGGGCGCCGGCTCGACCGCGTCGGTCCGCACGGTGAACACCGGTACGCCGCGGGTCACGCCGGATTCCACCCGCCACGCGCCGAGCAGCGCCGACTGGACGCCGACCGGCCCCTCCGCGCCCATGCGCACGTCGACGACGTCACTGATGAGGCCGGAGCCGAGCCGCGCGGTCAGCCGGGCGGCCACCTCCTGGCCGAGCCGGTGGGACGAGACGAGGACGGCGGCGGGGGCCGTGCGGCGTACGAGGTGGGACAGCACCTCGATCCGGGCGGCGGCGGGATGGTCGTCGAGCTCGCCGCGGCTGATGGTCGCGACGGTGTCGGCCCCGAACCGGCCCAGCAGCGCGACGCCGGCCGTGTCCGGCGGGCCGCACAGGACGGCCATCGGCGAGCCGAGCCGGCGGGCGAGGGTCAGCAGCGCACAGGTCGAGCGGCACACGCTCCGGTCGGCCGCATTCCGGTCCACGAGCACCAGCACATGTCTCATGACCCCTCTTCACGGGTGACGCGACGGCTACAGGGACAGGTGGAGCGCCAGGAAGTCCGCCAGCCGGATGGCCGCGACGGTGGGGTCGTCGGCCAGCACGACGCGTGTCGTGCCGGCCGGCTGCGGCGTGACGGCACGGACGACCGTGGTGGGCCCGCTCTCCGCGATGCCCAGATCGGCCAGCGACCAGGTGTGGATCAGCTTGTGGCGGGCATCGAGCGTCGCCGTCAGCGTCGGCACCAAGGGCTCGGCGCAGCGCTCGGTCACCGAGACCACGGCGGGCAGCGCGGCGGCGTACGTCTGCAGCCCCGCGCCGTCGTCACGCCCGATCTCGACCTTGTGTTCGCGGACCCGCAGGATATCGGCGAAGCCGAGCATGGGGACCCCGAGCAGCTCGGCGACCATGGCCGGCACCGCGGACATGCCGGCGTCCGACGACGCCGAGCCGGACAGCACGAGGTCGAACTGGAGCCGGCCGGCGACGGCGGCCAGCACCCGCGCGGTGGCGAGCGCGTGGCTGCCGTGCAACCGTTCGTCGTGGACGTGGACCGCGTCGTCGGCGCCGAGGATCAGCGCCTTGCGCAGCGCCCCGGCAGCCGCGGCCGGGCCCATCGTCACCGCGGTGATGTGCACGTCGCGGCGCCGCCGGGCGATGCGCAGCGCCTGGTCGACCGCATACTCGTCGACCTCGTTGAGCTGACCGGGCCGGGCGGCGCGGTCCAGGGTGTGGTCGGCGCCGAACGTCAGCCCGCGCAGCGTGCAGGGCACATGTTTGACGAGGACCACGACTCGCATTGACGGAGTCTATCGATCAAAGCATTGATCACCATAGATTTTTCGACCCGGCCGCCGGCGCGCATCTCCTCAGCGGCGCGCTCCTGCCCCGGCCGCGGCGGTGACCGCGCTGAGGATGTCGTCCACCCGCTCCTTCGCGTCGCCGAAGAGCATCGCGCAGTTCTCCCGGAAGAACAGCGGGTTCTGCACGCCGGCGTACCCGGAGGCCATCGACCGCTTGAAGACGACGACGTCGTCCGCCTCCCAGACGGTGAGCACCGGCATGCCGGCGATCGGGCTGCCGGGGTCCTCGGTGGCCGCCGGGTTCACCGTGTCGTTGGCGCCGATCACCAGCACCACGGAGGTGCCGGCGAAGTCGTCGTTGATCTCGTCCATCTCGCACACGATGTCGTACGGCACCCGCGCCTCGGCCAGCAGCACGTTCATGTGGCCCGGCAGGCGGCCCGCCACCGGGTGGATGCCGAACCGGACGTTCACGCCGCGCTCGCGCAGCACCCGGGTGAGCTCGGCGACGCCGTGCTGCGCCTGGGCGACCGCCATCCCGTACCCGGGGGTGATGATCACCGAGTCGGCGTTGGTGAGCAGGTCGGCGACGCCCTCGGCGCTGATCTCCCGGTGCTCGCCGTAGTCCTTGTCGCCGGCCGGGCCGGCCTCGATGCCGAAGCCGCCGGCGATCACCGACAGGAAGGACCGGTTCATCGCCTTGCACATGACGTACGACAGGTACGCACCGGAGGAACCGACGAGCGCCCCGGTGACGATGAGCAGGTCGTTCTCGAGCAGGAAGCCGGCGGCCGCGGCGGCCCAGCCGGAGTAGCTGTTGAGCATCGACACCACCACCGGCATGTCGCCGCCCCCGATCGAGGCGACCAGGTGCCAGCCCAGCAGCAGCGCGACGACGGTCGCGACGATCAGCATCCAGAGCTGGGACGTCACCACGAAGCCGGCGGTGAGCCCGGCGAAGGCGGCGAGGGCGCCCAGGTTGAGGAGGTTCTTGCCCGGCAGGGTGAGCGGGCTCGACTTGATGCGGGCGGACAGCTTCAGGAACGCCACGATCGAGCCGGTGAAGGTGACCGCGCCGATGAAGACCCCGATGACCACCTCGGCGCCGTGGATGCCGAGCATCCCCTGACGGTCCAGCTGCAGGGCCTCGGTGCCGTGCGGGTGGGCCTCGACGTGCAGGTAGCCGTTCCAGCCGACCAGCACGGCGGCGAGGCCGACGAAGCTGTGCAGCAGGGCGATCAGTTCCGGCATGCCGGTCATCTCGACGCGGCGGGCCCGGTGCAGGCCGATCGCCGCGCCGATCAGAGTCGCCACGACCAGCAGGATCAGGCCCGTGCTGCTGATGTGCCGGGTGATCGCGAGGGCGATGGTGGCGCCCAGCGCGACGGCCATGCCGGCGATGCCGAACGAGTTGCCGGCCTTGGCGGTCTCGTGCTTCGACAGGCCGGCCAGCGCGAGGATGAAGAGCAGGGCGGCGACGATGTACGCCGCCTGAGCCGCGGTCTCGACGGTCATCAGATCAGCTCCTGGAGAACATGGCGAGCATGCGGCGGGTCACCGCGAAGCCACCGACGACGTTGATACTGGCCAGCAGGATCGCGACGAACGCCAGTCCGGTCACCAGGTTGCCGCCGTGCCCGAGCTGCAGCAGGGCGCCGACGACGATGATCCCGGAGATCGCGTTGGTGACCGACATCAGCGGCGTGTGCAGGGCGTGGTGCACGTGCCCGATGACGTAGTAGCCGATCACGATCGCCAGGGCGAAGACGGTGAGGTGACCGCGCAGCGTGGCCGGCGCCAGGGAGGTGAGCAGGAACAGCGCCGCGGCGCCGGCACCGACGAACGCCAGCTGCCGGCCGGGCCGCTTCTCCGCCGCGGCGGGTGCCGCGGGCGCGGCGGCCACCGCAGCGGCGGCCGGCGCGGCGGACACCGCGACCGGGGGTGGCGGCCAGGTCAGCTCGCCGTCGCGCACGATGGTCATCGAGCGCTGCACGACGTCGTCGAAGTCGAGCACGAGCTGCCCGTCCTTCTCGGGTGTCATCAGCTTCATCAGGTTCACCAGGTTGGTGCCGTACAGCTGGGAGGCCTGCGCCGGCAGCCGGCCGGGCAGGTCGGTGTAGCCGATGATGGTCACGCCGTTCGCGGTGACCACCACCTCGCCGGCGACGGTGCCCTCGACGTTGCCGCCGTTGGCCGCCGCCATGTCGACGATCACGCTGCCCGGCTTCATGCTCCCCACCATCGCCGCGGTGATCAGTCGCGGCGCCGGCCGGCCGGGGATCAGCGCGGTGGTGATGATGATGTCGACCTCGCCGGCCTGCGCGGCGTAGAGCCGGGCGGCGCGCTCGTTGTAGTCGTCGGACATCTCCTTGGCGTAGCCGGTCGACGACACCTCGACGTCGGCCGCCTCCACCGAGAGGTACTCGCCGCCGAGGGACCTGACCTGGTCGGCCACCTCGGGGCGGGGGTCGGTCGCCCGGACGATCGCACCCAGGCGACCCGCGGCGCCGATGGCCGCGAGGCCGGCCACGCCGGCCCCCGCGACCAGGACCTTCGCCGGCGGCACCTTGCCGGCGGCGGTCACCTGGCCGGTGAAGAACCGGCCGAAGGCGTGCGCGGCCTCGACGACGGCCCGGTAGCCGGCGATGTTGGCCATGGACGACAACACGTCCAGGGACTGGGCGCGGGAGATCCGCGGTACCGCGTCCATCGACAGAGCCGTGATGGGGCGGCGCGCCAGATCGTCGACGAGATCCTGGTCCAGGCGCGGGTTCAGCATCCCGATCAGCGTGGTGCCCGCACCGAGCCGGTCGAGCTGCCCGGCGGGGGGCGGGTTGATCGTGAAGAGGACATCCGCGGCAAGGGGGTCGCCGACGCTCGCCCCCGCGGTGGCGTAGGCCTCGTCGGAGAACGAGGAGCCGATGCCGGCACCGGCCTCCACCACGACGTCGTAGCCCAGCTTGACCAGCTCCGCCACGGTGGCGGGTGTCGCCGCGACGCGCCGCTCACCCGGATGGGGATCACGCGGTACACCGATGATCATCCTTGACTCCCCTGTTGACCTTGACCATGGAAACGTGGGGCACGAGCGGCCGGTTCAATGCCGCGGGCCATATTGTTACCCGCCAGTAGGGAGATTGGGGCGTCCGGGTCCGGATGTCGAGATACCGGACGGCCACTGTTGCGTCCACCGATCGCACGATCAGCAGGAACCGGCGCCTGCCACCTCAGACTCGGACGCGACCGCCGGCAGGTCAACCAGAGCGCGCTGGGCACGGGCGCCCAACAGGTGGGCACCGGAGCGCGCGAACCGGGCCCGGGCCCGGACGAGCGCGGCGCGTGCACCTTCGATGTCACCGATCGATGCCCGGGCGGAGCCCAGCGTCAGGTACGCCTGCCCGGCGCCGATCGGGTCCGCGGCGACCGCGAACGGCTGGAGCGCCGCCTCGGCGTACGTCGCCGCGGCGGCCGGGTCGGTGGGCAGGAGCGCGTACGCCCGGGCGAGCCGGGCCGAGCCGGTCCGCTTGGGCGAGTCGCCCGCCCCGGCCTCCGCCTGTGCCCGCTCGGCCCACGTCATCGCCTGCTCCGGTCGTCCGCGGGCGGCATCGGCCTGGGCGAGCAGGAGGAACCACGCGCTGCGGCTCAGGGGGTCGATGCGCCGGACGTCGAGCTCGGCCCCGTCGCCGAGCAGCGTGGTGACGCATCCGGCCGGATCGCCGGCGTGCAGCAGTGCCAGTGCGAGGGCGCCGGCCGCCGTACCGGCGAAGTAGCCGCTCCGGTTGCCGGCGACGGCGACCGCCTCCTTGCCCAGCCGCAGCCCGTGGTCGAGGTCGCCCTGCAGGACGGTGACGGTGCACTGGTACGCCAGCACGAGCGCGGTCAGCTCGTCCGTGTCGAGCAGCGCGGCCGCGTCCCGGGCGTCCTCCAGGCACCGGGCCGCCTCCGGCAGGTCGCCCAGCGCGCGATGGACGCAGGCGCGCAGGGCGTGGATCTGGCCGACGAGCGTCGTCTGCCCGCTCGAACGGGCGGTCTGCAGCGCGCGTTCGGCGTGCCGCTGCGCGTCGAACGGCCGGTCCTGGCACAGCTCGGCGGTGGCCAGCCAGGCGACTCCGTGCAGCAGCTGAGCGACCTCGGCGTCCGGCATCGCGTCCACGAGCGCGGCGGCCTCGGTCAGCCGGTTCCCGATGTCACCGCTCGCCCGGCCGGCCCGCTGATCCTCGAGCACGGAGGTGGCCAGGGCGGCGGCCAGCAGCGGGCGGTCCCCGGCCAGGCGCGCCGCCGCGACGGCCGACGCCGGCCGGTCCGGGTCGCGGCCTCCGCTGCCGTCGTCGTCGACGGTGGTGAAGTCGCTCGCGAGGCCGAGCAGCAGGGTCGCCGCGGCGCGGCCGGCGGTCGGGGGCAGCGCCGCGACCTCGGCCGCGAGCAGGGCGTTGGCTTCGGCGTGCCGCCCGAGCAGGCGTTCGATACCCGCGCACAGGGCGACCAGGGAAGCACGGGGCTCCGCGGCGGCAGCAGGCACCAGGTGGAGCAGGTCGTGCAGGGTCTGCCGGCTCTCCCGGAGCCTGCCGGTGACGGCGAGCGCGTGTGCCCGGGCGCTCAGCAGCTCCATGCGCGTTCCGGCGGCCGCCGCGGTGTCCGGCAGCAGCCGCATCGCCGTACCGAACCAGTGGCCGGCCACGCCGGGGTTGCTGTCGAGGAGGGCCGCGCCGGCCTGCCGCAGCACCTCCACGGCGCCCAGGTCACCGCGGGACGCGCACCGTTCGAGATGGTGCGCTTGCTCCGCGAGGGCGGCGCCGTGTTCCCGCAGGAATTCCGCCGCCCGCGCGTGGGCCGCCACCCGCCAGCCGGGGTCGGCGGACTCGTAGGTGGCCCGCCGCAGCAGCGGGTGCCGGAACTGGAACCGGTCGCGCAGCGGGGAAACGCGCAGTATGTCGTACGCCACCAGCCGATCCAGGGCGGCGAGGACCTCGTCGACGGGAAGTTCCGCCGTCCGCGCGACCAGCTCCGGCTCGGCCACCTCCGGAGCCAGCGCGGCAGCCCAGGCCACCCGCGCCTCGGCCGGGGTCAAGGCGTCGAGCTCGGCGGCCAGCGCGACCTGAACCTGCGTGGGCAGCGCATCGGGGGCACCGGCCCGGTCCGGGGCGACGCGAGACACGACGGCCCGCGCCAGCGCCTGGACGTAGAACGGGTTTCCGCCGCTCGCCTCGTACAGCTCGTGCCGGCGGGATCCGGACAGCCCCGCCGGCAGCAGCTCGCCGATGTCGGCCTCGGCGAGGGGGCCCAGCTCCAGGCTTCGGACGGTCCCGTCGGCGACGGCCCGCACCAGCCCCTGCCGCAGCCGGCCCGACAGTTGCCGCGGCCGGTACGACACGGCGAGCAGGACCGGCCCCGCGGGCGGATGCCGGAGCAGATGGTCGAGCAGCTCGGCGGAGCCCGGATCGGCCCAGTGCAGGTCGTCCAGAACGACCACCAGGCCCGACGAGCCGGCGACGGCTTCCAGGAACGTCCGGACCGCCCGATGGAGCCGGAACCGCTCACCGCCGAGCGCCGGCGCGACGGTGTCACCCGGGGGCCGGCCGGTCATCGGCAGGATCTCGTGCAGCAGCGCCAGGTCGTCGGCGGGCAGGCCCTGCGGCGTAGCGAGGTCGGCCAGCGCGTCGGTGATCACGGCGAAGGGGACGTGCTGCTCGTACTCGGCCGCGCGGCCCCAGGCGACGGTGCGGCCGCACCGCTGGGCGTGCCGGGCGAACTGCCGCAACAGGCTGGTCTTGCCGATGCCCGGGTCGCCGCTGATCGCGACCATCGGCGCGGCGTCGGGCCCTCCCGCGCCGAGCAGGTCCTCCAGCGCCGACAGCTCCCCGCCGCGGCCGACCAGCAGGCCGCCGACCGCGACCGGCGGCGGGGGCGGGGGCGCTAGGCCCGGGCTCTGACTCAGCACCGCCGCCTCCAGGTCCCGCAGCGCCGGGCCCGGGTCGATACCCAGCTCGGCGGCGAGCCGGGCCCGGACCTCCCGGAGCACCAGGAGGGCGTCGGCCTGCCGGCCCGACCGGTACAGCGCCAGCACCAGCCGTCCCTGCACCTCCTCGTCGAACGGGTGCTCCCGGGCCAGCTCATGCAGCTCCGGCAGCACGTCGGCGTGCTGACCGAGGGCCAGCCGGGCCTCGACCAGCAATCGGCGGGCATCCGACGCCAGCGCGGCGAGCCGGTCGGACTCCCCGCCCAGCCACGGCAGCTCCGCCACGTCCGCCAGGGGCCGCCCGCGCCACAGCGCCAGCGCCGACCGCAGCAGCTCCACGCGCCGCCCGGCATCGGCCGACCGCCGGGCTTCCCGGATCAGACCCTCGGCCACGGCGACGTCCGTGCCGCCAGGTCCGGGATCCAGCAGGTATCCGGGAGCGCGGGCGATGATCATTGCCGGGTCGCCCAGGGCCCGCCGCAGGTACGACACGTGGCTCTGCACCGTGTTCAGGGCGGTCGTGGCACCTTCGCCCCACACGGCCTCGACGAGCCGATCCGTACTCACGACCTCGCCGGCCCTGAGCGCGAGGACGGCCAGCACCGCCCTGCGCCGCAGGCCCGGAACCGGCAGCGCCGTCCCGTCCGCGCGGACGACCTCGACCGGCCCGAGCAGCCGAACCCGCATCCGTTCCTCCGCACCTGACCGTTTTCAGCCGCGCATCAGCGTGGTTGCAGGCCCGACCGGCACTGTCTCGGCGTCACCGTACACACGGGAGCAAAGAGCACGTCCACACCGTAGGAGAACGTCATGACACGCATCTTCACCACCGCGGGTACGCGGATCGGCATCGTCACCCTCGCCGCGTGCGGGGCGTTCGCCGTCCCGGCCTCGATCGCGGCATCGGCCGCCCCGCGCGCCGCGGCGCCCGGCGTCGCGTCCGTCGTCACCGCGGCGGCCGATGACTGCAGCAGCATCCAGGCGTCCATCGACGCGCTCGAGGTCCGGGTGCTCGTGCTGCAGGAGCGGCTGTCCGAGGCGGGGCCGGCGCAGAAGCCAGGCATCATCGCCCAGATCCGCAAGCTCGAGGCCCAGATCGCCCAGCTGCAACGAGACCTGGCCACCTGCACCGATTAGGTCACCCGGGACACGGCACGGGGGCGGGAATGCCGGCGGCCGCGGTGCTGAGGCCGCCGGCGCTCCCGGTCGTCAGGCGCCGCGCGGGCCGCTAGTCCTCGTTGTTCTGGGCGCGGCGCCGCTCGGCCAACTGCCATTCGAGCAGGTAGCGGCGTACCTGCTTGCCCTGGGACTCGGACAGCGTGTAGAGGACCACCACCTCGGCCTTGTCCTCGCAGGTCTTCTCCGGCTCGCGGGTGAGGAGCACGGTGCCGCTCACGTCCAGCGTCGCTTCGCCCAGCGTGACGCGCGCGCACACCGGGTCGCCCTCGACGAACTGCAGCTCCGTCACGAAGCAGCGCAGCGCGGCCTCACTGATGTCCTCGACCGTGGCGACCTGCCACTGCGTGTCATCCTCGTGGCGCAGGAGCGCTACTTCCCCGCCGCCGCCGCGGTAGAAGGTGCGGCGGGTGACCGGCTCCGGGTCGCTCACGATCCGCAGGCGCCACCGGCCCCCGGCAGGACGCAGCATCGCCGCTCGCACCCGGTAACGGTTCGGCGGGCGGTTCCACGAGATGTTCACCACGGCGTCCTCCGCCGGGGCGGCGATCGCCAGCTCCTCCGGGGGCGCGGACATGATCAGGAGGTCGTCCTCGAGCTCCTCGGCCCGGGACTCCCACTCGATGCCCTGGAACTCAGGGTTGATCATGGTGCCCACCGTCAGCTGCTTCGTGTTTCGTGGCACCGCACACCTCGCAGGTCGGAGCTGTCCTTGGAGGCCCACACCATCGTCCGCGAGGCGCCGTCCGTTAGCCGTCCTGGCCGGGATGTACGTCACTCCCGGCTCCCGCGACGTTCAGCAGGCCCGCCTCCACGACCGCGCGGCTGATCCGCCCGGCCAGCTCGACGAGCCGCGCGCAGCCGGCGCTGCCCAGCACCTCGTACGCCCCCACGGCCGACAGGTCGGTCCGCTCCTCGACCCACTGCCGCCGCTCCCGGCCGGTCGCGGTCAGCCCCGGCTCATCGCCGGCCTCGAGCAGCCCGCCGGAACGCAGGCGATCGGCGGCGGCGTCCCATTCGGCCGTGCTCCAGCCCCGCGTCCGCCGCAGGATCTCCGCCCCGACGGCCCCCGTCGCGGCGTGCAGGACGAGCGCCTCGATGCCCGAGAACCCGGCCAGGAGCAGGGCCGCCACGTGGCCGTCGCCCCGATACTCGCGGAGCAGCGTCTGCGCGTGCCAGAGGACGAGGTGCGGCTCGCCGGGCCAGGGCAGCGCCGCGGTGGCCGCGAACAGCGGACGTCCCTCGGGGTGCTCGCTCGCCGACTCGGCCGCCCGCCGGGCCAGGGCCGCCGCCTCGGCCAGCTCCGGCGAGGCGAGCAGGTCGGGGTCGCAGGCCCTGCGGAGGGCGGCGTCGGCCGCTTCGAGGCGGGCTCGCAGGACGTCCTCCGGCGCGGCGATCCGCCACGCGTCCGGGATGGCGGCCCGTACCAGCGCGGGGTTGAAGTTGAAGAACGTCGCGACGACCGCCTCCGCACCGACCGGCCCCAGCGCGGCCGCCCGGGAGGCGAAGTAGCCCATTCGTCCGCCCAGCCCGAGCGCGGCGTACCGCTGGTGGGCCTCCGGCGCGAAATAGATCATCCCGTGGACGGGTTCGGCGGCGCGCCAGGCCGTGCGGGCCACCGCCGGATCAAGCTCTGTCATAGTCATCGATCCATCTTGTCAAGATCCGAATATTGCCGCCTGTCTTCCCGCGCGGACGCTTTCGTACGGTTCCGGATGGCGTTGACCACCACGGTGATCCCGGCCGAGACGGCGCGGCAGGCACTCGCCTGAACGGATGCGATCACGTCTCCTCCGGTGTAGACCGGACGGGAGTCCCCCGCCGGAGGAGGTCGTGATGACGCCCGTCCTGCCCGCTCTGCCCGTGCTCCTGGTGGCCGCGCTCGGACTCACGCCCATGGCGCCGGCCACCGGGGCGGCCCCCGGTGCCCCCGGCGTCGATCAGCAGTATCTGCCGGCCGACAAGTCCGGTCTGCTGACGTCGCGGACGCGGGAGAGCCGGGTCTGGGCGACCGTGCAGCGCGAGGGCGGGCTGGGCGAGATCTTCTACCCGACCATCGGCGGGCCGAGTGCCCGGTCCCTCACCTTCGCGGTGACCTCCCGCGGCCGCCTCTCGACCGCGGCCGTACGCACCGAGCAGCTCGACGGCCTGCGTTTCCGCCAGAGCTTCGAGGGCGCCGGCTGGCACCTCACCGCCGACTACACCACCGACCCGGCCCGGTCGGCGGTCCTGGTCGACCTGACGTTCACGGCCCCGCGCGGCTTCGGGCTGTACGCGATCTACGACCCGGCGCTGGGCAACTCCCGTGGCGGCGACTCGGGCCGGACCTCCGGCGGGGCGCTCGTCGCCACGGACGGCGGGGTCTCGAGCGCGCTGGCCGGCCCCTTCGCGGCGACGTCCAGCGGGTTCGCCGGGGTCAGCGACGGGCCGACGGACCTGCGCGACGGGCGGATGGACTGGCACTACTCGTCGGCCGCGGCGGGCAACCTCGTGCAGACCGCGGCGTTGCGCGGGCGGCACACCACCGTCGCCCTCGCGTTCGCCGGCTCGGCCTCGGAGGCGCTCAGCACCGCCCGGCGGTCGCTGCGGGACGGCTTCCGGAGCGTCGCGCGCTCGTACGCGTACGGATGGAAGCACTATCTGGCCGGCCTGAGCGACCCACCGCGGGTCCTGCGCACCGCCGCGCAGCGGCAGCTCTTCCGCACCTCGGCGATGGTCCTCGCGGCGTCGGAGGACAAGATCCACCCGGGGGCGTACGTCGCGGCGCCGGCCTCACCCTGGGCATTCGGTACGGACGACCCGTCCGGCCCTTACCACCTGGTGTGGGCCCGCGACCTGTACCAGATCGCCACCGGCCTGATCGCCGCCGGTGACCGCGCCGGCGCCCACCGGGCGCTGACCTTCCTGTTCGATGTGCAGCAGAAGCCGGACGGCTCGTTCCCGCAGAATTCGCAGGTCGACGGCACACCGGTGTGGGGCGGCCTGCAGCTCGACGAGGTGGCGCTGCCCATCGTGCTGGCCTACCAGCTGGGTCGCACGGACACGTGGCCGCACGTCAAGCGGGCGGCCGACTTCCTGGTGTCGTACCCCGGCGCCCCGTTCACGCCGCAGGAACGCTGGGAGAACCAGTCGGGCTACTCCCCCAACACCATCGCCACGGCCATCGCCGGCCTGGTCTGCGCCGCGTCGATCGCGCGCACCCAGGGTGATCCGGCCTCGGCCCGGCGGTATCTCGCGACGGCCGACTCCTGGCGCGCCCGGCTCAAGTCGTGGACGGTCACGACCACCGGCCCGTACTCGGCCCGGCCCTACTTCCTGCGCCTGACCAAGGACGGCAAGCCCGACGCGGGCACCACCTACGCCATCGGCGACAGCGGGCCCACGGCCGTGGACCAGCGCACCGTGGTCGACCCCAGCTTCCTCGATCTGGTACGCCTCGGCGTGCTGCCGCCCTCCGACGCCGACGTGGTCACCACGCTGGCCGTGGTCGACACGCAGCTCGGCGTGGCAACCCCGCGCGGATTCTTCTGGCACCGGGCCTCGTTCGACGGCTTCGGCGAGCAGCTCGACGGCAGCCAGTGGGAGTACGACGAGCCCGGCGGTTCTCTGGTCTCCCGGGGCCGGGCGTGGCCGCTGCTCAGCGGCGAACGCGGCGAGTACGAGATCGCCGCCGGTGACCTGCGCGCGGCGTCGGCACGCCTCGCCTCGATGGCGCGGGCGGCCGGTCCGGGCGGCCAGCTTCCCGAGCAGGTCTGGGACCGTACGCCCCCCGCCGGGCAGGGTCGCCGCTTGCAGCCCGGCACGCCCACCTTCTCGGCGACGCCGCTGGCCTGGACGCACGCCCAGTACCTGCGGCTGGCCCGGGACCTGGCCGCCGGCCGGGTGGTCGAGCAGCCGGCCGCCGTCGCCGACCGCTACCTCGGCTAGCCCCCGCGCACCGCTGCCATGATCGCGCGGGAGGCGGCCAGGTCCACCAGGCCCAGCACCTCTTCACGGGTACGGCCGCGCTGGTCGTTCCACCGCGTCAGGTCCCGTACCCGTGCCATGCGCAGCTCGCGGGGAGCCGCCCAGGCGGCGATCCCGGCGCCGCCCAGCCCGCGTGACTCCTGCCAGGCGTCCCAGAGGTAGTCCAGCGCCGGACCCGCCTTGACCGCCGGGTCCCCGGGGCCGCCCTGCCGGGCCGCGTGGACCACGGCGCCGACCAGGCAGGCGGCGGGGGCGGGCCCGGAGACGAACCACCGGTTCTGGATCCAGCCCTGGGCGAGCACCGCGCGGGCGTCCTCCAGCACGCGGTACGCCTCGTCGGGCCGGCCGTGCCACGGCCGGGCTTGCGGCTCCGGCCGCTGGAAGACGCGGATCCGGTCCAGCAGCGATCGCCGCCGCCGGGCCGGCCGGCCGCGCGTACGGGTGCCGCCGATCGTCGGTGTCATCGGCCCTCCCCGGGCTCGCCGGGATGTTCGGGAACGGCTTCGAGGCCGTGGTGGCGCAGTTGTTCGGGCAGGTCCTCCTCGGTGACCTCGTGGCTGTGCAACAGCTGCGGCGGCCGCAGCAGCAGCCAGACGATGAAGACGGCGCCCAGGACGATCATGATCAGCCCCAGGATCAGCGCCAGGTTCATGCCGGCGGACTTGGCGATGTCGGCATCGCTCGCGGTCAGCCCGACGACGGTGACGATGATCCCGAAGATCAGGAACAGCGCGCCGGTGAAGGAACGGATGTCGAAGAGCTTCGCGAGGAGGTCGGTGCCCTGCTCGCCCGCTCTTCCCTCCGGTGACGTCATGCGGAACCTCCTCAGGTCCGGCGGGTCAGAAGGCGTAGACGGCGGCGTACAGCCCGGCGTTGATGACGAGCACCCCGATCCCGAGCGCGACCGGGGACCGGTACCACGGACGGGCGGCGATGTCGGACGCGTCGCGGATCTCCATCCCGTACACCAGGCCGTGCAGTTCCTCGTCGGTCTTGCGGGCCTCCCGCAGCGAGGCCAGCACCATGGCCGCGGCGCCGGCGGCGAACGCCGCGATCGAGCCCCACATCGTCTCGTGCAGGTCGCTGCGGAACTGGAGCACGTCGAACTTGTAGAGCGCGTACACCACGACCGCCGTCACCGTTCCCACGAGAATGCCCCAGAAGCCGGCGCTCCGGGTCGCCCGCCGCCAGAACATGCCGATGATGAACGCGCAGAACAGCGGGACGTTGAAGAACGAGAACAGCGTCTGCAGATAGTTCGAGATGTTGCTGAATCCGGAGGCGATCAGGGCGGTGAGCACGGCGACGCCGACCCCGCCGACGGTCACCCAGCGGCCCACCACGAGGTAGTAGCGGTCGGGGCGTCCGGGCCGGATGTAGTCCTGCCACAGGTCGTAGGTGAACACCGCGTTGAAGCTGGACACGTTCGCGGCCATGCCGGCCATGAAGGCGGCCAGCAGGCCGGTCACCGCCACCCCGAGGACACCCGGCGGCAGGTACTTGTCCATCAGCGCCGGGATCGCGTCGTTGTACTCAAGTCCGCTGCCGGGGGTGCCGATCCCGGGCAGCAGGACGAGAGCCGCCATGCCGGGCAGGATGGTGATCAGGGGCACGAACGACTTGGGGTAGGCCCCGATGATGGGGGTGAGCCGGGCGGAGTTGCCGTCCCGGGCGGCCATCGCGCGCTGGACCTCGGCGAAGTTCGTCGTCCAGTAGCCGAACGACAGGCAGAAGGCCAGGCCGAGGATGATGCCGATCCAGTCGCCGACGGGGTTGGCGCCGCCGACGCCCGTACCCGTCCAGGGTTCGACGAAGGCCTTCCCGTGCTCCGAGCCCAGCTTGGCGAACAGCTCGCTGAGGCCGCCGGTCTCCTTGATCGCGATGATCGTCAGCGGGACCATCCCGATGAGTACGACGAAGAACTGCATGACCTCGTTGTAGATAGCGCTGGTCAGCCCGCCCAGGAGGATGTAGGAGAGGACGAAGGCGGCGGACAGGATGATGGCGAAGATGAGCGGGATGCCGAGCAGCGCCTCGAGCACGATCGACAGCGCGTAGAGGTTCACGCCGGCGATGAGCATGCTCCCCACGACGAAGGTGATCGCGTTGATCAGGTGAGCCTTCGGGTCGAACCGCAACCGCAGGTACTCGGGGACGCTGCGCACCTTGGAGCCGTAGTAGAAGGGCATCATGACGATGCCCAGGAACACCATGGCGGGAATGGCGCCGATCCAGAAGTAGTGCACCATCGCCGCGCCGTACTGGGCACCGCTGGCCGACTGCCCGAGCAGCTCCACCGCGCCGATGTTGGCGGAGATGAAGCCGATCCCGGTGACCCACGCCGGCAGCGAACGGCCGGAGAGGAAGAAGTCCAGCGACGACTTGACCGCGCGTCGCAGGGCGAAACCGATGCCCAGGACGAAGGTGAAGTAGATCGCCATCAGCACCAGGTCCACCGGGCTGAGGTCCAGGCTGAGGGCGCTGCCGCCGTCCGCCGCGGAGAAGGTCATGGCGTCTCCCCCCAGGCCGGGTCCAGGTCGACCACCCCGGCGGGGTCGACCACCGCGGTGGCGGTGCGGGTCCGGGCCCGCTCGAAGGAGCGGAGGATCTCAGCCTCGGCCTCGACCCGGCCGACCCACGGCTCGTCGTCGATATCCACGCGCTTGCCGGGCTCCACCGCCTTGTACACCTCGAAGAAATGCTTGATCTCGAGCAGCAGGAAACGGTCCAGATCCGTGACGTCGTGCAGGTGGGCCAGCCGGTGGTCGGCGGCCGGTACGCACAGCACCTTGGGCGTCGGGCCCTGCTCGTCGCGCATCAGGAACAGCCCGATCGCCCGGCTCAGGACGAGGCAGCCGGGGAAGGTGGGCTCCTGGACGAGCACCAGGGCGTCGAGCGGGGTGCCGTCGGCGGCCAGGGTGTCCTCGATGAAGCCGTAGTCGGCCGGGTACTGGGTGGCGGTGAACAGCGTGCGGTCCAGGTGGATCCGGTGCGTGCGGACGTCCACCTCGTACTTGTTGCGGGTGCCGCGGGGAATCTCCACGGTGACGTCGAAGTCCATGGTCCTCACCTCCCCAGCGACACGAGACGCGCGGTTCCCGGAACGCCGGTGCGGGTGTCGACGTAGCCGGTGAAGCGAAGTCCCGGCACCAGCCCCCGGACGTCCTCGGCGGTGGCCGGCACCAGCACGACGGTCATCGCGCGAGGGTTGTCGTTCGCCGTCGTCCCCGGGGTGCCGACGCGCGGAACGACACGCTGGACGACGGCTCGCACCGTACGCGTGATGCCTTCGGTCTCGAGCGTGGCCCGCATGCCCGGGGCGATGTCGGGCAGATCCTCGAGCGGCACCCTGGTCTCGAAGCGCAGCTGCGCCGGGTCGTAGAGCTGCACGAACGGCTGGCCGGGCCCGATCGTGCTGCCCACGGTGACCGGCAGGTCGACGACGATGCCCGCCCGTGGAGCGGTCACGTCCACCTTGGTGGTCTTCGGGTCACCGTTCGAGTCGGTGGTGACGACCTCGATCGTGCCCAGCTTCTGGTCGGCGGAGACCCGCTGCTGCGCCGTGATCGACACCGCGGTGACCTGACCGGTCTGCGACACCTCCACCGGGATCGGCTGGGCGGTGAGCGTGATCGTGCCCAGGTCGATGTGCGCCGCGTCGGTGGCGCGGTCCGTGCTGATCCGCAGGAAGAGCGCGACGGCGGCGGCGAGCAGGACGAGCACGACGAGCCGCGCACGCCATTTCCGCAGCCCGCCGCGGGCCGGCCGGGACGCCGGCGGCGCCGGCGCCTGGGGCGCCTCGATGGGATCGGCGCTGTCCTGTGGACTCGTTCCCGTCGGTTGCACCATGACGACTCCCTTCAGGCGGACCGGGACGGCGGGGCAGGCGCGGCGGCGGACTCCACGGCCGCGTTGACGATCTCGTCGTTGGCGTCCGACCGGGCCGGCCACGGCAGCGCACGGGCCAGCTTCGCCCCCGCCTTGCGGCGCTCGAGGCGCTGCCGGATGACGTGGGGTGCGATGACCGCTTCGGCGACGACCCGGCCCAGCACCACCACGTAGATCACGGCCCAGCCGATGGACAGGCCCACGGCCGCGACATCCGTCCCGCGCAGCGGCAGCATGCTGAGGCCGACGGCGACCGCCACCGCGTTCAGCAGCAGCAGCGCGACGTGCGGCAGGACGAGCTCGACGCCGGGCAGCCCGGTGGGGCCGGCGTTGGTGACGGTCCAGCGCACCTTGCGCTTGAAGATCGCCATGATCAGGGCCTTCACGTGCACCGGTGCGGCGCCGATGCTGGTCACGATCGCGGCCGGCTTGAACCCGCCCAGCTGCATCACCGTCACCAGGACGATGAGCAGGTAGAACGGTGCGTAGTGGACGATCCACGTGCTGATGTCCGACCGGATCGGGCTCAGGCCGAACAGCAGGTAGACGGCCGGCAGGCACATCAGGATCAGCGCCGCCAGCGAGAGCAGATAATTGACGCCGGCGAGCAGATACTGGAAGCGCTGGTCGACGGTCAGGCCCTTGCGGCGGAACAGGCCGCCGCGCAACATGACCTCGAAGGCACCGTACGCCCACCGGAACTGCTGCTTGAAGTACGACAGCAGGCTGTCCGGGGCGAGCCCCCGCGCGAGCACCTCGGGGATGAACCACGAGCGCCAGCCCCTGCGATGCAGCTCGATCGACGTCCAGATGTCCTCGGAGTTGCTGGCGACGTACATGCCGCCGATCTGTTCGAGCGCGGCACGCCGGAAGATGACGTTCGTGCCCACGCAGAACACGGCGTTGAAGTAGTTCCGTCCCGGCAGCACCAGCTCGTAGAAGATCTTCTGCGACTCCGCCGAACCCTCGGCGACCAGCCCGCGCGCGCTCGGGAATGCCTGCGGCGTCTGCACGAACGCGACACCGCGGTCCTGCATGTGGGGCAACGCGCGCACCAGGAAATCGGGGCTCGGCACATGGTCGGCGTCCAGGATCACCACGAACTCGCCATCGGTACGGCGGAGAGCAGAGTTGATGTTGCCGGCCTTGGCGTGCAGGTGCTCCTTGCGACGCAGGTAGCCGACCCCCTCGCGGGCAGCGGCATCGCGCACCTCGTCGCTGTCCCCGTCGTCGAGCACCCAGGTCCGGTGCTCGACCGCCATGTCGCGGGCGGCCCGGATGGTCACCAGCACGATGTCGAGCGGTTCGCCGTAGACGGTGATGAACACGTCGATCGTGGGCTTGAGCTCACCGGACAGCAGCCGGCGACGCCACGCGTACACCTCGGGCGGATCGGGCTGCGGCGTGTGGACCAGGACCGTCCACCACATCGCCAGCGCGTTGAAGATCGTGATCCCCTCGGCGAACAGCACCAGGCACCACACCCACGTGGTTCCGCGGTACGCCGGGTTGAGCAGGAAGACCATGTAGAAGAGCGTCACGCCCAGGGCCAGGAACACGGCGACCCTGGTGGACCGTTGCATCGGCCGCCAGTCCATGTCGTCGGGGGTCCGGGCCTGAGGCATCGCAGAATCGACGGCCATCGGCGCCACCTTCCTCGGTCGCTCCCCCGTTCAGTCATGGATGTTTGTCGAACGTCAGCCGGCGCCCGGGGTGCTCAGTACCGCGACCCGATCGACCAGCATCGGCACACCCGGCTTGGTCGCCGGCGTAGGCCCCCCACCGAACGGCGCGGGGAACGAACCCCCCATGGCGACGTTCAGGATGACGAAGAATCCGTGGTGGTTCGCCGCCGACCAGGTCGCCGGGTCCACCCGGTCCGCGCGAACGGTGAACGTGTTCCTGCCGTCCACGTACCAGCGCAGCTCCTCAGGGCTGACACTGCGGTCGAACTCGATCGCGTACGTGTGGAAAGCGGCCCTGCACCCGGAACAGGGAAGCTCGCCGCTGCCCAGCCCGGTGGTCTCCTGGCACGGGCCACCGACGGGCGTACCGCAGTGCAGCGTGTGCCACACGGAGTCCCGCCCGTTGACGTTCTCCATGATGTCCCACTCCCCGATGTGCGGCCAGTTGGTCGCACCCACCGGCCGGGCCGGCGCGCCCAGCGCCCAGAACGCGGCCCAATAGCCCGCCGCCTGCGCCCCGGTCACGTCCGGCATGCGCAGCGAGGCCTCGATGCGCACCGCACCACCCGCGGCAGCGGCGAAGTCCGTCCGCCGCGTCTCCACCCGCCCGGACGTCCACCGGCCGACACCACCGCCCGCCCGCAACGGCAGGATGGCGAGATGCCCGGCCCCGTCGAGATGAACGTTGGCGGCATCGCCGGTCATCGTCTCGACCTCGCCGGTGCCCCACTGCCGCGCGCCGCCGGGATAGCCGATACCGGTGCTGAGGAGCCAGTCCTTGCCGGACGGCAGGCTCCCCGCGGCGCCGTCGAAGTCGTCGCTCCACACGAGCCGCCAGGCCGGCCCCGTGCTCGCGCTCGAGGGTTGCGGCACGTCGGGGGTGCGGTCGGTACAGGCGCTCAGGGTCATGACCAGGGCCACGACGAGAGCCCCGGCCGTACGCCGGCGCCCGGAGCGGGGTTTCGGCTGACCCATGTGCGGCCTCCCTCGGCCGTCATCAGCATCGATGGATCCACACTACGACCTATGCCCCGCGTTGCGCCTCCTGAGTGGATAAGATCGTTTCGCACCGCCCGGCGACGGCGCGAAGGGTCAGAGCCCCTCGAGGCACCCGCCGGACGTTCCGACCGCGCGAAGACCGGCCAGGTCCCCCGCGCCCCAGGATGCGGCCTCCCCCGTCAGGCGGGGGTACATGATCTCGTGAGGGTCGTCGATCAGCGGGTGGGCCAGGCCGACGGCGTGGCCGAGCTCGTGCAGCAGGAGCCGGCCGGTCGTTCCCCCGGGCGCCGCGCCGAAGCCGCGAGGCATGGAGCCGGTCTTCGTCGCGTCGAGGACGACCATGCCCTTGGCGATGATGAGAGCATCTGCGCCCGACCCGGTTCGGACAGGCAGGTACATGGCGCCCCCGACACCGGCGATGTCGGCGGCCGCGGACAGCGAGGGGGTGCTGGTGCCCGGCACCGCCCAGGCGATGACGAGCCGGGTGTCCGGCGGATAGTTGCCCGGGTCCTGGCCGGGTACGACGGTCGTGGTGCCGGCGTAGCGGAACGTCAGGCCGGTGCCCTGGGAGATCCGGGCTACGGCCGTCTTGACCTCGGCCAGCGAGCCCCGGGGCGCCCGGGCCGGGTTGACGCGGTAGGTGATCTCCTCGCAGGGGTTCCAGCGCGCGACGAGATCATGGCCGCTGCGCCGGCTGAGGAACGCGTACGCGCCGGGGTTGCCGGCGGGATGCGCCGTACCGGACTGCGACAGCAGGGGAACGGTGACGGCGGCGGCCATCAGGCAACGCAGGGCACGAGCGAGCACGACGATCCGATCTGGCGAGGGGATCTCCTCATCGGCTCCGGCGGGGCCGGCACGAGCCGACGTGTCAGTGACTTAGTGCACCACCGGCACCGGGGTGGCGAGCACGGTCAGGTTCCGGCCCGCGGCCTTGGCCTTGTAGAGGGCCCGGTCGGCCTCGGCCACGAGGGCGAGCGCGTCTCCGGGAACGGTGCCGGGAACCCACTGGGACACCGCCACGCCGAGGGAGGCGGTCACCGTGACCGCGGGGTGCTGGGGCAGCGGGATGGGGCCGGCGGCCAGGCGGGTACGGACCCGCTCGGCGATCTCCATCGCCTCCGGTGCGGCGGTGTCGGGCAGCAGGACGACGAATTCCTCGCCGCCGTAACGCGCGAGGAGATCGGTGGCGCGGATCGCGCGGCGGATACGTTCGGCGGCGTGCACCAGCACCGCGTCGCCGGCCGGGTGCCCGTACGTGTCGTTGATCTGTTTGAAGTGGTCCAGGTCGACCACCACGACGCTCAGCGGGCGCCCCGTGAGGGCGGCGCGCTCCGCCTCGGCCCTGAGCATCTCGGTGTGGTGACGGCGGTTGTACAGGCCGGTCAGGCCGTCGGTCACGGCCAGGCGCTGCTGCTCGGCCACGGCCGCCTGCAGCTGCCGTGCCAGGCGCGTACGGTCGGTCGCGAACAGGTACTGCCGCACGAGCACGGCGATCACCATGCCGCCGGTGGTCATCAGCGCCGCGACGCTGACGGTGTCCGTGCGGATCTTGTCGACGACCAGGCAGGTGAAGGTGGCGAGCGCCCCGAACCACGCCGGCAGGAGGGTGAGGTTGCGGTCCAGGGCTTGCGGGCGGGGTTCGCTCTCCCGGCTGCGCATCGCGGTCAGCCCGGCGAGGCTCGCCAGGACGGCGGAGGCCTGCCAGCCGACCGTGAGCCAGTCGTACACGTCGAAGCCACGGATGACGACCAGGTAGTTGTACCCGATGTCGCTGAGCACGAGCACGCCCACGGACCAGCCGACCAGGGCCGTCGAGCGGGGCAGGCCGCGGTGACCCGCGAAGCCGACCACCGCCAGGCAGGTGAGCAGCACCAGGTCGAGCAACGGGTACGCGGCGCTGACCAGCACCGCGGCATCCGGTGAGCCGGTCAGCTGCGGACTGAGCAGGAAGGTCCAGCCCAGCGCGCCGGCACCCAGCATGATCAGGAAGGCGTCGAGCAGCCCGCGCAGCTGCCGCAGCAGCCCCGCACCGCCGAAACCGACCAGGATCGCGGGTACGGCCAGCGCCGACGCGATCAGGTAGAACGCGTCCGCGGCGGAGGGCTGGGGAAGCTCCCCGTCCCCGAGGTAGGAGGAGCTGCTCCAGATCACCTCGCCGACCAGCTGGGCCGCGTACGAGGCGGCGAGCAGGCGCCACATCCCCGCGCCGCGGCCGCGCAGGCGCCGCGCCGCCACCACGCTCAGTACGGCGGAGCTCACGATCGGCACCAGGTACAGACCGTCGGTCACGAACCGTTCGAGGGCGGGTGAGCCTTTCGCCGCGCCGACCAGCACCGCGTAGCACAGCAGCCACCCCGCGCCGAGGCAGGCCGCCACCCGGCCGGTCACGACCCGGCGCGCAGCCTTCTCCCCCATGGCTACCACGATGGCCCCCCGAGCTATCAGAACGGGTGCAACGAGGCTGCTGGCCAGGGCGTTTCTCGTCGCCTCGCGGTCAGAACGGTGGCGGCCCGCTTCCGACGAAGGACATCAACACCTGCGTCGCGAGCAGCTTGCGGACCCGGGTGACGGCCACGGTGCCGGACCGGTCGTAGGGCAGCTCGAGTTGCAGGCCCTCGCCCGCGTTGCTGAGTTCCTCGGTGACCTCGTCGGGGCGGAACGTGCCGCCCCAGCCGTTGAGGCCCCCGCGCTGGTTCGTACTGAGAGAGGCCATGCCGGTGACGCACGCGCCGTCGGCGAGGAACAGTCTGGCAGGGCCCGAGTAGGTCGTCGTCATCGTCTTAACCGTAGCCGGTGCGCCGGCGAGCTGTTTCAGGGTGTGCATCGAACCGACATTTCTCAAGCCGGGCCTCACCCGGCCGATTCAAGCGCACACCGACCCGGGGTCCGTTTTCCGCACAACCGAGCGGCACCCGCACGGGCACCGGCGGCGCACCGCGGGTCCGTGAATCTTCTTCGTATGCCCGGCCGATGAGGCGGCCGGACAACTCGGGGGAGATCAGATTTTGCGTCGCTCGACCATTCGTAAGACGGTGCTGTCGCTGAGCGCGGTGTTCGCCGGTATCGGCGCCGCGCTCGCCGGACCGGCCGGGGCGCAGGCCGCCCCCGCCGCCCCCGCCGCGGCCGCCGGGGAATGTGTCACCGATGCCCGGCTGGTGCCCTCGTGTGGGGTGTTGTGGGGTGCCGCCGCGGGTGGTTTCACCGACGCGCCGCGAGACACCGCGCTCAAGGACTGGGAGAAGCTCAGCGGTCGCAC